>JAGHUV010000021.1 GCA_018064665.1 Candidatus Crickella caballi | reverse complement strand
TCCGCTGCGATACAATTTAACAGCATGAAAGCGAGTTATTAATTCGTGTGGTAAATAACGTTGAGTGTGTGTTATATTGTTCATGGCGATAGGATTCCTTTCCTTAGATGTTTTTGTGGTTATTAACATTCTAATGGAACCTATCGCTTTTGTATATGCATGATGGTGTCACATCAATTGTAGATCAACACGCTAAAGATTAGCATTAAACCGTGTGAAATTGAATTTCCGATATGCTATAATATTGTGTCTACGTATGGAGGTTACACATATGAAAGAAAACTATAAACCGTTCCTTGAGTCCGCAGACAATGTGCTCGGGGAAATGAAAACAAAATCAACGGGTCTCACATCTGAAGAGGCGGCAAAGCGCCTTGAGGAGAACGGTCCGAATAAACTTATAGAGGCGAAGAAGAGAAGTGCAATCTTGAGGTTCTTCGATCAGATGAAGGATCCGATGATTATCGTACTTCTGGTGGCAGCGATTTTATCTCTCGTTACATCGCTGTATGAACACGAAAGCCCGACAGATGTCTTCATTATATTATTTGTAGTAATTCTGAATTCTGTTCTGGGTGTTGTTCAGGAGAGCAAAGCTGAAGAGGCCATCGAAGCTCTCAAGAAAATGACCGCGGCCAAATCCAAGGTTCTGAGAGACGGACAGCTCGTTACGCTCGAAAGCTCAGAGCTGGTAGTCGGTGATGTGATTATTCTCGAAGCCGGAGACAGCGTTCCTGCTGACGGCAGACTGCTCGAAGCTGCATCCATGAAAATTGAAGAAGCGGCGCTGACAGGAGAGTCTGTTCCTGTTACCAAGCAGGCTGAGGCAATCGAGCTTGCGGCAGATGCCAAGGACGTTTCGCTCGGCGACAGGAAGAACATGATATACATGGGCAGCACTGTTGTATACGGAAGAGGCAAGGCAGTAATAACAGGTACCGGAATGGATACAGAGATGGGCAAGATCGCCGATGCTCTGGCTCAGGCCGAAGACGAGATGACGCCGCTGCAGATCAAGCTGGCTCAGCTCTCGAAGATTCTGACCAAGCTTGTACTTATAATATGCGTATTCATTTTCCTGCTTGGAGTTATCAAGGCAGGACATATCAGCGCAGACATCATGATAGATACCTTCATGCTTGCGATATCACTGGCTGTTGCCGCAATACCGGAAGGTCTTGTAGCTGTAGTCACGATCGTACTTTCGATAGGCGTTACCAAGATGTCTAAGAGGAACGCTGTAATACGTAAGCTGACTGCGGTAGAGACTCTCGGCTGCGCACAGGTGATCTGTTCCGATAAGACAGGCACACTTACGCAGAATAAGATGACTGTTGTTGACTACTTTGGCTCTGACCAGGATGTGCTTGCGGCGGGCATGGCGCTGTGCTGTGACGCTGAGCTTAAGATCAATGACGGAGTTGAAGAGGTCGTAGGCGAGCCGACAGAGGCAGCCTTGGTTGCATATGCTTCCGCTCAGAATCTGCCAAAGCCGGGTCTTGTCAAAGAGTTCCCTCGTATCGGAGAAGCACCTTTTGATTCGGGCCGCAAGATGATGTCAACAGTTCACAGTAATGCAGGACATGACGCACCTGCAGAGACGGATACAGTTATGGGTGAGCTGATTGCTTCTTCTGATTATGTACAGTTCACCAAAGGAGCACCTGACGTTGTGCTCAGACATTGTACTCATATGCTTACCGAAGCGGGAATCGTACCAATGACAGAGGAGCTTGCAGGCAGTGTTCGCAAAGCCAATGCCAAGATGGCAAGCAAGGCGCTACGCGTACTGTCGCTGGCAGTTCGTGTATATAATGAAGAGCCAGCAGATTTCTCCGACAAATCGCTTGAGGACCAGCTGATTTTCGTCGGACTGACAGGCATGATCGATCCGATAAGACCGGAGGTCAAGGCAGCTATCGCTAAATGCTGGGAAGCAGGCATCAGACCTATTATGATCACAGGAGATCAGCTCGATACAGCTGTTGCAATCGGCAAGGATCTTGGAATTATCGATAGTGCCGATGATGCAATTCTCGGAGCAGCACTTGATGATATGAGTGATGAAGAGCTCCTTAATAAGGTTGGAACATATTCGGTATATGCTCGCGTTCAGCCGGAGCACAAGGTTAGAATCGTCAAAGCATGGCGTGCCAACCTGATGGTTACTGCCATGACAGGCGACGGAGTTAATGATGCACCTGCTATCAAGTCTGCTGACATCGGTATCGGAATGGGTATCACAGGAACAGACGTTACCAAGAATGTTGCAGATATGATACTTGCAGACGACAACTTTGCAACTATCGTGTCGGCGGTTGAAGAGGGACGCAGAATTTACGCAAACATAAGGAAGGCAATCCAGTTCCTGCTCGCAACCAATGCTTCAGAGGTTCTGTCGATTCTGATTGCTACAATGATGAGCTTCACTATACTGAAGCCGGCACATCTTCTGTGGATCAATCTGATTACGGATTCTCTGCCAGCACTTGCGTTGGGTCTCGAGGATGGTGAAGCAGATTCGATGAAGCAGAAGCCTCGAAGCGCACGAGAGGGCGTTTTCGCGGGAGGAATGGACAAAGATATTCTGTATCAGGGAGGATTAACCACCTTGCTGGTGCTTATTGCATACTTTGTAGGAGAGTTCCTGCAGACAGGTCAGTGGCACATCGTTGCATCCAACGACGGAATTACAATGGCATTCCTGACAATGTCGATGTGCGAAATTTTCCACTCATTTAACATGAGATCGAGAAGAGGTTCCATATTCCGTCTGAATACCCAGAACAAGTGGCTGTGGGGCTCTGCAATCGCAGCACTGATCCTGACTACTTCGGTAATAGAGATTCCTGCTCTTGCAAGGCTGTTCGGATTCTCCACGATCGATATAAGAGAATATGCGATAGCTATGGGACTTGCGATAATGATCATTCCAATCGTAGAGATAGTTAAGCTGTTCCAGAGACGAGCAGAGAAAAAACAATAAAACCTACATATATATAGAGGTATATAGAGGAAAGAAATTGAACGAAGAGGTTAAGAAGGAAGAAATAAATACTAAAAAACGTGATTCGGATCGCATGGGCACTGAACCGATTCACGGACTGCTTATCAAGATGTCACTGCCGCTCATGCTGTCCATGTTTGTGCAGGCTTTGTACAATGTAGTCGACTCGATTTTCGTAGCCCATATTAATGAAGAGGCGCTGACGGCGGTAACACTTGCAAATCCGTTCCAGCTGCTGAATATGGCGTTTGGTATCGGTACGGCTATAGGAATGAGTGCGTTGCTTTCGAGATGTCTCGGTGCAAAGGCATATGCCAAGGCAGAGAAGGTTGCACACAACGGGTTTGTGCTTGTTGCAATAAACTACACCATATTCTTCATAGTGGGTTGCTTTGCGGGAAAGATCATTTCCGCGCAGACCGGTGATCCTACAATCGTTGCATATGGAACTGTTTATCTGCAGATCACGCAGTGGCTCTCCATCATGCCGATGACACAGTCCATGCTGGAGCGTCTGCTTCAGGCGACGGGCAAGACCAAGTACATCCTGTTCGTGCAGGGAAGCGGAGCACTGTTCAACTGCATCATGGACCCGATCCTCATATTCGGATACTTTGGATTCCCGGCACTGGGCGTTAAGGGTGCGGCGCTTGCGACTGTATTCGGACAGACACTTGGCTGCTGCCTCGGACTTTACTTTAACAAGACAAGAAACAAAGAAATCGGATTGAGCTGGCGCAAGATCAAGCCGCACTGGCCGACGATGAAGGATATTTACAGAATCGGAATCCCTACTATTGTAATGCAGTCGGTGGGATCTGTAATGAACTTCCTCATTAACCAGATTCTGATCGCGTTTTCAGCAACTGCCGTTGCTACCTTTGGTGCATACTTCAAGCTTCAGAGCTTCGTGTTCATGCCGACCTTCGGACTGAACTCCGGAACTGTACCTATCGTTGCGTACAATTATGGTGCAAGACGCAGGGACAGACTGGAAGAGGTTATGAGCCTCGGCGTAAGATACGGAGTCGGATTTATGCTTATGGGCACAGCTATATTCTGGATTTTCCCTAAACAGCTTATGGCGCTGTTTGCGGCAAGTCCGGAAATGACGGCGATGGGAGTGAATGCTTTGCATATCATGTCCCTGAACTTCCCGTTCGCAGGATACTGCATCATGCGAGGTGCTGTGTTCCAGGCGCTCGGCAAGAGTGTTTACAGCATGAACATCTCGCTTGTAAGACAGCTTGTTGTGATCGTGCCGGTTGCATTCCTGTTCTCAAGGCTGTTCGGAGTCAATGCAGTGTGGTGGGCGTTCCCGATTGCAGAAATAATTGGTGTAACAATGTCGGTGCTTTATACTAAGCGAGTTAGAAAAAGAATAATAGATAAGATATAAAAGAACTAATGGCGATCAAGGTTAACAACAACGAAATACCGGGCACTGTCCTCGAGGCTAAACGATGGTGGCGCAAAGAGATAAAAACTCGATTAGCGCAGCTTGATGATGTCTACAGACATGATGCGGCAGCACTTATTCGCAGTAAGCTGATCCACACCGATGCTTACAGGAATGCGAAAACTGTGATGCTGTACGTTTCGACAGGCAGAGAGGTCATAACATCGGAGATACTGACTACCATGCTTCGTCACGGTAAGAGAGTGTGTCTGCCAAAGTGTATAGATATAGACGAGGCCGGAAACCGCATCATGGATACGCCGACTATGGAGGCGAGAGAGTTCGCGCCGGGCTACAAGCTTGTGACCGGGGCCTACGGAATTGCTGAGCCGGGAACGGATGCTCCGCTTGTTAATCCGGAAGAACTCGATCTCGTTGTCCTGCCGTGCGTAAGCTGTGACATCAAAGGTGCAAGACTTGGCCACGGAGCCGGCTACTATGACAGATATCTCAGACAGACAAGAGAAGACTGTAGGGCCTTTGCACTGTGCTATGAGAGAGTACTTGCAGAAGAACTACCAACAGGACCGTATGATGTGAAAATGGATGCGGTTATTACAGAGGAGAATATATATGAAGAGCGATAAGAAAATAATGCTGACGGGCGACCGCCCAACGGGAAAACTCCACATCGGACACTATGTCGGATCATTGAGACAGAGAGTTGAAATTCAGAACAGCGGAGAGTACGACAAGGTTTTCGTAATGATTGCAGATGCTCAGGCTCTGACAGACAATGCGGACAACCCGCAGAAGGTAAGAGAAAGTGTAATGCAGGTAGCTTTGGACTATCTGTCAGTAGGAATCGATCCTGCCAAGACTTCCATCTTCATTCAGTCTGAAATTCCTCAGCTGCACGAGTTGACTGTATACTATATGAATCTCGTAACAGTATCACGTGTACAGAGAAACCCGACGGTTAAGACAGAAATTAAAATGAGAGGCTTTGCCGGAGACAGTGTTCCTGTAGGCTTCTTTACATATCCTATCAGCCAGGCCAGCGATATCACAGCCTTCAAGGCAACAATCGTTCCTGTAGGCGAAGATCAGGAGCCAATGCTTGAACAGTGCCGCGAGATCGTTCGTAAGTTCAATGCGACCTACGGCGATGTGCTTGTTGAGCCGGAAATTTATCTTCCTCCGAATGCATCATGCCTGAGACTGCCGGGTACAGACGGACAGGCTAAGATGTCCAAGTCGCTGGGCAATACTATTTATCTGTCAGATGATGAAGAGACACTCAGAAAGAAGATCATGTCCATGTACACTGATCCGGGACATCTGAGAGTGGAAGACCCGGGTAAGGTTGAAGGAAATACAGTATTCACATATCTGGATGCGTTCGTAAAGCCTGACTCATTTGAAAAATATCTTCCTGAGTACAAGGATCTTGATGAGCTGAAGGATCACTACAGAAGAGGCGGACTCGGAGACGTTAAGGTTAAGAAGTTCCTCTTTGCAGTGCTGAACGAGTTCCTGACACCTATCAGAGAGAGAAGAGCATACTACGAAGAGCATATCGATGAGGTAATTGCAGCTGTCAAAGCAGGCACAGAGGATGCAAGGGCTACGGCGGAGCAGACTCTTGCTGAGGTTAAGGCAGCAATGCAGATTGATTACTTTGAAAGATGGGACAGAGAATATAAGTAAGTCTATTCGGTATTTTTACAGAAAATCTTCACAATTTCGACTAATTTCGGATGATGTACGATGCTACAATCAGTCGTGTGGACGTGATGAGAGCGCCGAATAAGGAAAGATGATCAACAGAATTGTAGGCTTGCACTTCAGCCCAAGAGGCGGAACTGCAATAATAACAGATCAAATAATAAACGAGCTTGCAGACAGAATCGCTGCCGAGTGCGGCACAGAGATCAGTTGTGAGACTTACGACATTTTCAGAAGACCGCTGGAGATACCGTCGTTTGACCAGGATACAATTGCGGTAGTTGCCGTGCCTGTTCGAGTGGGCAAGATGCCGGTTCCTGCACTTAAGGTCCTTGAGAACGTTGAAGGATCCGGAGCAATGACGATCGCGGTCGTATCTTATGCTACAAGGTCATACGGCAACGCTTTGTATGAACTGTATCGCAGAGCTGAGGACCGGGGCTTCAAGGTCATTGGAGCGGGAGCTTTTGTAACAGAGCACTCAGGCGTGTCCGAGGTTACGCTAAAGAGACCTGATCTTAAGGACATGCAGGAGATAGTCGACTTTGCCAATATAGCGGCAATGAAGATCAAACGACTTGCAGGCTGTGAGATCGAAGGCATGCGCGTAAAGCCTGCACCTATAGATGTTGCGGGCAGGATGCCGGTCCACAGAATAAGCAGGCTGTCACCTAAGGCTGCAGCCGTCGCAGAGCGAACGATGGAGAAACTGTTCAGACATCAGAACGAGTCGGAATGGTATGTATAAAATTACGAAGGAAGGGCGAAACCCCTTCCTTTTTTATTTGACATTGAGAGAACTTCGGAATAAAATACATGTATACAATTTGGGGAGCAGAAACAAAATTGACTTATAAATAGCCGGTTTTGTGCTTCGGAGGTAATGATGATGGAAGAAAAGATCAAATTAAACAACAAAACCAATCTCCTGGAGATGGAATCATATAATTATAAAGTACAGGATATACCTGAACCTGAGCTGTTCAGGCAGTTCTTTCAATATACGGAAATACCTAAGGTAGCCTTCAACTTCAGAACGAGCCCTTACGGAATGCCTGAGAACATCTACATAACAGACTCGACCTTCAGAGACGGTCAGCAGTCAAGAGAGCCTTATACAACCAAGCAGATCGTTGAGATTTTTAAGATGCTTTCCAAGCTGTCCGGTCCTAATGGAATTATCAGACAGACAGAGTTCTTCACCTACAGCGACAGAGCAAAGGCTTCGATCAGGGCCTGCCAGGAGCTGGGGCTTGAGTTCCCGCAGATTACTACATGGATCAGAGCCAAGAAGGAAGACTTCAAGGTTGTTAAAGAGATGGGAGTCAAGGAAACGGGAATTCTTACGAGCTGTTCAGACTACCATATTTTCTACAAGCTGAACATGACGCGTCAGCAGGCGATGGACCACTATCTGTCAGTTGTATATGACGCTTTCGAAGCGGGCATCACTCCTCGCTGCCATCTTGAAGATATAACAAGAGCGGATTTCTACGGCTTCGTAGTTCCGTTTGTAAGGGCAATACAGGAAATGGCAAATCAGGCAGGCATGCCGGCTAAGATTCGTGTGTGCGATACCATGGGCTACGGCGTTCCTTATCCGGGCGTATCACTTCCAAGATCCGTAGCAGGTATTGTCTACGGTCTTCAGGAATATGCAGGCGTACCGAGCGAATGTCTTGAGTGGCACGGACACAATGACTTCTACAAGGCTGTATCCAATGCTGCGACTGCATGGCTGTACGGATGCTCTGCGGTAAACTGCACTTTGTTCGGAATCGGCGAGAGAACAGGAAACATCCCACTTGAAGCAATGGTATTTGAATATGCACAGCTCAAGGGAACTCTCAACGGTATGGATACAACGGTGATCACCGACCTTGCGAGATACTACGACGAGAATATCGGATACACTTTGCCGGTACAGACACCTTTTGCAGGAGAGAACTTCAATGTTACCCGTGCCGGAATACATGCGGACGGACTCCTCAAGAACGAGGAAATCTACAACATCTTCGACACTGAGAAATTCCTCAAGAGACCTCCGCTTGTCAGCATCAATCAGAATTCGGGTGCTGCAGGAATCGCAATGTGGATCAACGGTCGCTACGGACTCAAGGACGACAAAGCGGTTACCAAGGACAGCAAGCTGGTACTCTTCGTTAAGAAGTGGATCGACAGCGAATACGAGGCAGGCCGTGTGGCTGTAATCGGCGGTGACGAGATTGAAAAGAAGATACAGGAATTCATTACAGAGAACTAATTCGGAAGAGGCATAAATATGGGAAAGACAATAGCGCAGAAGATAATCGCAGCTCATCTTATCGATGGCGAAATGATGCCGGGCAATGAGATCGGGCTCAAAATAGATCAGACGCTTACACAGGATGCTACAGGAACAATGGCATATCTCGAATTCGAATCGATGGGAATTCCGAGAGTAAGGACCGAGAGGTCCGTGGCTTATATTGATCACAATACGCTTCAGTCCGGATTTGAGAATGCGGACGACCACAGATATATTCAGAGCGTAGCGGCAAAGCACGGCATCTGGTATTCGCGTCCGGGCAACGGCATCTGCCATCAGGTTCACTATGAAAGATTTGGCATTCCGGGCAAAACCTTAATCGGATCCGACTCACACACTCCGACAGGCGGCGGAATAGGAATGCTCGCAATCGGTGCGGGTGGTATGGATGTTGCTGTTGCAATGGGCGGCGGCGCATACTATATCCCTATGCCTAAGATGCTCAAGGTTGAACTCAGCGGAGAGCTCAGCGGCGGCGCTTCGGCCAAGGATATTATCCTTGAAGTCCTGAGACAGCTTACTGTTAAAGGCGGAGTAGGATACATCATAGAATATGCAGGTCCGGGAGTTAAGACGCTCGAGGTTCCTCAGAGATGTACTATAACCAATATGGGTGCTGAGCTTGGCGCTACAACATCCGTATTCCCAAGTGATGAGAAGACAAGAGCTTTCCTTACTGCACAGGGAAGAGAGTGCGACTGGGTTGAGCTTTCAAGCGACGATGATGCTGAATACGATAAGGTGATTGAGATTGATCTTGGCAAGCTCAGACCGCTTGCAGCATGCCCACACAGCCCTGACAATGTTAAGAGTGTTGCAGAGCTTGCGGCAGAAGGTGTTAAGGTTGACCAGGTGTGCATCGGTTCATGCACTAACTCCTCGCTGAGCGATATGCTCAAGGTAGCATCCATGCTCAAGGGCAAGAAGATTGCTGACGGAGTTTCATTGTCAATATCACCGGGATCGAGACAGGTATACTCAATGCTCGCTGAATGCGGAGCACTCACAGACCTTATTGAGGCCGGTGCACGTATTCTTGAGTGTGCATGCGGTCCTTGCATCGGAATGGGCTTCTCGCCAAATTCAGCCGGAGTTTCGCTCAGAACCTTTAACAGAAATTTCCTCGGACGCTCCGGAACCAAGGACGCATCCGTATATCTTGTATCTCCGGAAACAGCAGCAGCTTCGGCACTGACAGGCTGCTTCACAGAGCCTGAAGCAGCAGACGCTTCTGTTTACAGCGTTCCGGAGAACTTCAGAATCAATGACAGCGGAGTGATAGCTCCTCTTGATGAAGCTGATGCAGCAGAGGCAGAGGTAGTGAAGGGCCCTAACATTAAGGCGTTCCCTGAGACTCATCCGCTTGCAGACAGCATCGAGTCAGAGGTTATTCTGAAGCTGGAGGACAACATAACCACAGACCATATCATGCCGGCGGGTGCTAAGATACTGCCTTATCGTTCGAACATTCCGCATCTTTCGAAGTTCTGCTTCGAGGTTGTGGATCCGAGCTTTGCAGAGCGCGCCAAAGCGGCAGGCACAGGCATCATCGTAGGCGGACAGAACTACGGACAGGGCTCGTCGCGTGAGCATGCGGCACTTGTTCCGCTTTACCTCGGGATTAAAGCGGTAGTTGCCAAGAGCTTTGCAAGAATTCATGCAGCTAATCTGGTAAATGCGGGAATACTGCCGCTTATATTCGTAAATGAAGGCGATTATGAGCTCGTTGAGCAGGGTGGAGCACTGAAGCTTGAGGATGTTCATAAGGGTGTCGAGGCGGGCGTCCTGACAGCAAAGGTAATCGGCAAGGACGGCGCAGTTAAGGCAGAGATTCAGCTGAGAACAGAGCTTGCAGAGCGTCAGAAGAAGATGCTCCTGGCAGGCGGATTACTGAAATATACAACAAGTCAGAAATAAAACTACAAGAGGGCGTAAAATGACTGAACAGGTAAGAAAAGATCTTGAATCAGCAGTTGAGCGGTTCCGCGAGATGCTGATTGAACAATATGAGAGAAATGAAAGAATTGAGAAGGAAGCTTCAGGTGCTGTTGCGAGTGAAGAAGCTTCGGCTAAGGGTCCTGTAAGAATAGGCTTTGCTGAAGGAGACGGAATAGGCCCTATCATAATGAAGGAGACCATCGATGTCCTGACTGAGCTCCTCGCAGACGAGCTTGAAGCAGGTACTGTTGAGTTTGTTACAATTGACGGCTTCAAGATCGAAAGAAGACTTGAGCTTGGAGAGACTGTTCCTGCTGATGTGCTGGAGCAGATGCTCGCCTGTGATGTTATCCTCAAGGGACCTACAACAACACCTAATGCTGCAAGCGGCGGAAAGAACCTTGAAAGTGCGAACGTATTCCTCCGCAAGAAGCTGGACCTCTTTGCAAATGTAAGGCCGGTTTGCGTTCCTGAAGAGGGAATAGACTGGACTTTCTTCAGAGAGAACACTGAGGGTGAGTACGCTCTCGGAAGCAGAGGTGTAAGACTCGGTGACGAGATGGCTGTTGATTTCAAGGTAACAACCAGAGGCGGCTCAGAGCGAATCGCAAGAGCGGCATACGAGTTTGCACGTGTCAACGGCAAGAAGAGAGTAAGCATTGTAACCAAGGCTAACATAATGAAGAAAACAGACGGAGATTTCCAGAGCATCTGCCTTAAGGTTGCCGAGGAATATCCTGAAATTGAGACAGATTGCTGGTTCGTAGATATTATGGCGGCTAATCTCGTAAATACGGACATCAGAAGCCAGTTTGAGGTGTTCGTTCTTCCTAATCTCTACGGTGATATTATCACTGACGAAGCTGCACAGATTCAGGGTGGCGTAGGAACAGCAGGAAGCGCAAATATCGGAAGCAGACATGCGATTTTCGAAGCAATCCACGGCAGTGCGCCAAGAATGGTAGAAGAGGGAATTGCTGATCTAGCCAATCCTGCAAGCCTGATGACAGCAGCAGTAATGATGCTGAGACATATCGGTTTGACAGACAAAGCAAACAGTCTTGAAGCAGCGGTTGCCAAAGCAGATGAGGAACTCGGCGCTAAGATGACAGGTCTGCCGGGCGGTGCAAGCTGCAAGGAATTCGCGAATATAGTCAGAGCGTATAAATAATTTAGTAAAGGCGTATAAATTGTTTGCTTAGAGCATATCAAAAATCGCACCTGACACGAGCAAACACGCAAATAGCGAGGCGTGCTCGTGTCGAAAAAATAGAAAGAAGCCATCTCGGTTAATCGAGATGGCTTTTCCTGATGGAAAAAGCATACGCAAAAGGGTGTTTTACCCGGTTTGCGTATGTATCCATTTCTGAAATTCATTATCAAAAGCGCTGAATCAGACAGTTTCCGCATCAACGTACATGCGCAGAGGGTCGTTCTGGGGCACTTGCTCGTGTCAAACGCGATTCTGCTTTTACAAAATCGGGCGCAACGCGAATAGCGCACTCGCAAAGTTTATGCTTAGGGGTTATCTAAAATTAAATGTTTTTAGCAGATTTAGGGTTGGCCGGGCGTCTTCCCTTACGTCCCCTTTTATATTATAATCACTTAGTTATGTTACAGAATTTTATCATCTGCGTTAATGCAGTAGTACCATCGGCAATATATCTGATTGTGGGAATAGCACTCAAGCTCTTTCATGTTGTTACTGAAGACGAGGTTAAGCGTTTTACCCACATTACTTTTGTTGCGCTGTATCCTTTCCTGATGTTCGATAATCTTTACGGAAAGAATATCGGCGAAAACATGAACTGGTCGCTTATTCTATACGCACTCGCATTTCTTGCATTTCAGATTTCAAGCTCGTGGTTATTTGTCTGCAAGACTCAGCCGGACAACTACAACAGAGGAGCGATGATACAGGCTCTCTGGAGAAGCAATATCGTTCTTATGGGACTTCCTATTGCGGTAAATCTTCTGGGCAAGGGCAATGTTACTTCGGTGGCTGTTGTGCTGATGGTCGTTGTTCCGTTATATAATGTTGTCGCAGTTGTAATTTTCGAAAGATTCAGAGGCGGAAAGGTCAACGTAAAGCACCTGCTCAAGGGTGTGTTCACCAATCCGCTTATCGTTGGCGGTATCGTAGCATGCATAGTCATGGGCCTGCGCATCACGGTGCCGACAACCTTGTACAACACTATCGTTTCGCTTTCGGATGCTACCACACCTATAGCGATGATACTGCTCGGAGCCTCTCTCAGGATCGATGGTATCAAATCCGACAGGGCAAAGCTTGCGGTATGCGTTATCGGTAAGCTTGTGATTTTCCCGGCGCTGGGCATACTCGGTGCGGTGCTTCTCGGCTTCAGGGGAGTAGATCTTGTTGCAATAACGCTGATGACTGCTACGCCTACGGCGCTTGCGTCCTTTGCGATGGCGAGTTCGATGGGCGGCAACGGAGAGCTTGCCGGAGAAGCGGTGGTGTTTTCGACAATACTGGCGTGCTTCACAATGCCCGTTTGGCTTTTCATATTGATGAACGGCGGCTACTTCTAAGTGAGATGGAGTCGGCTTGTAAGTATTTCAGAGGCAGATTAAACATAGTTTGAAGATAGATTATAGTTTGAAGATAGATTATTGATAGACTGAAGAAGGATTAAAGAATGATAAATATAACCGCAGCTTTGATTCTGAATAGTATATTGCTTGGCGTTGGCCTGGCTATGGATGCCTTCTCGGTTTCGCTTGCCAACGGCCTGAATGAGCCAAAGATGAGAATGGGTAGAATGCTCCTGATTGCAGGAACTTTCGGCCTGTTCCAGTTTGCGATGCCGATGATAGGATGGGTTTGCGTTCATGCAGCAACGCAGAAGTTCGAAGCCTTTCAGAAGTTCGTCCCTTGGATTGCTTTGGCTTTGCTACTGTATATCGGCGGCAAGATGCTGATCGAAGGAATCAAGGAAAGCAAAGAGGGCGTGAGCGAAGAGACAAGCGGCAAGAAGCTGGGCTTCGGAGAGCTGATGGTGCAGGGTGTTGCCACTTCAATAGATGCACTTTCGGTAGGATTCACTATTGCAGGCTACAATGCTTCGACCGCGTTGGTGTCTACAATCATAATAGGCGTTGTAACGACCGCGATCTGCATCGCCGGAACAACGCTCGGCAAGACCTTTGGCACCAGGCTGGCAGGCAAAGCATCGGTTCTTGGAGGCGTGATACTGATTGCAATCGGTCTTGAAATATGGATAAGTGGAGTGTTTTTCTGACAACTTGTTACATAGGAACAGAAAGGCTAAATGGTTAAAGAAAAGGTTCTGAAAAAGCAATATTACTCATATATCGTACCATCAATCGTTTCGCAGATCGTATATAGTGCATACGTTCTGGTGGACGGTATTTTTGTTGCGCGCGGAGTTTCGGAGACCGCTTTGGCGGCGGTAAATATCGCAGCACCTTTCATGACGTTCCTGTGGGCGATTTCGCTGACCTTTGCTTCGGGAACATCAACCGTTGCTGCGAGGCTGCTTGGACAAGGCAAACCTGAAGAGGCGAGCAAGGTCTTCTCTCGAAATATGTCGGCAATGACTGTTCTCGGTATCCTCATCTCGCTGATAGTAGGATTCGCGATGGAGCCGTTCTGCAATCTGCTTGGCGCGGGGCCGGAGACGATGGAGTATGTTCAATTATATATCGGTACTATAGTTCCGTTCTCACTGTTCTTTCTGATGTCCTATACTTTGGAAATATTAACGGCGACAGACGGATATCCTAAGGTGGCTACAGTAACCGTATCTGTAGGAGTAGTGCTTAACATAGTGCTCGACTACCTGTTCATTTTCGTAATGGACAAGGGCGTATGGGGAGCAGCTGTTGCGACCGCGATTTCGCAGGTGATCGTAATTATAATCTATCTCTTCCACTTCTGCGGACCTAGGGCGACCATCAGATTCTGCAGATTCCTGAAAAGAGAAACAGGTGAGAATCTGAAGTATAACTGCAGAGAGGTATTTAAAGGAATGGGCAAGGGCGTGCCGTCAGGAATCAACGAAATGGCTCCCGGCATCATCACGTTTATTTTCGTTCACTCGATCCAGATCTATCTCGGAGAGCGAGAAATTGTTGCATACTCGGCGGTTAACTATATAGCGAAGCTGATCATATTCATAGGTGTAGGGA
>JAGHUV010000028.1 GCA_018064665.1 Candidatus Crickella caballi | reverse complement strand
AGGATTCCTTTCCTTAGATGTTTTTGTGGTTATTAACATTCTAATGGAACCTATCGCTTTTGTATATGCATGATGGTGTCACATCAATTGTAGATCAACATAAAAAATGCTTGTTTTATTGTATTTACAAGCATTTTTTATCCTGTATAATATATTTGTGAAAGGTTGGTTTAAATCTCTGTTACTAAGAAGGGGTATTGCGAAATGCAGATTTTCTATCAGGCAATAGCATTTCTCGGAGGACTTGCGATGTTCCTCTACGGAATGCAGGTTATGGGAGACGGACTCAAGAGCATGTCAGGTTCAGCCATGAAAAACGCTCTTGCCAAAGTAACCGCCAAGCCGGCGCTGGGCTTTCTGCTCGGTATGATCGTAGCTTGCGTTATTCAGAGTTCAACAGCAACAATAGTTATTACAGTAGGACTTGTAGGTGCAGGACTTCTGACCTTCCATCAGTCTATCGGAATCGTGCTCGGTGCCAATGTAGGTACCGCCATCACCGCACAGATCATCAGACTCATGGACGTCAGTTCCGGTACAGACAGTCTTCTTTATTTCTTCAAAGCGGATAACCTCGCGCCGCTTTCGCTCATCATCGGAATCGTTCTGATAATGTTCGTAAGAAACGGATCGTCGAAGAATACCGGATCCATCGCATGTGGCTTCGGAGTCCTCTTTATGGGACTGATCTATATGAGTGATGTAGTATCAGGCTTCGGCGAATCACTGAGCCATCTGCTTACAGCCTTTGAAAACAATTACTTCCTCGGCTTCCTTGCCGGTGTCGGAGTAACAGGCGTAGTTCAGAGCTCCTCCGCTGTTGTCGGAATCATACAGTCGATTGCAAGCTCTGTCGGAGTTACATTTAAGGGTATCTTCGCAGTTGTTATCGGTGTAAATATCGGAGACTGCATTACAACCTATATCGTAAGTCGCATCGGTGCCAAAGCGAGCCAGAGAAGAACCGCGGTCGTTCACGTTGTCTACAATGTGTTCGCTGCAGCGCTCTGCATTCTGCTTGTAATAATCGGACGCTCAACAGGTATCATAAACGAAGCCCTTTGGACCAAAACTCTGAATTCCGGCGGCGTTGCCAATCTGCACGGATTCTTCAGACTTGTTCCTGCCGTAACACTTCTTCCGCTTACAAAACTGTTTGAAAGAATCACAGTAAAGCTGGTTCCGGACGAGCCTGTGCACGAGGAGGATGTAAATGCGCTTGCTGCACTCGACGCCCTCGATGAGCGTCTCCTCAACTCACCTGCGCTTGCACTCGATCAGGTCAGAAGAGTTGTAATCGAAATGAGTGAAATTGCAATTCACAATTTCGATGCATGTGTTAAGCAATTGTATGAATACGATCCTTACAGAGATGAAAGAATAGAGCAAAGAGAAACGCTTCTTGATACCATGGCCGACAACACTAACAAGTACGTTGTTGCACTTTCGCCTCACGTATCTCTTGCAAAGGATACAAGAGAGCAGAACTTCCTTATCAAGCTGCTCATATGTTATGAACGCATTGGAGACCTTGCCGTTAATATTTCTCATGATATCGCGGCTCTCAGAGCAGAAAACCTGATGTTCTCAGCAAACGGAATGGAAGAACTCAAGATTGCAATCAATGCTGATTACGAAATACTCGAGCTTGCGACAAGGGCATTCAAGGAAAACGATATTCAGATTGCTAAGCAGGTTGAGCCTCTTGAAGAGGTCATCGACGACCTCATTGAGGATATGAACGGAAGGCATGTTTACAGGATGGTTAATCAATTGTGTAATCCTATCCGCGGAATATATTTCCAGTCGATTCTTACCAATCTTGAGCACGTATCAGACAAGTGCTCAGATGTAGCTGTACATCTTCTCGGAAGAGCTGACGACAGCATCATCGGAAGCGAGCACAATTATGTACATGAGCTTCATCATTCCAACAATGAAGAGTATATGGCCATGTACAATGACGGATACAGGAAATATTTCGACGAGCTTGGTGCTATTCCTGTAACAAGGGCGCTTGATACTGACTGCAATAGCGTGGACAGCAAAGGTGCAGCTAAGAAAAAGCCTGTTTCCAGGATCAATGCAAAGTTGAGATCAAAGCAGAGCTAATCAAAATATCAATATTAAAAGCTTAAACGCTCTTTTATCGGCAGCATATAAAACAGCTCCTCTTCGGAAATGATCCGATAGGAGCTGTTTGTTACTCATATTATGCGGACAATTATTCAGCCTTGACTTTCTTCCAGTTCATGCTGTAAATATCCATTGTTTTATTATCAAGTGTCTTGAGTGACTCGCACTTTCCTACAAGCTCTTCGCTTGGGAAGATTGCTTCATCTTCGAGATATTCCTCATCAATGAGCTCCTTCGCAGCCTTATTAGGTGTAGTGTAGTAAAGATACTCGAAGTTCTTATATGCTACATCGGCACGGCACAGATAATTGATCCAGGCCTCCGCATTTGCCTTATTTATAGCATCCTTAGGAATGAACCAGGAATCGATAAAGAATTCGCTTCCTTCTTTAGGTACAACGAACTCACAATCCTCGTTGAGGTCCTTAATATACTGATACTCACCGTTCCATACTACGCCAACCGCAGCCGATCCATCAACAAGAAGGTCTCTTGCCGCATCGTTGGCATATCTGTATACCATAGACTTCTGTGCAATAAGGTCCTTGGCCGCTGCCTTTATTTCCTTCTCATCCTCAGAGTTCAGCGTGGCTCCGTTTTTCTTAAGACTTATTGCAAAAGCATCTCTTACGCTGTCAGGCATTACCATCTGGTCTGCGAATTCTTCATTCCAGAGATCTTCCCATGAATCGATTTTAATATCACCAACCATCTTGGTATTATAATCGATACCGAGAATGCCTACCTGATACGGGATTGAGTATTTGTTACCCGGATCGAAGCTTTCCGACTTCTTCATATATATATCATCGATATTCTTTGCCTCCGGAATATTCTCATAATTGAGCTCAGCAAGCATGTCATTGTTCACAAGCTTCTCTATCATATAGTCCGAAGTGCAGATGCAGTCGTAAGTAGTCGCATTGTTTTCGAGAACTGTATACATCTCTTCAGCGGTATCATAGTAATCCTGGATTACTCTTATGCCGGTCTCCTCCTCAAATTCCTCTGCAACCATTGGATCAAAGTAGTCACCGTAGCAATATACATATACCTCACCGTTCTCACCCGATCTGCATGAACAGAGCAGTATGCAGCAGAACAGTGTAATGAATGAAAGAAATATTTTTTTCATTATTCTATAGTGAGAATATCAACGAATCCGGTTATTTCAAACACATTCATAACCTCATCACTGACATTGATCAGCTTCATCTCTCCCTGCTGATTCATAGCCTTCTGCGCACCAAGAATAACTCTCAGTCCTGCAGATGAAACGTACTCAAGCTCATCAAAATCCAGAACGAGCTGTTTTACACCGCTCAGGGAGCCCTTAATAACCTCCTCAAGCTCAGGAGCAGTTGTTGTATCAAGTCTGCCCTTTACCTGCAGTTCCAGCTTCTCGCTGTCAAGATTCTTAATAATTTCCATCTTTTACCCCTCATTCCTCAGTACTACATCCAGAATATTGTTACCGTTAATTCGACTGTATTTCACGTCCTCAGCCATTTCCTTGACCATAAATATTCCAAGTCCGCCTATCTCGCGTTCTTCACTTGAAAGTGTTATGTCAGGATCTTCTTTATCAAGTGGATTATATGCAATACCGTTGTCCTCGAACGACATGCATATTCTGCCTTTACTTTGTTCAAGTCTGCAGTAAATGTTTGCAAATGTCGCTCCACTGTAGTTTACGATATTGGAATATAATTCGTCAACGATTACCATAATCTTAGCCGACATCGAGAGTGGAATTTTGTTTTCCTCATTGAAGTTGTCAAAGTATTCCATTACCTCTGCAATCGATTCTTTGTCCGGCTTAACGCTCAGAGAACCGTCCAGTTCATTTTTCCTTCTGATTGCCATCATGGTAATGTCATCAAACTGAGGCGCAGCACCTACAAATCTGTCAACATCTGCCTTAACATACTTGCACAGATATCTTGTATTCATTCCGGCAACCTTCCTGAGAGCATTAGCAAGACGCTCCTCTCCATAAAGCTCGTTGCACGAATTTGTAGCTTCGGTTACGCCATCTGTATACATAAAGATGGTCTCACCCTTCTCCAGCGTTACCTCATGGCCCACATACTTAATACCCTCAAGGCCTGCAAGGACAAAGCCCGGCTTCTGCTCAGAGAAGTCCAGTTCTTTATTCTCTCGAATAATGATCGGAGGATTATGTCCTGCATTGGCATACTGAATTAAGCCCGTATCAAGGTCGATAATTCCAAGCCAAACTGTAACAAACATTCCGGAGTCATTGTTTTCGCAAAGCTCTTCATTTGCCTTTGTCAATGCCGTTTCAGGTGAAGCTCCTGTCTCTACAAGACTCTTTATAAGAGTCTTTGCTTTCATCATGAACATAGCTGCCGGAATACCTTTGCCCGAAACATCCGCTACAAGAACAGCAAACTTGTTTCCCATTACAGGATAGAAGTCATAGAAGTCACCTCCAACCTCTTTGGCCGCCATCATGTTGGCATAAAGCTCCATCTTTCTTCCGTTTGGATATACTCTCGGAAGTGTTGAATACTGTATATCCTTGGCAAGCTGCAGCTCTGCATCTATTCTTGCTGAAGCCTCTTGAATATAGTGCTTCAGAGTATCTACCGTTTCATTTATATCTTCTGAAAGAGAAACGAATTCTTTGTTGGAGTCAATATTAACTCTTACATCCAGATCACCTGAGCTGATTCGATCAAGATCATCATTAACCTTGCGCATGCTCTTAACAACCTTTTCTCTTATCAGGAAAAATATCTGAATGAAAAGCACCGCCAGAATGATGATTTCAAAGAAGGCCGTCGTATACAGTGAAACATTTCTGCTGAGATCCGCCTCAGACTCAGGATATAATCCTAGCACGCAGTATTTTCCCATCTTGATATATGAAATGTAGCATATATCGTCCGGGCCGCTTACCTGCTGTTTGAAAACAGAATACTCCTTGTGTGCGTATAGATTGGTAAGGTCATAATGGGCCTCCAGAGCCTCTTGTGAAAATGCACCTTCTGTCGCGGTAACAATATATCCGTCACCGTTAAAGATTGCGATATAGCCCTCTTTTCCTATATGCCAGTTCTTTACTTCTTCTGCCAGGAAGTTTGTAAGTTCATCACCTGTATATCCCGACTCCGCTGAATCTGCCTTAACGTCATTTAATGTCCGCGCGATTGTGTTTGACGCAAGCTTTTCTGCCATATGGTTCTGCATAAGAAGTACGAAACCGTTTGTCAGAACAAATGTAATAAGTACAGTTATTAGAAGTCCCGCCTGCAGATCCTCGACAATCTTTCTGTTCTTGGGATTGAATTTGAACTTATCCTTATTCATAAGGTTTAGAACAAGAGCTGAAAGACATACAGTTGCCGCAACCCCCGGTATCATAACCGGAGTGCAGACTCTTACAACCCTGATTGCATTCGCTGTATCGTCGAAATTTGTGAGGAATACAAGCAACAGGTGTGTTACCTCTGTAACCATTCCGAGTGCAAAAGCATATACAAATCCCGGTCTCTTGTTTTCCAGAACGCTATTGCGAATAAAAGCAGCAAAAAAGCCTGCGATAATAGTGCCCAGTGTACATGCGAGCCTTGTATACTCGCCCGCACCCCAAAAAACTGCAAACCATCTCTCGATGCCGCCTATAAGGCCTGCAATTATTCCGGCAGGTGCGCCAAATAAAAGACCAGCACAAAGAGGTGCAGCATCTCTGATGTTCATAACCGCGCCTTCAAACTGCACTCCAAACTCAGTTCCGCAAATTGCCACGAAGCCATAAACAATGCCGATTACTATCTGCCACGTCATGCGCTTCTCATTTTTTAGTTTCTGATGGTTCTGTTCGTATCTATACAGAACAGCAGTAAGCAGGACCATCATGATCCCACTTACTGCAATTTTCATTACTCCGCTAATCATTATTCTCCCAAATAAGCCTGCTGTACTCTAGGGTCATTAAGCAGCACCTTACCAGGTCCTGCCATAGTAATAACGCCTGTTTCCATTACATATGCATAATCAGAAATGTCAAGTGCTGCCTTGGCATTCTGCTCGATAAGAAGGATGTTTACTCCTTCTGCTTTGATTTTCTCAATAATAGCGAAAATATCTTTAATAATCAATGGTGCCAGTCCGAGTGAAGGCTCGTCAAGCATCAAAAGCTTTGGCTTGGACATAAGCGCCCTTGCTACAGCCAGCATCTGCTGCTCACCTCCGGACAGGGTTGCACCAAGCTGCCATGTTCTCTCGGACAGTCTTGGGAACAGCTCATATACCCATTCTCTGTCTCTTGCGATTTCAGCCTTGTCCTTGCGGAGATATGCTCCTGCTGCGATGTTCTCGTCTACTGTAAGGTCAGGGAAAATTCTTCTGCCTTCAGGGCAAAGGATAATACCCTCTCCTACGATGTCCTTAGTCTTGCTGGAAGTAATATCCACATCATCCCAGTAAACGTGTCCCTCAGCCTTAGGAACAAGTCCCATGATGGACTTAAGTGTTGTTGACTTTCCTGCTCCGTTAGCTCCGATAAGTGAAATTATCTTTCCGTCAGGAACATCGATATCAATACCTCTTAAAGCGTGAATTCCGCCGTAATAAACATGTAAATCTCTTATTGCCAGCATTATTCGTCACCTCCAAGATAAGCCTCAATAACCGCAGGGTTAGCCTGAATTTCTTCAGGTGTTCCGTCTGCAATCTGACCGCCGTAGTTAAGTACATAAATGTGTTCGCAGATACCCATGATAACCTGCATATGGTGCTCGATCATAAGAATTGAAAGATCGAACTCATCTCTGATACGACCGATGAACTTCATAAGATCGTCTGACTCCTGCGGGTTCATACCTGCAGCAGGCTCGTCGAGAAGCAGAATAGTAGGGTGTGTTGCCAGAGCACGTGCGATCTCCAGATGCCTCTGCTTTCCGTACGGAAGTGACGTTGAAAGGTCGTCTTTGTTCTCATATAAGTCTACCTTCTTAAGGAGCTCAAGTGCCTCTTCTCTCATTGCAGCCTCTTCCTTGCGTGCAAGAGGGCTTCTGAAAGCAGCGCCGAATATGCTCTGCTTCTGATTCATATGCATTGCAACAAGTACATTCTCAAGTACAGTCATGCCCTTGAAAAGTCTGATGTTCTGGAAGGTACGAGCTACGCCCAGCTTAGTTACTGCGTCAGGAAGCATAGTCTTGACTTCAGTATATACACCCTGGTTACGTCCTTTGTACGTATCCGTCATCTTACCCTGTGGGTAATTTTCGATAACAACATCTCCGTTGATCTCTACATTACCGTTGGTTGGCTCATATACGCCTGTAATAACGTTGAAAGCTGTTGTCTTTCCGGCACCGTTAGGACCGATAAGTCCAACGATTTCGTTCTTGTGAACCTCAAGATTAAGATTGTCTACAGCTACAACGCCTCCGAACTGCATTGTAACGTCGGAGAGCTTTAATACAACTTCTCTGTCAGCCATTTATTTGCCCTCCTTATCAAATACTACAACGTGGTCGAATGTTTCAAGAGGTGTGAACAGTTTCTCGCCGCTTGCTCTCTTAGCCTCTGAATTCTTCTTGTCTTCCTTGGCCTTGATCTTAGCAGCCTTAACTGCAGCCTTTTCATTCTTCTTAGCTTCGCTCTTAGCCTTGTGCTTTTCAGGCCATGCCTTTAAGTTAGCAGGAAGGTTTCTGAACCAGTTGATAAATCCGTCCCAGCTGAATTCCTTTGTTCCCATAATGCCCTGTGCTGCAAAGAGTACGATAAGCATGATGATAACAGCGAATACTACCTTACGGAAGCCTGCACGGAACAGTGGGGATGTAATTCCCAGCCATGTACCCGAGTCAAGTCCTCTGAGCCACCACTCTGAGCAAGCTGTGAACAGGAATGCCGCAATAACAGATCCTGTTATTGAACCGATACCGCCGATTACTACCATCAGCAGAATCTCATAAGTCATTGTTGTTGCGAAAGGTGTTGCATTGATAGTTGTCTGGAACATTGCCAGAAGTGCTCCACCGATTCCTGCGAAGAATGAGGAAATTACGAAAGCAAGTTCCTTATGCTTGAACAGGTTAACACCCATTGCCTCTGCTGCGATTTCGTCATCTCTGATCGCACGGAATGCACGACCATAGGTTGAGTTAATCAACAGAACGATGAATGCTATGCAGAGTCCCGCAATAATAACTGGGAAAACCGCATTGTTGTATACTGTATACTTACGCAGTACGTTTGATGCATTTGTGATAGGACCGAGTGTGTTCCACTGGAAGAACGCTCTCAGAATCTCGGCAAAACCGAGTGTTGCAATTGCGAGGTAGTCCGACTTAAGTCTGAGTACAGGAATACCGATAAGATATGCAATCAGTGCAACAAACAGTCCGGCAAAGATCATCGGAATTAACATTCCGAGATAGTGTCCGAAAATTCCCATCTTGGATTCCAGAATCTCAACGATTGACCACTGAATAGCACCACCGTCAAAGTACTGGTATACAGCTGCATGTGAGTTCTTAGGAATAGTAAATATTGCATATGAGTATGCACCGATGAGCATGAAACCCGCCTGTCCGAGTGAGAACAGTCCGGTAAAACCGTTAAGCAGGTTCATCGATGCGGCAACGAGTGCATAAACAGCACCCTTTTCGATTACTGTAATCAGCATTGGATTGCCGCCCATATCATCAGTAAGGTAAACGAGCACGAGTATCGCTGCGATAGCAGCGATTGAGAGGATCGTTTTGGTCTGTTTCTTCAATGTAATATTGTTGTTCATAACGTCCTCCTCTCTATACCTTATCAATATTCTTCTCACCGAAGAGTCCTGTTGGCTTAACCATCAGGATGATGATGAGCAGAACAAATGTGAATGCATCGGAGAATGTTGTCCAGCCTGCGCCCTTAATGAGGTTCTCGCAGATACCGATTACAAAGGCACCTACTACAGCGCCCGGTACTGAACCGATTCCACCGAATACAGCGGCTACGAATGCTTTAAGTCCAGGCATTGCACCTGACATAGGGTTGATGCCTGTATAGTTTGAGAAGTACAGTACAGATCCGATTGCAGCAAGTCCGCATCCGATAACAAATGTAACTGTAATTACTCTGTTAATATCAATTCCCATGAGGGAAGATGTTTCGAAGTCACGAGATACTGCACGCATTGCCATGCCGATTTTGGTCTTCTTTATAAGAAGAACGAGCAGGACAACCAGAACAATTGTCAGAATAGGAGTGATAAGCGTAACCATCTTGGTGGTTGCTGAACCGATCTTGACAGTTTTCTGCAGGAATCCGATATTTGGGTATGTCTTGGTCAGACCGCCTGTTACATACAGAGCGATATTCTGCAGGAAGTAAGAAACTCCGATTGCAGAAATCATGATTGACATACGAGGTGCAGATCTTAATGGCCTGTAGGCCACTTTTTCAATTGTTGTTCCCAGAACAATGGCGAAAGCAATAACGATAATAATCGCAAGCCAAAGAGGGAGTACTGTGATCAGATATATCATAAGAAGTCCCGACCACATGAACACATCACCATGTGCGAAGTTAATAAGTCTCAGGATACCGTATACCATCGTGTATCCAATAGCTATTAACGCATACTGTCCGCCAACTGCGATACCCGCAAGTATGTACGGTAACCATGTTTGTAAAATTCCCATTGATATTCCCTTTCAAGAAATGCGGGAAGCCGCTACGGCCTCCCGCTATTCTTTTGTCACATTGAAAGATGTTTCTTAATCTTATCAGTGTTGCTATTACTTAGCAGCCTGCTTCTTCAGGAACTCCCAAGCGCCCTTTTCGTTGTTGCACTTCTTAACGAATGCCTCAGTCTTGTTAGCATCACCTGTCTCGTTGAATGTAACGTCTCCGCAAACGAGTCCGTTAACCTCGAGTGAAGGAAGTGCTGCGAGAACTGCTGAAGGATCAGCTGTTCCTGCTGCCTTGAATGCCTCAAGAGCAACGAAGTATGCATCGTAACCCATTGCTGTAACAGCAGCCAGGTCAGTGTTTCCACCGTTGTTTGTCAGAGCATCTGAATCCTCTTCCATCCAAGACTTGATGCCGTTATCGAAATCAGGGTTACCACCTTCCTGATAGAATGTAGTAACGATTACTTCTACGTTAGTTCCCTTTGCTGCAGCTGTAACCATGTTGGAGTCCCAAGTGTCTCCTGCGAGAATTGGCATTCCGAGGTCCTGAGCCTGAGCCTGGTCTACGATATTTACAGCAGCCTCGATTGATACAGGGCTGAAGAATACGTCGCAACCGGACTTCTTAGCGTTAGCAACATAGGATGTGAAGTCAGTGTTCTTGTCCGGGAACTGCTCTTCAACAACCTCGCCACCGAGTGCTGTGAACGCTTCTTTGAAGTAGTTAACAAGTCCTGCTGAATAGTCATCACCGAGCTTGGAGAGGCAGTATGCCTTCTTCATTCCGTTTTCCCAAGCGTAGTTAGCAAGAACTGTACCCTGGAATGGATCCAGGAAGCAGATTCTGAAGTACTGCTCGCAGTCTGCAGTAACCTGTGGGTTAGTGCAAGTGATACCTACTGCAGGCATGTTTGCCTCAGCAAGTGCATCTGCTGCTGCGATAGATACGGATGAACCATATGATCCGAGAACGATGGAAACGTTCTTGGAGATGAGGTTCTGAACTGCTGTAACTGCCTTGGAGTTATCTGACTCGTTATCTACGATCTCGAGCTTAACATTGTACTCCTTACCGTTGATCTCAACAGTAGGCTGTACCTTGTTTGCATACTGAACACCAAGTGTCTCCTGCTTTCCGCCTGCTCCGTTGTCTCCTGATGCCGGCTCAAATACACCGATAGTAACAGTGTCGCCTTCAGGATCCCATGCAGCTGTTGAACCGCCGCCGCAACCTACGCAGAAAACAAGTACCATTGCTAATGTCACCATTAAAGCTAATACTTTTTTCATTTTATTTCCTCCTAGTTAATGTTTGTTTATTATAACTGAAGAAATTGTACACTATACGCGGACAAATTCCAATCTTTTTGTTGAAAAACCACAATATTTAAGAAAAAAAGCGAGTGTCTGTCCGCAATCCGCGGACAAACACTCGTTACATGTCTTTATCAGTCAAACAGCGTAATTATTACTCCTTGCTGACCTTATTCAAAATTACATTGAAGACCAGAGCTGCAGCTCCAAATGCGAGTATTGCATAGAAATTTGTCTGGTAGCTTCCGCCGGATGCTTCAAGGAGCTTGGACGAAACTGTAGGTCCGATCAGTGAAGCAGGAATAAGGCTGAAGTTTGCAATACTGAAATTGGTTGCAAAGTTCTTAGGTCCGTATGCTGCATTAATGTATGCCGATGTGATTGTAGGATTTCCACCGTAGCACATTCCCATCAGAATCAATCCGATAACTACAGGAATAAGGGAATTTGTAATTCCGCCTACTGCCATGAGCGCACCGGAGAGAAGCAGGAAAATATTGTTTATGTATGAAATAGGCTTTCTGCCCTTGGCATCAAACATAGTACCTGTAAAGATACGACCCGCTCCGTTGAACAGAGAAATAATCATTCCGAGAGCTGCCGAACCACCGAAAGCGATGGAAATGCTTGCTGCACTGTTAATAACCAGCAGACCTGCGGAGTTCATGAGAACGATCCACAGAACGAACAGCCAGAAAGTAGCAGTCTTCATCATCTCTCCTGCAGTATAGCTCTTAACCTCAACTGCGTCATCGCCTGCTTTAGCTGCTTTGGAAGCAACCGGAAGGATGTCTCCCTCACCCGGAAGTCTGACGAAAATTGCGCACAGTACCATAACAACTGCAATCGCAATACCCAGAATTCTGAAAACAGGGAAAATTCCCATGTTTCCGATCATGGCATTTACAATACTTCCAAGAATAAGTCCGCCGAATCCGAACCCCATGAGCAGAATACCCGAAGCAAGACCAACCTTGTCAGGAAACCACTTTGTAATGGCTCCGATAATAGCATTGTATGCGTATCCTACTCCTCCGCCTCCGAGTACACCGTAGAAGATGTAAAGCTTTGTCAGGCTTCCTGCTGCATCAGCAGTGTTAAGAAGAGATACTCCGAAGAATCCTACAAACAGAGCAACTGCAGAGATAAACAGTCTGAGCTTGAGACTGAGTTTCTTACTTGTAAGTCCGCCTACAAAACCGCCGAGGCAGAAGCAAATCATCGAAATTGTAAATGTCATGGAAAGCTGACCTACTGTCCATGTTGTGAAAAGTTCACTGAATGGCGCCTTAAAAATCGACCATGCATATATCAATCCCAGGAATAACAGCGCCAGAGTTGATATTCCCAGATACAACCATCTTTTTTTCATAATACCCTCATTATTCATACGACTATTCGTCGCTTAATTTTAGTCCTCCGGAACGTGAATCTCCTTGATCGCAAATTCAGTTCCTGAAAGAATTTCTTTCATCTTGCTGCCGCACTCCGGACATTTGCCCTCATTTTCAAGGACGTTGTATATCTCAAAGCAATCGAGACACTCCGCCATCCCCGGAACAGTCTCTATAACGAGCTCTGTTTTCTCAAGCATAGTATCCTTGACAACAGCAGGATAAACCTTTCTTACATAAGGCTCGAAGACTCCACTGCCCTCGCCTATTGCGAAAACGATCTCTGCGATTTCACTGATATTGTTTTCTTCTGCGAAAGCAATAATCTGATCACACGCAGCCATCACTACTCCCATTTCATGCATAATATTTTTCTCCTGATATGGAATCCAAGAAAATGGGGACAGACGGATCGACCCTCTGTCCCCACCAGAACTTGCGTGAGTTAAGCCTTCTTAAATGGCTTAACAACAATGTTTCCGGCTCTCTTAGCAAGAGTCTTACCCATGATGCCAGGAATGATCTTCTCGTATCCGAGTGATCCTTCGTTGTGAACCTTCTTGAGTGAGATAGCATCGAACTTGCACTTTGTTGTGCAGATTCCGCATCCTACGCACATGTTGGTATCAACAACAGTTGCTCCGCAGCCGAGACAACGATCTGTCTCCTTCTGGATCTGAGCTTCTGTGAAGACTTCTCTGAGATCCTTCATTGTCGATGTGCTCTTGCCCTTCTTTACACCAGGCTTCTGACGTGGTGCTCTGTCATATGAGCTGAGATCGGCATTGTCCAGATCAAGTGGCTTGTAATCGCCT
The DNA here is from genome assembly GCA_018064665.1 of Candidatus Crickella caballi. Classification (GTDB taxonomy): domain Bacteria; phylum Bacillota; class Clostridia; order Peptostreptococcales; family Anaerovoracaceae; genus Crickella; species Crickella caballi. Next base: position 52,666 of record JAGHUV010000028.1, on the reverse strand, counting down.
GTTGGACGTCCGTAGTACAGGTTCTGTCCTTCATGAACGTGTCTGTGGAGTGAGATTGCTGCTTCCTTACCTTCTGCGATAGCATCGATACAGAACTTCATTCCTGTTACGATATCTCCACCTGCAAATACGTCAGGATCTGCAGTCTGCCATGTGAAGCCGTCAGCCTCTACGAGGTTGCCCTTACCAACAACGCAGTTTGTTCCTTCAAGAACATTACCCATGTCTGAGCACTGTCCTACGCAAACCATGATGAAGTCAGCATCAGCTACGCATGTATTCTCTTCCTTGAATGCAGGGTTGAACTTGCCTGTTCCGTCTGTAAGTGCATAGCACTCCTTGAACTTAACGCCAACAGCCTTGTTATCCTTAACAACGATTTCTGATGGACCCCATGATCCGTGGATCTTGATTCCTTCAGCTTCGCACTCATCACGATCCTCAACGCCCATAGGCATGCTATCGTAATTCTCGAGGCAGTACATATCTACGCTCTTAGCTCCGCATCTTACTGCAGTTCTTGCGATATCAGCTGCGATGTTTCCGCCACCGATAACAACAACCTTGCCGTCGAGCTTAACCTTCTCGCCTCTGTTTACGCTCTTAACGAACTCGAGTCCGGACATAACGCCTTCAGCATCCTCGCCCTCGATTCCGAGCTTACGAGTGCCCTGCAGACCGATTGCTACGTAGAATCCCTTGTAGCCCTGCTCCTTGAGTTCTGCAATAGTAACGTCCTTACCAACCTCAACGCCTGTCTTGAACTCAACTCCGAGCTCCTTCAGAACGTCGATTTCTGATTTTACTACATCCTTCTCAAGACGGAAGTTAGGAATACCGAGAGTCATCATACCACCGAGGATATCCTCCTTCTCAAATACTGTAGGAGTGTATCCCTTGCAAGCCAGATAGTAAGCGCAAGTGAGTCCTGCAGGACCTGAACCGATGATAGCGATCTTCTCAGGATATGGCTGACCTGTCTGGTTGATCATTGGCGGAACATATCTGTGCTCAGCCTTCATATCCTGCTCAGCGATAAACTTCTTGATCTCGTCGATTGCGATAGGCTCGTCAAGGCTTCCTCTTGAGCAAGCGTCCTCACAACGTCTGTTACATACACGACCGCAGATAGCAGGGAACGGATTATTCTTCTTGATGAGCTCAAGAGCTTCACCATACTTGCCCTGTGCTGCGAGCTTGATGTATCCCTGTACAGGCAGATGAGCCGGGCAGGACATCTTGCAAGGAGCTGAACCTGTGTCAACGACCTCCTTACGAGCTGTTCTGTAGTCCAGAGCCCAGTTCTTTGAGCTGAACATCCAAGGTGTATCCTGTGGCATTGCTTCCTTAGGTGCCTCAGGAAGCGGATTAACTGTACAGAGCTTCTGTCCAAGACGAAGAGCATTTACCTGGCAGTTCTCAACGCACTGTCCGCAGGCTACGCACTTATCAGCATCAACCTGAGATACGTAGTTTGATCTGATAAGGTCAGGACACTTGAAGTATTCTGCTATTCTAAGCGAGTAGCATGAGCATCCGCAGCAGTTGCAGATAGCCTCGGCATCGCCCGCTTTCTCAACGTTATTGATTTCGTGGGTGAGACCATTGTCCTCAGCTCTCTTGAGGATCTCGTATGCCTCTTCCTTAGTAATGAGTCTGTGATGTCCTGCATCTGACATTGACTTGGCACTTCTGTTCAGGTACATGCACATGTCCTTCTCAAGGTGTCCGCAGCCCTCTCCGATAAGACGACGGGAACGACGGCATGAGCAGGCACCAACTGAAATGTATTCAGCCTTCTCGATAAGATAGCTGAGCTCATCAAACGAAGCAACTCTTTCGCTGTTCTGAATTGCCTCCTCAACAGGCATGATTCTCATGAGGCCCTGTCCTACAGGAAGGTTAGGTGCCAGAGCAGCTGTTCTCTCTCTTGTGTATCTTTCGAAGCATTCTCCGAGTACAGGATACTTGTTGCACTGCTCCTCGTTTGCAAGAATACCTTCCATGATGCCAGGTACCCAGATAGGGAAGAAGTATCTTATAACACCGTTTTCGATGTCTGTACGAACGATACCTACTCTAACAAGCTCTTCCAACTGCTCAGTGCAATAATCTACAGGTTTCTTAACTCTCTTAGCTACCTCTTCAGCAGTACGAGGTGTACGGAGCTTGAGTCCCATAAATACCTCTGCCATCTCATCAGTAACGATAGGATCACAGATCATGTATTCAGAGTCAGTCGGCTTGATTCCAAGATAAGTACCTGATTCAACGCTTACCTTGGTTACCATTTTCATAATGGATTTTCTAAAAGCCATATAGTTCTCCTTTCTTAATAAATAAACCGCATGTTTATTTTTTAACTATTGTTTTAATTATATATTTTCACATGTACTTTATGCAATAAGAATCAGAAGCATTTTTCCAATACTTCCTCATCAATTCCCTTTACGGACGTGGCTTTTCCCACTGCAAAGTACAAAATGCCGCCTGCGAGCAGTCCCCATACGACCGCATTGATACCCGCTACCGCAATATTGTAGTAACAGAACACATAAACAGCCGCTGCTCCGAGCGAGCTTGCAACAGCCGCCTGCTTTGTGCCCTTCTTCCAGAACAGACCGCCTACCAGAGGCCAGAAGAATGTACATTCAAGTCCTCCCATTGCAAACAGGTTGAGGAAAAAGATGATATTCGGCGGATCCAGTGTAAGCAGCATAACGAAGATTCCAAGAAGTACAGTCAGAAGAATGCTGACCTTCTTAACATTCCTGTTGTACCTCTCGATTCGTGCAGGATCATCTTTAACAACATAATTGCGCCAGAGGTCCTTTACGATTGCCGCAACAGCAAGAATCAGCAGTGAATCTACCGTCGACATTACCGCAGCCATAGGTGCCGCAAGAAAAAAACCCGCAAGTCCCACAGGCATTATCTGCTGAATAATATATGGAATAAAATAGTCCGAAGTCGGAAGCTCAGCTGTATCGACAAGTGCCCCTGCCCACACTCCTGCAAGGTGCATGCCTACAATAACAAAGCTGCATGTAAGCGCACCTATCCACATTGCCGAGTGAAGGCTCTTAGTGTCTCTAAAGCCCATCGAGCGTACCGCAGTCTGAGGGAGACCGAGAGTTCCAAAGCCTACGAGAACCCAGAAAGATATCAGACTTCCCGGTTTGTATACCGCTGTCAGATTGTCGTAAACTCCCGGCAGATTGTTCTGAAGCCCCGCATCTATCGCAGCAACTCCGCCGCCCGCTTTGAGAACGAAGAAAATCAGCATAAATGTTCCCAGACACATGATTATTCCCTGAATCGCATCCGTAACAGCTACTGCAGTAAAGCCTCCAAATGCTGTATATGCGATAACCACCAGACCAAAAATAACAAGTGCTTTGACATGGCTGAGACCGGTAATCGAAGCTATAAGTGTAGCTCCGCCCGTGAACTGTCCTATCATCTGTGCGATGAAGAATGCAACCATAAGAAGACTTGTGATAATAACCAGTGCGTCACTCTTATATCTTGCCTTAAGGAAGCCCACAACCGTTACAGAACCTGTTCTTCTTGAAACTAGAGCAAGCTTGTTACCAAGCACTCCAAGCACAAGAAAAGTTACAGGCACCTGAACAGCAGCAACCCAGGCCTGAGCATATCCGTAAGTAAGACCTGCCGCACCCGGACCGGATACAAACGAACTTACCGAAGTATAGGTTGCCATTGTAGTCATAGCGAGAAGAAGTCCATTCATGTTTCTTCCACCGATAAAGAAGTTCTTCTCTGCAGAAAGTGAGCTCGAGGATTCCTGTCTGCGACTGAAAAATATTCCCAGAATTGCATTAACAGCGAGATATGCAACGAGAATTATAAGTATGATCATTTGATTTCGGGTCATTTTGCTTCCTCCTCATCATCGTATTCAAAGTCAATGAAGACTTTCTTCAGGAGGATGCGAACGCCGACCAGCGCAATTACGATTGTGCCGAAAACAGAGACACTGAACCATGCCGGCATACCCAAAAAATATAGACCCGTGCCGTTGAGAATAAAGGCTGTGGCAATATGCCATACACAGCACAGCAATACTACTGCGAGTGTACCCTTGATCTCACGCATACACTGGTCGTGTTTTTCCTGCTTAGTGAGCTTTTTCATTTTATTTTCTCCTTGTTGTGAGGTCAGATTCACATGGATATCTGCCGTGGTAATTTTACCATCTGCCAATATAAGTGTATATAGAAATATTAAAAAAGAGGTACAAATTGACGTGTACCTCTTCTGTCGTTATCCTTTGCTGTTTAGCCGTTTGCCTGTGTCCACAGAATTTTGGAGACAAAGACTGTATTTTTCAGCTGTTTTTATTTTACAGTCTTAACGATGTAGTCGAACTGATGAATATTTTCATAGCCGCGTCCGAGGATTCCATCCTGTTCCATTTTAATAACTTCAACAATTTTGTCGTTAACAGGTGTAGGAACTCCGCATTTTCTTCCCCATTCACATACGACTCCGTTAATCGCATCAACCTCGCAAGGCTTACCCTTTCTGAGATCCTGAAGCATTGAAGGTTCAATCATTCTGTGCTTCTTCATAGCGATAGGAAGAAGCGCTATGCCAAGAGCTCTCTTAACAGGAGTCTTATAGTAGAAAAGCTTGGTGATGTCTTTGCCCTGAACAGGTGCGAAAACAGCGCCTGCCGCATGACCTACGTCTATGCACTCCTTCATGCAACGTATTGCAACCTGCTTTGCTTCGGCTCTTTCGGACACGTCGCCGAAAACTCCGCCTACACATGTACCGATTCCGGAGAAGGTTGCATTGATAAGAAGCTTTGACCAGCGTGCTCCGATGAGGTTTTCCTCGATATCAACAGGGCACATCTTCTCCAGCAGTTCCCTGGTAAGCTCAAACATCTCATCAGGTACTCCCGGCATCTTGCCCATGTGGAAGGACAGCGAATCAGGATCCGATGTCAGGATGCTTGTTCCCGGCTCGTCCATTGTTGCGCCCCACTCTACTACACATCCGATGGTGTGCTCGTTACCTACGATTTCAGCAATTCCGGGTTCAGGAATTCCGTTCTGAAGTGTCACGATAACACCCTTGTCGCTAAGGAATTCCTTGAGCATCGTAACGACCTCAACATTATAAAGCTGCTTGGTCATCAGGAAGATGACATCGTACTTTCCTGACATCTCATCAGGAAGTTTGGCATCTACCTTTACCTCGAAATCAACTGTGCCCTTGATGTGAGCACCCTTCTCCTTGAGTGCGGTAGTGTGTGCCTTGTTTCTGTTGATGAGTTCAATCGGAGTTCCCGACTTGGTAATATATGCACCAAGTACTGTTCCGAGTGACCCCGCACCGTAAATTGCGTATCTCATAGCTCCCCCTTATGTAAAGTTAACTTTACATTATTTGAGCAGTTTGTATGCAAAGAATTCTCTACGTTTTATATCTTCTCAGGTCTGCGAAGCATCATTCCCGCAAGCTCAAGAATACTGCCCTTTTTCTTACAATATCTATTACCCTTATAGTATGTGCAAGTCGGTCTAAAGTCAACGACCTCTTCAGCTTTCAGTCCGGCAAAATCCCGTTTTGCCGTAAAGAAATCAGCCGCCTTTCCGGCTTCGAGGGTTCCGTATTCCGAGAACTGGAGAATCAGATGAGCCGCAGAGCACAACGCCGCCGACACCGTAGCCGGTAATAATACAAGCCGCTTCCCAGGTTGTAAGTTCTTTATTTTTCATACAAACTCTTAAAATTATATGATTTCGAAATATCTTCTATTTCTATTATTATCGTTACTTTATTCCTTTATCCAATAATGTTGAATATGCAGTTGCTCCTACTGTATCTCTTGTAAAATCAACAGCCGCAATGGATTATACATTATCTGCGCCTCTTTGTGATACAATGATGTCAAATACATCAGAACCCAACGGAGACAGATCATGGCATTACATATCGTGCTGGTGGAGCCGGAAATCCCACCTAATACAGGAAATATCGCAAGAACAGCTGCCGCAACAGACAGCGTGCTTCATCTGGTAAAGCCACTCGGCTTCAGCCTCGATGAGAAAAGTCTCAGGCGTGCCGGCCTCGACTACTGGCCTTATGTCAAGCTCGAGGTTCATGAAAGCCTTGACGACTTTATGAATAAGTATGGTGATCGCAGGTTATGGCTGGCGACGACCAAGGGCGGCCGATACTACACCGACGCAAAGTTTCAAGACGAAGATATGATACTCTTCGGTCGCGAAACCGCAGGCCTCCCTAGGGATTTTATAGCAGAACACAACGAAACTGCTATACGCATTCCGATGAGCGCAGATACACGTCTAAGATCCTTCAACCTGTCCAATTCCGCTAATATAATCCTGTTCGAAGCTCTTCGTCAGCTTGGCTTTCCGGGACTGGAATAAAGCTGTAAACAGGCAGACAGTATTCAAGGTATGTAAAGTGTTCTTTACATACCTTTTTTTACCATATTATTTACAGTTGCTCTTCTTAAATGCAAAGATACTTTTCGGCTATATCCGCCGCCACCCTGCACGCCTGAACGCACGGTCTTGATCTATAATATTCCTCCGTTCTTGCCGCAGGCTCCGCCAGGTCCTCCCCGGGCTTCAGATTCAGAAGTTCTCGACAGATAAGGCTTCCTTCTTTGTCCCTGAATTCCGCACACATTTTCTGAATAAGTGCATAGAGTTCCTTTTTCTCTTGAGCAGCATCCGGCGCTGAATAGCCTCTGAGATATCCTGCAAGCAATGTCATTCCACTGGCCGCACCGCACACCTCTCTCATTTTGCCAAATCCCGCACCGAACGGACTTGCAATCTGTGCCGCTTCTTCCACTGTCATCCCGATTATATCTGCAAATGCCGCAAACACCGACTGACTGCAGTTGTATCCCTTTCTGAAAAGCTCCTCTACCTGATCTGCCCTACTCATTGTATTTTCCATGCTTATCAATCCTTTCATACCAGCCGCTTCTTGCGGTCAACCGCTCTCCTTTAAAGTATCAGCATTGCAAACACCAGCATCACTGCCAGGAAAAGCACGTTGATAACGGTAAACTGCAAAATATATTTTCCTGCATTTGCATCCTTCATTTCTGAATAGCCCTTGAAGGATATCAGGTTGGCCATGGCTGCAATCAATGTTCCGAGGCCTCCAAGGTCTGTGCCAAGTGCCAGGAGAAAATACTTGTCCGAGAATCCCGATAACAGTATAGAAGCAGGCGCATTGGATATCACCTGACTTGCAAGCACAGAAACTATAAGTTCATTTCCTGAAACGATTCCTGTAAGTGCATTGTTTATTGCATCGATTCTTCCCAGATTTCCTACAACTATGAACAGGAACACAAATGTAAACAGAAGACTGTAGTTGGTACGCAGCAGGGTTTTCCTGTCAAAGACAAGAACTACAAGAAGCACTGCCGGAAGTATGAAATAGCACTTTACTACACCGAATACAGGCAGCAGGCTCAATGCGAAAAGCAGTGTATACATCACCAGAAGCTCAACTGTCCTGCCATCGAAATGCATCGGCTGGTCGAATTTGCGTTTTATTATCGCCTCATTCCTTCGTGCAATAACAAATACGAAGCCGGTGAGAAGTATGCCGCCCGCGATAAAGAACGGCAGCATCATCCTGATAAATCCAGGCGCATTGGTCTGCCCCGCCTCTGACATAAGTCCGTATAAATATATATTATGCGGATTTCCGATCGGAGATATCATGCTGCCCATGTGTGCTGCGATCGTCTGCAGTGACAGTGTAGGTATGATATATTTCCTGAAACCCGCATATTCCAGAACAAAGATCGTAAATGGAACAAAGGTTATCAGTGCCACATCATTAGTGATAAAAGGTGCAAAGAAAAAACACAGGCCTACAAGGATCAGCATCACGCTTCTGGCGTGATTGCGATGCATCAGCAAACGCCTGCCCAGGTATTTAAAAATGCCAAGCTCTCTCAGACCCGACATTATCACCATGAGCGACATAAGAATGCTCAAGGTCGACCAGTGGATATATCCTGCATATTCCGCATCCGGTCTGACAATAATCATCGAGATCACCGCCAGAGTGAATGACACAAGCGTTACTATATCCTTCTTAATAAATTGTTTGATTCTCTTCATAGCAATTAACAGTATAGCACAAACAGCAAAGTGCTGTTAGCTGTCTTCTCAGTTCAAATGGCCCTCAACCTGCATTTACATTTATCCATATATTAAAAATAAGTTCATCGGATACAGGCTTTTTGTTATAATGGTTGGTGTGTTTTACAAAAATACTAATCTAAATACTAATCTAAGGAAGAAGGTTCATCAAATGGATTATTATGCAGAAGCGATAAAGAAACATTCTGAATGGAAGGGAAAGCTCGAAACCGTATCAAAAGCCAAGCTGGAAAACAGCGACGACCTCTCGATAGCATACACCCCGGGTGTTGCTGCACCATGTCTCGAGATCAAGGACGACCCTTCAAAGAGCTATGATTATACAATGCGCAATAACTTATGCGCTGTTATCACTGATGGCTCGGCTGTTCTTGGACTCGGAAACATCGGTGACATAGCAAGCATGCCTGTAATGGAGGGCAAATGTGTGCTCTTCAAGAAATTTGCAAATGTAAACGCATTCCCTATTTGCGTCAGTACGCAGGATGTTGACGAGTTTGTTGATACAGTATACAACATTTCCCGTTCCTTTGGCGGCATCAATCTCGAGGACATATCAGCACCCCGCTGCTTTGAGATCGAAGCTAAGCTCAAGGAGAGATGTGATATCCCTATTTTCCACGATGATCAGCACGGTACTGCTGTAATAGTTCTTGCAGGTCTTATCAATGCGCTCAAGCTTACCGGCCGCAAGCCTGAAACAACACGTGTTGTAGTATCCGGTGCCGGCGCTGCCGGAATACCAATAACGAAGCTTCTTCTTTCTTATGGATTCAAAGATATAATCCTGTGCGACAGAAAAGGCATCATACACGAAGGACGCGATGATCTTAATCCTGTCAAAGCGGACATGGCCAAAATCACCAATCCTCGTGCGCTCACAGGAAGCCTCGCCGATGCACTGGTAGATGCAGACGTATTTATCGGGACTTCGGCACCGGGAATCGTATCTCAGGATATGGTAAGAAGCATGAACGCAGACAGCATTGTCTTTGCCTGCGCAAATCCTACTCCTGAAATCATGCCTGAGCTGGCTCTCGAAGCAGGTGCCAAGATAGTATGTACCGGAAGAAGCGATTACCCTAACCAGATCAATAACGTTCTCGCTTTCCCGGGAATATTCAGAGGCGTGTTCGATGTAGGTGCATATGAGATCAACCACGAAATGAAAATGGCCGCAGCTCTCGCTCTTTCATCGATCATTTCCGACGACGAGCTCTCCTATGACAACATCATTCCATCTGCCTTCGACGGTAGAGTTGTAGATGCTGTCTCCTCTGCTGTTGCTGCAGCTGCTGTAAAGACCGGCGTAATAAGGAAATAGCATTCGTAATTACACATATAAATGAGGCAAACTATGAATACAAGAACAGAACATGATTCACTCGGAACAGTAGAAGTTCCTGCAGATAAGTACTGGGCTGCTCAGACTCAGAGGTCGGTTCAGAACTTCCCTATCGGAAAAGGACGCGAGCAGATGCCTGAAGAGATCATCCGTTCCTTCGGAATCCTCAAGTCCGCATGTGCCAAAGCAAACAGCAAACTTCGCCCTCAGAAAATGACCGAGAGCAAAGTGTCACTCATCGTCAGCGCCGCAGATGAGGTTGCTGCTGGCAAGCTGTATGAGCACTTCCCTCTTGTAGTATGGCAGACAGGTTCAGGCACACAGACCAATATGAACTGTAACGAAGTCATCGCAAACAGAGGCAATGAAATCGCAGGTGAAAAGCTTCTTCATCCTAATGATGATGTAAATATGTCCCAATCATCCAATGACACCTTCCCAAGCGCAATGAATATTGCAGCAGTACTTTCGATCAGGGAACGTCTGATTCCTGCTATCGATTCAATGATCAGCACCCTGAAGGAGCTTGAAGTCAGGAATGAAGGTGTAGTGAAGTGTGGAAGAACACATCTGCAGGATGCAGTTCCTATCAGCTTCTCACAGGAATTATCAGGCTGGAGAAACAATATAGAGATCGACAGAGCTCACATCGAAAATGCACTCGAGCCGCTATGCAGCCTCGCAATCGGTGGCACAGCAGTCGGTACCGGTCTGAATTCACCTGATGGTTTCGGAGACCTTGTAGCCGAGGAAATCAGCAAAAGCACAGGTATTAAATTCGTTTCTGCAGCAAACAAGTTTCACGCACTGTCATCAAGAAATGAATTCGTATATGCTCATGGTGCGCTGAAGGCACTTGCTGCTGATATTATGAAGATGGCCAACGATATTCGCTGGCTGGCATCAGGACCAAGATGCGGTCTCGGAGAGATAAAAATTCCTGCCAACGAGCCGGGTTCTTCAATCATGCCGGGCAAGGTCAACCCTACACAATGTGAGCAGGCAACGATGGTGGCCGTTCAGGTAATGGGAAACGATGCAGCAATCGGCGTTGCGGCATCACAGGGAAATTTCGAGCTGAATGTTTTCCTCCCTGTTATTGCATATAACTTCCTTCAGTCCGTTCGTCTCCTTTCTGAGTCAATCGAGTCATTGAGAAAGAGGTGCGTTGAAGGAATTACAGCAAACGAATCCAGCATGACGGCTCATCTTGAACGCTCGCTGATGCTCGTTACGGCGTTGAGCCCTGTAATAGGATATGAGAAAGCTGCTGAGATAGCACAGATAGCAGACAGAAATAATATGAGCTTGAAGGAAGCCGCTCTGTCTACAGGATATATAAGTGAAGAGGAATATGATATATGCGTAGATCCTAAGAAAATGGTCTAAGACAGCTTCATCCCTGTATGTATCAGATAATCAGAAAATAACAGAAATATACTTAAAGCCCTGCATTTGTTACCGCAGGGCTTTTTGCATAATATACACCGATCGCCTCAGACTTTATTTCCGGGCTTCTTTATTAAAGATTCGGAGCAGCAACACTTGATCCGATCCTAATATCTCTTACTCTGAATCCCACTGACTCATCATTTATGTTTGAATAGCATACTGTAACTCCATAATCATCTGAAATATCGTAGGCTCTTTCACCGAATGAATATACATAGTGCCGTATCGGATAGCTTCTTATCTCTGACATGGCAGGCTTTCTGCCGCTTTCCTCGATTTCTTTCTGATAGAAGTATGCCTTTTCAATGATCATATCTATTGTTGTTCCAGGCTCGATCTCTTCCTTGGATACATCCTCTCCTTTTATTACGTAGTGATCGTCCTTCCATGTTTCTCCCTCATATAATGCCATCCAGCATTCCTGTTTTTTCCCATCATCAATGAAATACCACAGCTTGTCATCTACTCCGCCGATGAAGTGATCTACATTGTTAATGAAGCCCAATACATACTCAAATCCGCCATTCTCTTTAACTAACTGCAAAAATTTGTTTTCCATAATCAGCCTCCTCGTTTCATATAGAAAGCGAGGAGCAAAGCCCCTCGCCTCTCAATAATCACATTATAACTTTGTTCCACAGCCGGAGCAGAAGGAACTGCCCGGATCATTCTGCTTGCCGCAATTAGGACAAACGTCGGTCTTTACTGCCTCTATTCCGGCACCGCATTTTGTACAGAATTTAGCATCTTCAGCAAGTGGCGCTCCGCAATTCGGGCACACCTTAGACTTGAGAGAAGCTCCGCAGTGCGCGCAGAAGCTTCCGTCTCCTGCAGGCTGTCCGCAGCTAGGACATACTGTCGTTCTTTTCTCAAGTGTGCCATGCCATACATTTGAATTCTCAACTGCAACATTGATTTCACGTCTCATGGCCTCATTGCGTGCTTTTGCAACATATGAGCTCTCACGAGGAGCACAGCTGATGCACAAATTCTCATCACCATTCCAGCAATCCTCACAGACCCACTTATTACAAGACGGGCATTTACGGAAATACGGTCTGACCTCTTCCTGCGCCTCGTCAAAAGCCACTTCCTGCTCTTTTCTCCATTCAGGACCTCTGGATTCCATTCTGTTTCTGATTGCATCCGCACCGCGTGATACATTCCAGCCAACGCCTCCGAGCTTTCCGCCCAGTATGTTATTTAGTGCTTCAGCTTTTCTTCCGATATCATTTAGTCTCTGGCGCTGATCATATGTTGACGACTCCTTGAAGGTTGATTTATAACCATTGCCGCAGCAGTCACAATGAAATTCAAACTGAAAACCTGCATCAGAGCTAAGATCATTATAGTTTCTTGTAAACGCGTGTAACATTTTGATGCCTCCCTACTATTAACATATTAAAGCGGTATCGATCACTGAACAAATATACTACATCGTCATTATATAAAACCGCTTAATAAGGCGCAATATAATAATAGCGAATAATTGCTGCTGGCATTCAGCAGTAAAACACGCGGCTACTCACACACTGCTGTTTGTATCGCCTCATCGAAGCTTTCAAAATCACCTTCTGCCGCACAGAACTCGATTTCCACATCATGATCTCCCATGTAGATCCTCACCAGCTTGCAAGGGTATACTGATTCACCGCTCTCTTCCATAGGATTGATTGCATGATACTTGCAGGTCAGAACATGCATGTCATATTTCCCTGCAAATTTTCCTGCTACAGGTTCCGAAACGTCCGAATAGCTTGCATCGTCTTCCGTCACCTCTTTGAAAAAAGCTCCGGCTTCTTTCATTCCCTCACTGCATTTTGGCAAAAGGCCATAGGTATCGTTCAAAAGCAGTCTGTAGTCATGACCCTTTGCATTTAGCTTCTCATATATCGCATACTCCTCAGAAAGAGTCACTTTATCTGCCTTCCATGCAGACGGAATATTCATTTTAAAGCCCTGAAAGCTGATTTCCTGAGATCCTCCGCATGAGGTAAAACACAGAACGCAAATCAGAGCAATCATAAAAGCTATAACACATTTATTCTTTTTCATAAGTTCTTCCCTCCAGTTTATTCAGAAACATATCCTGCTTTTTCAAGCAGTGTTTTCATATATTCTGTATAGTACTGCAGAACTTCTTCTGCCGGGCCCTTACGTTCTTTCTCTTTGGATTGTATGATTCCTATCTTGAGAGCCCCGAAAAAAGCATTTCCGGACGGAATGCTCTGAATGATCTGCGTCTTAACACCCTCCGGAGTATCACATACAGACAGCACCACCTTGTTTTCCTTGTTAAAAATGCCTCCTGCTTTTCTTGGATATGCGATCACCATGTAATTCGGTGTTGCCGGAAGAAGAATATATTCCTCAATTGATGCAGGTGTTGGTCTACCTTTTATGAACTTGCAATGTGTTTCAGTATTCCAGTTTTCGTTCATGAATTGCAACAGTTCATCCAGTGTAAACCCTCTGTTAGTCAATATTACCTGTCGTCCGATCATTTTCTTCCTCCTCTCCTTTCGCCTGCCGGCGCACCTTTAAACTCCCTTTATTCTAATTTGATTATTCTGATATTAATGTACACTTGCAATAGGTCGTCAAATAAATGTCTTGCCATTTTTGTATTTTTTGTCACAACTTGTGCCAAAATCAGCTTATTTCCTTTTTCTGCATGGTATAATACTACACGAATTAACATTGCATATATATATAAGGAGATGCTGTCATGAAGTTTTCCGATCGATTTGACACATTAATGAATATTGCAGAAGTATCCAACAGCATGTTGGGAAGAGATGTTCATCTCAGTCCTTCATATATCGGGCGACTGCGCTCCGGTTCAAGGCCTCTTCCGAAAAGCCACGACTATATCCGTCCTATTTGCAGATACCTGGTGAACCATATCCGTAAAGATTATCAGCGGGATGCACTCTGTCAGCTGATCCAAATAGATTCTGATACTTTCAAATATCCGGAGATTGTGATTGCGCAGCTGGAGAAATGGATATTAGGAGCAGATGCAGGCACGTCGGACACAGCAGACCGCATCCTATCCATGCTTTCCAGGCTGGAGGCTGATCAGCCTTCACCATCCGCAAATATAAATTCTTCCATACCGCCACTTGAATCAGGCCCTTTATTTTACGGAAATGAAGGAAAACGTAAAGCAGTAGAGCAGTTCTTTCTTAGTGTGCTGCAGGAGGAGTCTCCGCAGACGCTCCTTCTATTCTCTGATGAAAATATGGCGTGGCTTTATGAAGATGAAAGGTTTACAGCACGCTGGACAGATCTTTTCACCAGAATTATCGCTGCAGGCAACCGAGTACGTATCATTCATACAATTTCCCGTGATATCAATGAGATGATTGAGGCTGTCAGCAAGTGGCTTCCAATATATATGACCGGAATGGTCGAGCCATACTTCTACCCACGCCTTCGAGACGGCATATATCAGAGAACTCTGTTTATAGCTCCTAAAACTGCGGCTGTCACTTCCGATTCTGTAAGTCATGACACCTCCGAAATGCTGAATCTCTTCCTGACGGACCCGTCTGCGATTCATGCACTATGTGTTGAATTTGAAAGATATATGTCAATATGTCGTCCGATGATGCAGATTTTCAGCGAAAAAGATTTTCCTGCTTTTCGTCATCGTTTTGAACAAATATGTACTTCGGAGGGTGATGTGTTTTTCTGTTGTGCTACACCTCCTGCAGCTACAATGCCGGAGAAGCTTATCCCTGTCCTGTTCGATCATGAAGAAAGCAGCACATTGAATGCGTTCCATAACATCAGAAAGGCTTTGCTACTCGATCATCCTTTCGATGGATCTGTTTCATTATTTCTTCAGGATCCGCATAGCATCTTGATGAAATCTGATAAATTGAATATACCGGAGGGCGATATCCTGTTTCAGAAAAATAAAACATATACGCGAGAACAATATCTCTCGCATCTTGACCACCTTCGTGCACTCGAAAAGGAATATCGCAACCTGCATCTTCATTTCTCTGATAACATGCCTGACAACATATTACTTTATGTCAAGGATGATGTCGGTATCGTCATGGCCAGAAAAACGGATCCTAAAGCGGTATTCCTTATAACGGAAAGAAATATTGTCAGCGCCTTCGTGGACTTTTTCTCAAATCGTTACATATAGGAATATAAGAACAGATATGTCGGGAAGAAGGCTGCTTTGGACAGTTTATTAGAAACAACCTTAGCAAAAGAAAAAGAGCTGATATACATCGTATCAGCTCTTAATACTTAGGTGGAGGTAGCACCCGGATTTGAACCGGGGATCAAGGTTTTGCAGACCTATGCCTTACCGCTTGGCTATGCTACCGTATTTGCGCCGGCACTAGACCGGCGCATTCTCTTGGCTAGGGTAGCAGGATTCGAACCTGCGAATGACGGAATCAGAATCCGTTGCCTTACCGCTTGGCTATACCCCATCAGCATGTGTAATTATAGCACATCATATTCAAATGTAAAAGAGAAAATTGGGGTGGATGGTGGGATTCGAACCCACGAATACTGGAGCCACAACCCAGGGTCTTAACCACTTGACGACACCCACCATATTCTCCTGAAAAAGTGGCGACCGGGAACGGGCTCGAACCGCCGACCTCCAGCGTGACAGGCTGGCATTCTAACCAACTGAACTACCCGGCCGCGACTGGTGGGCGCTATAGGGCTCGAACCTATGACCCCCTGCTTGTAAGGCAGGTGCTCTCCCAGCTGAGCTAAGCGCCCATACTTGGTAGCGGCGATTGGACTTGAACCAATGACCTTCCGGGTATGAACCGGACGCTCTAGCCAGCTAAGCTACGCCGCCACATAATATACAGACTTTCTTAAGTCGCGCTTGATTATATTAGCAAAATAACTTACTCTTGTCAACAAATTCCTATAAATTTATGTTATACTCTACACATATGAGACAACCTAACCCAATTGCATTCACAATAGCAGGCCTGGAAATAAGATGGTACGGCGTTTTGATCGCTGCAGCCATGTGTTTATGTATGCTTATTTTAACAAGGAGAGCACCTAAACACGGCATCTCCGAAGACGATTTGCTGGATACCTGCATATGGATGCTTCCGATAGGTGTTATCGGTGCAAGAGCGTACTATGTACTGTTTAATCACAGCATGTATCACACGCTTGGACAGGCTCTCAACATAAGGAACGGCGGACTCGCGATTCATGGTGGTATCATCTTTGCGATAGTTACCGTTATTCTTGTATGCAGGCACAAGAAAATCAGCACACTTAATATGCTGGATCTTATTATGTCTGCACTGCCGCTCGGACAGGCGATCGGTCGCTGGGGAAACTTCTTCAATGGAGAAGCTCACGGAGGTCCGACGGATCTGCCTTGGGGTATATGGGTAGACGGGATGAAGGTTCATCCTACATTTCTGTACGAGTCCATATGGTGTCTCCTGCTCTTCATCCTCCTGTCATGGTGGATCAGTAACAGGCACAGCTTCAGCGGTCAGATACTTTGCCTGTACGGTGCACTGTATTCCGTTGAAAGATTTGCTGTCGAGGCACTGCGTACGGACAGTCTCATGATAGGACCGTTCAAGCAGGCGCAGGTCCTCAGCTTGGTGGTTATAATCACATGTATAATATTGTATAATTTCTTTAGAAAGAAATATCCATTAAAGGAGTCAAAATAATGAAATTAGGAATCGTCGGACTGCCTAACGTAGGCAAAAGCACACTCTTCAATGCTATCACCAAAGCAGGCGCAGAGGCGGCAAACTATCCGTTCTGCACCATCGAGCCTAACGTAGGTGTCGTAACCGTTCCTGACGAACGAGTTACCAATCTTTCCCGGATCTACAATTCAAAGAAAACGATATACACAACCATCGAATTCAGTGATATCGCAGGTCTTGTAAAAGGAGCTTCCAGGGGCGAAGGTCTCGGAAATAAGTTTCTGGGCCATATCAGAGAGGTTGAAGCAATAGTACACGTAGTAAGATGCTTTGACGATGACAACGTTGTTCATGTAGATGGCAGAGTTGATCCGATCAATGATATCGAAACCATCAATATGGAGCTCATCATTGCAGATATGGAGGTTCTTGAACGCCGTATTCAGAAGACCGAGAAGGTTGCCAAGGCTGACAAATCCGCAAATGCCGAGCTTGCTGTTCTAAGAAAGGTCTATGACGGCCTGGCAGACGGCAATGTTGCAAGAAAGCTTGATCTCGATGAGAAGGAAGCATCATTTGTTAAGACACTTGATCTCCTCACCTTCAAGCCTGTGATCTATGCAGCTAACGTGTCCGAGGACGATGCCGCTGCAGGCGACAACGAATATGTTGCTCAGGTCAGAGAATATGCAGCACAGGAAGGCTCCGAGGTCGTTGTTATCTGTGCGAAGATCGAAGCTGAGCTTGCTGAGCTCGACGATGAAGAACGCGCCATGTTCCTTGAGGATATGGGAATTGAAGAAGCAGGTCTGGATAAGCTTATCAAGTCCTCCTATGCGCTTCTTAACCTCATCTCCTTCCTCACAACAGGAGAAGACGAGACAAGAGCATGGACGATACGACGCGGAACTCTCGCACCACAGGCAGCAGGCAAGATCCATACAGACTTTGAGAAGGGCTTCATTCGCGCAGAGACAATTGCATATGACAAGCTGATGGAATGTGAAGGTAAGCTCTCCGCAGCCAAAGAGCATGGATGGCTTCGTTCTGAGGGCAAGGAGTATGAAGTGAAAGACGGAGACGTTGTCCACTTCCTCTTCAACGTATAATCATGAAGGTTTTTACTAACGATTACAGAATAGAGCATTATAATTCGCCCCTCTGGGGCGAATATTTTAATACGCTGAAACCATGCGTTCTGGATATAGAAGCTACCGGTCTGGACCCTAAGCGATGCAAGCTGATTCTTATGGGTCTTCTGACAGAGACAGAGACCGGCATCAGGGTTACTCAGTTCCTGGCTGAAAACCACTATGAGGAATACAAGGTTCTTCAAGCAACAATGGATTTCCTCAAAGATGAGGGCATCGATTACATTATAACCTTCAACGGACTTCGCTATGATGTCCCTTTCATTCAGACAAGGCTTCAGGCTGATTTCTTGAATGACAGTCTTAAAATCTACGATTTTGACCTGTACAGATTCCTTCGCAAACTAAGCACCCTTCCGAGCAAGCTCGATTCACTGAGTCAGGCTTCGATTGAGCGTTTCTGGGGTATTGCGTCTGACAGAGAGGACACTATTAACGGCAAGGAAAGTGTCGCTTTGTTCGATGAGTATGCACTTAACGGCAATCCTGTTATCGAGAAGCTTATTCTCACACACAATCGCGAGGATGTCATTCAGCTGTATAAGCTGCTCAAGCTTTCGGGGGCATCAGATTTTGAAGATATATTGAAGACAGCCGATTTTCACAGTGCTATAGCGACTTACGGTTTTCCTGTAGGCAATGGCCGCTATTCCGTAAGAGCATGTCTTAACCCGAACAGATCCACACTTAAAATAACCGGTGACCAGATCGGCGATTCTGTTTCGGCTGCTTTCTTTCCGGATATAGATAATCCGATTACTGCGGTATTTAACGCTTCCACATCGGGCTTTGAAATCGAGGTTCCGGTTGAAAGTCACAACAATGAATTCTATGCAGACATCAAAAAACTCGGAATAGATATTGAATCTGATTCCGAGCTTATTGGTAATTATCTCATTCTCAATCCGAGAACCATCAACCTTCTGGCTGAAAAAACCGTTCTTAAATATGATGAATTGATTCGATAGCTATCACTAATCAATTTCATTTATATCCTCAAAGCCTCTTCCTATACCCCATACAGAGCTTACTCTCAGTACCGTCACAAAGGACCTTGGATCTTTGTTGGCGAGGAATCTCTTGATGAGAAAAGATTCACGCGGCGAGCAGAGGATCTGAAGCTGCTTGCGTGTCTCTTTGGTATACTCTCCCACCTTCTCAACACTGGTTACTCCTCTTCCGAGCTCATGCATTACATAGTCACAAAGCAGTTCAGGAACATCCGTCATAACATCGAGCTGAACAAGCTTATCGTTGGAGCCGTACATAACCGCGTCTCCGATCTTCATCGAGATAAACATAGTAATCATCGCATAAAGCGCGATATTTACTCCGAAGACGAATGCACTGATCACTACGATTCCGGCACTTATAACGAATGTGATGTCATTCAATCCTACATGCGGAATCTTCTTATATTTGACGACCTTGGCGATAGAATCCGCACCTCCGCTGGAATATCCTGCTTTGAAAGTAAGACCATTGCATATTCCGAAGCACACTCCACAAAGCACTGCCATAAGCAGCTTGTCATCACTCTTGATCTCGTAATGTGTAAGCTCAAACAGCGCATACATTGTAGGATAAGCAACAGACATCAGTACTATTTTGCGTACCTCCTTAAATCCGAGAGTCAGCCATATTATTGCAATGATAACTGCCGCAAAGCTGTACGAAATCAGTGAGAAGTTCCAGCCGGTATAGTGCTGTACCATTCTTGCCAGTCCGGAGGTCCCTCCGCAGGTAAGACCGTTAGGTATCATTACGCATATTGTTGCAAACGAATATATGAGTGCACCAAAAAGAGCAAGCATAAGCTCAGTGGTCTTGACCTCCAGCTTGGACTTGCCATGATATTTAGGATCAGCTGCGGCCTTGTCATTGGCCTTCTTTATTTCCTGTTCAATTGTCTTTTTCTTACTCATTATCCGTCCTCACAAAATATTCTTTTCCGAAAACATCAACTACTATGAGTGCAGCATTGCCGCGAGAAAGGAATCTGATATTGTCGAAGTCTTTTTCCGCTACGATCTCACATTTGAATGCTCCCCTGTAATCCGGGTCAATCATAACATAATCAACAAGCTGCATTGTGTCGTTTGTGAGTGCATCCTGTATAAATTTCCTGTCATTTATCTGTATATACCCTATTTCAATATCCGGTTCAAAGCTAATGATGGAATAGTTGAACAGGCATTTTCCGTTCTCGAGCTCATCCTTCTGCTTGAGCTTCAGACCTACTTTACCGAGTCTTAAGGTCATAGTATCCTCAGCTCTGTAGGTGTAGTTTGCCTCTATAAGGTCAAGTCTTTTCTTGGTCAAAGCAGTGGCAAGCTCCTCTATGTCGCATCCGATCCAGGATCTTTCGAGCTGTTCCGCTGCCTCAAGAAAGCTTCCGCTGCCGCCAAAGAAATCTCCCACCAGGTCGCCCGGTTCTGATGCCGCATTGATGATTCTTTTCATCAGATTCAGAGGCTTCTGTGTTGCATATCCCGTACGTTCAGCACTGGTCCTGCCCACCATATCAACAGTCCAGACATCCTTCATATTTACAAGCGTATACCATCCTACTTCGTCTACATATTCCTCAACACCTTTAAAGTGATATGGTTTATATCCTCTGTTGTATGATTTCTCTGTCGGTACATCAAGATAGTATTTACCCGTCTTGCTGTATACGAGAATTGTGTCATGCTTACGTGCAAAATGTCTTTTCCCCGATCCGCCGGATTTATAGCTCCATATGATTTCATTAATGAAGTTCTTCTCGCCCATAAGCTCATCCATTATGAGCTTGATATAGTGACTGGAATGCCAGTCGAGATGTATCCATATTGTTCCGTCATCGGCAAGCAGCTCCTTCATCAGAAGAAGTCTTGTTGTCATGTTCTCGACATAATACTCGAGATTGCGGTCAAAAGTATCATCGTAAGCCAGATGATGGACCTTGTGGAGTTTGCCCTCATTATCTCTTACATCAACAGTTGCGTTGTACTTGGCCTTAGTAAAGAAAGGTGGATCCAGGTACAGGAGTCTGAATCTGCCGCTGTACCCCAGTCTGATCAGACGTCGCATGTATTTTAAATTGTCTCCCAGAACAAGCTCATTTCCATTTTCAGAGGATTTCGTCCCTGCTTCTGACCAGGAGTCATAATAAATATGTTTCTCACTGTACTCAAAATCTGAGGCTTCCTGCGCCTCTTCACTCATAAGATATTCGAACTGTTTTCTTCCGGCTTCTATTCCTGCCAGTATGTCTGATATTGTACTCATATTTTCAAAAAATAGTTATGCCCCGAGCCTACCGCTCAGGGCACAGCATGTCATTATTAGTTGAGAACTTCCATATCGTCGAAATTAACTCCGATCATCTCCTCGAGCTCAGCACTTACACTGATTACGAAATCAATGCCTGACTCCTTGGAGATTGTCTTGATCTTCTCAATAAAGCTTGGAAGAACCTCCAGATCGAAATCTCTGTGTCTCATTACTCCGTCAAGGAACATAGTCTCGATATCATTATCCGAGCTGATTATTCCGAACATAAAGCCGATATACTCATCCTCGTTAGTGATGTGTGGGAAATCCTCCATACATACAACGCGAATCTTGTAATCGAGATCGTAGATAAGCCTTGCATTCTTGTTGATGAATACGATGCTGCCCTTTGCTGACTCTACGGTTTCATTGGCAATCTCAATCATCCTCTTAGTCTTACCACTTCCCTTATGTCCGATTAGTAACTTGACCATGTGTCTATTCCTCCTACTGTGTTTCTGTTATTTTACCTCTGATGCCTTCTCTACGTCAAGTTTCTTGACAACCTCATCTATTCTGTGAGCAACCTTGCGGAAGTCATCCTCAAGGTATCCGCGAGTAGTCATCGGAGCTGACCCTACTCTTACTCCGGAAGTCTGCATAGGGCTCCTTTTCTCATTAGGAACGCAGTTCTTGTTCAGTGTAATTCCTGCATCATCACATGCAATCTGCAGATCTTTACCTGTAAATTCATGATCCGAAAGATCGATCAGGAATACATGATTATCAGTTCCTCCTGTAACGATGTTGTATCCGAGCTTAACGAGTTCATCCGCAAGTGCAGCCGCATTCAGACGAACCTGATGCTGATACTCCTTGAATCCCGGCTTCATAGCTTCCTCGGCACATACAGCCTTTCCTGCAATAATGTGCTCGAGTGGACCACCCTGTGCATACGGGAATACTGCAGAGTCAACCTTCTTGGCAAGTTCAGGTCTGCAGAAGATGAGTCCGCCGCGAGGGCCTCTCAGAGTTTTGTGTGTTGTTGTTGTAACTATGTCCGCATATCCGAATGGTGATGGATGCTCTCCCGCAGCAACGAGTCCTGCAATATGAGCCATATCTACCATAAAGTATGCGCCGACTTCCTTAGCAACCTCTGCAAAAGCAGGGAAGTCGATAATACGGGAGTATGCTGAAGCACCTGTCAGAATCAGCTTTGGCTGAAGTTCTTTAGCCTTGGCCTTCAGGTCTTCCATGTCGATGAATCCGTTTTCGTCAACATCATAGAAATGAACATCATACAGCTTGCCGCTGAAGTTTACAGCTGAACCGTGTGTAAGGTGTCCGCCGTTGTCAAGGTTAAGTCCGAGGATAGTATCGCCCGGCTCAAGAATTGACTTATATGCAGCAAAGTTGGCCTGTGAACCTGAATGCGGCTGTACATTTACATGATAATCAGTGTCGAAGACCTTTCTCCATGCATCACAGCAGTACTCTTCCAGTTCGTCAACATACTTGGTTCCGCCATAGTATCTGCCCTTGTTTCCGGAAGTTCTTACATAAGGATATCCTTCAGCATACTTCCATGAGAGGCAGCTGCCGCATGCAGCCATTACAGCCTCAGAGCAATAGTTCTCAGAAGCGATAAGCTCAACGTTATTCTTCTGTCTCAGATACTCCTTCTCAACGAGATCTGCTATAGTAGGAGAGGATTTTCTGATTTCCTCAACAATCATCTGATTGTAGTTGCTGTTATCATTTCCATTTCTGTCAAACATAGTCCCGATTCCTTTCTAAAAAAATTTACGAATTATAAAAACAACTCGACTTATTCGAGCAGGAGCTTTCGCATTTCTCCTGCAAGATATATGGATCCGACAACGAGAACAGCTTCATAGTTCGAATTTACTGTCTCGTTATAGGCTTCCTCAGCGCCATCGTAGCAGATCACGCTCCTGCCACGCTTAGCGAAAGTCTGTCCAAGAAGCTCAGAGTCTGCCGCACGCTCATCGTCAATAGTGACTGTTGCATAGTTGCAACCCTTAAGCTTTTCTGTAAGTAATTGTATCATACGGGTGTAGTTTTTGTCTTTCATGCACCCGAAAATAACCAGCGTTCTTCTGATTTTATTCGTGCGTGCCCAGGCGGAATAAGCGTCTGCCAGAGCACTGATTGCATCCGGGTTATGACCGCCGTCGATAACCCAAATCGGGCTGTCTCCGATTACTTCGAAACGACCATAGCAGGTCTCCGGAACTGAAGAATCTTTGCTTAATTCCTCGGGTTCAAAGCCCGCAGCCTGCATCGCAGCACATGCCGTTGCGTAATTTCTTATCTGGTGCTCACCCTTAAGAGGAAGCTCGCGTCCCTTGAGCT
The DNA here is from genome assembly GCA_018064665.1 of Candidatus Crickella caballi. Classification (GTDB taxonomy): domain Bacteria; phylum Bacillota; class Clostridia; order Peptostreptococcales; family Anaerovoracaceae; genus Crickella; species Crickella caballi. The sequence continues at coordinate 29,205 of JAGHUV010000028.1, read as the reverse complement.
TGTCAAAGAGCAGCGATGCATCATAGAAGTCGCAGCCCTTGTTTCGGGCTTCGGTTATGAACACATTCTTAATCAGCGTGTCCTCAGTCTGCGAAACTACCGGTGTGCCCTGCTTTATAATCCCTGCCTTCTCCCTGGCAATCTTAATAACGGTATTGCCGAGGAGTGCAGTGTGATCCAGACCGACCTGAGCGATCACACTGACCAGCGGCCGCTCTATTGTATTGGTAGAATCAAGACGGCCGCCGAGGCCGCACTCCAGCACTACGTAGTCCGGCCTCTCCTCGGCGAACCACAGATAAGCGATTGCCGTAAGACGCTCGAACACAGTAATGCCTCTGTCAGGATCAAATCTGAGTTCTTTCGGAAGCTGAGATACCGCCTTATCCACGCAGCATCCCAGTTCCTCATATTTCTCTTCTGCTATCATTCTGTGAGCTCCGTCCCATATCTGGAACCTCTCACAGTAGGATTCCAGATGCGGTGAAGTATAAACACCTACGCTGAACCCCTTCTTCTCAAGCATCAGAGCTATCATTGATGCCGTAGATCCCTTACCGTTAGTACCGGCTATATGAAACACCTTGAAGTCTTTCTCCGGATTCTCCAGGATTTCAAGGAGTTTCCTCATTCTCTTTAATCCATCTTTATATGCCATTATTTTTCAGCCAGAGCTGCAAGTCTTGCGCTGACAGTTTCAAGCATCTCTTTGTATTTCTCGCCCTTTGCCTTTTCTTCCTCAACTACTGCTGCAGGAGCCTTGGCAACAAAGCCCTGATTAGCAAGCTTCTTCTCAACTCTTGCTACCTCAGATTCAAGACGCGCCTTTTCCTTTTCAAGACGCTCGATTTCAGCCTTCTTGTCTACGAGCTCATCTAACGGAACAAGAATCTCACCGCCGTTAAATACTGCTGACATTACATCATCCGGTGCCTCAGCATCCATTCCTTCAACCTTGATGCTGTCAACATTAGCAATATTTCTGATATAACTCTCGATTGCAGGAATCATGCCGGACAGAGTGTCAGTCTTAACGATCAGGTTGACATGTCTGCTTGGAGCCGCTTCGGCCTCTGCACGAATATTACGTACAGACTTGATGATTTCCATAGCAGTCTCAAGCTTCTTAACTGCCTCAGCATAGTCAGCGGATTCGCCGATCTCAGCCGAATACTCCGGCCAGCTTGCTCTGATCAGAAGCCCGTCAGGATTCTCATCACTTACCTCGCCCTCTGTACGAGGCAGGAATCCCCAGATTTCCTCTGTGATGAAAGGCATAAACGGATGCAGGAGCTTAAGGAGATCCTTGAGAGTCTTCTGCAGTACGTATCTTGCAGTCATCTTGTCTTCTTCATCATCACCCCAGAGTCTTGCCTTAACAAGCTCGATGTACCAGTCGCAGTATACATCCCAGATAAGCTCATATACCTTCTGACCTGCCAGACCTGTCTCGAACTTATCGAGATCAGCTGTAATCTCACGAGCACCCTCGTTGATTTTGGCGATAATCCACTTATCCTCATCACGAAGCTTTGCTGTCTCGGCAGTTGCCATCGGAAGATATTCGCCATCCTCTCCGATGAAGTTCATGATAGTGAAACGTGAAGCATTCCACAGCTTGTTTGCAAAGTTACGTGCCGACTCAAGCTTGCTTGAGAGGAATCTCATATCGTTTCCGGGCGAAATACCTGTTGCAAGCATAAATCTCAGGGCATCCGCACCTACTTCATCAATAATCTCGAGTGGATCGATGCCGTTTCCAAGTGATTTGGACATCTTGCGTCCCTGCTCATCTCTTACAAGTCCGTGGATGAATACATGCTTGAACGGAATCTCTCCCATAGTATAAATTCCTGAGAATACCATTCTTACTACCCAGAAGAATATGATGTCGTAGCCTGTTACCATTACATTATTAGGATAGAAGTATTCGAGTTCAGGAGTCTTTTCCGGCCAGCCCAGTGTTGAGAACGGCCACAGAGCGGAACTGAACCATGTGTCCAGTACGTCCTCATCCTGTGTAAGATGAGTGCATCCGCACTTAGGACATTTGTCAGGCATACCCTGCTGTACAACAACCTCGCCGCACTCATCGCAGTAGTATGCAGGGATTCTGTGTCCCCACCAGAGCTGTCTTGAAATACACCAGTCTCTGATATCGTAAAGCCAGTTAAGATAGATTTTCTCAAATCTCGGTGGTACATACTCGAGCTCTCCGCCCTCACCTGCAGCTGCCTTGATAGCAGGCTCAGCAAGAGTCTTCATTGCTACGAACCACTGATCACTGATTCTTGGCTCAACTACTGTATGGCATCTGTAGCAGGTTCCTGTAGGAATGATAAGGTCATCAATCTTAACCAGGTAACCGGCCTCTTCAAGATCCTTTACCCATGCCTTACGGCACTCATAACGATCCATTCCCGCATACTTTCCCGCAAGTTCAGTCATGATTGCATGTTCATCTATGCAGGACAGGCTTGCATCAAGTCCGTGTCTCTGTCCGACTTCAAAGTCGTTGAGGTCGTGTGCAGGTGTGATCTTTACGGCACCTGTTCCCTTCTCAGGGTCAGCGTGTTCATCTGTAATAACAGGAATCTCGCGACCTACGAGAGGAAGCAGAACAGTCTTGCCTACCAGATGTTCATATCTTGGATCACCCTCTGCAACAGCGATTGCGATATCGGCAAACATTGTCTCAGGACGGGAGGTTGCAATTGTAATGCCCTCTCCTCCGTCTGCTGCCGGATATCTGAAGTACCAGTAGTGTCCGTTTACATCTTCGTGCTCAACCTCTGCATCCGACAGAGTTGTGCAGCAGCTTGGACACCAGTTGATGATTCTGTTTCCCTTGTATATGAGGCCCTTCTTATACAGGCTGATGAACATCTCATTTACAGCCTTGTTGCAGCCCTCGTCCATTGTAAAGCGTTCTCTTCTCCAGTCGCAGGAGTCTCCGAGCTTACGGCACTGCTTTGTGATGCGTCCGCCGTACTCTCTCTTCCAGTCCCATGCGAGCTTAAGGAACTCTTCACGTCCGATATCGTGCTTGTCTATTCCCTTGTCCTTCTTCAGCTTCTCAGCAACCTTAACCTCAGTTGCGATACTTGCATGGTCACTTCCCGGCAGCCAAAGTGCGCTGTAGCCCTGCATTCTCTTCCATCTTGTCAGGATGTCCTGCAGAGTCTGGTCCAGTGCATGTCCCATATGAAGCTGGCCTGTAATATTTGGAGGTGGCATAACGATGGTGAAAGGTTTTTTGTCCTTATCTACCTCTGCGTTAAATGCTCCCTTGCTCTCCCACATTTCATAAATTCGGTCTTCGAATTCTTTAGGATTATATGTCTTTGCCAAATTCTGTTTCATATCCGTCTCGTCTCCTATATCCTGTCGCTGTATTCACTCTCGTCTGTAAGCACTTCGTGCCTGATTCGTGATAAGCGCTCATCTACATCGTTCAGTATTTCAGCACATTCCTTGAGTTCATCAACGATTTCCTGAGAAAGTTCTCCTCTGTGCTTATATCTCAGCTCGTGCTCGAGGCTTGCCCATGCATCCATCGCAACACTCCTGAACTGGACCTCCACAGGCACGACTGCCTTGCGGTTTACCAGATATACCGGAACCGATACTACCAGGTGAAGGCTTCTGTATCCGCTCTCCTTAGGATCATCACAATAGTCCTTCATCCTTATCATATCGACGTCCTCCTGCTTGAGAAGCAGATCGTACATCGTACGTATGTCTTCTTCATAGTTGCAGACGACTCGGATTCCTGCGATGTCAAGCACTTCTCTCATAACGACATCGAGGTTGTTGACAGGATCCTCGATGCCGTATCTCACGGCTTTATTGAGAATGCTGTCGAAGGTCTTAAGCCTTGACTGAATGTGATGAATCGGCATGTAGGAATGCATCTTGTCGAAGTCGTCCGAAAGGATCTCGAGTTTGGTCTCAAGATTCTTCATTGCCGAATTGTACAGCAGGCTGATATTGTCAATCGAATCCTGAAGCTCCTCATCGGTGCCCTTATACTCAGGCATTCTCTCTCTTATACGCTCTGCATTATAATATCTAAACGCCATAATTTATTGCTCCTCTGTGCACATTTTCTGACAACTTATTGTAACATAAAAAGAGGTCGCAAGGACAGTCCTGCGACCCATTTTTACATCACATATGTATTACTTTTTCAAGGCTTCCTTGGCAAGACCGTCTGCCAGTTCATTGTACTTGTTTCCGGCATGCGCCTTAACCTTCACAAAGCTTATCGCCATCGTTTCACGAGCCTCTGCAACATAGGCCTTGTAGCCCTTTGTCAGAGGATTGTTTGCCTTCCACAGGTCGTCAGCCCACTTTCCGACTCCTTCGTAGTCGTGATAGATCTCAATAGTGTCAATGCCGTTTACTTTACAATAATCTATCGCAAGTTTTGCACCCATTATTTCTCCAGCAACATTGCGTTGCTCTGCGGCTTCTCTGTCATCATAGCAGGCATTCATCTCATAAGTCTGTACATTGCCGTTCTCATCGGTATCAACAATTACAACACCGCACGAATAACGTCCTGTAGCTGCATCGTAGCTTCCGTCCACATAAGCTCTTGTTCCAGTGGATTCTCCGAAGGTCTCCTCCGCTTTGGACGATGCAAGTCCAAGATATGCGAGCGCATCATTGGCATCTGCAAAGCTCTTGTATTCTGCTCCCGGGTATCCGTCAACCTGCTTCCTGCATGTATCCCAGTCCATGAAAATACCGGTCTCTCTTCCCTTTTTTACTGCGTAAACCTTCTTAGCCATGGTCTTCTCCTTATTCCCCCAGGCAGCGGCACGATCGCCCGCCTGTTCTTCTTCAAACTTCTTAAGGAAAGTTCTTCTGTGTATCGGCGTAAAACCGATTTCCCGCAGACCCTCGTAATGAGCCGCTGTACCGTATCCCTTATTTGATGCGAAATCATAGCCCGGATACAGCCCGTCCATTTCCTCCATATATGCGTCTCTGGCAACCTTGGCAACGATAGAAGCTGCTGCAATACACAGGCACTTCGCATCGCCCTTGATGATGGATTCCTGAGGAATATCCACATCAAGCTTTACTGCGTCTATCATGAGTTGTTCTATTTCGCCTCCCGTTTCAGCAAGCCTGTCGTTACATGCTTTAATGGCCCTCTTCATCGCCAGCTTGGTCGCATTCAAAATATTCAGTTCGTCGATTTCGTGGTTGTCTGCAATACCGATGCCGTATGCCGTTGCGCGTTCCTTTATAATCGCGCTCAGCTCCTCTCTCTTCTTTGCAGACAGCTTCTTTGAATCGTTAATGCCGAGCACGTCAAAGCCCTCTGGCAAAACAACCGCAGCAGCATATACCGGTCCTGCAAGCGGTCCACGACCAACCTCGTCGATGCCGGCAATATACTTTATGCCCTTTACATGAAGTTCATCCTCCGCTGCTCTCATCTCGATCAGCGAAGTCTTCTGAAGTTCTTCTCTCTCAGCCTTTGTCATTTACAGCTTCTCCAATGTGATCTTTCCTATCTTACCGCCTCTGAACTCATCGAGAACAGTTCTTCCTGTTCTCTCGTAGTCTATGCGCTTGCCGGACAGAAGAAAGCCCCTCTTAACAGCGATAGCATCCATATTCTCAATCGGTGTCCCGGCAATTTCATCCAGCTTATAACGCTCCTGAAGCAGGCTCGGATATGTCTCACCAAGCACTCTGATCAGCTCATACCCCAGATCCTGTACACCGAGAATATCGTCTTTGATGCTGCCGCAAAATGCGAGGTTGAGTCCCACATTAGGGTCCTCGAACTTAGGCCAAAGCACACCCGGTGTGTCGAGCAGCTGCATGCCGTTATCGAGAGTGAGCCACTGCTTGCCCTTGGTAACTCCGGGCTTGTCGCCCGTAACAGCAGAGCGCTTTCCTGTCAGTCTGTTGATCAACGAGGACTTCCCTACATTCGGAACGCCAACGATCATGAGACGAAGAGGCCTTGGCACGGACTTTTCGGCATTTCTTCTGGTCTGTTCAGCTTCAAGAGTCTTGAGAAGCTGTTTGATATTCTCGCCTGACTGAAGATTGAGAACCAGAACCTTTGCCAGATTCTTTTCTTCCGCAAATGTTTCGAAAAACTCTTTCCATTTTGCGTTCTCCTTCTCATCTGCCAGATCTGCTTTACCCAGCACAATAATACGTCTCTTGCCGCCGATCAGCTCATCGATAATCGGATTACGGCTGGACACAGGAATACGGCTGTCGACTATTTCAACAACACAGTCAACAGCTTTAAGGTTTTCCTTTATTAATTCACGGGTCTTCTTCATGTGACCCGGATACCAGTTAATATTCTCTATCATGATTCAATTATAGCATAAGGTGTTCTATGAGTTAGTTTATTTATTAAGAAAAAAACGGAAGCCGAAACTTCCGTTTTCATTCGTAAATTATTCAGCGCTCTTAATTCTTGCAGCCTTACCTGTTCTTGAACGCATGTAGTTGAGCTTAGCTCTTCTAACCTTACCCTTCTTAACTACCTCGATCTTCTCGATCTTAGGTGAGTGAAGCGGGAATGTCTTCTCAACTCCGATTCCGTTTGAAAGCTTTCTTACAGTGAAAGTCTCATTGATTCCACCGTGCTGCTTCTTAAGTACGTAACCTTCGAAAACCTGAATTCTTTCTCTCTGGCCCTCGATGATCTTTACGTGCACGCGCAGTGTATCACCAACGTTGAATGCCGGAATTTCTTCCTTCTTATAATCCATTGTAACCTGGTCTAAAATATTCATGTTATTCCTCCTTTCCCTCAAAGACGTTCTTGGTTCGTCTGAGCACTTCTTCCGCCCATCCCCAGAGGACCGCCCGTAATAACAGCTTGAATAGGATACCACAGCTGCGTTGGAATATCAAGCTTTTTTAATTATTTTTTTGAGTGCAAAGCAGGCGTTCAAAGCCCTGATTTCTCAAGCATCTACGCCCTCGGATGGCACCTTTTGAAAACGTCTCTGACATGTATATCCGTAACAGCCAGATATGCAATTCCTATGCTCATATCTTCGAAGCCCATGAGCTCCTGAAGCGATTTCAGGTCTCCTCCATTCTTCAGAATGTGAACTGCAAAGCTGTCTCTTAGGATCTGCGGTGTCATGCGCTCAGCCAGGCCCAGCTTCTCGCCGTAATTCTTGAGTATCTTCCAGATTCCCTGGCGCGTAAGCTGTTCACCTCGCAGATTGATGAACACATAGTCTTCGCCCTTCTTCTCAGAGCCCTTCATCGAATCGTAAGTGCCCTCAAGGTATTCAACCAGAGCTTCTCTTGCGTATCTGCCGAGTGGAACGATTCTGCTCTCGTCATTCACATCTCGCAGAGTAACAAAGCTCATCCTGAGATTAACGTCTTCAATTCTGAGCCTTACTACTTCAGTAACCCTTGCTCCGGTGCCATACATGAATTCCATAAGAGCCTTGTCGCGCAAGCCCTTTCTGTCATCACTCGGAAGCGCCAGCAGTGCCTCGACATCTTCAAGTGTAAGATAATCGATCTCCCGCTTATCACTCTTGCCGGACTTAATGCCCGCAAAAGGATTGGTATCAAGCACGGATTGACCTATCAGAAAATCACAATAGGTACGCAATGCAGAAACCTTGCGATTGATTGTAGCCTTGGACTTGTTTTCTTTGCCCATGCTGAGAACATATGCGATTGCATCACTTTCCGCACAATCAGCCAAAGTCTTGCCTCTGCGCTCTGTAAGGAACTGCTCGAAGCCTTTAATATCACGCTCATATGCAATCAGAGTATTCTCCGCTTTGTGTTTTTCATTCTTTAAGTATTCTATAAAATCCTTCATCAGATTATCCCCGCCTGTCTGGCATACAGCACACCTATAATTGCTTTGCTGTCTTTGATTTCATTCTTCATTACCATATCAACAAGCTCATCGGCGCCGAATTCGATAACATCTACGCTCTCACCCGGGTCGAGATTAGTCTCGCCCTCCTCAAGCTCTCTGCATACGTAGATATACAGAATCTCCGTCGAATATCCGCAGGTCGGATAATATGTCATGAGATGTTCGATTGAGCCGGCCTTGTAGCCTGTCTCCTCCTGAAGCTCACGCAAAGCAGCAGTTTCAGGATCCTCGCCACGGTCGATTTTGCCGGCAGGAAGCTCATACAGAACTGCATCGAATGGCTTCCTAAACTGCTTTTCCATGATGATTTTGCCATCATCCTTGATTGCGATTATGATGACTGCTCCGTTATGCTGCAGCACATCTCTTTTCGCCAAGCCGTTCTCTGCCTCAACAGTGTATTGAACAATATCAAAAATCGGACCGTTATAAACAGTTTCACTGCTTACAGTTTTCTCTATAAAAGCCATTTCTTAACGCTCTCCCGTCTTTTTAGTTAACCTATAAAATTATTTTAATACAGTCGAAGTCTTCTCGCAAGCTCATAGATGAACACCCTCTTCCAGCGCTTCCATGTATTCGGATGCGCCTCATCACCAAATGCCCTCATCTCTACAATATTGGCCAATATACCGTCTCTGTAGTCCTCCGGAACCGCCTCGATAGCCTTTTCAATGCACTCCAGCTTGAACTCGGCTTCCTCCATTACTTCTTCTCTTAGAATTCCACCATATCTGTCGGCTCGCAGAATAAACTCTCCTACTTCGGCATTTCTGCTGCAATCGAGTGCAGTCACAAGAAACTCCAGCCTCGGTCTGTCCTTAATAATCCATATGCACTGATAGTACACCTCTCTCGGCAGACTTTTATTCATCGTCTCTATTGTTTTCATTTCGGATCTCCTTTCCCTTGAAATCCGACCAATGAAAATGACTCTTTGCAGAATTATTCTACAACAGAGTCATTGTACCGATATGTTATTTGTATGAATATTATCTGTGATAGCTCTTGAAGTCCCGCGTCGACCCTTCGAAGTGAAAATCCGAGCCTCGTGTCTTCAGGAGTCCGTGCTCATCCGCAAACTCTTCGAGGTATTTACTCTGTCTTTCACCCGCAGAGGGATGTATGCATTCGATTCCATCAATTCCATATGACAGCATCCTATTCAATATCGCATCAAGTCTTGGCTTGAATTCCTCGAAGGTCTCACCTTCTCTGACCTTCAGCTGCTCCATAGGATGCGCCAGCACCGCTTTGCCTCCGGCTTTGTGGATCACATCTATCACGTGGTCCGTGCTCAGGACCGCCTTCTTGATTGCTTTAAGTTCAGGCTTGTCGTGAAACATCTTGAACGCATACTCAAAGCTTGGGATAAGGCCTCTCTCATTAAGGACTTTGGCAAAGGTCGGTTTGCCTATATATCTGCCACCGTTAATTGCGTCAAGCTCCTCCTGCGTAATATCATATCCCGCATTATTTAAAGCCTTCAGAAGCCCGTCATTTCTAACCCTTCTCATCTCGTCGATTTCATCAAGAGTGTTCCTGAGCTCCTCTGAGTTGAAATCAATATCGTAACCGAGAATATGCATGTCCTTGCCGAGATCACAGCTTGAGTCAAACTCAATTCCGGGGATTATCCTGATGTTGTACTTGCTGTCCAGATTCTGCTCAAAGCAAAGCTGCGATCCTCCGATGCCGTCATGATCCGTAATTGCGATGCATGTATAGCCCTCTTCAGAACGCTTTTTCACTATTTCCTCAGGCTCAAGATGGCCGTCAGAGAACCGAGTATGAATATGTAAATCAAAAGTACTGTCCATAATCCCTCAATGAAAATTGGCAAAGGGGCTCCCTCTGGCCTTTTTATTATTTATAACTGTACTACATCATCGGCATCAAGATAGCTGATATATGGCAGATTTCTGAACTTCTGGTCATAATCGAGTCCGTATCCGATTACGAAAAGGTCATCGATCTCAAAGCCGATATAGTCCGCCTGAAAATCTGTAGTTCTTCTCGCCTGCTTATTCAGCATTGAACAAACCTTGATTGACTTAGGTCCACGTTCCTGCAGCTTCTCAATCAGATACTTCAATGTGTTTCCGGTATCAACAATATCCTCAAGAATTATGACATTCTTGTTATACATATTTGATGCCGGCTCATATGTGATCTTAACTACACCCGAGCTGATAGTTGATGAACCATAGCTGCTTGCAGTGATAAAGTCAATATTGGTATCAACACTAAGGTGCTTCATAATCTCTACCATCCACATTATCGAACCCTTGAGAGTGCCGAGCAGAAGAACCTCTTCGCCCTCATAATCCTTGTCGATCTGTTTGCAGATTTCCTTGGCTCTCTTGGTAATATCTTCCTGTGTAAACAGTACCTTGCCGATTGTTTCACTCTTCGCTGCCATTATTTTCCTCCAGCAATTTCTCTATTGTATTAAGTAGCTCCCGGTCTCCGGTTCGCTTCAACGCTGAGCACGGAATTATTATATCACTCTTACTCATGCCCAGGGTAGACCTTATTTCCTTAAGGCATTTAGTCTTTTCGTTATTGCTGACCTTGTCCGCCTTAGTCGCAACAACAATACCGTCAAGTCCGTAGTATTTCAGATAGTCATACATCTGAACGTCCTGTGCACTTGGCTTATGTCTGATATCGACGAGCTGAACGACCTTAAGAAGGTTCTCTCTGTTCTCAAGGTATGATTCCATCATCTCGCCCCACTTTTCAGATTCGGCCCTGCTCACTTTAGCATAGCCGTATCCCGGCAAATCGACGATTCTGAATTCTGTAGTGCAAGGCTCTCCGTCAATCTCCGTCTGTGCCTCACACGCATAGAAGTTGATTGTCCTTGTTTTGCCCGGATTGCCTGACACTCTGGCGAGGCTCTTCCTGCCTGTAATAAGATTCAGAAGAGATGATTTGCCTACATTGGATCGACCCGCAAAGGCTATTTCCCTGACAGCTGTATCCGGATACTGTGCCGGCTTGACTGCCACTGTTTCTAGTTTTGATGCAGTAATTTTCATAGCTTATTTAAATAATAACGGAATCACTTCCTCGAAATTCTCAACCGGAATAAACTCTATCTTCTTACGTACACTTGCAGGAATATCCTCCAGATCAGGAACGTTCTCCCTAGGAATAATTATTCTGCTTATTCCCTGACGATATGCCGCAAGAGACTTCTCCTTAAGACCTCCTATGCGAAGAATCTTACCTCTGAGAGTGATTTCTCCTGTCATTGCGATCGTTCTGTCAGCCTTCCTGTCTGTAAGCAGCGAGAAGAGAGCTGAACACATTGTGATTCCCGCAGATGGTCCGTCCTTTGGTGTAGCACCTTCAGGAATGTGGATCTGAATATCCATATCCTTAAATGCATCATTGTCGATATCATACTTGTCGGCAATGGATCTGAGATATCCAAGTGCGGTTGTTGCTGACTCCTTCATGACATCGCCCATCTGGCCTGTCAGAACAAGCTTTCCGCTACCCGGCATCTTAACAGTTTCGATCTTGAGAGTAACTCCGCCCGCAGCAGTCCATGCCATACCTGTAGTAACACCCACCTCAGGCTCAAGCTCACCGATTTCGTCGATATAAATCTTCTTACCGATAAACTTATCCAAAGTTTTGGCTGTTATCGTGTTCTTCTTACTCTTACCGCTAACGATATTTCTTGCAACCTTGCGGCATGCGTTTCCTATTTCACGCTCAAGATTACGTACGCCCGCTTCACGAGTGTAGTATTCTATCATATCGCGAATTGCAGACTCAGCTATATTGAGCTGATGCTTCTTAATACCGTATTCCTTCATTTTCTTAGGAATCAGATACTGTTCTGCTATCTTAACCTTCTCTTCCTCTGTGTAGCTTGAAACCTCGATTATTTCCATTCTGTCAAGCAGAGGTGTAGGAATCGTGGATGTTGTATTAGCTGTTGTGATAAACATCACCTGACTCAGATCGAAAGGAATCTCAAGATAGTGATCTGTAAATGTACTGTTCTGCTCCGGATCAAGCACCTCGAGCAATGCCGAGGCAGGGTCTCCCTTGAAGTCGCTGCCTATCTTATCCACCTCATCGAAAAGGAAGAGCGGATTGTTTGTTCCTGCCTCTATAATACTGTTGATAACGCGTCCCGGAATTGCTCCGATATATGTCCTTCTGTGTCCTCTGATTTCAGCCTCGTCTCTTACTCCGCCCAGAGACATTCTGACAAATTCTCTTCCTGTCGCACGTGCAATTGAACGGGCAATCGAGGTTTTGCCGACTCCCGGAGGGCCAACCAGACATAAAATAGGTCCCTTGTTAGCCTTAGTCAGATGCATAACCGCAAGATTCTCAAGTATTCTCTCCTTGACCTTTTCAAGTCCATAGTGATCCTCATCGAGAATCTTCTCCGCCTTCTTAATGCTGAGATTGGTCTTGGACGAAGTGTGCCAAGGGAGATCGAGAATAGTTTCGATATATGTTCTGCTGACATTGGCATCAGGGCTCATCGCATTCATCTTGGTAAATTTGTCGATTTCCTTGCGAAGCTTGGTATCTGTCTTTTCAGGCAGCTTAAGCTCGTCGAGCTTCTTTCTCCACTCAGCAGCCTCGTCATCAGAATTGTCATCCTCGCCGAGCTCTTCCTTGATGACCTGCATCTGCTCTCTGAGGTAATATTCGCGCTGTCCGCGATTCATATTCTTAACAACCTTGTTATTAATGCGTCTTGCTATTGCAAGAATCTGATTCTCTCTTCCGATTATATCGATAAGATGCTCTGTTCTCAGCTTAACCGAGTCAATTTCAAGCAGAGTCTGCTTTGTGTCATACTCAACGTCAAGCTCGTTAGCGATAATACTGCAGAGCACCGCCGCATCCTTAACTCCGTCGAGAAGATTGTGTGCACCGGTGTCATTCGCGCCGCTTTGCTCCAGATATTTGAAGAACATCTCTGTAAGCACTCTGACATTGGCCTGCATTGTCACATCTTCGATATCATCGTCTGTGTCCTCTGCTGGCTCGCATTCGCACCACAGCATTCCATCCTCCTCGAAGATATGGCTGATCCTTGCTCTGGAACCTACTGTAACCAGGATTCTTTCGTATTCTTCGTTTTTCTTAACAACAGAGGATATCCTCAGAAATACGCCAGTCATATAGCAATCCTCTTCAGTAGGATCGGAAACAGCAGGGTCTCTCTGTGCAGACACAACAAGGCACTTGTCGCCATTCATCGCGCGATCAACGGCGGCAAGACTTTTATCTCTTCCTATGTCAAATCCGACAACCGTATCCGGAAAGAAGGTCTGTCCTCTTAACGGAATATACGGCATCTTGGTTGTGATCATGTTTTCTTCCATTATCTACCTCAAACTGTCAGTCGGATATTTGCTACTCCGACTGCTTTTTAACTATTTCCGGCTCACCGCCGTTAACTGTATCTTCTGTAATAATTACTTTACGGATATCTTTATCTGATGGTACCTCGAACATTATGTCTGTCATCATTCTCTCAAATATGCCGCGAAGTCCTCTTGCTCCGGTTTTGAGCTCGATGGCTTTGTTGGCTATTGCTTTGATGGCATCATCCTCTATTGTGAAATCCACATCATCCATTGCAAGCAGAGTCTGATACTGCTTGATGATGGAATTCTTAGGCTCAGTAATGATTCTCACAAGAGCCCGCTCTGAAAGCTCAGAGAGCGATACTATTACAGGCAGTCTTCCGATAAGCTCCGGAATAAGACCGAACTTGAGCAGGTCCTCAGGCTCAACCTTGAGCAGAATATCCTCATTGGAAAGCTCTGCGCTGTCATCTTCCTGATTGAAGCCGATTACCTTGTTGCCAAGTCTGACCTTGATAATTTTATCCAGCCCTGTGAATGCTCCTCCGCAGATGAACAGCACATTCTTGGTGTCAAAGTGAATAAACTCCTGATTAGGGTGCTTTCTTCCGCCCTGCGGAGGTACGTTGGCAACAGTTCCCTCTATAATCTTAAGCAAAGCCTGCTGTACACCCTCACCGCTTACGTCACGAGTGATAGATGTGTTCTCAGACTTTCTTGCGATTTTGTCGATCTCATCGATATAGATAATTCCCTTTTCAGCTCTGTGCAGGTCTCCGTCTGCAGCCTGATACAGTCTGAGCAGAATGTTCTCAACATCCTCTCCGACATATCCTGCCTCTGTGAGAGTAGTTGCGTCAACTATAGCAAAAGGCACATCAAGAATACGCGCCAGAGTCTGTGCGAGAAGTGTCTTGCCGCTTCCGGTTGGTCCAAGAAGCAGAATGTTGCTCTTCTGCAGCTCGACTCCGTCAGGATTATCTGATGTCTTATATTTCTCAAGGTGTCTTATTCTCTTGTAATGGTTGTATACCGCTACAGCCAGACTTCTCTTGGCAGGATCCTGCTCGATGACATACTCATCAAGCTCGGCCTTAATATCCATAGGCTTTGGCAGAGCAGCACTCTTCCTTCTGCGAACAGGCATCTCGTCTTCATCAAGAATTGACTGACACAGTTCGATACACTCATTGCAGATATAGATATTAGGTCCGACGATGATCTTGCGTACTTCAGATCTGGATTTTCCACAGAATGAACATACAAGTTCGTTATCTTTAGCCATTAATGTTTCTCCAATACCTTATCTACCAGACCGTACTCCACCGCATCCTCAGCTGTCATGAAGTTATCACGATCGGTATCCTTTTCAATTACTTCAAGCTCCTGTCCGGTTGCAGCTGCAAGAATCCTGTTAAGTCTTGCTTTGACAGCCAGAATATGGTCAGCAGTGATCTTAATATCACTTGCCTGACCCTGAGCTCCGCCCAGAGGCTGATGAATCATAACCTCTGCATTAGGCAGAACGTATCTCTTGCCCTTTGTTCCTGCAGAAAGCAGTGTAGCTGCCATGCTTGCTGCCATTCCTACACAGATGGTGCAGATGTCCGGCTTTACAAACTGCATAGTGTCATATATTGCCATTCCTGCCGTAACCGATCCGCCCGGTGAATTGATGTAAATATTGATATCCTTTTCAGAATCCTGTGCTTCAAGGAAAAGCAGCTGAGCAACAACAACACTTGCTGTATGATCAGTGATTTCCTCATCAATGAAAATAATACGGTCAAGCAGAAGTCTTGAATAAATATCATAAGACCTCTCGCCCTGACCTGTCTGCTCAATAACATAAGGAACGTAATTCATAGATACCTCCTTTTTCTGTAATAAAAAAGCGGGACAGAGGGACCGGCCCCCTGTCCCACTCTAAATTACTCTTCTTCCTTGTCAACAACAGCTACGATGTCCTTCTTAGCTGTGTCGTAAAGAAGCTCGATTGCCTTCTTTGTCTGTGCATCTTCCTTGAAGTATGCTACAGTCTGCTCTCCTGCCATCTGCTTAACCTGGTCAACAGTCATTCCGTACTGAGCACCGAACTCCTCCATGAGTCCCTGAACTTCCTCGTCTGTGCACTCAATGCCTTCAAGTCTGATAATGTTCTTGAGGAGAATTCTTGTCTTGATTCTCTTCTCAGCCTCAGGCTTAGCCTCTTCCTTAACCTGCTCGATAGTCTTGCCCATCCACTCCATGTACTGCTGAAGTGAAAGACCCTGTGCAGCCAGGTTCTGGTTCATGTCATAAATCATATTGTCAAGCTCGTTGTCGATCATGATCTGTGGAGCTTCAACCTCGTTCTCTTCATAGAGCTTCTCAAGAACTCTGTCCTTCATGTAAGCTTCGTCACGTGCGTCAGCCTCTGCCTGCATGTCCTTCTTAAGCTGCTTCTTATAGTCAGCCAGTGTCTCAAATTCACTTACATCGCTTGCAAGCTCGTCATCAATTTCAGGAAGGATTTCCTTCTTGATCTCATGAATGTGGCACTTGAAGAGTGCTTCCTTACCTGCGAGTTCCTCAGCGTGATACTCTTCAGGGAATGTAACAACAACGTCAACATCCTCCCCTGCATCCTTGCCAACCAGCTGCTCTTCGAATCCAGGGATGAACTGTCCGCTTCCGAGTGTCAGCTCAAAGTTCTCAGCTGTTCCGCCTGCAAACTCCTCACCGTCAACAGAACCTACGAAGTCGATAATAGTCATATCGCCCATCTCGGACTTGCGTCCCTCAACAGCCTCAAAGCGAGCCTGGCTCTTCTGAATCTCCTCAAGCTTTGCCTTAACTTCCTTAGCGCCGATCTTAGTCTCGAACTTCTCGATCTCAAGGCCCTTATAGTTCTTAACCTCGATTTCAGGGAATGTCTGAACTGTACCGGTAATTACAACAGGCTCATCCTTCTTTACATTAGGAGCGTCGATTCTTGGCTGGGAAATAACGTCGAGACCAAGCTCATCGATTGCCTTGAAATAGTTCTCCTCAAGCAGTGCGTTCAGTGCTTCATCATAGAAAATGTCCTCACCATAGTAGTTCTCGATAATCTTGCGAGGTGCTTTGCCTTTTCTGAAACCATCAACGCTGAACTTGCTTCTGTTAGCAAGATATGCCTTGTTGAGTGCCTCAGCGAACTCTTCCTTGCTGAACTCGATGCTGAACTTAACTGCTCCGTTTTCGTTTGATACCTGTAAAGCTTTCATCAATACTTTCCTCCGTTTATATGATTGTTAAATTATTAGTAGTTTGTTATGAAAACGCTCTTTGGAGCTTAGACGTCGGTTCGACCTCCAAGCCGTATTTCTCTCTTATTCTTGCTGCGAGATCTCTGAAATCATTCTCATCTCCATGATAGAGTTCAATCTCAAGCTCGAATACCGGAACGTCCTCTTTATCTTTTCTGTGGATGGTTCCGAAATCCTCCGATATGCAGCTTAGAGAACTTCCTGTGTTGATAAGGAACTGTCTTCTTGTGTACTCCATGTCGACCTGCTTTACCAGCTTCCTGCCGCCTGTCGCTTCATACAGCACATCGTACGCACCGCTTGACTTAAACAGCTCAATGTCAGGGTTCTCAGCAAAGTTCTCGTCATTTACAACAAGATTTATTTCTTCCCTAACATACAGTCCGTCTACCATATCAAGGTCCCACTTGACCGTTGCAATCATGATATCATTCTCTCGTCTGATTCTGTATGCAACGCCCTTGTCCCTGAGTCTCTGGTCTTCGGTGTCAAAATATACAGCTTCCATCTCGATTGAATCTATATCGCCTTTGATCTGATTATTATTTCTCGCATCATCAGCAATTCGATCCAGAACAGTATTATCGCTAAGCCGATATTTGAATTCTGTTTCCATATTACAGCCTCACTTTATTTATTCCGGGATTTGTATCCCGGCTTAGCTGAAACACATTACTCAATGCATAACAGCCATAAAATTTTACTAAAAAAAACGCGATTTTTCAATATTTTCGTTGAAACTTCGCGTTTTTTTATTGTTTTTCGTCTAAATATTTTAATCTTCGAGTTTTTTCAGCTTAATTCTGGAATCCCTGTTCTTGAACAGATACTCTGTCATCGCTATGAAATTATCCGAGAGGTCGCTCGCATAATATCTGTCCTGGTAGTCATTGCTGTCTGCCAGCATATCCTTTTCCTTCAGTATCTCCGCCGCCTCGTTCACTACCTCTGCAGAGGAACTGTAAAGTCTGATGCCCGGATAGAGCTTCTCAAACAACTTCGTAAGAAGCGGATAATGTGTGCATCCAAGAATAAGGCTGTCAAAATCTCCGTTATTGATAAAGTCATCCATGTAGTGCTTGATTGCAAGCTCGATTATATCGCCTTCCACAAAGCCCTCTTCGATAAGAGGTACCAGTGCCGGACACGCGAGGCTCTTAACACTTACATCAGGATTCTGCTCACGCAGCTTCTCTCCGTATACGTCTGAACCGATAGTTGCTTTGGTCGCAATAACACCGATACTGTTGCAGCCATCTGCCGTAACTCTTCTTACAGTCGGTTCGATAACACCCAGAATAGGAATGTCCGGATACCTTTCTCTCAGTGATTCGAGAGCCATAGCCGTAACAGTATTGCACGCAATAATAATCATCTTGCAATCCTTGGATACAAGATAATCCACTATCTGTGTTGCAAAGTTGCGTATGGTTTCCGGCGATTTGGAGCCGTATGGAGTTCTTGCTGTATCACCAAAATACAGAACTTTCTCATTAGGCAACTTCTCGTGCAGTTCCTGCACCGAAGTCAATCCACCGAGTCCGGAATCAAAGAATCCTATCGGTCTGTTGTCCATATGTCTATCCCTTTCAATACTTTATATCTTTTTTATTGTATCACATAAGGCAAGACTAAATAAATTTACATTGTATTATTCTGCGTCCGTGCTGAGCAGCTCCTGACCACACGCTTTGTTCTTAATAACCATTCCACTCTCGAGGGAACGTGTCAGCCATACATTACCTCCGATAACGCAGTCATCACCTATCCTGGTATCTCCGCCGAGTATGGTCGTTCCTGCATAGATAATTACTCTGTCTCCGATATCCGGATGTCTCTTTATTCCCTTGATCGGAGTTCCGTCTTCTGCCAGCGCAAAGCTCTTTGCACCAAGAGTTACATGCTGATACAGCTTAACATGCTCTCCGATAGTAGTGGTTTCTCCGATAACAACGCCTGTGCCGTGGTCGATGAAGAAGTACGGGCCTATGGTTGCTCCCGGGTGGATATCTATTCCTGTGATTTTGTGCGCATATTCAGCCATAACACGAGGCAGCATAGGAACCTTCATGCAGTACAGCTTGTGAGCAATTCGGTATATTGCAATGGCCTTGAAAGCAGGATAGGTAATAATAACCTCATCAGTGCTTGTAGCTGCCGGGTCACCTTCATAGCCCGCCTGAATATCGGTCTTAAGTATGTCGAGGATCGACGGCAGATCATCAATCAGCTCGCCGACTTTTTCCGAAATCTCCTCGTCATCCAGATTGTTGTATACCATTGTGAATGCACGTGTGAGTGCATCATAGGCACGCATCAGCTCCCAGGTTCTCTTCTCAGCTTCTACAAATCTTCCTCTTGTAGTGCCGAAGTGATACGGGAACATCGCTGTAAGCATGTGCTCGATGGCTTCCTCCATAACAGGTTCGAGACCTATAAACTGTCCCTCGTCCGGCATTGTTCCTATATTCGCAAATTTATAAGCTATTTCTTCAAGATGCGCAGCATGTGCACCCTTTCTACTAACCGTCATTTAATATAATCTCCTCTGTGTATGATTCTCTATATTGTCCTGCGTATCGCACCGTATATTGGCCCGGGCATCATCGTCGTGCGTATCGACCGACTGCACTCGGATTTGGGCCGATAATTATTCAAACTCCAGCGTTGAAAGATATCTGTCTCCCCCATCAGGAAGAAGAACCACGATATTCTTTCCTGCATTCTCTTCAAGAGACGCCTGCTCAATAGCCGCATGCAAAGCAGCACCCGAGGAAATACCTACAAACAGTCCCTCTGTTGCGCCCAGCATCTTTAATGTTTCAAGCGAATCATCTATAGACTCCGTTACGATTTCATCTATAACGCTCCGGTCGAGCACCTCAGGAATGAAATTTGCACCTATGCCCTGTATTTTGTGCGGTCCTGCAACGCCCCTGGAAAGAAGCGGCGAAGCATCAGGCTCTACCGCAACAGTCTTAACATAAGCATTCTCCTTCAGATACTTTCCTACACCCGTTATAGTTCCGCCTGTTCCAAAGCCGGCAACGAATACATCGACCTTTCCGTCGAGCGCCGAATAGATTTCCGGACCTGTTGTCATGTAGTGAGTCTTCCAGTTTGATGGATTTACAAACTGACCTGCTATGATTCCGCCCAGCTCTGCATGAAGCTCCTCTGCCTTCTCTACTGCACCTGCCATGCCCTTTGAAGCAGGAGTAAGCACCAGCTCAGCGCCATATGCTTTCATGAGCTTTCTTCTCTCAATCGACATCGACTCAGGCATAACAATTACAACATGATAGCCTCTTGCCGCTCCGATAGCAGCGATTCCGATTCCCGTGTTTCCGCTGGTAGGCTCAATAATGGTATCGCCCTTGCTGATTTTACCTTCCTTCTCTGCATCAACAATCATCTGATATGCGATTCTGTCCTTAACGGATCCCGCAGGATTAAAAAGCTCGAGCTTGGCAAAAAGCTTTGCCTTAAGCGAAAGCTTCTCTTCCACCTTGGTAAGCTCTATCAGTGGCGTATTGCCTACAAGTTCTTCTACTGATGTGTAATACATTTTCTGTACCTCCAAAATTTCCATTAATATAGTTTATATTCCAACCACAGTTTAAAAGACTGCTTTGGAGTACATATGTATAGTAACATTTAATTCCTACCTTTTCAATAGGATATCTTTAGAACACACTTGTATTTAAATATATTCATCGTCGCTATGTTTCTTTTCTTAGTTCACTGTGTCGCACCGCCAATGCCCTCACTTTTGGAACATGAAACCGTGAAACCCTTGAAAATAAAATTAAAAATTCCAATCGTTCCTTACATAGGTGTGCTGAGGTTCTATTCAAAGGGTCTAATGAAGACCGTAATTGGAATTGAAATCGCGCAAACCATTGACATTTCAAAATTATATTCCAAAATGGCACTACGTCTCATGCCGATGGGTCGAAGAGAAATTGCTTTTGGCGAGCAAAATTGGAATTTTTAGTTTTAAAATCAAGGCTTCCGGCGTTTCATGTTCCAAAAGTGAGGGCATAGAGAAAAAAGCTGTCGCATAATCAGGTTTTGTCCTTCAGTGCGACAGCCTCTTGAAATATTGTGCTATTACCTATTGATTTTTTAGCTATTCATCAGTTTCTTCGCCTTTCGATGCATCATGGTTTCTGACATAGTACAAGTATGAATATACTACCGGTGCCAGAATCACCACGGCGAACAAAATACCTTCAACTGCAAGCGGCATGAATTTTATAAATGCATTGGCCAGCAGTATCAATCCGAATATCAACATTATCTTACTTGCAAATCTGTGTGTTCTGTTCCAGTTGTCTGCAGACTCGAGTGTCCATGGAAGTTTAATGCCGATCGTATAGCTTTGCCTCATCTTAGGCATGTAGTTGCCGATAATAATAAAGAGGATTGATATCAAAGCAGTAGACCAGAAATCAATGTCTATCTTCTTGCCCATTGCCGCAGCAAGCGTCACTCCATTCGCAAATATCGATATCAGTGGCATACTTCCGATGCACAGAAGAAAAGTTTTTCTGCTGATATTATTCTTCTTAGGGTCTGCATTTGTTGCAATCAGGCATATAGCGTATAACGCATACAGTATTGCATTCAGTCCGAATATGGCAAAGGCTTTGCCCGCGTATCCATCGGCTTCTCCATTTGCATTCCAGTGGATAACCATCTGGTCAGGCAGCCGGTTCCATAAAACCAGGCCTGCAATTACCGGAACAAGCATAATCAGTGCACATATTATAATTTCTTTCCTGTTGTCTTTAATCATTATATTTCTCCATTCAAATCCTTGATCCACAGAAGGACTTCTTCAAGAACGCTGACATTAAGCTCATAGATAATGCATTTGCCATCGCGTCTGTCATGAATGAGCTCAGCATCTTTCAAAACAGATAGGTGCCTTGAAATAGCAGCATCGGAAATATCAAAAGCTGACGCAATGTCTCCGGCCTTCATATCACCGGCCTTCAGCATGTTCAATATTTCTCTGCGCGTCGGATCAGCCAACGCTTTCATCGTGTTCTGAATACTCACTTCTCTCTCCTTATTTAACATTTAACCTAATTGTTAAATGAATTATAGCAACCAGTTCATATAATGTCAAGATTTTATAATGCCCTATTATGCATTTCTGACGAATTCGTGAGGATTATCTGCCGCTGCATCCTCGGTCCAGATCATGGTTCCATCATCAACGAGTTCAACCGTACCACTGGCTTCCTCTTCGATTATTGTCTTAGTCTCATTGCCGTCTTCATCACAATCGACAACGCCTACAAATCCGTTATCATAGACTAATTTGCCGTCTTCATCGAGAGTTCCCAGGAATCTGAACTGATGATAGCTCGACGCACTATCCGACCACACAACTTCAAAATACACGGAGTTCTCCTCTCCGTCTACTGCTGTTACAGTCATCATTCCGCGTCCGCCGACAGCCTCACTCCATTCGCCGATCAAATCCTGAGCATTAATGATTACGACGGTATCCTTTGCTTCATCCGATGTATCTGAAGCTATATTACCGCAAGCGCAAAGCGATGCTACGAGCAGACATGCGATAAGACCTATAATAAATCTTTTTCCCATAATACCCCCCTATAATACTTTCCTTTTCTATTTGATTATATCATGACATTTCAGAAAGCTCAGCATGAGCCGCTCATGTATGCTGCGTAAACGCAAAAAGAGAGCTCCGAAGAGCTCTCTTTTACGGTGTGTCATACGTGATTAGAATAACTGTCCCGGAAGTCTGAGCTTTTCCTTATAAGGAAACTGCCTGTCGAATTCCTCTGCTTCGGCTTCATCCACGAAGTATCCCTGAGGTGTTGCATACTCACCTGTGATACCGTCAAGATATCCCGGTATCAGCTCCTTACAGAGAAAGAATGATGCGTCCTCTCCCTCAGGCAGGCCGTGATATCTGATGCCGAAATCACTCGCATATCCGAATCCGCTTTTGCCATAGAAATCTATGTTTCCCTCAAAGCAAACCGCACCATATCCAAGCTCCGTGGCCTGTGCAAGAAAATGGTCCAGCAATGCTTTACCGTATCCCTGTCGTTTGAGCTCGTTTGCGATGCAAATCGGACCCATAGTGATTATTGGAATTGAACGGCCATCATCAGATTGGATTGTTGCGTCCATTGCAATATACTGTCCGATCAGTCTGCCATCCTGCTCCATCACATAGTCCAGCGCAGGTATGAACGCAGGATCATTCCTCAGTTGATTGATAACATAATGCTCCAGGCATCCGGGACGGTAGACATTCCAGAAGCTGTCCCGTACCAGGCTCTCAACTTCGCGCTCGTCTTCTTTTCTTTCTAAACGTATTGTATAGTCTTTTTTCATTCTATTTACCTCCTTGAAATTACGACCAATAAACTCGGGAGGCGAATTTGTCTGCCAGCCTCCCTTGGCTAGCAAACCACATCCATTGTTGTCTTTTTAATCAAAAAGCACACTCCTTAAAATTTAATATTTATAATAAGACCTTGCGGTCAAATTACCATAAAAAGCAATATATTTATTTTCTAAAATATTGTCTCCTTCATTAACATAGTGTTCCCAGCTTCATTCCCAGGTACACGCCCAGAACACAAAGAACAACACTAACCAGAACATATGATATCCCCATAAGAATATTACCCGATTCTATGTATCCCAGAGTTTCAGCAGAGAATGTAGAAAAAGTGGTTAGTCCACCGCACAGTCCCATTTTTAAAAACAGTAATTTTTCTTCACTCATGCCATTTTTTTCTGCATAAACTATAACCAGCCCAATAAGTACTGCACCAATAACATTGACAATTAAGGTGTTAAGAGGATAGGATCCGGATTTTAGAAATTCAATTCTGGATACCAGATATCGTGCTATGGATCCAACAAATCCTCCAATGCCAACTGCGAGACAATTAAGTATCATAATATTTCCCTTTTTCAATTACTCTTCTTCAATCAGCTCTCTTAGCTGAGCCGCATCTGCCGCTATTAATCCTACCATACTTTCCTTGTATTGAGTAAGATCGATCATCTCTAATTCATCCTTAATGCCACCGCTCAACTCCGGTCTGAATGCGATCACTTCCTTAAAAGCATTTAGGCTCTGTCTGACAACTGTTGGCTTAACATCGTGCAAGAGCTGCAGCATATCAGGCAGATATTTGGCAATTTTTCCTTCCGTATCCCAGCGTGCCTGTGAGCAGCATAGAATCAGCGCTCGAGTTCTGATATACAATTTCTCATGATTTAGCAAGGACACAAAATCCTCAAAGTTGTCATAATATATGTCGCTAAACTCAGATTCAGCTGCGAGCTTCTTTGTATTCGCGTATGCTACTTTGTCATCCCGTTCTGTAATCAATGAGATGACATCCTTTTTCAGTTGTTTCATTTCATTCATATTTACACCCGGCAGCTGATTATACCGGAGTTCCTACTTCTATTAAATTTCCGTCAAGGTCGTAAAACCGTATAACCTTCTGTCCCCAGCTGTGAGTCATTAGCCTGTTCACATACACAGTTTCAGGATACAAGTTTTCCAGCTTCTCAATAAAGCTTTCCAGATCCGATTCCTCAAAGTACAACTCACAGGAATTATTATTCCATACAACATCCCTCTTCAGGAACTGTTTCCAGTAGCTCTCCTCCTGGAGTACCAGCCCCTCCGTAAGAATCATATTGCCATCATTATCCACAATCAGTTCAAGGCCGAAGAGGTCATGATAGTATTTTCTGGACTTCTCAATGTCTTTAACTACAATCAGAACATTTTTAAGTTTCATATTCAATCTCCGATATTTCTATATCATCGTTTAAGTGATTTAAGATATTCCTTCTGTTCTTCAGTAATTCGATAGCTCTCTCTCGCCTTCTGAATTGTTTTATTGTGGGTCCATGCTTCAAGCCTGTTTTCTCTAATATACGGGATCGTTGCCTCCCACTGCTTGGCCAGTGCCGTAGCAAAGAACCAGGCAACCATCATTCTTGAATAGTAATCATCTATGTGAACATCCGACGGAATCTCGAGGTACTCTTCTTTGAAGTCTTCATCGAGAAAATGTGTCATCAGCATCTCCATGCCAAAGCGACTCGTATATACTTCGTCACTTTCCGCCCACTCGACGATTTTGCCTATCAGTCGCTCCTTGTTCTTCTTAAAGCACTTTGGCGACATAATATCACAAACCGCCCAGTTATCAACGTATGGCAGGAATCTCTCCACCTGCTCAACGCACGCATCATAGTCTTTGAACTCCGATAATATCAGGCCATGGAGCATATTCTCATCGTAATATTTGTGCGGAAGTTCCGCCAGAAAATCATCATAATCTTCCGATTTGCAGATTTCTTTCGCAAGCTTTCTGGCATCAGGAACACGTACGCCTATGAACAGTTCCCTGTCAACATTCGGCGTCAGTTTGGCCTGAAAATCCGCATATTTTTCATCTGACCTTTTGTATAGTTCTTTAATTATATCCATACTGTTTATCCTCGTTCAAATGTCATAGGAACAAATGTGATTCCATCCTCTTTCTGAACATCATCTGTCTTTACAAATCCGATCCTTTCATATACAGGAACCGCATACAGCGAAGAATGGACAGTGATTATTTTACTCTCATTATCCTTCAGCATTTCATTCCAAAGTCTTCTGCCAACACCCTGTCTGTGATAACTGCCATCTACAAAGAATAACGCCACGTGACTTCCTTCACCTCTCGTGGCAATGATTCCAACAATTCTGTCTCCATCAAAAGCACCATAAGCCGTCAGCATCTCCAGGTACTCACCAGAATGTATAGCCTGTCGAAACGCGTTTTTACTGTTTTCCGGATAGTTTACAGCTTCATATTTGCAGAACACATCCCAGACATGCTTCAGTGCACTATTCAATTCATCTCTATTTAACAGTCTTATATCCATAGCAGTATCATTTAAACTTTATTTTTCCTTATACTCCGTAGATTTCTACAAAGTGATTCATGTGTTTGCGTATCTGCGCCATGACCATTTCCTCTTTATCAGGCTCTCTGTCAATCATCGCAATAAGAGTTGTGACAGGTGCAGAAAACTCGAAAGCCAGCAATTCCGGATCAAAGTCCTTGACCTGGCCCTTCTGTATCAGTTCAGAAAGAATTCGCTTGTTGATTTCAAGTGTATTTAGCACAAAGTGCTCTGTAGCCATTTTTCTGAAGGTTTTATTCCTGAACTGCTCTATTGTTATCAGCTTTCTTATCTTCTGAATGCCTGCATCGTGAATCGTAAAATCCAGTCTCGCAAGAGACAATCTTACAAACTCTTCCATATTTTCCGGAACTTTTATCTCTCCGCTAGCATTACCGAATTTTTCGCTGTAATACTTCTCATATCTGTCAATCAGCTCATTCAGAATCGCTTCCTTGCCTTTAAAGTAATGATAAATAGCAGGACCCTTTATTCCTGCTGCAGCTCCTATTTCATCAACGCCTACCGCCGCATATCCCTTCTCCGAGAACAGATTCAATGCAGCATCCATTATTATTTCTTTCTTACTTGTATTCTCTGCCATATTTTCACCATAACAAGATTTAACGACCGTTAAGCATTATAACTTAACGCTCGTTAAATTGTCAAGTTTAGCAAGCTTTATATAAGCCTAGCTTACTATTCTGTAATACGCATTGGATGTTGTTCTGTACACCGCTGTATAGAACAAAGCACAGAGCAGCGCACAAACTCCTGCAGTCTTCAGTAACAGCGAGAAATCCATTAATCCGAAGAGCATAAGCAGTTTATTTACTATAGGCAGCACAGCAAGCAGATGCATACATGCGAAAATGATTGGAATCAGGAACACCGTGAGCATCTGTGAGTTGATACTTCTTCGAATATCGTCCTTTGTCATTCCCACCTTCTGCATTATCTCAAACCGGGATTTGTCTTCAAACCCCTCAGATATCTGCTTGTAATACATGATTATCACGCAGGCTATGAGGAAGATGATACTCAGCATTATACCCAGGAAGAACAGTCCTCCAAAGGTGCTGACAAAATCATATCGCTGTGCATCGTGACTGTCGCAGTACATGTTATCAAAGTTGAGCGGCTTAAGCTCATCCCTTATTTGCTTATCAAGAGCTTCTGCAACGGCAATCTGTCCATCAGTATCAAGACCGGTATCAAAGCGGCAGTTCCAGAACCACGCCAGCATAGGCTCTCCGTCGTAATCCTTGTATTGAGTGTAATGAGTCGCAACTTCATTAACATTATTAACTATGACGAAAACTTCCGGACACGCTGAGCCCTCTGCCGCAGGGTCAATTTCCGTAATTGTATCGTCTATTCTTCCAGCGACCCTGAAGGACAATTCTCCTACAGTCAGCTTATCATCGATTTTAACATTCTTACTTGTACCAACAAGCACCTCACCCGGGGCAAGCCTGTCATTATGCCCAAACACTCTATTGTAGTCTTCTGTGTCTATAAAGAGAATCTGTGCAACTTTATCGTAATCAATGAAGGCCATATCAGTCTTTGAATTCAGCGACACATCGAGCTTGCTGTTATCAAAATATCCGCTTATCGACCACTCATAGTAGGTCTTGTTGTTAGTAATATCCGCGCCCTTTTCCTCCGCGATCATCTTCAGATCTGCGTCAAGTTTTTCTCCAATGGTTTCAAGGTTTTCGTCGTAGCCGTATGTACATGCAAAGGCACCGATTTCGTTAGGATATCTCGCATTAAGACAGTCATCCGCGCCCACGTACAAAGCCGATGTCGATGAAAGCATTACCAGAATCATTGTCAGCAGAATACATATTGAGGACAGCCCCGCACCGTTTCTCTTCATACGAAATGCCATTGACGATACGGAGATGAAATGGTTCGTTTTGTAATAATACCTTTTGTTCTTCTGTAGAATTCTGCAGAGAATTACAGATCCGGATATGAGTATCATATATGTTCCGATTATTATCAGTATTACAGCAATGAAAAACCACATCAGCGCTGACATTGGCTGCTTGATCCTCAGTGCCAGCCAGTATCCTGCTCCCAGAGTAGCAAGTCCGAGCATGCCCAGGAGCCAGTTGGATTTAGGTGGTTTCTCACCGGCTTTATCTGCGCGAACCAGTTCTATCGGAGTTGCAAATCTGACCTGACGCAATGAGTTAAGATAGATCAGCAGAAAAACGCCTGTAAAAGTTACTACTGTCATTACTATCGAGCTTGTGCTGATAGAAAAGCTATAGTTAACAGGAATTGCAATCATCCTGGTGAATCCCAGCTCCGCAAGCTTGCTCAGACAAACTCCGGCAAGCAGTCCTCCAAGAATCGTAATTGCCCATGTTATTACAGTTTCGAAAAGAATGATCATCCCAATATTATGTTTATTCATTCCGAGCATTGAATAGAGGCCGAATTCCTTTTTACGACCTTTGATGAGCGAAGCCTGTGTATAGAACAGAAATATCAGACCGAAAAGCGTCATTACATAAGTTCCTACAGACATCATATCGGTGGCCGTGTGGCCTCCCGGCATGCCATCCATGATTCCTGAATGAGCCAGAAAATGCAGAATATAATAGACCGCAACCATCATTATGCATGTAACGAAATATGGAATATAAAGTCTTCCATTCTTGCGCATGCCGCTGACAGCCATCTTAGGATACAGTCCCAGCCTCATTATCTGTCACCTCCCTGTGCGAGAAGTGTTAAGGTGTCACTGATCTTCTGATACATCTGCTGATTCGTCAGTTCGCCCTTGTAAATCTGATGGAACACAACTCCGTCTTTTATAAACAAAACTCTCGATGCGGTGCTTGCCGCCTTTGCAGAATGCGTAACCATAAGAATGGTCTGTCCCATTTTGTTAACACCTGTAAAAAGCGAAAGCAGTTCATCCGATGACTTGGAGTCGAGAGCACCTGTCGGTTCATCGGCCAGAATAATACTCGGATTCGTAATAAGTGCACGTGCTACTGCAGCTCTTTGCTTCTGACCACCCGACACTTCGTAAGGGTATTTCTTCAGCAGCTTTTCAATTCCAAGATTTCCTGCGATTTCCGCCAGCTTATACTTCATTTCATAAGGAGACCTTCCCGCCAGAACAAGTGGAAGATAAATATTGTCCTCAAGTGAAAATGTATCCAGCAGGTTGAATTCCTGAAAAACATATCCCAGGTTGTCACGACGGAACCTTGCTGCTTCTTTATCTTTTATTGCACCAAAATCCCTACCGTCAAGAATAACACTTCCCTCTGTAGGCTTGTCCAAAGCCGCCAGAATATTAAGCAGTGTTGTCTTGCCGCTTCCTGACTCTCCCATAATTGCAACATACTCGCCTTCTTCAACCGTAAAGCTTACATTCTTAAGCGCTTCAACAGATGTGCCGCCAAAACGAGCCTTATATACTTTCTTTATTCCTTTGACTTCCAATAAACTCATAATTATACTTCCTCGTATTATTAAATCATAGTGTTAACGTATATCCAGTACGCATAATGCTATACTGTTAGAGATACTGTGGATCGGTTTATACTTCCTACCACTTGATGGTTTTAGAAAGGCTCCAACCACAGTCTCTTTGTTAATTTGTTAATCAGTTAGATACCGCACGACGGTTTATGTAGAACGA
>JAGHUV010000010.1 GCA_018064665.1 Candidatus Crickella caballi | reverse complement strand
CGAAAAAGTCGAAAAAGTCTAAACCTAAATTAGTCTGATTCACTCTAGATTATCTCATTGGAGATCCCGGTGTTAAAGGCACCATGTTATTAAGCGGTTACCTACTCTCTGTAGAAAGCCGCCATGTCAATGCATCATAATTCATACCAATTTCATACCACAGCAAAAGGCACTCTCTTTCGAGAGTGCCTTAAATACCTATATTTATGTTGTTTATAACGTCACCTGCAAACCAGATGGACCTATTCCATCTCAATTTTCTTCTTTTCGAACAGGCTCAATGCCTATGATTTCAAGCTTCAAATCAGTTCGTTGCTGAACGGTTTTGCCTGTTTGATTTCATTTCATAAAGTTCGATGCGTCAAATGTGCGTCATGAACAATGTGCTTTCATTTGGTAATTCAGTTACCTCTTTGGTAATCGAGATTAACGCTTTGATAGTTGAAGCCCTTGGAAAGCAAGGGTTTTCAAAGGCATTGTTGCAAATGTGTTGCAAGTCTGAGAACTATCATTTCGGCTCCTAGTGTCGTTTATCTGCTTTTCACCAAAACTTTTTTCATAATTGCTTGTCGCTTGCTTCTTTAAAAGCAATTAGTAAGTAATTCACAATAATGCAACCAACTCAATTAACAACACTGTCTAACAATTTCATAAATCTGATAAAGAAGTCCCATATTCTGTAGATTTAATCTTGAAAATCTCTTGCTGATTTGTTAAAAGCAAGTCAGCATCCCTTGAAATTTAAGCTTTTCTCGCTATCTATTTGTATTTAAAAAAGCAAGTCAAATTATGCCACTCTTATCTCTCAAGCTTTTGTAGAATGATTTTATCTGTATTGAAATATCCCTCAAGATATTCTATCATTCTGTCTTCCAAGTCCCTTAACTTTGATTGATATACGCTAAACTCCATGCCTTCAAAACATGTTTCAACCATACCGAATAATGGTTTCTCAATATTATCTATAGATACCACCCCTTGATTTTGTATCCCATAATGCATCATACAATTGCGAAACTTCGATTGAAAAATAGCCGTGTTCATTTCAATAGCCGCAATCAAATCCGTCATATCTACTACTATATCTTTATTATTATCACAATAATTATTTAATCTCCACAACGCTTTGTATGTATAATATGTCACTACGTATTCCACTCTAAAGAGCCAAGCATTGGTGTCCGTAAGCAAAGGCCGCAGAATATATTTAACAAAATTCAAATTACTTACTAGATTTAAGAAGAACAGATTAAGTTCTTTTTCCTCGAAAAGAAAGAAAGTGTTTTTCTTGTTTGTATTTAAATCACAATAGTAATCTATTGTAATTCCGGACCTTACTCTTTTCACCTTTGCTGGAGTGGTTATTTGTTCAAGAACAGATTTTACTGATGCAACATATTTTCCCATCTTATAACCAAAATCTCGCATTTTTTCTCTAGCAACTCTATTATTTATGTTTTCAATTCTCAGAAAATCTGCGTACATTTGAGTGTTTCCAATAGCATGCCTATCCCCAGTCCAATAAGAACCCAAATTGTAATGGATATTCCATGATTTCATGAAATCAAATCGAAGCATTGAAGTGAATTCTTGGTCTTGCTGAGAGTCTACTATTTTTACTCTTTTCTTCGATTTACTCAACCCTACATCAAATGCTTTAATATAATTTCTAATATCTTTTACCTGCTTTGAAAAATCATCGTCAGGGATAGAATCTTCCCAGTATTCTTGACATGACTGTACAAACAAAGCATAGTAAGGCATAATCGCTAAGGCAAAAATTGGATCATGCTCAGTGTGCATTAAAGATAGCACTGTCTCCACATCCCCCTGTATCAGTTTTATTTCGATTGCTTTTTCAAGATTAGTATTCATCTCCATTACAATTCTCGCTTCCAATGGATACCTTTCAAATTATTTTCTATTCTTTATGCTTAAACGTGTTCTTGCGCCTTCCCATTCTTCAATTGAAACATCCTCTAACTTCTTCCGTTCTGGATTCATTTTTCTAACTTCAATCATTGTCTCATCTGTCTTATCAGCAATAAACCGTATAATCTTGTATCCCCATCCCACGTTATATTTAATCTTATCCTCAAAAATGTCCAACACTGTTTTCAAGTATAATTCTTGCTGTATATATATTTTTTGAATATCGGTTTTATCAAATTCCGTAATCGTCTTGTAATGAATATTATTCTTAATCGATCTGTTTCTCGAGAAAAAATTCGAATCCATAGCCGCATTAATCTTATGACACATCTCCTCTGTCAAAGACGTCCTTGCACACTTTAAGAACTGACCAATATTCTCGATTATAACCGCTCTAAATTTGCATTTTGCTCTCACAGTATCAAAGATATCTATAGCCTCTTCTACGCTTTCTGGAATCAGTACGTCTATCAACAGTCCCTGCTTAACCAATGTGTAATAGTATAGAACTGCCACCTTGTCATCTTTATCAAATTTAGAATGTTTGAAAAAAACGCTACTTGCATAAGGATATTTATGTAGCGAAATTTTTGCTGAAACTATATTAGCTATGTCTGAATAAATATTTTGAAACAATAAGATTATTTCAGTTCTATGTTTACATAGTGGTTCAGATGTTAGAATGCTTTCCACGATTTGCAATGGTATCTTTATCAGAGAATCAAAAATCTTCATATCTTCGGTTCCCTGTAAAAGATCATAATATGTAAAGCTAATATCATATAGGTCTCTTTGATTGAACTCATTCAATGCAATTTGAAGATCAAAGCAATAATGCTCAAAATCAATCCCCATCGTATCCATAAAATGTTTGATGGAATCACTGCTTCCAGTGGGAGCAAGTTTAACCACCCTTTGACGAATTGATTTTAGAAGCTTCATAGCATCCTTATCCGATTCTTTTTTGTCAAGCACTCCTGCTTGCAAACACTCATGCAATACTATCGACAGATATGGTACAGCAATTTTCGTATAGTAATCTCGTAGCCATTTATCATCCATTCGACTCTGGATTTCAAATAACTTAGTAATAAAATACATATCATGCAAAATTTCAATTGCAACAGTTTGATTCATGTTCTTTGATCTTTCGATACCACAAGCTCCTTGCTTTTGTTTCAATATAACTACACCTCAATTTCTCCGTTCATATTTACAAAACTGTTATGTTGTGTTTTCGTTGTTTTTTGTAATACATTGACAAATTTATCTTCTTTATATCTATTGCATCATTTATAGCGTTTACATGTCATTGAATACTTCTTATCTTATCCGCATGTTATGTTTTAGCATAGGTTTTCTTCATATATTCAGCAATAGCATTAACGATATATTCTGGAACAGTTTCAAATTTCATCATATCAAGGTAATATGCATAGTCGTTCTCAATATGATAACTCTCATTTATAAATTTTACCAACACATCCTCTTCCTTAATCTCTTTGCTTGGATTAACCTCAAAAAGTGCCCTAAATAGTTGGATTTGTAGATACTCATTGCTTTCTGCAAAGTATAGTTCTGATAGCTTTTCTTCATTGTATATCTCAGTTAGCAATTTTGAGTAATCAAAATCATCTATCCACTTTCTTATTTCTGTACATCCTGCTTGCACCTCGCTCTGTAACATGTCAGTATTATCTACATATCTGCACTTGTCACGACCATGAATCAAAGACGATAGAACATTATAGGCATCCAAATGATTTTCTATGCCATTATGTTCATAATATTTTCGCAAAAAAGCGATCCGGTGAACAACACATAAAGTATCATCTTTAACATAACTTGCCAACGCCTGAACTACTGGCTTAATATCTTGTTTGAATTCAATTTCCAATTCCTTCAATATACCATTACTATTTTTTATAAACTTTGTATTCAAAGCCTCTTCTGGTAACTTTCCTACCACGCCAAAATCAATTATCGGTTCAAAATCGTGAGTCAACATTAATACTGTTTTTTTATAAAAACTTCTTGGCAAAGCACCACTTTGTTTAGAAAACATTCTATGAATTATCGCATATTTTTTATTTGTATCAAAAGAGGAAATTGGATCATCCAAAACCACAAGTTCCGCATCCTCACTAATAGCGTAAAACATAAACAACACTAATGAAAATGCATTTCGCTCGCCCCAACTCAAATGATTCCTAATTCTATCAACTTGCACTAATTCCTTATCATGCACATATTGTAATGTTGCTATTGCTTGTCCGCTTTCTTCTAAATTAATTCCTACCCGATAAGCTATTCCAGCAGATTCAAGAAAATAATTTATATCCTTTTGTGAAGTTGTAATTGTTTTCTTCAGCACACTTTGTAACTTACCAAAAGCAGCTTTAATATCCTGAGTTTCTTTTCTTAATTCTTCAATAGAATTATTAATCAAATCAACTATTGCGAAAAATTCGGCATTAGAAAAGAAATTAAAAATTGTTGTTTCTAATTTCATGTTCTCTAATACTTTGTCAATATCATTAATGTCAGATTGTCTAAATACATTTTTATCAAATGACGAAATCTTGTTAAGTTGATTTGATATATACTTATATTCATTCATAAATGCTATTAGAATCGCATTTATTGCATTCTCTTCTTTTTCTTCCTTTATACATGCAATAATTGAACTATATTTCTCATCTGGCATATATTTGTGAAAATTTTCAAACAAATCCAGCATATTTTTCAAATTCTGTGCATCTGACTTTTTGTATGTCTCTTTAAATGTTTTCTTTTCTTCGTCAAATTCTGTGTTTAATTTATCTGAACAGTAAGGACATATTCCCTTTGTATCAAATGAATCACCTTTTGACTTCCAATCAATCCAACTAATGCAAATTTGATCATCTGATATTATTGGGCTATACTTTTTCAATTTTTCTGGAATATTGTACACATTGTTTTTCTTTATGATAGCCTTATAATTCGTATTGTTCTTAATGCTGCTTCCAGCCGCATTCAATTCTAATTTCCCTGTAAAGGCGGAAATATCACTTCTTAATTGGAGTATCTGAGGTTTTGTATCTACATCAACCTTCAATTTAGCCAATCGACCATCTAATTCAGCTCTTCTTTGTTCATAGTCTGGTGTTCTGATAAACACATCAAAAGCATTGTCAATCACTTTACTTTCCTTAAACACCATATTATTGACAAATTCTTCGTTAAACACCTTTACTACAGGTAGGTTCTTACTCAGGTTAATTGCAGGGACAACTTCATCACCACTGCCAAACGGCTTTAACTCAACTAAATCCTTTCCCTGGCTTATCAGATAAATCGCTGTTGATAATGTCGATTTCCCTGTTCCGTTCATCCCATATTTAATATTGAGTTTATTTTCCTCTAAAGTAAATTCACCGTGTGAAATATTATTGCAGTTTTCTATAGTGATTTTAATCTCTCCCATAAAATTTCTTCTTTCCTTCTACTTTCTAAACACAAACAAATATTCATGCCCTATTAATAGGAAATTGTATTTAACACTATTGGTTTTCCAGTATCCTGTTGCCCGACAGTTATGCTGTTCTTTAATGATCAATTCTTTAAGTCTGAATCCAGCATCCTGAAAGATTTTCATCACATCAAAGGACATAGGTATCATATGACCTTTCTGCCTGGTATCACCCATGAGTACCGCACAGAACTTGTCCTTTTTCAGAACACGATAGCTTTCCGCAGCAACCTTTTTCATTTCTTCCAGAAAGTCTTTAACCTTTAAATGAGATAAGTCTTCTTCTATATCCTCACTATATTGAATTATGTCAGCATAAGGTGGATGTGTGCATATCAAATCGATACTTTCATCCTCTAAAAAGTCCAGATTTCTTGCATCACCTTTACATAGCTGGACTTCTCCGTTAGCCCCTTCATGCTCAAAATCTATTTTTTCTCTGCATCTTTCCAATGCAACATCATTTACATCAACGCCTATAATATTCCTGCTCAATAGCTTTGCTTCTACCAAAGTAGTTCCGCCTCCGGCAAATTGATCCAACACCAGATCGTTTTCCTTTGAATATCTTAACATGATGTTTCTTGGAATGAATGGAGACCAATTGCCCCTCCACTTCGCATCATGAGTTGCCCAATCACCTCTGTTCGGAAAACTCCATACAGTTGTCATTTCTAATTCAAAATCATCAGGTTCCCACTTCGTTATCTTCTTTTTTGCCATTAAATAAAAATCCTTTCCATTATCCCGTTTTCCATATCATCAATGCTGTAGATATAATCCATTACATCGAATGTTTCTCTTAAGTTACCCCTAGCACTTCTCCACGCTGTTCCATCTGTAAACCACACAAATGTAAATCCATCAACAGTATCAGCTTCCTGTGAAAGCATTTTGTAACTTCGTGCAGTTTCATTTAGTTTTGAACCGCCTCCGGTTCCTCCATAAAAGTTTGTTTCTATTGCATATATCATGTTGTCTGTTTTGACAACGAAATCAAATCGTTTTCTTGCTTTTCCCTGGTTTGATAATGCAGATAAATCTATGTTCCACTTCTTTTCTACATCGGCTAGGTACATTTCCTTAAAATAATTATCTTCTCTCACAAATCCTGCTTTCTCTATGTAGCTTTCCACCAAGTCTTCCATCTGATGTCCACCTCTATTTTTGCGTCCATTAGAATCAAGACCTGTTTCAACACCAAGAACATAATCTATCAAATTATTTACAATATGATTTGCCAGCAGATCGAACAAGCCCGTCTTTCTCATAAAATACTTATACTGTTCCATCGAACAACTTGGCTCATTAAATTTGTAAATAAAGGCACCAGCTTCGTCCTGTGCGTAAATTTCATTTCCTCTAACAGCCAAAAGAACCGGAATGCATTTTAATGTTTCCGGATACTTTTCAATTATTTTCTCAAAATCATCTTCAATATTCTTCGACCCAATTAATGAATTCAAAATGTTTAATTCAATCTTGTATTTCTCGACATTTTCAACAACTTTATCAAAATTCACATAGTAGTCATATCTTGAAATACTAAGACGAAATTTGCTCAGCCAACTGTCAAAATCTCTATTGTTCATATCATCTTCCTCTAAAACCTGCTGTGGATACTATCTTAAAAATATCTCGCTCCACCTCTAATAACTGTTCAATAATGCTTCCAAACATATATGCATCTGCACGGTTTGTTTTTTCCTGCACCGCCAGCAGTTCCATCAGCACATACAGAAATTCCACGTCATACTCCCCATAAACGTTCAATTCTTCATACTCTTCAATTTTTACAACTCGTTCGCCGCGTAGTATCAGTTCTTTCAGAGTGTCATAGTCGTTGTTTTCGAGAGGAGTACAATGATTCCAGCAAATATGGATCATGTGGAGGAATCGTTTCGTCAGTTCTTCGTTTCCTTGCATCTTCATAAGCACATCAACTACCCAATGGATATGCTTAGGAGTTCTAATTCGGCTTCCATCTTTTTTATACTTTATTACGATATCGAACTCCGATAGATTTCCTTGGAACACGAATATTTCATAGCGTTCGAATTCAAACTCTATTATTGCTTGTTTAGTGCCATTTTCGATAAGTTGCTGTCCTCTTCTTATTTCCATAAACTTCTCCTAACAATTTGTAATAAGCAATTCGTTTATTTTTCCTCTTGACTTTGCTTTACTGTTTATCATTCGGTTGGCTGTTACTCTTGCAACGTTCAGATACGAGTATATGTTGTCAAAGAATTCATCTTTTGAATCCACATTTTTAGGATCCGAATTGCTGACAACAACTTTTGCACCCTTCTCATCCAGTCGTTTAACAAATTCGGCCAGTTCTTTCTGCTCATTATCTCCAAATCCATTTTCCGTATATGAAGTGAAACTGGCTGTATCAGTTAACGGTCTGTATGGAGGGTCAAAATATGCAAAGGTACTGCTATCTATGAAGTCATAAGAACTCTTATAATCTCCACAGGAAATCCTTACTTTCTGCAGCTTCTGCGATACATTACGCAGATTAGATTCATCACAAATCAGGGGGTTCTTGTATGAACCCATAGGCACATTGAATTCACCTTTCCTGTTTACCCTATATAAACCATTGAAACATGTCTTATTTAAGAAAATCATTAACGCTGCCTTTGTCAGATTGCTTGATTCATCATATGATACTTTTATAGTGTTAAACAGGTTCCTCTGCTCAAGATAGTATTCCTTTCTTGATTCATTATCTCGAGGAATATATTCTTCCTGCATTGTTTTGAGTAGCGAAATCAATTCTTCAGGATAAGCCTTTACACATCTGTATGCATTTATTAGATCCTCATTAATATCATTAATATAGACCTCTTTTAAATCGTACTTATCTAATATATCAAACAGGACTGCGCCACCTCCCACAAAAGGTTCAGCATACTTGTTTATATTTTCATCAAATGGATAGTGCTGCTGTATTTCTGATAACAGTTGTCCTTTACCACCTGCCCATTTTAAAAATGGCTTTACCTTACTGCTTGGTTTTTCTTCATAGCGCAAAGCTCTTCCATCTTCCGGTTTTTCAGCATTGTTAGGAATTACCCACATGTTGCCTAGCATTGTTGCTTCAGCTACTCTGCCTTCTGAGCAAAGCACCGCAACTCTCCTCTGGGAAATCCCCCATTTTTCTGCTACTTCTTTAGCCGTCAAGTACTCCATGGTTACCTCCTTAATTCGAATACATTATATTCTATGTCGCGAATAATAGCAATATCATTTTGCATTTCCCATCATTTTATGTTTCTAAACTATCTGCACAACTTTATCAATAACTCATTCACTGCATCTGTATATCTACCTTCCCTGATGAGCTGATTTCTCAGCTCAATCAGGGCGTTTATTATGATTCCTACTTCATACTCATCAAATTTGTACTTTGTTTTCATGTTGTCTATCTCTCCCACTCTTTTTCTTTACTGTTTCTAATTCTCATCGGTGCTCTGCTGTAATCAAGTGCTTCATAGAACTTTTCAGTTCCGGGAACGGCTTTATCAACTGCGTTATATCTGATTAAATCCGACACAAATCTTATCAGCGTTTTGATTGCTCTTGCTATTATATGAACTACCATTCCTGCAGTCTCAGGGTTCTTCATTGCTTCTTTTATCGGTTCAATTATCTCAACACGCTTTACTTCTTTTAGTATTTCTGCCGGAATCCCGCCACCTAATGCAATGCTCACATTCTTATTCCATATCAGTCGCTGCTTGTTGTTTTCTTTAATGAACTTCTCATTCGGATTGTTCTTGCCAATCTTTTTCAGAGGAAGATATGGTCCGTCTTTATCGAATGTTTGCATTTTGTAATCAGCTTCTTTCAGTTTTTCATTCATCTTTCCGGCATAGAATTCCTTTACCTCGTCAGTAAACACTTTGGATTTGAAGAAAGGATTTTTCTTTTCAAAGAAGTTTTCTTCGAACACTTCACCTTTTTTTACTTTCCTACAGCCCGGTTTCAGTTCACCATCGGAGGATAAAATCTCTTTCTTTGTCCGTACATGCTTGCCACTTTCATCATAGAACATGTTGCGTGTTGCAATCTTTCTTATCGGTTCGTCCAGCAGTTTTCTTTCTGAAAATATCAGATGAATGTGATAGTTTGTCTTTCGTTTGTTATGGTGAAGTGCTGCAATGCACTCTACTCCGTATCTGCTTTTGAAGCTATCAACATACTCACGCAGCAGTTCATTTGGTTCATACTGCTGCAGTTCTTCCGGCAGTGCGATGATTAATTCTCTTGCCTCAATACATTCACCACTGCTGCCGCTCTTGACAAAATCCTTTCGATTTTGCTTTGCAAGCTTATTCCAGAACGGGCGCTCTGTAGTCTCATATACGGCATATAGATTTTCCTGCTTAGCCGTTGATGAGATGTAGGTTATGCGTCCGCTTACATTTCGAAGCTTGCTTTCTTGGATAAAAATGTTCCTGTCCATGGCATCACCTCCTGCGTTTTTATCTCTATCAGCATCGTGCTTTAGCCGATGCTCGCCTCCGCGAGGCGCCCCTGCGAGGCGAAATACTCATTGTCATAAACCGCAAGGTTTGTGCAATGGGTGTATTTCGCTCTCAATCGCCGAGGGCTCTGCTAGTCACTTTTCACCGGTCTCTTACCCAGCCTGTAAGGCCAGATAGGACATTCTGTAATGCTGCACTCTCTAACCTCTTTTTTATCTCCACAGCAGCAATCAATGCATTTTGCCCTTATTGCTTTAATCGGTGTAAGCACAATATTCATAAAACATCACCTCCTGCATTGCTGTCATTATTTGTCACGTATTTATGCAAAAAAACTTAGCTAGCCTGCACTTTTTCTGTAAAACCTGCCTCTGCGGTAATCTTGGTCGGTCTTTATGCTATCGTTGCTTAAAACGCATGTTTTACCGCGTTTAAACCAGCGCCTGTTCCAACAATAGTGTTGACTGAACGGTATTTCGTCTTCGAAAACATTTTCAAGTTCCGTTTTCGTCACTTGAATTAGTTACGCTTTCGGAACCTGCAAATAAACACCTTATAAACAATTGGTTCCGATTCCGTTACTTATTTCAGCTATTTTTCAGAGTCAATAAGTTACGGTTTCGGAACTCCTTATATATTTACCATACAGGGTGGTATCATCCTGTATGACTTTCCATGAACTCTTTCTTATAATCCTTTGCTTTCTTTTTTATCTCAAGACGTTCTCTGAATTTAGCATCAGCCTTTTTCAGCTCCTCCGGATTGCTTAATGTTTTCCACTTTTCAGAAAGTTTATATTCACTGGGTTTATGCTCCAGACCTCCTCTGGTTATCTCTATAAATCCATAACACTCAAGCTGATCCAGTGCCCTTGCCACGGTTTCCCTGCGAAGTTTCATTTCCACGAAGGTTGAGTATGGACATTTTACGGTATCCCCTGTATATGCCCCTTTATACTGCATCCTTAGTATTGTATATACTTCCTTCGCATTTGCAGAAAGTGCTATATATGCCGGAGAAGTCAGCTGATCATCAAAGAAAATCACATGATGCATATGCCATGTGCCTTCTGTTGCAAACTTTGGAGGCGGAGTCTTCACCTGTTTCTTTCTCGCCATATGAAGCACCTTCTTTCTCTGCTAGAATGCCTCCAGGATTTCCAGCATCCTCTGGAGAGTGACAAGAATTTCATCTCCGCTGTCCTGAATACATTCTCTGTTCTGAAGTTGTTTCTCGATATGAAGCAGATACTTCTTCATTGATGTCAGCATCTGTGGGTTTTCCCTTGCTACAACCTGCTGATGAAATAGACTGTCTCTTATGAAATCCTGTTTGATTCTATATCCGCTAATTTTCCATCTCATGTCGAGTTCATCCGCTTCTTCGGGAGAAAGGCGGAATGCTATCGTTCTGGATCTGAATCTGTTTTTATCGTCTTTATTCTTCTTGCTCATCATCCATCTCCTTTCTTACCATGTCGAGTGCATTTATCATCTTCTTCTGATTGGCCGGCATTGAGTGTGCATAGTTGTAGGTAATCTTTTCAGATTCCTGGCCAACTCTGTTGCCGATTTCAACCGCATTGAATCCCATTGACATCAAATTGGTTATGTGTGAATGCCTTAGTTCGTGTGGTGAAAGAATCTTTACTCCGGCTGCTTTAGAACCTCGCTCCAGTTCATGACGATAGAAGGTATCACTTCTTGAAAAGATTCGGTCATTGTCTCCAATCTCATAAAATGAATCTATAAACATCCTTATTTCCTTAGCAATGAATTCCGGCATAAGAACAGTTCTATCATTATCTGTCTTGGTAGGTCCTATTACAGGCCCTTCTGAAGTGACAGAGTATGACTTGCACACTTCAAAGGTATTGTTATCGAAGTTGAAATCTGCAGGAGTAAGAGCCAGCAGTTCACCGATTCTTAGCCCGCACCAGTACAGAAGCTCAAACCCATAGTACGATTCAGGTTTGTTGGCAACCTCTTTGAGAAATTTGCTGTACTCTTCAAATGTCCAGAATTCTTTTTCCTCACACTTTGTTGACCCCATTGATCCTGCCACTTCGGTCGGAACATCTTTTAGACCGTAGAATCTCTTAGCATGGTGAAACAATGCATTGAGTTGATTGTTGATAGTACGCAAGTATGACGGTGCATACGGCTTACCGTTTTTCTTCTTCATAGCCTTAATCTGATTCTGCCACGCACGGATGTCAGATGGAGTAATCTCATTAATCTTTCTGTTCCCGAGAAATGGAAGAATCTTTGTTTCAA
Source organism: Candidatus Crickella caballi (assembly GCA_018064665.1). Taxonomy (GTDB): domain Bacteria; phylum Bacillota; class Clostridia; order Peptostreptococcales; family Anaerovoracaceae; genus Crickella; species Crickella caballi. Next base: position 32,626 of record JAGHUV010000010.1, on the reverse strand, counting down.
CAATGTTATTCTTGTTATCCCAGGTTGTAATCCTGATCTTAGTAGCATTGTCCTCTTTATACCGTTCATACAGGGAGTTTAAGGTCATGTCCTTGCAGCCGCTATTGCTCCTTTTAAACTCTTCCTCCCATTCAAGAGCAGTTCTCTTTGTACGAAATCCTCTTTTGGTAGTTCTCTTTCGTTCACCCATATAGTTAACGAATGAAGTCTGCACGTACCAGGTATTTTTGTTTTTTTCTTTACGTACTGCCATTGGTTCACCTCCCCTAAACACTTTTCTTGTAGCAGCATTTTTCTTCGAAATACGCTCTGCTGACTCTGCCGCATACAGTATGGAAGCCCTGTTCCTGCAGTTCCTTGTTAAGCTGTCTGATTAATCTGTAGGCATATCCTTCGGATACTTCCAGAACTTCTGCAATCTCCGGTGCTCTGATTACGCTTTTTTCGTTATTTATCATTCTAGTGACCTCCTTTGTTCAGATTTATTATTCCTCTCAGTTCGTTTTTGAACTGTTTTGACCACGGTTAGTTTATCAGTTCATTATTGAACTGCCAACCCCTTAGTGCAAAAAATGTTTCATTATTGAACTGTTGCTGTTATAATGGTTAATAGAAAGGAATTGAGGTGACTGTCATGAAAATAGGTGAGAAAATAAGAAAGTTCCGCACTGAGAAAGGTCTTTCCCAGAAGGAACTTGCTAAAATGGCTGGATTAAGTGAACCGGCAATTAGAAACTATGAACTTGGAAACAGAACACCATCTGACAAACAGATTGGTGCAATTGCAGGGGCACTCGACATCAGCCCATTTGCTATTTCCAATCCTAACATTAAATCATATATTGGAGTAATGCACACTCTATTTGCATTGGAAGAAGAGTATGGTGCAACACTTGTATGCGAACCGGGAGCCACATACATTACATTCCCTGCAGGATCGGATTTAAGAAGCAGACTTTCAGATTGGGGTGAGGTCTTCTCTAAATCAAAGGATGGCTCCATGACAAAAGAAGAATATGAAGAGTGGAAAAACACTTATCCTGAGTCTGTGATATATAACAAAAAATAGAAGTAAGGTGGTGAACCCCTTGAAAATAAAAGTTTCATGTATGCAATGTTTCAGCAATGGGCAAGAACAAGATAAGGATAAAACCCTACCGTATATTCCCTCTTACCCGTATTGGGAATATCCAACTATAGAGTTAGACAAATGGCCATATTTAGAATTCACTTGTGAAAAAGGGCATCTCACACGACTAACAATAAGCTTTGAGTTATATGAATTACTTTTTCAGCAAGCAACATATTGCATAATGGATGGTTATTATCGGGAATCTATTTCAACATACAATGCTGCACTAGAACGTTTTATTGAATATATGATTGAGATAATGATGTTGAGCAATTCGATGAATTTGGACTTTAATAAGCTCTGGAAAGAAGTCAGCAATCAATCAGAAAGGCAGCTTGGGGCATTTTACTTTCTGTATTCAATACATTTTAATGAACTACCACCTTTCCTCGACAAAAATAAAGTTGCCTTAAGAAATCAAGTCGTTCACAAAGGCAAATTGGCGACTAAAGAAGAAGCTCTTGGCTTTGGTAAATATGTATTTGATTATATAAAAAATACACTCCACAAACTTGAGGGAAAACACCCCGATACTCTCGGTGAATTAAAGGCTATGAGGCATTTTCGTCTAATCAAACCGGATTATGAAAAAGCTATGAAGAATCCTATAAAGATAGTTGTTGATGGAGAAGAACAGTATCTAGGCAACACCAACATGGCCGGACCTTGCTTTTTAACTCAAGAATCTATAAAAAATTATGAAGATTGTTTCAAAGAGGAGAATCAATTATCATATGGATTGCAACGATAAAATAGCATTATTCTATGCTCAATGCGTCAAAAGTGCGTCAAAATCAAAATTAAAAATCCCGAGAACATTGAAATTCCAGTGTTTTCGGGATTTGTTTCTTTATATTTCGTTATTCCATCTCAATCGTCCCCGGCGGTTTGCTCGTAATATCATAGAATACTCTGTTAACTCCGTTAACTTCGTTGATGATTCTTGACATAACCCTCTGGAGCACGCTCGCAGGAATGTCTGCAGCCTCTGCTGTCATGAAGTCGATCGTCTTTACTGCTCTGAGTGCAATTGCATAGTCGTAGGTTCTGTAGTCACCCATAACGCCGACAGATCTCACGTTGGTGAGAGCTGCGAAGTACTGATTAGGCTCTTCCATGATACCTTCTTTTACTGCTTTTGCGATTTCATCTCTGTAGATGAAGTCTGCATCCTGAACAATCTTAACCTTGTCGCCCGTTACCTCACCGATAATTCTGATACCGAGACCTGGGCCCGGGAAAGGCTGTCTAAATACAAGCTCAGCCGGAAGTCCAAGCTCCAGACCTACCTTGCGAACCTCATCCTTGAAGAGGTCTCTCAGCGGCTCGATGATATCCTTGAAGTCTACAAAATCAGGAAGTCCGCCTACATTGTGGTGTGACTTGATCACAGCCGACTCGCCGCCGAGCCCGGACTCTACAACATCCGGATATATCGTGCCCTGAGCAAGGAAATCTACTGCACCGATCTTCTTTGACTCCTCCTCGAAGATCCTGATGAACTCCTCGCCGATAATTTTACGCTTTCTCTCAGGATCTGTTACACCTGCAAGCTTAGCATAGTATCTCTCTGCTGCATTCACTCTAATGAAGTTGAGGTCGAAATCGCCCTCCGGTCCGAATACAGCCTCTACCTCATCGCCCTCGTTTTTACGCATGAGACCATGGTCTACGAATACGCATGTAAGCTGGTTTCCTATGGCTCTTGAGAGCAGACCTGCTGCTACTGAAGAATCAACACCGCCTGAAAGAGCGAGGAGAACCTTGCCGTCTCCAACCTTCTCTCTGATCGCAGTGATCGAATCTTCAACGAATGAATCCATTCTCCAGTCAGGCTCGCAGGCGCAGATATCAAGAATGAAATTGCTGAGGATCTGCTTGCCGTATTCTGTATGAAGAACCTCAGGGTGGAACTGGATTGCATAAAGGCCCATGTCCTTGTTCTGGCAGGCTGCAACAGGGCAGTCAGCCGTGTGAGCAATGATCTCAAATCCCGGCGCCATCTCCGAGATGTAATCAGTGTGGCTCATCCACACGATGCTCTCCTCAGGAAGGCCCTTGAACAATGGTGACTCTGTATTGAAGTAAGTCTTTGTCTTACCATACTCTCTGATCGGTGCAATTCCTACATTTCCGCCCATAACATACTGCATCATCTGTGCACCGTAGCAGAGTCCGAGTACAGGAATTCCCATCTCGAAAAGCTCTCTGCCAAGCTGAGGTGCACCCTCGAGATAGCAGCTGTTAGGTCCGCCTGTGAGGATGACCCCTTTAGGATCCATCTCACGTATTTTATCTACGCCGATCCTGTATGAATAGATCTCACTGTAGACATTGCATTCTCTGACTCTACGTCCAACCAGCTGGTTGTACTGTCCGCCAAAGTCTATAACAAGAATTTTATTTTTCATTTACTACTCCTATATCCGAGATTATTATCTTACCGGTGTTGTGCCTCTGAGCATTACATCGTGAGCTCCACCCTCTACGATACTTGTTGCTGATACAAGCGTCAGTTTAGCGTTCTTGTGGAGGTCTGCGATGGTAGTAACACCGCAATTACACATTGTTGATTTGACCTTATTTAATGACATCTGAACTCCATCGTGCAGTGATCCTGCATAAGGAACGTATGAGTCAACGCCTTCCTCGAACTTGAGCTTTGCATCTCCGCCGAGGTCGTATCTCTGCCAGTTACGAGCTCTTGCAGAACCCTCACCCCAGTATTCCTTAACGAAGGTTCCGTTTACCATAAGCTTTTCTGATGGAGACTCATCAAATCTTGCGAAGTATCTTCCGAGCATGATGAAGTCTGCGCCCATTGCCAATGCCAGTGTCATGTGATAGTCATATACGATTCCGCCATCTGAACAGATAGGAATGTATACGCCGGTCTTCTTGTAGTATTCGTCTCTTGCCTGTGCCACTTCGATAACAGCACTTGCCTGACCTCTACCAATACCCTTCTGCTCTCTTGTGATACAGATAGAGCCTCCGCCGATACCGATTTTAATGAAGTCCGCTCCACACTCTGCGAGGAAATTGAATCCCTCAGCATCGACGACGTTGCCGGCACCGATCTTTACGGTATCACCGTAATTGTCTCTTACCCATTTGATGGTCCTTGCCTGCCATTCCGAATATCCTTCGGAAGAGTCGATAGTCATGATGTCTACACCTGCGTCCAGCAGTGCAGGTATTCTTTCTTCATAGTCTCTTGTGTTGATTCCCGCGCCAACGATGAATCTCTTATCCTCATCCAGCAGCTCGTCCGGATGCTCTTTGTGAGAGTCGTAGTCTTTACGGAACACAAATGCTGTCAGTCTCTGATTGTCGTCTACGATAGGCAGCTGATTGATCTTGTTGTCCCAGATGATGTCATTTGCCTCTGAGAGAGTTATGCCTTCCCTGCCATAAAACATCTTGTCAAACGGGGTCATGAACTCGCTGATAGGAGTATCCATTGACATTCTGCTGATCCTGTAGTCCTTGGAAGTAACGATACCGCAGAGCTTTCCTTCTGCTGTTCCGTCTTCAGTGATAGCAATTGTAGAATGTCCCTTAAGCTTTTTCAGATCAAGAACATCCTGAAGGGTCTGATCAGGTCTCAGATTGGAGTCACTAGGTATAAATCCTGCCTTGTGATTCTTTGCTCTTCTTACCATGGCCGCCTGGCTCTCAATTGACTGTGATCCGAAAATAAACGAAATTCCACCTTCTTTGGCAAGTGCTACTGCCATTCCGTCATCAGATACCGCCTGCATTACTGCAGAAGTCAGAGGAATATTCATGCTGAGAGCAGGTTCTTCACCTTTCTTAAACTTTACGACAGGTGTTCTAAGTGAAACATTCTCAGGCCTTGCTTCCGCATTGGAATAACCCGGAATAAGTAAATATTCATTAAAAGTTCTTGATGGTTCTTTAAGGATTGTTGCCATTATTCACCTCTCCTATAATCTATATTTTTTTGTTTGAGACAGTATACCACCATTCGCGAAAGTTAGTCGAGACTAACTTTTCTATGTATTAAATTTAGTATCAGAGAGCTGTTATTTGATGGAATTCTTCCATGTTTCGAAGCTCGAATCACCGTAAACACGCACTCTAGGGAGTTCTCTGTAGTCCTGACCCCTTCTTACTTTATCTATTACAGTAGTGAATGCGCAGCAGAATCCCTGCTCCTTGACAGCCTTGAGTGCCTCAGGCGGGCAGTCGCCATACGGATACGCCAATGAATCGTTGTTCTTGATAATTGCCTCGCATTTCTTAAAGTCATTGAGCATTTCGGACTTATCCTTATTTGCAATTATACCTCTATAACCTTCTGCAGTTCCTGCCTGATGCATTGCATAAGTATGATTCTGGAACTGAATATACTCGGAAGCATATTCCTTAATCTTTTTCTTAGACTTATTCTTGTCCCAGCCAATCATATATGAGGTAACAGGCACCTTATATTCCTCGAATAGCGTTTTGCCATACTTTAGGAACGCCTCTTTGCCATCATCAAATGTCATGATTATGCTTCTGGCAGGCAATTCAATTTTGCCGTCAACCCAGGCCCTCAATTCAGCAAAACTTGGAAAATAGTATTCCTCCTCTACAAGATACTTTAGATGCTTTTCCAGTTTTGTGTTTAGAATCCAGTTTCCATCAAGATTCTCCGGTACATCGTTTTTAGTGTAAATCCAGTGGTACATCATGACAGGTACATTCTCAGCCTTTTTACCAAAGTCCTCCTCAGACAACACTTCAACAGTACGTGTTAACGATTTGGAAATACCCTGCGAAGTAACCTCGTATATAATTTTGTAACTACCCGGTGTTTTCGTATCTACTTCTCCGCTTATTGATATCGTATCCTCGTCAAGTGCACCGATTCTCTTATCGATGGCAAAAGCTCCGCCTTCAATATACGGATTCCCGACAAGCACCTTCTGATGCACGTCTCCCTTAAGGCCCAGCACAACATGCGACGGATCTACAACATGCACGGTTCTGGTAACCGTCTTGCCTGCGAGTGAATACTCGACCGTGTAATCACCTTCATTACTTGTATCCACATCGCCGCTTGTCTCTGCAAATTTTGACTTTACACCCGGATCGTAAAACTCTTCACCTACATTAATCGTCACTTCAGGCTCTCCTTTCATCTCCAGGCCGTTAATAAACTGCAACGCTGCAAAACCTGCAAGCACCAACAGCAGAAGAACTAAATCAAATATTAAGAATTTTTTCAGTTTCTTATTCATAGCTAAATCTCCTCTTAGGCGAATTATATCACAATATTTTTTTGTAATAAAACGGCTGCACAACTGAGACGAGGGGCTCTGAAGCGTCGGTACTTAGCGATTCGCGAAGCGAGAGCTTAGTACTGCTACGCTGAGGTGTCAGCGCGAGCGTCCTCATAACAGCTGTGCAGCCGTTGCTATATAATATTATGATTACAATTCAGCCTACATCATGCCCATTCCGCCACCCTGTGGTGCTGCAGGTGCTTCAGGCTCCTTAATAATTGTGATGCCTGCCTCTGTTGTGAGAAGCATTGAAGCTACTGATGCTGCATTCTGAAGTGCTGATCTTGTTACCTTAACAGGATCTACGATTCCTGCCTTGATCATATCAACATACTCCTCTGTTGCAGCGTTGAAGCCTACATCTCCGGATGCCTTCTTAACCTCGGATACGATAACGCTTCCGTCAAATCCGGCATTTGCAGCGATCTGTCTTACAGGATCCTCAAGAGCTCTTTCAACAATCTTAGCGCCTGTCTTAACATCGCCTTCCTGGCTGTCTGCATAAGCCTTTACAGCGTCGATAGCTCTGATAAGAGAAACTCCGCCACCTGCTACGATACCCTCTTCAACTGCTGCCTTAGTAGCATTGAGTGCATCCTCGAGTCTGAGCTTCTTCTCCTTGAGCTCTGTCTCTGATGCTGCTCCTGCATTGATGACTGCAACTCCGCCGGCAAGCTTTGCAAGTCTTTCCTGCAGCTTCTCTCTGTCAAACTCAGATGTTGTCTCCGCGATGCTTGCCTTGATCTGTCCGATTCTTGCCTCGAGCGCAGCCTTTTCTCCGGCACCATTAACAATAACTGTATTTTCCTTGTTTACCTTAACTGTCTCTGCCTGTCCGAGCATATCCGGTGTAGCGTCTCTAAGCTCATATCCGAGCTCCTCGCTGATAACTACGCCACCTGTAAGAATAGCGATATCCTCGAGCATTGCCTTACGTCTCTCACCAAATCCGGGTGCCTTTACGCCAACTGCATCGAGTGTTCCTCTCAGCTTGTTCAGAACGAGAGTAGCAAGTGCTTCGCCGTCAATATCATCTGCAATAATGAGCAGGGAACGTCCCATCTTCATGATGCTCTCAAGAAGAGGAATAATTTCCTGAATGTTGTTGATTTTCTTGTCTGTGATAAGGATGAAAGGCTTATTCATAACAGCTTCCATCTTCTCATTGTTTGCCATATATGGTGACAGGTATCCTCTGTCGAACTGCATACCTTCTACAACCTCAAGAGTTGTTCCAAGAGTCTTGCTTTCTTCAACAGTTATTACGCCGTCCTTGCCAACCTTATCCATCGCCTCAGCAATCAGCTCGCCGATTTCCTTATCGTTAGCAGATACACTTGCAACCTGAGCGATTGCAGCCTTGTCATCTACAGGCTTTGCTGATTTCTTAAGGTGCTCAACAGCAGCCTCTGTTGCCTCAGCGATACCCTTCTTAAGAATCATTGGGTTAGCTCCTGCTGTAACGTTCTTGAAGCCTTCTCTGATAATTGACTGCGCGAGAAGAGTTGCAGTTGTTGTTCCGTCTCCTGCTACGTCATTAGTCTTGGTGGCAACCTCTTTAACGAGCTGCGCACCCATATTCTCCACCTGATCCTCAAGCTCGATTTCTCTCGCGATTGAAACTCCGTCATTAGTGATCAGCGGTGAACCATAGGTCTTCTCAATAAGTACATTTCGTCCCTTAGGTCCAAGAGTAATCTTTACTGTATTTGCAAGCTTATCAACTCCGGCAAGCAGCTTTCTTCTTGACTCCTCACCATAATATAATTCCTTAGCCATTTATATGCCTCCTATTTCTCCAGAACAGCGAGGATGTCCTTCTGACTTATGATGGTATACTCCTCGCCTTTATATTTAAGATCGTTACCGCCGAATTTGCTGAATACAACGATATCGCCGACCTCAAGCTCCATTTTTTCATCCTCAGTTCCAGGACCTACTGCAACGACCTCTGCCTCCTGTGGCTTTTCCTTAGCCGCACCGGACAGTATGAGTCCTCCTTCAGTCTTCTCAAGTGCTTCCATCTTCTTGATAACAACTCTTGCACCAAGCGGTCTGATTCCAATTGCCATTTTTTAGCCTCCTTATTTGTTAGCACTCTACTCTTACGAGTGCCAAATGTTCCAATTGCTATTGTAGTCACTGCGCAGTCGTATGTCAACACAATTATGTAAAAAACACATACTATACGTTACTAACAATGATTATATTTTTCTTTAGAATTTAATCTTTCTTTTCTCTATAGAAGTAGAAAAGATACTGCTGTGCATATCCCGCGTAGTTACCGAATCTGTCTCTTGCAAAGCCGGTCATCCCCTTTACATCGTTTTTCTCAAAGCCGTACATATCGTTCATGATGTGCTTGACCCAGGTGTCTATTGGAAAGGCTTCGACACTGTGCAGGCCGAACAGCATTATGCAATTAGCCACCTTTGGTCCGATTCCCGGATAGCTCAGAAGCTCATCATAGTCTGCAGGAGCTCCGAACTTAAGATATTGCCTTGCAGCAGATACTATATATTCGCATCTGTAACCAAGCTTCAGCTCTGCAAGATCGCATACATCAGCTTCCGCAAGGACCCCTGCACTCGGGAATGAGTATCTCATCTCTCCGAAGTACTCTCCGAGCTGCTCACCATATCTTGCACATATCGCCTCTATGCACTTTTTGATTCTTGGAATATTGTTATTCTGTGAAACGATAAATGAAATTATTGTCTCAAATATATCCTGATTCAGTATCCTTATCCCCTGTCCGTATTCAAGTGCCGGAATGATATCCGGATCTGAAGCTGCAAGCATCTTCTTGATAGCCGAATAGTCAGTATCGAGATCGAAGTAGTTTTGCCAGAATTCCTTCGTTCCGCCATTTGTCTCGAGCTTCAGCAGATGCTTTTCTTCGTCATATGTTGCTTTGCATACATAAGAGCCGACCACTCCTATATCATTATTCCATCTGAAACACTGCCCGCAGTCAAAAATGTGGGCAGTATCAAAGTCATATACATTTTCGATTATTATTTCTTTAAGCATTTCTTTTAACTGATTATGTCGCAGATTCGGATATTAACATTCGAGACGGTAAATGACGTCATGTCATCAATTGCCTGATACACATCCTGCTGGAAAGACAGACAGTTATCTATCGAGCCCCTGCCATACGGCACCTTGACGTCGATTGTCAGCACCATATTGTCCTGCTTACCATTATCTATCATATCTATTACTGCAAGCCTTGTGTAATATTTCTCAGCAGTAATATCGATAATGTCTCTCAGTGCTTTCTCTGAAATTGTAAAAAGTCCAAAGTAGCTGTATTGAGGTCTTACCACCGTTCTGTCATCCGGCTCATCATATGCGACAGAAGGCGTCTCCGGTTTGACCATATTTCCAAGCGCTCTATCTCTTATATATTTGATGGAATTAATGAAGTAACCGGAGAAGTCCCTTTTCAACTGGCCCATTGGTGCCGGGATTACGTGTTCTCCGAGCTTTCCTCTTGAGTATGCGGCTTCCCTGCGCTCCTCTTCTGTCGTGACATCTTCTATATATATTCTCTTATCAGGCTTGTGCAGGCCCAAAGTCTCAGCTATGATGTCTGTCATTCTGTCTGAAGTACCAAGTATGAGAAGTGTTTCCGGATGGTATTTTACAAGTGCGCTTACAACATCACTTCGGTGCTCTTCATAGTTAAAAAGAGCCGTTCTTATAGCAGCTGCCTTAGAGACACACTTCTTAGCAGAAGTGCCCGCAACAATCTGACCCTTATAAATAAGGAGTCCGTCATCGATTATTGCATCTATGCTTCTTGATTGTGCAAGTGCCGTTGCCTGGAAGCTTTTTCCGGTTCCGCTCTTGCCTGTAAATGAGATTATTTTCATTATTCTGTTATTAATAAAAAGTTCTGTTTTCTTTACATCTAATACTCAGAGTGTTATACTCTACTCACAAAATATTGTGAGAAGGAGGACTATCATGGCTTACAAGATTTCTGATGATTGCATTGGATGCGGAGTATGCAAGGACAACTGCCCTGTAGACGCTATCTCTGAAGGCGCTCCATACGTTATCGATGCTGATACTTGCATTGATTGTGGCGCTTGCGCAGGAAATTGCCCAATTGGAGCACCTGCTCAGGAGTAATCCTACAAATACAATTCATGCATGATTAAAACGAAAGTCCCGTAGCTTTGCTGCGGGACTTGTTTTTTATTCATCCATATTGTTTATCATGAATGTCAGAGCGTGTAAGCTGTCTGAGAGGTGTACCGATTCAAGTGCCACCTTCTTATCTATGTCAAGATCGATCGGTGCAAAGTTCCATATTCCCTTTACACCACCTTCAACAAGTGCATCCGCAACAGACTGTGCATTCTCTCTGTTAACACATATTACACCGATAACAACTTCATTTTCTTTAACGAAATCCTTGAGTTCCGAAACATTGGAAACCTTGACTCCATTTATCGTTGTACCCACAATATCAGGATTAACATCGAAAAGTCCGATAATCTTAAATCCAATCTTATAATAATATGTATAGTTGGTAATAGCCTGTCCCAGATGGCCGCAGCCTACGATAACCGTCTTGTATTCTCTGTCAAGACCCAGGATGCTGTTGATCTCTTTGAGCAGCTCCTTAATCTCATATCCGTAGCCCTGATGTCCGAACTTGCCGAATGTATTTAAGTCCTGTCTGATCTGCGATGCTGTATATCCCATCAGCTCACTAAGCTCGTTGGATGATACCTTAGTAAGCTCTTTAGTCTGCTGTAAATGCCCGAGATATCTTCTGTATCTCGGAAGTCTTCTAATTATAGCATTTGAAATTTTAGCTTTTCCCATTACAAAAATTGCTCCTTATTCTTGTTATTACTTATGTGTATCGATGTAATTTACGATATCACTAACCTTAACAAGCTTCTCAGCATCCTCATCAGGGATTTCAATTCCATATGCTTCTTCTACACCAAGAATAATCTCAACAGCATCGAGTGAGTCTGCCTCGAGATCCTTCATGATATCTGTATCCATTGTTACTGTGGATTCTTCAACATCAAGCTGATCAACGATCAGTTTTTTAACTGTATCAAAAGTCATATCAGTTCTCCTTTCATGTGTCTTTACAACTGAATTATAGAACAACGATTTTTGTTATTCAATATCCCGCACTAATATTGTTCAAGTTTTTAACAAAGTTTTTTCTATTGAAGTTCCATCCATTTATCGTATAGCTGAGAGACTTCCTCTTCGTATTCAGCCATAAGCTGCGCCTGTTCCTGCATCCATTCAAAGTTGAGTACATTCTCCTCTTTGAGCATCTCAGTGGAGATGTCCGCAATAAGAGTTTCAAGCTCGTGGATTTTTGATTCTATGTCCTCAGTCTCTCTCGACCGTCTCCTATCTTCAGCCTCTTTGGCCTTCTTAGCCTTACGCTCAGCCTCTGCAGACCTCACCTGTTCCAGAGTGACTTCCATTTCGGACTTCTTCTCTGCCTGAGACTTGGACATGTTTGCTACAAGCGCTGCCGCAGTGTCCTTCGCCTGAGTCTTCTCAAGATAGTATTCGAAGTTGCCCTTGTACTCTTTCATACCGTTTTCGGTAAGCTCGAGTATTCTGTCAGGGATTCGTGTAAGTAAATACCTGTCATGGGATACTATGATAAGGGTTCCCTCAAATTCGAGAAGTGCCTCTTCAACAACCTCCTTGGATTCAATATCCAGATGATTGGTAGGCTCGTCGAGAACCAGAGTATTGGCTCCTGACAGCATCAGCTTGAGAAGCGAAAGCTTTGCCTTCTCTCCGCCGGACAGGCTGCTGACACTCTTGAAGACATCATCACCTATGAACAGGAATCTTCCCAGAAGCGATCTCATCTCAGTATCGCTATAGAGATGATATGCATTCTTCATTTCTCCGAGCACAGTTTCACCGTCATCCAGAAGCCTCTGTCCCTGATCATAGTAGCCAAAGTCAACGTTGTAGCCTATCTTGAGATATCCGTCATCTGCGGTTTCCTGTCCGATAAGTATCTTAAGAAGCGTTGTTTTGCCTATGCCATTGTCACCGATGATACATATTCTCTCGCCCTTCTTAATGTCCAGAGAAACACCATCGAACAGCTTGCGTGAGCCGAATGACTTTTCAATATTCTCTGCAATAACAACGTCGCTTCCGCTCTTGTAATTCTGATCGAAGCCGAGCTTCATCCTAGTGTTCTTAATCTGCGGCTTTTCCAGCACCTTCATGTGTGCAAGTCTCTTCTCTCTGGACTGCGCGCGCTTAACCAGATGCTCGGTGTTATGCTGCTTGAAACGTCTTATTATCTCTTCCTGCCGTGCAATTTCCTTCTGCTGCTTCTCATATTCGCGAAGCATGACTTCCATTCTCTCCGCACGCTTAACAAGAAACTCGCTGTAGTTGCCACGGTAATCGGTGAGCGTTCCATCCTGCATATCGAATATTCTGTTAACGAGCTTATCCAGGAAATATCTGTCATGGGATACAACAAGTATCGTTCCCTTGTACGATTTGAGATAGTTTTCGAGCCAGCCGAGCATTTTCAGGTCAAGATGATTGGTAGGCTCGTCGAGCATCATTACATCAGGCTTTCTGAGAAGAAGGCATGCCAAAGCAAGTCTCGTTCTCTCTCCGCCGGACAGGGTCTCTATCTTCTTGTTCCTGTCTTCGTCGGAGAATCCCATATTGCGAAGAACTGCCGAAAGCTCGCTCTTGTATGTCAATCCGCCTGCACGTTCGTATTCCTCATTGAGATGAGTGAATTTCTCAAGATCACTTTCGAAGTTCGGGCTGTCATAGTCGCTTATCTTTTCCTGCAGCTCAGCAAGCTTCTGCTCCATTTCATAGAAATGCGTAAAGCTCTTCTCAGCTTCCTCTATAACAGTTCCCTTCTCAAAGAAGATATTCTTCTGTTTGAGATATGCTATTGACAGTTCATTTCTGATATATATCTTGCCCGAGCTCGGCTCATTCTGCCCTGCTATAATGCTCAGCAGAGTAGTTTTGCCGCATCCGTTCGGACCCACAATTCCGATTCTGTCTCCGCTGTCAACACTAAAACTGACATCCTCAAGTACGATGTCAGTTCCGTATGTTTTATTGATTTCGCTTGCAGACATTATCAACATGGTTTTCTTTACCTTCTGTCTTATATTCTAAAATTCCAGTCCGGGAACAGCATCAAGGTCAAACCCTGAGCGTTCTCCGTTCTTATATGCATAATATGCGGCGCTTGCAATCATCGCACCGTTGTCCGTACAGAGAATCGGGCTCGGTCTCAGCACCTCAATATTGTGCTCGGCTGCACGTTCACATATCAGTTCTCTGAGCCTGCTGTTGGAAGCAACTCCGCCGGCCATTACAATTCTCTTCTGGTCATATTCAAGGGCTGCCGCAATAGCTTTATCAACTATTACTTCAACAACAGCCTCCTGGAAGCTTGCAGCAACATCATTAACATTGATCTCTCTTCCGGCCTGCTTCTCTGTATTCAGATAATTAAGAGCCTGCGTCTTAAGTCCTGAGAAGCTGAAATCGTAGCTTCCCTTCTCAAGATAAACTCTCTTGAAGTCTATTGCAGCCTTATCGCCTTCTCTTGCTGCCTTATCTACCTTAGGTCCGCCCGGATATCCAAGGCCTATTACTCTGGCAACCTTGTCGAAAGCTTCACCGGCAGCATCGTCTCTCGTTCCTCCGAGCTTTCTGCAGGTGTTATATTCCTCTACGAAAATAATATTGGTGTGTCCTCCCGAAACGACCAGTCCCATGAAAGGCGGTTCAAGCTCCGGATGCTCGAGATAATTTGCTGCGACATGACCATGCATATGGTTCACTCCAACAAGAGGAATGTCGCATGCATAAGCCATAGCTTTGGCAGCAGCTACTCCGATAAGAAGTGCACCGACAAGTCCCGGTCCGTAGGTCACTCCTATAAGATCGATATCATCAACCGTACAGTTCGCGTCTTTGATTGCCTTGTCGATTACCATGTTAATGTTCTCAAGATGCTTTCTGGATGCAATCTCCGGAACAACACCACCGAACTGAGTATGTATATCGATCTGCGAGCTGATAACATTGCTGAGAAGCTCGCGTCCGTCCGCAACTATCGAAGCGGCACTCTCGTCACAGCTTGTTTCTATTCCCAATGTAATGAACTTTCCGTTCTTCATAATCCAACACTCATTAATACGGCATCTTCGCCGTTGTCCTCGTAATATCCTCTTCTAAGTCCGTCTTTCACAAAGCCGAGCTTCTCGTACAAAGCATACGCCTTGATATTGCTCTTTCGCACCTCCAGATTCATCGTTGTGCATCCGGCCTTGCGAGACTCCTCCATCAGTTCTCTGAGCAGAGCTTCTCCGACTCCGCATCTGCGATATTGCTGAAAAACAGCTATGTTATTCAGCTGCGCCTCACCTGCGACAAGCCATGCATCACAGTATCCTATAACGGATTTATTCTCAGTGTTTGCTGCCTCTGCAACAAGCACAACCGCACCCGTCTCGTTAAGAAGATCACTGCCAAGTGCTTTTTCTGACCAGGGTGATGCTGAAGTGTATTCCTCCAGCTTTACCAGAGTAAGAAGATCATCCTGCTTTGCTCTTCTTATTGTGAACTCAACAGAATTATCTTCTGCATTATCCTCTTCTATTAAGCTTCTTAATCTTATCACTTAATGTACCTTCCTTGAGTCTTTGCTCTGCCTCGCTGAGTCTCATGTAATCAGGCATAAGTTCTTCGTATCCTACGACGTTGCCCTCTGATGCAGCTTCAGCCGCAAGTTTTGCCACTGCCTCCGCAGTCTGATATCTCAGCTTACCTTCAGCCATAACATATGCCTCAAGTCCTGTTTCGGCCTGTATTATCTCCTCATAAGCATCTATACCGTCGCCAACGAAATAAACACGATTGCCCGCAAGCTGTTCAAGAAACTCTTCTATCATATACTGCCTGTCGTCAAGCAGATTGATCAGCTTGCCATCTTTAATGCTCCATGCACCCGCATAGGTCTGGTGTCTTCTCGCGTTGATAACAGCGGCAACAGTTTCACATCCGCTTTCCATCGCAGCTGTTTTAACATTCTCTGCCATAGACTCCAGCGACGAAACAGCAACACATGGCAAATCAAGCATCTGTGCCATCGTCCTTGCAACAGTCACGCCGATTCTTATTCCTGTGAAGGATCCCGGACCGACCGATGCAGCAATATGCGTAAGCTCTTTTTTAGTAATGCCTGCCGCTTCAAGAGCCTCACCTGTAATCTTGATTATTTCCTTAAGGTGATTCATCTCTCCGCTTGATTCAGCACAATAAACCCTGCCATCATCGATGACTGCAGCTGATCCATATTTACCTGTTGTTTCAAGTGCAAGAATTTTCATTATACGATTTCGGCGATTCTTTCGCCGTCCTTTTCTCCATAGCTAAGTTGTATTACAGTTGCGTCTTCCGGCAGGACATCCGCAACAATATCCGCCCATTCTATTACGCAAACTCCGTCTCCGTTAATATACTCGTCTACTCCGAGGTCCAGCAGCTCATCACCACTTCCGAGTCTGTATACATCAAAATGAAACAGCGGAAGCCTTCCACTGCGATACTCTTTGACAATC
The DNA here is from genome assembly GCA_018064665.1 of Candidatus Crickella caballi. Taxonomy (GTDB): domain Bacteria; phylum Bacillota; class Clostridia; order Peptostreptococcales; family Anaerovoracaceae; genus Crickella; species Crickella caballi. Next base: position 16,562 of record JAGHUV010000010.1, on the reverse strand, counting down.
GTGAAGGTAGGACTGCTTACCGTTTCAGTAACGCCAAGGCCTTCAGCAATGTATCCTGTCAAAGCGGTCTTTCCCGTGCCAAGATCACCGATAAGCGCAATTACATCGCCCGGCTGTGCATTTCCCGCAAGCTCAAAGCCCAGTTCGCGAGTATCTGATTCATTTTTAAGAATTCTTTCAGTCATAATTTCTAACAGCAAATTTTATAGATAGCTCTTGCATATATCCGAGCCATCTTGTAGAAGGATTCCAGGCTTAGCTTCTCATCGGCCTGATGCATTGTGTTTTCCTCTCCCGGAAACTGTGCTCCGAAAGCCAGCAGCTTATCAAACATCTTTGCATATGTTCCGCCACCTATTACAAAAGGTTTACTGTCACTGTCCCCTGTTTCCTCGATATATGCATCCATCAGCATCCTAAGCATAGGATTATCGGTATCCATATATACAGGACCTTCGTGATAGTTCTTTACAATGCCGATTTTGTATTCGGAAAGCTTTTCTTCAATACCTGCATAAACAGCTTCAGCATTGCTGCTGACCGGATATCTGATATTAACTGTCAGCTGTGCAATACCATCGTTGATCTGTGCCATTCCGACATTGAGAATGAGCTTGCCCGACGCTTCATCACTAAGCTCACACCCCAGTCTTTCTCCATGCAAATCGAATCCGATGAAATCATTATAGAATGCAATGAATTCATTCAGCTCGTCATTGGAGAACTGCAGTCTGCCCAGGAAGTCCATCATGATACTTATTGCATTCTTGCCAAGCTGCGGCTCTGCTCCATGCGCTGCCAGGCCCTGTGCCTCTATAACGTAAGATGTGCCCTGCTTCTTAGCCTTTATTTCATGACCTGTTTCCAGCTTGTACTGCACAATTCTTTCCCTGATAAGCTCATAAACAGCAGGCTCTGCAGTCACTACCGCCTTGGCTGTCGCCGGAACAGCATTAGGTGCAACACCGGCCTCAAGCTTGGTCAGACGAAGGCCTTCTTTGGTCGCCTGTCTGGTAAGCTTCTGTGCAAGATCGAATATAAGAATGCCCATCTCTCCGTTTACGAGTGGGAAATCAGCATCCGGCGTAATGCCCATATCCGGTCTGCCGATCCTCTCGATGTAATGCTCCATGCCGATTTTGCCTGTTTCTTCATCGAGCCCGAGAACGAGGCGAATATTCTTCTTAGGTACGATGCCGGCCTCTTTGATTGCTTTCATTGCATACAGACAAGCAACAGCAGGACCCTTGTCATCCGAAACTCCGCGTCCGTAAACAAAGCCATCCTTGTTGACCATCCTGAACGGATCGCTTGACCAGCCGCTTCCTTCAGGTACAACATCGAGATGTGCAACGATACCAAAGGTCTCATCAGTACCTTCGGCTTTCATTTCAATATGCCCGCCATAATTATCGCAATTGCATATTTCAAAGCCCATGTCTACGCCCTTGCATAGCATGTGCTCCAAAGCATCATGAACACCTCTTCCGAAAGGAAGGATGTCGCCGGCTGTGGTTTTTACCGCAGGCGCAAGAACGCTCGGGCAGGCAACTGACTCCCCGAGTGTTTCAAGCATTTCTTCATGATAAGTTTCCAGAAGTTCAATATAATCCATACTATTAACCTATATCTTCAAGCTTCTTACTCTCTGTAGCTTCTTTAGTCGTATAAATGTATTTGAGATTTCCGTCACTGATGGTATAGAAGGTTATTGTTCTTACAGTATTTCCGACATTATCAAATCGGAATACTCCTGTTGCCCCCTTAACATCATCAGTGTTGACCAGGGCATCCCTGATGTCCTGTCCATCCAGAGATGAAGCTGAGCTTATAGCATTGATGAGCAGCAGGTATGAATCATATCCCAACGCTGCATAGCTGTCAGGCTCATCCTCTGCACCATATTTATTCTCATATAATATTCTGAATCTCTCAGCCTCTTCAGTGCTCTTGGAATTCTCACTGTCCAGAGCTGTATCCATAGGGAATGCAATCTTAATCTTAGGGTGCTTCTTCATCATCTCGATAAAGTCTTCCTTACCCCAATCTCTTGTTCCTATGTATGTGATATCTGTTGCACCGTATTTCTCTACCCGCGAGAAAAACTGATCCATTGTCTCAGTGCCCTGCGGGATACATGCAACCTCAGCTTTCTTCTTAAGCAGGTTCTCAATGCAGGTTTTCATACCGGCATCATCGAATACTGCTTCCTCATTAACAACAAGAACATCATTCTTCTTGATCTTATCATCATCTGAACGACCTTTATTATCTGCTTTAATGAGAGCTGACAGTGTCGAAGTAAAGCCATCTGTCATTGCACTTGCCGAAGTATCATTCTTTCCTACAAGTATTCCGATTTTCTTCGCACCAAGCTCAGCGTACGCATACTCAGCACTTCCTGAACCCATCTGTGATTCAGTTACCGATGCTCTGAAATAATATCCGCTGTTCTGAGTAATGAGTGGATTGGTAGCTGACGGAGCAATAGTAGGAATGTGTGCTTCGGTAATATACTTGCTGGCAATAAGTGAAGTTGCCTCGCCGGCACTTCCTATAATTGCAACAGGATGCATCTCCACAAGTCCCTGGATTGCCGTCTCGGCAGTTGCAGTCGATGACTGAGTATCGACCTTAATAAGCTGAACCTTATATCCGCTTACGCTGTTGAATATGCTGTTTGCAAGCTCAATGCCCTTTATCTCGGACAGGCCTCTATCAGAATACTTACCTGTCTGCGGCTCGAAAACGCCTATACAAATGGTATTGCTGCCATCATCTACAGAATCCTCTATAAAAGTATGCTTGAAGCTGTCCCAGGTTGTGCAGCCTGCAAGTCCCGCGAGCATCATTGCAATCACAAGCAACGATAATATTCTCTTATGCTTTACGCCAATTTTCACTTAATATAACCTCTTTAAATTCATCTGCATTATCTATATGGTTGACCTCCTGGCGAAGCTTAGCTGCGCCTCTCATGCCCTTGGTGTACCATACAACAAACTTCCTGAATTCTGCAACTGCAATATGCTCTCTCTTTAATTCAAGCAGCATATCCAGATGTCGCAGCATCATCCGAAGTTTTTCATCTTCACTTACAGCAGGAGGAAGCTCCTCACCTCTGTATGCGCAGTCAAGCTCTTTGAACAGCCACGGGTTGCCAAGTGCCGCTCTTGCAATCATTACATAGTCACAGCCTGTTTCTTCCATCATTCTGAGTCCGTCAGCAGCGCTGCATACATCACCGTTGCCGATGACAGGAATTGAAACCGCATTATTGACGTCCCTGATTATGCTCCAGTCGGCTTCTCCCGAATAATACTGCGACCTCGTCCTCCCATGAACCGCAACAGCAGCGGCTCCGCCTGCTTCTATGGCCTGTGCAACTTCAACCGCATTTATGGTTTCTAGTGTAAAACCCGAGCGGATTTTTACAGTTACAGGCTTGGCAGAAGCATCTGCTGTAGCCTTTACCACCTTGTACACAAGCTCGGGATCTCGCATAAGTGCCGAGCCGTCTCCGTTTCTTACCACCTTGGGAACAGGACATCCCATGTTGATGTCAAGCAAAGCGTGATTTAATCCGTTCAGCTTGTCCGCTGCGGCAGCCATGATGTCCGGCTCCGACCCAAAAATCTGAAGAGCCGTAGGTCCCGCATTCTCAGGAATATATGTAAGCACGGAAGTCTTCTTGTCTCCATAATAAAGCCCTTTGGCACTGACCATCTCGGTGTACGTCAGAGCAGCGCCCTGTTCTTCACAAAGAGTGCGCATCGCTGCATCTGTAATACCCGCAAGCGGCCCAAGTACCCAGGGCGATTTGAGTTTAATCATTCTGTAACACTCTCTTCTTGTTCTGACCCTTGTTCTTCTCGTACAAAATCTGAAGTCCGTCAAGAGTGAGTCTTCTATCAATAACATTGATGCAGTCTACACCGCTTTCAACCATGGTTGCCATACCGCCGGTAGCGATCACCTTTATGTCCTCTTCCCTGCATCCGAGCTCTGCGGACATTTCCTTCTTCATGCCTCTTACCATATGCTCTGTAAAGCCCATGTGTCCGTAGATAAGTCCGGACTGCATGGATTCGTTGGTATTCTTGCATATGAACTTGCCCGGCAGTTCCAGGTCAACATTAGGAAGCTTAGCCGTATGTTCAAACAAAGCTGCAGCGCTCGTCTTAAGTCCGGGTGCAATAGCTCCACCGATAAAATCACCTTCTGCGGAAACACAGCAGAAGGTTGTTGCTGTGCCAAAGTCGATAATTATAAGATCTCCGCCGTATCTGGTATGTGCAGCAACCGAGTTTACGATTCTGTCCGAACCGATCTGTCTCGGGTCGTCATACTTGATTCTAAGTCCGGTCTTTATTCCTGTCTCTACGACGATAGGATTCTTCTCGTAATATTTCAGACACATATGCTCCAATGTAAAGAGCAATGACGGTACTACAGACGAAATGATTATGTCATCTATGGAAACCGGATTAATTCCGGATCTTCTTATCATGCTGTCAAAGAGAATTCCATACTCATCTGCAGATCTCTTGTTATCCGTCGCAAGTCTCCAGCTCTCGAGCATCTTCTCCCCGTCATAAATACCAAATACGACATTAGTATTGCCTACATCAATTGCTAAAAGCATTTCTTACTCCTTTCGAATATCCGCTGCAATGCAGTCGAATTTCTACACTTCCTCAAGTCTCTTAAGCGCAAGCGCCATTGTAAGACCCGGAATTACTCTGTTTGCTGTCATATCCGCTCCGAGTATCTCATTGATTCTCTTGAGTCTGTACTGAACTGTATTATTGTGAATCTGCATGAATTCCGCAGTTTTGTTGCTGTTCATTCCTGCATCAAGTACAAATGTTGCAAGAGTGTCCAGAAGCAGCTTCCCCTTGTTCTCCGAAACCTCTCTCTCGAATGGCTCGATAAGGTCGAGGTACATCTTCTTGAGTGATGATCCGCCGCTGTGAAGTGTAACGCAGTCACATGCAGTTGACATCTCATACTTTGAGAATACTCTCTTATATGGGAATATTGCTTCAACATACGGAGCCGTCTTATTAATCAGCTTGAAGCCATCAGTTGCAGCATCAAGAGTTTCAATTCCGGTCACGTGGAATATTCTTACATCCTTACGTCCGCTTTTGAGCTCCTCATACATGTCAAGGCACGCATTCTTGATTTCTATTCCTCTCTCTGCGCCTTCCTCGTCATAAACTATTCCATAGCTGTCATCACCGTCCGCATGAGTTAGGATACTGAAGCCATACTGCTTCTTGTATTTGTCAATAATGTCATAGAATGAATCGTCATCCACAGACTTTACATAGTACACACTGCAGTACTGCATACCCTTGAGACCCGATTCCTCGAGAAGTGTGTAGCAGAATGACAAATCTCCTCTTATCGCAGATTTGATGAATTCTGCTCTGGAATCTCTCTCAGGAGTATACTTCCACATTCCTATAGCGAGCTCGATTATCTCTGCAAGCTTCTTCATTTCAGTTGCAGAGTAATTGTCCTCGTTATCCACTATTACAAGAATATATTTCTTATCCTCGATATTGATGTAGCCCCAGTATGTAACAATCTCTCCGATGTTAACCTTGGAGAAAACATCCGGCTTGAAAGCGTCCTGGTGTCTTGCAAGCTGAATCGCATCGTCAATGGATATTACATGTCTGGTCTCAATTGTCAGAATAGGGTTGAATTCCTCGGTCATCAGAACGACCTGATATCCGTTCGCAACCGCAGCCTTCTTAAGAGCAATTGAGAAGTTGCTGTGCTTCTCAAAATTAAGAAGGTGGAAAATGGTATTGTTAAGTATGTTGTCGCTGTAATTGTGGCCGTACAGAATCTTATCAAGAACCTGTTCAATCAGCATTGAATATGTAACCTTACCCGTATCTTCGATAGTAATAATAACCAGGTTAGCCTTCTCTGCCTCCTGCAGAACTTCCTCATCAACTTTGCTGATACCATTCTCATTAAGGTAAATAACGAGTGCTGCTATACCTCGCTTACCAAGAGCTGTAACAGCCTTTTTCTGAGCCTCGATATCATCTCTGCTGCTCCACAAATGCGTAATAACCATCTGCTCCTTGATTCCATTTCTCTCAACACCCATGTCAAGATTGTGTTCATCGAGCACCGAAACAGAGCGTACTCGCCTGTCGGTCTTATTCCTGCAGGTCAGTACTGTACAACCTTTAAAGGCATCCAGTTTAAGGCAATCTTCAACCGTAATTCTCATAATCTCTCCGTTTCAAGACAAACCGGCATTATGCTCTATTTGTCTTCTTCTGTTTCATCGTCTTTTCTTGAAGTAGCACGCTTGTACTCTTCATATCCGACTCTGTCCTCAGGCTCCTCTTTTACGGCAGCATTAGGATCAAAGCCCTCACTGATTTTTCTCAAAGCTTCCTGCGCTTCTCTTCTTGCCTGTTCTTCCAACTTCTTGCTTTCTGCAGCTTCCTTCTTGTTCTTGCGCTCTATTGCCTTGAGTTCCTTTTTAACATGCTCGCTGAGCTCCTCAGGAGTAACCTCTCCTGTAAACAGAGCCTCGAACTGATCTCCATCAAGAGTTTCGACTAAGAGCAGAGCCTGTGCAACTCTCTCGAATGCTTCGTCGTTCTCCTGAAGAATTCTCTTAGTTTCTTTATAGCAGTCCTCGAGCATAGTTCTTATCTCGTGGTCAATCTCTGCAGCAACCTCATCTGAGATATTCTGTCTTGTCGAGAAATCTCTTCCGAGGAACACCTCGTCATTTGAGCTGAATGAAACAGGTCCCAGCTTCTCACTGAAGCCGTACTTTGTAATCATCTCTCTTGCGAGCTCAGTAGCTCTCTCGAGGTCATTGCTTGCACCTGTTGAAATATCATCAAGCTTGAGTTCTTCCGCAACTCTTCCTGCAAGAAGATGCTTGATCGTATCAACCATGCGTCCCTTTGTCTCGAAGAATCTGTCTTCCTCAGGCAGCCACATAGTAAAGCCACCGGCTGTTCCTCTAGGAATAATCGTAATCTGGTGAACAGGGTCCGAATTAGGTGTTGCTCTCATTACGATTGCATGACCTGCCTCATGATAAGCAGTAAGCTTCTTCTCTGCGTCAGAAATTACTCTCGACTTCTTCTGAGGTCCTGCCATTACCTTGGTAGTAGCTTCTTCGATCTCGTCCATTCTGATCTTGGTTCCGTTACGTCTTGCTGTCAGAAGAGCGGCCTCATTGATAAGGTTCTCAATATCTGCAGGTGAAAAGCCCGGTGTTCTCTTGGCAAGAATCTCCGGCGAAACGTCCTTATCTACAGGCTTATTTCTGGTATAGAGCCTGAAAAGCTCTTCTCTTCCCTTGATATCCGGCATACCGATAACGATCTGTCTGTCGAATCTTCCCGGTCTTAAGAGAGCCGGGTCGAGAACGTCAGGTCGGTTGGTTGCAGCCAGAATAATAATTCCAAGATTGCCGTCAAATCCATCCATCTCAACGAGGAGCTGGTTCAGAGTCTGCTCTCTCTCATCATTTCCGCCACCAAGTCCTGCGCCTCTTCTTCTGCCTACTGCATCGATCTCATCGATGAAAACGATGCAAGGAGCGTTCTTCTTCGCCTCTGCAAAGAGATCTCTTACTCTTGATGCTCCGACACCGACGAACATCTCAACGAAGTCAGAACCGGATATGGAGAAGAATGGCACTCCGGCTTCACCGGCTGTTGCCTTGGAAATATAGGTCTTACCTGTACCCGGCTGTCCTACCATCAGCACTCCCTTAGGTATTCTTGCACCGAGCTTGGTGTATTTTGCCGGATTCTTAAGGAAGTCAACGATTTCATAAAGTTCCTGCTTCTCCTCCTCAAGACCTGCGACATCATCAAAGGTTATAGACTTGCTGTTGCTCTTGTATAGCTTTGCCCTGTTCTTTCCGAACTGGAAAGCCTGCTTATTGCCGCCCTGACTCATCATAAAGTAGAGCAGGAAGCCCATAGCAACAAGCATAAGTATGGTTGGCAGCATGTTGAGAATGCTGTATCGGCTTTCAGGCGGATCACTTTCCAGCGTAATCTTTCCTTCTTCCAGCATAGGATAAAGAGTATTCTCTTCCAGCCAGTCGATTTCAAGCATAGAAGGTGCATATGCGATTTCTACCTCGCCTTCACTTGTAGTACCTGAAAGCTTTCTGTCCGAAATATTGATTTTCTCGTATGTACCTTTCTCCAGATGGTTGGCAAACTGGGAGAATTTGATTTCCTTGTATGAATCTGCTCCAAAGTTCCTGAAGGCGAACATTGCAAGCCATATCACTGCGAAAATCACAAGGTATGTAACTAATCCACGTCCTTTTCTCAATACTGTTTTCCTTTCTATAATAAAGTTTTCAGCTTAGTTTTACTGTTTTTTGTGTTCTGAACACAAATTTTATCATATTTTTTCTGCTACTTCAAGAAACAAGACTCTCTCAGTATCCTGATTTATCTGAAAGTTCTGTGAAAACTTACCCTTGAGCCTGTGCATTTCATTAGCAAATTCCTCGTTCGGCAGTATCCACAAAACCTCACTTCCTATACATACAAGCAGTATGTTGTCTCTCTCGTTTTTTCTAACCTTGGAGTCCACAAGGAAATCCTGGATTTTCTTGCTCCCTCCGGCTATGGCGATATAGTCACCTTCTCTGCGGCTTCTCAGCACGATGTCTCCCGCTTTGCCCGGGTACGCCTTATTGAACAAATCAAAGTCAAAGGCCGCATATGCTCCGAGATTATCGTCCGATGCGTTACAGCTGATAATGCTGTCGTACTCGCCTCTCTTAAGAATCTGTGAATCGATCTCCAGCTCCATCTCCGACTGTGACGGAGTCTGCATGGAATCTATAATCGAAGCGTCAGCTGTAAATGTTATCCTGTCGTATTCCCTTATTGCCTTGCAGCCGCCCGGCAGATCCAGTCTTGCCGAAGGATTCTCCGAATAGATAAGCTTATGAATTGACAAAAGCAGATCATAAGTAATCTTGTTTTCAATATCCAGCATTGTAAGAATTGCAGTAATAATTCTTGTATTGACCGGAACAGGATATTCTTTGATTTCGCTGATATCCAGGAACACCGCTTCCTTCTCCTCATCTCTTGTGAGGAATCTGTCGCATTCGGAAAGTGCAATATCCTGAATGAAGCTGTCATCACAGTCTGCGATTTCCGCGAAGCGTCTCAGCACCTGTCTTATGTTCGGATTGTAGTTCTTCTCGATATATGGGATAAGCTCGTTGCGAATCTTGTTGCGGGTATAGTCCGTACCTTCATTGGACTCGTCCATATTAGGATGGAGCTTGTTGACTCTTATATATTCCTCGATGTCCGCTCTCGGTATTTCGAGCAGAGGACGTACGATCATATATCCGCCTTCAGATATTCTGAACGAAGGCATGCCGGCAAGTCCGTGAACCCCGGTTCCCCTGATAAGTCTGAAAAGCACTGTTTCGCTCTGGTCGTCTGCATTGTGTGCAAGTGCTATGCAAATCCTGTCTCTTGGGATACCGCTCTCCTCCAGCTCTGCAGCAACATCGTCAAACACCGAGTATCTGATGTTGCGACCTGCCTCCTCTGTCGAAACCTTCATATCCCTGGCCATGGATTCGCAGTCTGCATCAAACATGGCACATTCAATATCCAGACGCTCGCATATATTAGCAGCATTCATTGCCTCGGCATCAGCTGCTGCTCTCAGCTTATGGTTGACATGAACAGCAACAATATTGAGATCGTAAAGCTCACGTATCTGGGCAAGTGAATGAAGCAGACACAGTGAGTCAGGGCCTCCCGAGAAACCCACAATAACAGTCATACCGCGTTGGATGATTCCGTCATCTATGATTTTGTCAATAACATTGTTCTTCATATAATCTCCCGATTATTATCCCATCTGTATTCCAAAGAATCTGATTGCATTGGCGCTGAGTATTTCAGCAGCTTCTTCATAAGTAATGTCCTTGAGCAGTGCCATTCTTCTCACAACATGCTCAACATACTGAGGCTTGTTCGGCCTTCCTCTCAGCGGTTCCGGTGCCATATAAGGTGCATCCGTCTCGGACATAATATATTCGATAGGAATCTGTCTTACTACTTCAACCGCCCTCTTGCCGTTCTTGAAGGTAACCGGGCCGCCGAGTGATACGGTTGCTCCGAGTCTGATATATTCCTCTGCAAGCTCAGCGGATCCCGAGAAGCAGTGCAGCTGTACTCTCGCATCTTCGGCACTACCGGCACCGACTGCGGGTCTTGCAGGAAAGCTCTTTTTCCTCTCTTCGCTGAAGGCACCCTCCTCCTTGAGTATGTCCATAGTCAGCTGATGTGCGTCCCTTGAATGGACCATGATAGGCATTCCGAGTTCAACAGCCAGTCTGACCTGCTTGCGGAACAGTTCTTCCTGTTCTTCTCTGTCGTCTTTGCCGTAATAGAAATCAAGACCGATTTCGCCTATAGCTACAGCCTTGGGATGAGCTGCAAGTCTGCGTATCTCCTCGATATCTGCGTCCGTATAAGTTTTGGCATGATCCGGATGGATTCCTACGGCAGCATAGCACCATTCGTAATCATCTGCGTCTTTAAGTGCCTGCACAGAGGACTCAACGCAGTCTCCCACATCAATAATGTATGACAAATCGGACGCCTCAATCTCGCGTGCGAGATCAAGGCGCTCTTCATCACTAAGTTGTTCAAAATTTAAATGCGTATGTGCGTCAAACAGCATTTAGCAAACTACCTCTCCATCCGGTGCTTCTGTAGTAACCACCTTAACCTTGTCACCGTCGTCTGCAAAGAGCAGCATTCCGTATGATTCAAGTCCTCTAAGCTGTCTTGGCTTAAGGTTAGCAACTACAACTACTTTCTTTCCGAGCATTTCTTCAGGCTTATAGGATTCAGCTACTCCTGAAATAACCTGTCTGATTTCAGTTCCCATCTTTACCTGGAATACCAGCAGCTTGTCTGCCTTAGGATGCTTCTCAGCCTTGATGATCTGACCTACTCTGAAGTCGATCTTATCAAAGTCATCATATGTGATCTCGTCCTTCAGCTTGAGTGGCTCTGATACAGGCTCACCTGCCTTCTTAGCCATCTCATCAGCAATACCCGACAGTGTTTCGAGTTCCTTTTCGATATCGATTCTTGGGAATATTGCATTGCCCTTCTTAACTGTTACGCCATCGATCTTGTCGAATACAACAGCATCTTCCCATACTGCAGGAACATCGGTAAGTCCGAGCTGTTCTCTGATAGCATCTGATGTAGTATGCATAAACGGATAGATAAGAACGCTGATAATTCTGATAGCCTCAGCCAGATTCTTCATTACAGTATCCAGCTCAGCCTTCTTGGACTCGTCCTTGGCAAGAACCCAAGGTGCCTTCTCGTCAATATATTTGTTAGCTCTTCTGACAAGTACCCATATCTCTTCAAGAGCCATGTTGAAAGCAAACTTGTCCATCTGCTCTTCAACCTTTGCCTGTGCGCCAACAGCGATAGCCTTGAGATCCTTATCGATTTCATCCTCAGTTGTTGCTGCAGGAACGACTCCGCCGCAGTACTTCTCGATCATGGATACTGTTCTTGAAACGAGGTTTCCGAGGTCGTTGGCCAGGTCATAGTTCATTCTCTTGAGCATTACCTCATTAGTAAACATTCCGTCCTGTCCGAAAGTATATTCTCTCAGGAGGAAGTACTTAAGTGCGTCGATTCCGTAGCGTTCAATCAGAACTACAGGATCGATAACATCCTTGCCCTTTGCGGCCTTGGATTTACTTACCTTCTCTCCTCCGAGAAGCAGCCATCCGTGTCCTAGTACGTGCTCAGGAAGCGGAAGATCTGCTGACATGAGCATTGCCGGCCATATAATTGAGTGGAATCTTACGATTTCCTTACCTACCAGGTGGTAGTTTGCAGGCCAGTACTGCTTCATGAGGTCTGTATCGTCAGGTCCGCCGAGTGCCGTAACATAGTTGGACAGCGCATCTACCCATACGTACATTACGTGCTTTGGATCGTTAGGAACAGGAATACCCCAGTCAAAAGTGCATCTTGAAATGCACAGATCCTCGAGTCCCTGTCCAATGAATGCCTTCATCTCGTTTCTTCTTGTCTCCGGCTGAAGGAATTCAGGATGCTCCTCATAGAGGTCCAGTATCTTCTGTGAATATTTGCTGAGCTTGAAGAAATAAGCTTCTTCTTCTGCCTTGGCTACAGGTCTTCCGCAGTCAGGGCACTTTCCGTCTACAAGCTGAGACTCTGTCCAGAATGATTCACATGGTGTGCAATACAGGCCTTCATACTTACCCTTGTAAATATCACCCTTCTCATACATTCTGTTCCAGATCTGCTGGCAGCGTGTCATATGACGTTCTTCAGTGGTTCTGATAAAATCATCATATGAAATTTCCATTGTTGCCCACAGCTTCTTGATGCCGTCAACTACCTCGTCAACGTATTCCTGTGGGGTAACACCCTTGGCATCTGCAAGGGTCTGTATCTTCTGACCGTGTTCGTCAGTTCCTGTGAGGAATCTTACATCATAGCCCTGCATTCGTCTGAATCTGGCCATAGCGTCTGCCATTACAGTGCAGTAAGTGTGACCGATGTGCAGCTTTGCACTTGGATAATAAATAGGTGTAGTGATGTAATATTTTCCTTTGTTTTCCATTTTAACAACCTTCCCGCTCGAATGAGAGCTTAATAGTGTTTTCTTACCAACTGCGATCTTTGTCTTCGTCGGTTTTGATAGATTCAAGTAATTTCTGAGTAGCGACTGCAAGAACGGATACAGCTGTCAATGTAGCTGCAAGAGCACCTGCAACAATCTTGGTTTCTTTGCTGTGCTTATCTGTTACCTGTACTTTGTTTGTAAACATTTCGCACCTCCTTTACATACATAGTGATTATACCTTATACATTGTTGTGATTCAATAAAAAAGGCCTCCCAAGAGGCCCCGAAATAATGACGCACCGACAAAATTCCAAAACCGGAACACGCCTTATGCTTTTTACACATAGTATTTACTGTATGCTTTTCCAAGTTAAAAGGAGCTGTGCATTTTGTGCATCAGCTCCTTTTTTAATGGATTATCAAATCTGGATTATCAATTCAGTTTTATCTGATTGTATTGCTAAGCCACAGATTATTTTCTTGCAGCTTTACCAATCTCAAGTCCCTTCTTAAAAGCATCTACGTTAGGTGCGATGAGCTTAGGCTTCTTCTCGAACTTGTGCTCGATACCCTTGATGATTACCTCTTCAGGAACAGCCTCAGTGAAGCCTACATATACACCAAGCATGATGATGTTGAGCGCTCTCTCATTGCCCATGTCGATAGCCATCTGAGTTACAGGAGCCTCTACAACTGTAACATCGTCTCTCTCGATAGGATCTGTAACAATTGTGCTGTTAATAAACAGATTTCCGCCCGGCTTTACATTGTCAATGAAAGCATGGAGTGAAGGTCCGTTCATAACGATAAGGTCCTCAAGGCTATAGCTTACAGGTGCTCCGATTTCATCATCGGAAATAACTACGAAGCAGTTTGCTGTACCGCCTCTCATAGCAGCACCGTATGAAGGGAAGAATGTAACAGCAAGATCTGTAGCTTCTGAAGTAGCTTCAGCAAGCAGCTTGCCCATTGTCATAACTCCCTGGCCGCCGAAGCCGGCCATCATAATATTTCTTTCCATTCTGCTACCTCCTATTTCTCTGCGCCCTTATCTCTGTATACTCCGAGAGGATATTCTGTGAACATCTTATCTCTCAGGAAATCCAGGGAATCAAGTGTGCTAAGACCCCAGTTAGTTGGGCAAGAAGTAACGATTTCTACCATGCTGAAGCCCTTTCCCTCGAGCTGATACTGGAAAGCCTTCTTGATGGCATTGCGAGTCTTGATAACATTCTGTGGAGTATCGCAGGAAACTCTCTCCAGATAGTATGGAGCTGTCAGCTGGTTAAGGATCTCGCACATGTGCATTGGGTATCCGTGCTCCTCAGCTTTTCTTCCCTGTGGAGCAGTAGTAGCCTTCATGCCAAGCAGAGTTGTTGGAGCCATCTGACCACCTGTCATTCCGTAAATACCGTTGTTTACGAAGATAACAGTAAAGTTCTCTCCTCTGTTTGCAGCAGACATTGTCTCAGCAAGACCGATAGCTGCGAGGTCTCCGTCACCCTGATATGTATAAATCAGTGAATCCGGGGATGATCTCTTGATACCTGTTGCAACAGCACAGGCTCTTCCGTGAGCAGCAATAGTCTCATCGCAGGTTACATAGAACTGTCCGAGTCCGCAGCAGCCTACACCCTCAACTCTTACGAGCTTATCGAGCTTGCCGAGGTCCTCAGCTGCTTCTCCGATAAGCTTGTGAATTGTACTGTGCATGCATCCCGGACAGAATCCGGAAACTGCACCGTCAATGATACCTTTAGTTCTTGAATAAACTTTCTTCTCTTCAGCCATTAGAGCACCTCCTTAATTAATTCCTGAGCTGCCTTCATAACCTGATCGTTAGTCAGAAGCTGTCCGCCTGATCTCAGGCACTCTTTAATTGGGCAAGCGCCCTGAATTGCATAGTCAAGATCCCATCTCATCTGTGCAGGGATAGACATCTCTACATCGAGAATTCCCTTAACTCTGTTAAAGTCAAGGTTCTTGAATGTCTCATAAGGGAACGGAGAGATAGTGATAGGTCTGATCATTCCGGCCTTAATGCCCTGAGCTCTCAGCTCCTTGATAACCGCTCTTGAAATACGAGCTGAAATTCCGTATGCTGCGAAAACGATCTCAGCATCTTCCATCATAAACTCTTCTACACGAACATCCTTATCCCATGTTGCATAAAGCTTAACAGCCTCTTTGTTTACTTCCTCCTGGCCTGTTCCTACTGAACCAGGTCTGCAGTATGCCTGCTGTCCGAGAGGGTGTCCGATAATAGCTCTGTGCTTGTATGCATCTCTAAGCTCCTTGAGCTCCTCGTCTGACTTCATTGGAGGGAGTACTACAGGCTCCATCATTGTGCCCATAACTCCGTCTGTCAGTACAAGAACAGGGTTCTCATCTCTGAATGCGAGGTCAAATGCCTCATAAGTCATATCTACGCATTCCTGAACTGTTGAAGGTGCGAGTACGATCATTCTGAAACCACCGTTTCCGGAAGCCTTTGTTGCCTGCAGATAGTCCTGCTGTGCCGGCTGGATAGCTCCGATTCCAGGGCCTCCTCTCTGAACGTTCACATATACCATAGGAATACGTGCTGAAGCGCAGTATGAAACTCCCTCACTGTAGAGAGAAATACCGCATGATGATGATGAGCTCATAGCTCTGATACCTGTTGAAGCTGCTCCGTAAAGCATGTTTACTGATGCAACCTCTGACTCTCCCTGTACAAAGGTTCCGCCTACTTCAGGCATTCTTCTTGCAAAATACTCAGGGATCTCGTTCTGCGGAGTAATAGGATAACCCGCGAAGAAACGACAACCCGCTCTTGTAGCAGCCTCAGCGATTGCTTCGGTGCCCTTCATAAAAACACGATCTGCCATAATTTTCCTCCTTGTTATCTCCATACCTCAATTGCCGCATCCGGGCAAATCTGTCCGCACATTGCGCATCCGATGCAATCCTCAGGTCTTGCAGCTACAGCGTAAAGGTAACCCTTGGAATTAACCTTCTCACCGATCTCAATGACCTTCTTTGGGCAGGATATAACGCAATATGAGCAGGATTTACAGGATTCAGTGTTAATCTCAATTCTTGCCATTACTTATCCTCCTTTTTCAATCAACCCATTCGTATGTCAGAAACAGATCAATAGGTATCAAAGTCTTATCCGTCAGGAGCTTTGCTTCCTCGTAGATATCCCTGCGAACGCACGCACTGTTAATTGTGGTAACGCCCTCAAGCAGTTCATCCGTCCTGTTCAGACCCTCGATGAATTCATTAACGGTAGTTGTGTAACCCAGATTAGGGTTGCAGAGCATATATATATGGTCGAGTCTGATTGAGCTGAGAATGTGTGACATAGTTCCGTCTATCGACTCGATGCTCTTGGTCCAAGGCCTGTATGGATTAATTACATACACAGGCACAGAATCCTCGCGGCTCAGCAAATGGTTGTATGCTCCGGCAAACTTGGCTGCCTGCTGACCGCCGCCTATATCCAGCAATGTATAACAGTCATCCTGAAGAGACACAGCAACACCTCCGACCAGAGTTGGCGCATCCAGATACTGATCCTGATAATGAATGCTGACCCCTCTGCGTTCGAATTCCTCTGCCATATCACGAGATCTGTAAAGAGGCTTTGTCTGGTCCATGTCGAACAGATCAACATGCTTACCTGTACTCTCTGCAAGCTTGACTGCGACATTAAGAACGATCTCGCTCTTACCGCTTCCGGCCTCGCCAATGAAGACAAAGTTCTTCTTCTCATTCATGATTTCTTCGAAAGACTTATTAGCTTCGTAAAACAGACTGTTGCTCAAGCGGGATACCTCTCAAAAAAAATTTGCTGCACCCGCATACGAGTCAGCAATCTTCTATAG
>JAGHUV010000015.1 GCA_018064665.1 Candidatus Crickella caballi | reverse complement strand
AAGGCATCTTTGATGCCTCTTTTGTCGTACAGTTTTCAAGGTTCTGATTATTTAATCGAATTTCTTCAATTTAATCTTGATTTTTAATAGTTAGTCTTTCTGTATTCGAAACCGCCTATGCTCTACAGTCCCAAATAGCCGTCTATTCTGGTGCGGACCGCTTCGGCAATACGCCTGTGTCCCTCTGCATCAGGGTGCAGTCCGTCATAATTGCTCATAGGATCTGTGACCTCCAGCATTCTGATGTAGTCTGCCCCTTCCTCATCACAGATTTCTTCTATGATTCTGTCGTATCTTTCAATAAGGGCGTTTTTCCAGGTCTTGGTCCTGTCGCCTGCCCAGGGGCTTGTCCTTGATTCATCTACACGAGTCAGACCTACATAAAGCACATTGTCAGCATAGCGCTGAGCACGTCTTATAAGACTTCGAACATTGTATCTGAATTCTCCCTCAGGCACTCTGATTTCGCCCCTGATAACCTGAGTATCGTTGATTCCTGCTGCAAGGATTACCGTATTTTTTGCATCATCACGGATCCTTCTTCTGCATTCGTCATCAATTCTGTCCAGTATCTCTTCGGTTACCTGACCGGAAATGCCCATATTGAAAACATGCGATTTTTCTATTCTTGTATCGTTATCCACCGACAGTCTCAGCCTGTTGACCCATCCGCCGCACTCCTTATCCCATGCGCCGAATGTAATGCTGTCACCGAATACTACTATTTTGTTTCTCATTTTAATCCTTCTTGTATCGCTTATTGAGAGCGTTGCGGTGCTCTACCATGCACCGCCGCCTCCGCCTCCCATGCCACCGCCTGAGAAGCCGCCGCCCGAGAAGCCGCCGCCTGAGAAACTGCTGCCGCCGGAGCTTCCGCCGGACCAGCCACCTCCGGAACCGCCACCTGTATATGACGCTACAGGTACGTGAATATGATTGCTGACGCTTATACTGCAGCGTCCCATCATTCTTCCCATCATGTATGCGTCGAAGGTGTCGATGCCGCCGCCCTTGTCATAGTAGCCGTACCACTGCGGAGCTACCATTGGAATGTTTTCGAAATTCTTGATCCACTTGTTGGAAAGTCCCAGCACATATGCATAAGGCATGATGTGATAGAAGTATTCAGGATCCTTTTCAACAAGCTCATTCAGCTTGTCAAGTTCAGCCGTTCTGATGAAGTCCCTGAATCCGAGAATCTGTCCGAGAAGTCTTGTATATTTAGGGTTTCTTGCACGTGTGATAACTGTCACGAATATGCAGTAAGCCTCGATCGCGAGTACAACTGCTGCAATGGCAATTCTCTTCGTTGCACTGATGAATGTGTAATCCATCATAGGCGCAAGACTTAATGCAAATCCGAATTCATACATGAAGGCAGCAATTATTATCTTGCGTATCATCTTGAAGCGGTTGCCTTTGCCTCGTACTTCAATACCTCTGATAAGAAGTATCGTTCCGACAACTGCGTTGAAGCTTCCTACTACTACAGCAATCGAGCCATCCATCAGACCGGAAGCGATCTGCCACAATCCGAACGCACACCATGGCAGTACGCAAAGGAGTATGTTTGCGATACGAGCGATGAGAGAATTCGACGAATATATCTCTTTCGAACCAACGTACATGCCTTCGAGCTGGTCACGTGCTTTCTGGAACTTTACACCAAAGCTTGCCGAAAGATCACCCGTCCTGACAGCATCCTTCTTGGAGAACAATCCGTCATAAAGCGTGCGAATATATGCAGGCTCTTTGTCCAGAGCACCCCGGCTGCCTCTCTTTTTAAGAAGGAAATTTCTCGAATCCACTTCCTCGATCGAGAGGTATCCCTTATCTGCCATGTAAACGATCGCCGAAACGACATCGCATTTGTCGGCATTTCCGTCGATGATAGTTCCGATCTCGCCCGGTGTGAGCTTTTCCGGAGGATAGAATTCAACTGTCTTAACTATCTTCTCGTCACGTCCGTTAGCGTACCACAGTACTGTGATCAGGATCGGTCCAAGCAGCAGAAGCAGGATCATCCAAGGATAAACGAGGCCTCTCTGCTTCTCTCCTACCCAGTAACCCTCCGGCAGATCCAGGGTGATCGTTATGCCATGGTAAGGCTCGAGATTCTGTGCAGACACAGTTATCGTCTGGCCGTCATCTGAGGTTTTGAGAGTAGCATTGTCCTCATTGCTGTCTGTTCCATAGGTTCCGCTGAACACCTTTACGCCCGAAAGATCAGCCTTCTTAGGAAGATGCACTGTCGCTTCGGCATAATGGATGTCTGTGCTCCAGCCTGTAGGAATGAGGTTCAGCATGAGAACATCCTTCTCTGTTGTTTCGTCATCATACGCAGTAATGGTGTAATTGATATTGTAATCATTTACGCCGTCAACAGTATATGCACCGCTTCCTATCTGGAATACGTAGCTTCCGTTATCTGTATATGTCTCATAGTCATATCCCGGAACGCTTATATTGCTGAAATTGTATCCGTTAATAGGAACATATCTGTATATGCCGTGATGCGGATAGAAGAAATCGATCTGAATATCCTCTCTGATGCTGAAGGCGTTGTTCTCCTTTGCAGTAACATCCACAACAAAGGAATTGGTTGTATAGGTGTTGTCCGAAGCATAAGCTTCTTCCGTAAGCCCCGCATTATGTGTCAGGCCGATTGCTACCGACATGCACAGTACAAAGCTGACAGCGATCACCGAGATTCGGGTGATCAGAGAATGTCTTCTGTTGTTCTTCATTTTAAAGTCCCTCGTCAAAGTCCTCGGTATGCATCTTAGGAAAATTGAACATCTCCGCAACGATGCTTGTAGGAAAGCTCTCCACTTTGTTGTTGTAGTCTCTGATGACTGCATTCAGATACTTCTTTGCATTGTCAATATCCTCTGCAGTTCCTGACTCCTGATACTTAGCAAGCTCAACCTCTGCTGTCTCGATTCTGTTCTTGCCCTTGACCAGGGAATTGTACAGAACGACCACAAGTGCTGCGATTACTATAATTATTACTGCAATAATCATTGAACCTGACCTCCTAACGCTTACTCATTCCTGCCGCAGCAGTTCTTATACTTCTTGCCGCTTCCGCAAGGACACGGATCGTTTCTGCCAACCTTAGGCGCATCGCGGCGAATAGTTTCCTGTTTGCCTGTCTTATCTGCCTTAGGGGCTGCCGCAGGTGCACCGTTCATACCGGCTGCTGCTCTGCGTCTTGCCATATCAGCATCATCATCCTTATATTCTTCCTTGGCTGCGGAAGTCTTACCGCTTACTACATTACGTCTCTGAGTGTTTGTTGTAACAGTTACGTTGTAGCAGAATTTAACTGTCTCTTCTCTGATATCTGCAATCATCTCCTCGAACATTGCAAAGCCTTCCTGAGCATAAGCTGCAGCAGGATCCTGCTGTCCGATTCCTCTGAGTCCGATTCCGTCCTTGAGCTGATCCATTGCATCGATGTGATCCATCCAGCGGTTATCTACTACTCTGAGCAGTACCATTCTCTCGACCTCGCGCATCTGCTCGCTTCCGATTTCCTCCTCCTTAGCTGCATAGATGTCATCGAAGATTGCTTTGATATCCTCCTTGAGCTTCTCTTCATCAAGGGAATTGATGTACTCATCGTCCAGCTTCAGTCTGCCTCTGAATTCAGGTGTGATCTGCTCGAGACCATCGGATATACGCTTCATATCCCACTCTTCAGGGTATTTGGACTCAATGATGACAGGATCGATGATTCCGTCGATGAGCTCATAGGTCATATTTCTGATATAGCCTGAAACATCCTCTCCGTCGAGCACCATGCGTCTCTGGTCGTAGATGATTTCACGCTGTTTGTTCATTACGTTGTCGTACTGGAGTACGTATTTACGAATAGAGAAGTTCTTACCCTCTACCTTCTTCTGTGCGTTCTCGATCGAACGCGAAAGCATGCCTGCCTCGATCGGCTCATCGTCGCCCATGCCTACTCTGGCAAGAACACTCTGCATTCTCTCGCCGCCAAAGAGTCTCATAAGGTCATCCTCTAGTGAGATGTAGAATCTTGTTGCACCCGGGTCGCCCTGACGTCCGGAACGTCCTCTCAGCTGATTGTCGATACGTCTTGACTCATGTCTCTCTGTACCTATAATTGCCAGTCCGCCGATCTCTCTGACTTTAGCCTGCTCATCAGCTCGCTCAAGCTTAATCTTCTGATGCAGCTCGTTGAATACCTTGCGGGCATTGTTCATCTCAGGATCATCGGACTTCTCAAAGCCTGTCGCAAAGCTGATCTGCTCAGCAGTAAATCCGTCTTTTCTCATCTGGCGCTTTGCCTCGAACTCAGGATTTCCGCCGAGGATAATATCTGTACCACGGCCCGCCATGTTGGTTGCAATAGTAACTGCACCAAGACGTCCTGCATCTGCTACGATTTCAGCTTCCTGCTCGTGGTGCTTAGCATTCAGTACGTTATGCTTGATGCCGCGCTTCTTGAGCATTCCGGAAATAAGCTCGGAAATCTCGATGGAAATAGTTCCAACCAGAACAGGCTGTCCCTGTTCATGACACTTAACGACCTGTTCAACAATCGCTTTGTACTTGCCCTTCTGATGAGCGTAGACAGCATCGTCCATGTCCTCTCTGACAACAGGTCTGTTGGTAGGAATTACTACTACGTCCATGTTGTAGATGTCTCTGAATTCCTCTTCCTCAGTCTTGGCAGTACCTGTCATTCCGGCAAGCTTGTTATACATTCTGAAATAGTTCTGCAGGGTAATAGTAGCGAGGGTTTTGGACTCGGAACGAACCTTAACTCCTTCCTTGGCTTCGATAGCCTGGTGAAGGCCGTTCGAGAAGCGACGTCCGTACATCAGACGTCCCGTAAACTCATCAACGATAAGGATCTCTCCATCCTTAACGATGTAGTCAACATCCCTCTTCATAAGATAGTTGGCACGCAGAGCCTGCTGAACGTAGTGGTTCAGCTCCATATTGTCAGGATCTGAGAAGTTTTCGATCTTGAAATACTTCTCGCAGACCTCAACACCCTCATCTGTCAGTGCGATCTGATTGTCTTTTTCTTCGATTTTGTAGTCAACCTCTTCACTCAGAGTCTTGACAAAGGTATTGGCACTTCTGTACATCGAGCTGGAATCTACGCCTCTTCCTGAAATGATAAGCGGGGTTCTCGCCTCATCGATCAGGATGGAGTCGACCTCGTCGACGATAGCGTAGTTCAGTTCTCTCTGTGTCAGCTGCTCCTTGTAGGTGACCATGTTGTCACGCAGGTAGTCAAAACCGAATTCGTTGTTTGTACCATATGTGATGTCAGCCATGTACTGATCGTGTCTTGCAGGTCCTTCAATTGCATGAATTACGCAGCCTACTGTCAGTCCGAGGAAGCTGTAGAGCTTTCCCATCCACTCAGCGTCACGCTTTGCCAGATAATCGTTGACAGTTACAACGTGAACGCCCTTACCCTCGAGTGCATTCAGATATGCTGCAAGCGTAGCAACCAGAGTCTTACCTTCACCTGTCTTCATCTCGGATATTCTTCCCTGATGAAGAACAACTCCTCCGATGAGCTGCACTCTGAAGTGCTTCATTCCAAGACTTCTCCATGCACCCTCTCGGCATACCGCGAAGGCTTCTACCAGAATGTCGTCCAGAGTCTCCCCTGCAGCGACTCTTTCCTTGAATTCGCTTGTCTTGGCTCTGAGCTGATCGTCAGTAAGCGCCTGCATTTCCTCATCCAGCGCCTCGATCTGATCAACTATTTTCTCAACTTTCTTTACTTCCTTGGCATTAAGATCGCCAAAAATCTTTTCTACTAAACTCATTACTCTTCCTCAACTTTATTCTCGACCTTGATTCTGGTCATCTGTGCGCGTCTTGCATCCGCCTTGGTGACCTTTACATGAAACAGCTTGTGCTTAGACTCGTAGTCAAAGCTGTCGCCGACCTGCGGAAGTCTGTCGAGCTCTATCATGACCCATCCGTTAACGGTCGTTGCATCCGCCTCGATTTCCTCTCCGAAAAGATCGAAGAAGTCTTCAAGGTTAGCATTGCCGGCAACATTATATATGTCCTTTCCGATTCGGATAACGTCCTTGGATTCAACGACATCGTGTTCGTCGTAGATGTCTCCTACGATTTCCTCGATGATGTCCTCCATTGTAACAAGTCCTGTCGTGCCGCCGTACTCATCAATTACTATGGCAATATGCGTTTTGTTCCTCTGCATTTTCTTGAGAAGAACTGCTGCCTTGATGCTCTCGGCAACATATACTACAGGCTTGATGTACGCATCAACATCCTTAATCGTCTTAACATTATTATTGTAGAAATCCTTCTGATTGAGAACCCCGATGATATTGTCGAGATCATCCTCGTAAACAGGTACTCTCGACAATCCGGATTCTTTAAAAATCTTCTTGATTTCCTCAACAGCTGTACCCTTCTCAAAGGCAACGATATCGACTCTCGGTGTCAGCACGTCGATTGCTTCAACATCATTGAATTCGATTGCATTGGAGATGAGTTCGCTCTGTTCTTCGCCGATCGCGCCGCCAGCTTCCGCTTCTTCGACGATCGTAAGAAGCTCGTCCTCTGAGAAGTCCGGTGCATCGTTCGAACCGATCATCTTCTTGAGCAGTCCCTTGAGACCGTTGAAGCAGATCGTGATAGGCGTAAGCACAATCATCAGACCGTGAATCATTGGCGCAAGGAACATTGTTGTGGCCTCCGGAATTTCCTTTGCGATGATTTTAGGCGAAACCTCACCGAAGATGAGAACGATGAGGGTAATGCCTATAGTCGCTATTGTCGGTCCGAATCTGGCGCCCCATACATTTATGGCGAAAACCGTTGCAACTGTAGTCATGGCGATGTTGGAAATATTGTTTCCCACCAGTACAGTTGTGATGAGCTTGTCGAACTGGTCATCCAGCCTGAGGACAAGCTCTGCTCTCTTGTTATCGTCTGCCGCGAGGTTCTTCATCTTGATTTTGTTGAAACAGGAAAACGCTGTCTCTGTCGATGAGAAGAACATGGAGCAAACGACCAGAAAGCATATTGCAATGATATAACCAGTCATTATTAATCCTCTTGTTTTTTAATTATTTCCCAATCAATAGTGCTCTCTATGTCAGGGGAATTATAGTTATCTCTGTCATAGCTCAGATAAGCCTTGGCTGTGTATGTTCCGATTGTGGAAGCTTTGTTGTCTCTGTAGCGGACATCGATCTGCTCAGGAACGTTCCTCAGAGAAATGCTCTTCTCGGTTCCGTCATAAACGAACGGCTTCTCATAATTCCAGTGTACACCTGCTGTTTCTATCTCAGCCTTGTCTATAGTCCAGCTGCAGTCAGGTATAGGATCTGCCTCGAAGTTCTTCGTGTCATATACGAGCTTTGCTCTCGCAACATAGCTGCCTGCATTGATCTTGCTGTTATCGACATATACAGTCTCAATATCCTTAGGCAGACCTGTAAGCTTTACTTCTTTGGCCGTTCCGTCAAAGACAAAGCCGGCTGATTTGCTGTAACTCCATGCCGCTTTGGATGTATCGATCTTCTTCTTGCGGATTCTCCATCTGAGTGCAGGAAGCTCCGGTGTCTCATAGTTATCGCGATCCTTGTATTTAAAAATCGCTTCCGCTGTGTAGTATCCTGCCTCGATTGCCTTGTTGCCGCTGTATGCTTCAACCCTAACACCCTCAGGCAGACCGGTCACTTTGACAGATTTCTCTTTGCCGTTATAAACGATGTTGTCATCGTATGCCCATGTCGCATTGCTCATGTCATAGGATGCTTTGTTGATCACCCACCAGCAGGCTTTGACAGGACTCGGAAGAACATAGTTGTCCGGATCCTTGAGCTCAAATTCGGCCTGAGCCTCATATGCACCCGCGTCTGTCGCTGCATTGCCCGAATAGTGAACGATCAGCTGCTCCGGAACTCCGACAAGTCTTACTGACTTCTCTTCTCCGTCAAACGTGAATGCTTCGCTGTAGTCCCATCGTACCTCGGACATATCGAGCTTGGCCTTCTTGATCTCCCACTTGCACTCAGGAACGGTATACTCTCTGATATTGTTGTTTGTTGTATGCTTCAGTACTGCTTTTGCGAAATAGGTGCCTACGTTCGTGCACTCATTATCCTCATAGAAAGCCTCGATTCCCTCAGGAACACCCGCAAGCTTAACTACAGGTGCTTTGCGAAGAAGCTTGTCGAGGAAGCTTTGCGCCTCCGTATGAGTAGCAAGAGAAACTGACTTCGGTTCGCCGTCGTATACGAACGCTTCGCTGTAGTTCCAAGCAAAGTCGTCAGGATCTATAGCTATCTCAGCCTTCTCGATAGTCCATTTGCATTTTCCGAACTCCGGCTTCTTGTAATTTCTGTCGTCATATTCGAAGCTTACTGACGCTGTGTAATCTCCCGAATCTTCAGCAGTGTTTCCGCTGTATATCGGAGACAGACCCTCAGGCAGTCCTGTGAGCTGCACCTCCTTGATTTCGCCGTCATATACGAACGGTTCTGCATAGTCCCATGAAACGCCCGACATATCATAAGTGCTCTTATTGATCGACCACTTGTGATCCCTGATAGTCGGCTCAATGTAGTTCGCATAATCATAATCAAATACAGCCTTAGCCGTATATTTTCCGGTATCAACAGCCGTATTGTCTGTATATGATGCCTTAACGCCGGCCGGAAGTCCTTCAATATGAACAGACTTTGCTGTTCCATCGTATGTGAATGGACCCTCATCGATCCATGCGGCATTAGACATGTCATATTTTGCCTTGGTGATCTGCCAGCTGCAGTCTCTGATCGACGGAATATTAAAATTCTTGTCATCTACAGGATAGAGCTCTGCATGAGCTGTGAAGTTGCCGACTACATTAGCTCTGTTACCGGAATACGTAACCACGAGTGAATCAGGTACTCCTGCCAGCTCTACGACTTTGTCCCCTCCGTCATAGATGAACTTCTTATCGTAATCCCATCTGATACCTGCAATATCCGGATTTGCCTTCTTAATGGACCATCTGAAATATGCATCCTCAGGGCATTTGTAGTTTTCATTGATTGCCGTGAAGCTTGCTACCGCCTGATACTCCCCGACATCTGTTGCCTGGTTGCCGGTGCAGGCAACCTTCAGTACTTCAGGTACGTTCTCAAGCTCTATACCCTGTATCTTGCCTGTGTAGGTGAGTTCACCGGAATAATCCCACTTCATCTGTGAAAGATCGCAGTCAGCTTTGTCTATTGCCCATTCAAAAGATATCGGCTGAGGAATGCTGTAGTTCTCATCCTCAACATCAAATTCTGCTGTTGCCAGATAGCTTCCTGCCTTGATACCTGTATTGTTCTTATATGCTGCGCTTACTCCCTCAGGCAGTCCGGTGAGTTCAACCTTCTTCTCTGCGCCGTCATATACGAGCGATCCCGGAGTATAATTCCACTCTGCTTTGCTCATATCGACCTCAGCCTTGGAGATTTCCCATGCGCAGTCACCGATCGATGGAACATTATAGTTCGCAGGATCGGATACATTAAGCAATGCCTTGGCAGAATACTTGCCTACTTCCTTTGCGCTGTTTCCAGAATATGATACCTGAACGCCGCCGGGCAGATTCTCCAGCTCAACGACCTGTTCACGGCCGTTGTATGCCTTTGCAGCCTTGTGGTCCCATTTAACCGCTGCCATATCGTAGTCCGCCTTAACGATTTCCCAGCTTAAAGCCAGTGGGGCAGGTGCATTGTAATTCGCTTCGTCATACGGAATGAGCTCTGCCTTGGCCTTATATGCCCCTGCATTGGTAGCGCAGTTGCCGTCATAGATAGCTCTTACTCCTGCAGGCAGACCCGTGAGAACTACCTCCTGCATTCTGCCGTTGTATACATATTCTCCGCTGTAGTTCCACTGAGTTCCCGTCATGTCATAATCTGCTTTGTTGATTTTCCACCTGCAGCTTGGGAATTCAGGAACATTGTAATTGTTCTTATCCGCAATGTCGAACGTTACAGAAGCTTCGTATTCTCCGGCTTCCGTTGCACTGTTATTGTGATATACAGGGAACACGCCTTCAGGCAGTCCTTTCAGAACGACCTTCTTCTCGGATCCGTCGTATGTATATTCCCTGTCATAGTCCCAGCGTACAGCACTCATATCGTACTCAGCTCTTGCAATTTTCCAGGTCAGCGGCTGGAGTCTGACGTTGTTGCAGTTGTTCGTATCTTCAGCGATGAGTTCTGCCGAAGCAACGTAAGTGCCTGCATCAACAGCGCACTCGTTGCTGTATTCTACGTATGCGCCATCCGGTACATCGATAACTCTGACCTTCTTCTCTGTTCTGTCATAGACAAAGGCCTCTTCGTAATCCCATCTTGCATTGCCCGGATTAAAGTCGGATTTTACGATTTTCCATCTGCAGCTGTCGAAGCTTGGCTTCTCATAGTTGTTCTCATCGTATCTGAAGTCTACACTTGCTATGTATTCCGAAGCGTCAGCTGCTGTATTGTTGGTATAAACAGGTTCAACTCCTGCAGGTAATCCGATGAGCTCAACGCTCTTGTTGTCACCGCTGTATTCGAAGGCTCTGGTATCCTGCCACTTGACATCTTTCATATTGTATTCAGCTTTGCGAATCTCCCAGTTAAGACTCATGCTGCCCACATCGTTGTAGTTTCCGGAATTCATCACCTCAAAATCTGCTACAGCAGTATATGTGCCGGCATCCTTCTTTACTGCATCAGTGTAGTGTGCAACGACTCCCTCAGGAAGGTTGATCAGCTTCACTGTCTTTCCGGCACCGTCATACGTAAATGCGGAGCTGTAGTCCCATACAACTTCCTTCATATCGAAGTCACCCTTGTCGATATGCCATTTATAGGAAGCCTCTTCAGGTGCCTCATAATTCTCTGTATCCACAGGGAAGAATTTAGCAACTGCGGTATAATCTCCCGCGTTTACCTGCTTGTTGGCGGTATATTCTACTCTGATCTTTTCGTCGATATCACTTACGATTGCAACCGACTTCTCAGTTCCATCATATACAAAGCCTTCGTATTCCGACCATCTGATGTCACCCTTTTCGAGCTTTTTCTTCTCTATCGACCATGTGCAGCCATTGATCTCAGGCTCTTCGTAGTTGCGACTGTCGACCGGCTTCAGCTTGGCTCTTGCAACATATTTGCCTGCATTGATTTTGGAATTATCACTGTATTCAACATTCAGACCCTCCGGAATGTTTGCAAGCGCTACTCCGCAGGCTTCCCCTGTGTATGTTAAAGATCCGGCATAATCCCAGTACATTGAGCTTATGTCGATTTCTGTCTTCTGAATCTGCCACTGACAATCTGCAGGCTGCTCAACTATATAATTCGCATCATCATACTTCATAACAGCATGTGCCGTGTAAACACCGGCATTAGCTGCACAATTGTCCTCATAAATTGCATATACGTCCTTTGGCAGTCCTGTAAGCTCAACCCGCTTGTTGCTTCCGTCGAACACGAACGGTTCACTGTAGTTCCACTTTACCCCGCTCATGTCAACAACAGCCTTCCTGATAGTCCACAGCAGGCTCATGTCGTCAGGCGTATTGTAGTTATGACTGTCGTCTACGGTAAAGGAAGCGCTGGCATTATAGTCGCCGGCTTTGCCTGCAATATGGCCGTGATAGGTTGCATTGATTCCCGCAGGAAGGTTCACAAGGCCTACGTCGTGAATTTCCCTGTCGAAGGTTACAGGACCTGTGTAGTTCCACTTAACCTCACTTAAATCATAGTCCGCCTTACCGATTTCCCAGCCGTACTCAGCAGGCGAAGTGAGATAGTAATTGCCGTATACATTTGCACTTGCAAGATACTGACCTGCAAGGGTCTCCTCCTCGCCCCGATATTCTACCTCGGCATCTGCCGGCAGATTCTTAATTGCAACCTTCTTAACGTTTCCGTCATATACAAAATCCGAGCAGGAGGTCCACTCAAGTGTTCCTGTCTCAATTGCTTTTTTCTTTATCTCCCATATGCACGGAACGATTTCCGAAGGCTTTTCGTGGTTGAGAGTATCATAAGCGAGTGTTGCTGTTGCAGTCATTTTTCCGGCATTAACAGCTTTGTTTCCTTCGTACTCTGCTTTAACTCCCTCAGGCAAACCTGCAAGAACGATTTCCTTATAGCTGCCGTCATATGTGAAAGCATCCTCATATTCCCAGCGAACCTTGGACATGTCATACTGAGCCTTTTTGATGCTCCATTCATAGTCTCTGATTCCTGCAGGAAGACTGAAATTCTCAGTATCGCAGGCAAGCTCTACCGAAGCGACATACTCTCCCGCCTCAGCTGCCTCGTTGCCGTTATATGTTGCAGTCACACCTGCAGGCAGGCCTTCAAGCCATACCTTCTTAGGCTGACCGTCATAAGTCATATCTTCGCTCTCTGCCCAGCGAACCTTGGAAAGATCAATTCCTGCTTTTCTTATTCTTATTCTAACGGAATTGGAATAAGAGCTTCCTACCTTATTGCTTGCACAAAGTCTGAGAAGATATCCGTTGCAGGCTACAGGAAGTATCGCATTTCTGCTGATAGGCTCCCATGTGCCTTCTTCGCCGTCGGCACTTATTTCAAGATGACCTTTAACAGTGCTGTCATTCTCAGAAATAATCTCCGGCAGTTCAAAGTCAATACGCTGACCATATTCAATCTCTGTGAGATTCTGCACATGTCCGATCTTAGGAAGGCTTCCCCAGATTGCGTAAAGCTCAAGATCGCGGTCTATGCTGCCGATGACATCGCCCGGCTCATACGAAGTGCCCATTCCGTCTGCACTTGTATTCCATCCGGTAAAAACATGGCCCTCGCTTGGATCGTCAAACATCATATTATCAACGGTATAAGCCATGCCGTTGATTGCTCTTTGCTCAACTCTGCCCGGTCTTCCGTAGTTCTCGTTATATACTATACTTATGCTGACCGGAACAATAACCTTTCCGAGCCTGTATTTTCCGTTATCCCTTATTGAAAGATTGCCACAGCTTGTCTCTCCGTTTCCGGTAACGCTGAACTGATTGCCCATTGCGAGATTGTGCAGGATATTGCATCCGTCAAACATGCCCTTCATGTTTTCAGCACGACGTGTATCAAAAGATGACAGGTCAAGGTTGCTCAGCTTCTTGCAGCCGGCAAACATCCTGCCCATATTCAGTACATCAGAGGTGTCGAAGGATCCCAGCTCCGCTTCTTTAAGTGATTCACAGCCTTCGAACATCGATTCCATACTGCTTGCACCTGCAGTATTCATGTCTTTCAGATTGGCCTTCTCAAGCTTACGGCAGTTTTTAAACAACCCGCACAGAGAAGCCCCCTTCTCAACTGTGATTTCGCCAAAGGTTTCGACTTCCTTTATTTCATCCCTGAATTTATCCCATGGTGAACTTCCATCGGCAATTGAAGTAGCAACACCTTCACCGATGTACAGTTTGCCGTTGTCATCAATGCCCCAGATGCAGCTTCCCCACATATCTGATCTCAAATTATTATTACTCATAATATGAGTCTCCTTCTTTAATCTTTGCTCCGTTAATTCCTGTTTTTAATCCTGATTTGCATACACTTCCTGAGCATATACATACATAATGTATTATATACTAAATCCCCTTAAAAATTAAGGATTTACTTGTTTTTCTGACAGCAAAAACGAAAAGAGGAGACAGATAAACTGTCTCCCCCGATTCTTCTGATTGTCGGCTGTTTGTCGCCCGGAATTTTCCCTTTCAGATTAGAACATTGCCTTTACTGCGCCTGCGTATTTCTCGTCGATAAATTCCTTAACATCATCATCCTGCAGAGCCTCTACGAGAGCAACGATTTTGTCGCTCTTTTCGTTGCCTGCAGCACATGCTATGATGTTTGCAAATGTCTGAGCTGCTTCGGAATCGCTTGATTCGTATGCGATAGCATCTGCTGCCGACAGGCCTCCGCCGATTGCATAATTTCCGTTGATAACTGCAAGTGCCAGGTCAGGAAGTGATGCAGGCAGTGTAGCTGCTTCGAGCTCAACGATCTCAAGGTTCTTAGGGTTGTCAACGATATCTGTCTTAGTTGCCTCGAGTCCAACTCCTTCCTTCAGTGTTATTACGCCGTTGTCTGCGAGAAGCTGAAGCGCTCTTGCTTCGTTAGTTACATCGTTAGGAACGCCGATCTTGTCTCCATCTGCAAGTGCGTCGAACGCATCCTTAGTTCCCTTGTAAACGCCCAGCGGCTCATAGTGGATAACTCCTGCGGTTGCGATATCTGTTCCGTTCTCCTCGTTATACTGGTCAAGGTATGGCTGGTGCTGGAAATAGTTAGCATCGCACTCACCGTTTGATACTGCTTCGTTAGGCTGTACATAGTCTTCGAACTCTACAACCTCGAGTGTCCATCCCTCTTCAGCGAGCTCGTCCTGAATCTCGTAGAGAATCTCTGCATGCGGGCTTGGTGTAGCTGCAACCTTGATTGTCTTCTCTGCATCTGCGCTGTCTCCGGATCCTCCGCATGCTGTGCAGAATGCAAGAGTGAAAGCGATAGCCAGTGTGATCACACTTAATTTCTTAATGTTCTTCATGATTGTTCCTCCATTTTTTATCTTAGTTAATGCTTTTTCTGTCTTAGTTAATACGATTGTCTAATTTAGCTGCCACCTTGATACCGATTTCCTGCATTACCTGTACCAGTACTATCAGTACGATAACTGTGATCCACATTATTGTTGGCTGGAATCTGTAAAGTCCATATCTTATTGCAATATCTCCGAGTCCTCCGCCTCCGATGGAGCCTGCCATCGCTGAGTATCCGAGAATTGTTATGCCGGCTACTGCCGCTCCGTTGAGAAGCGACGGTCTTGCTTCGAGGAGCAGAACCTTGGTCACGATCTGCATATTGCTCGCTCCCATCGCCTGTGCCGCTTCGATTACTCCCGGGTCTACCTCGAGAAGCGACTGCTCTACCATTCTTGCTACGAACGGTGCAGCTGCAACTATCAGTGCTGCTGTTGTCGCCGAAGTTCCTATACCTGTTCCGATCAGCTTTCTGATATATGGCATCAGCGCTATCATCAGGATGAGGAACGGTACCGATCTTACTATGTTTACAATAAATCCCATCACCTTGTTGTAAACGCCTGCAGGTCTTATTCCGTTAGGACCCGTTACGATGAGTGATACACCGATCGGAAGTCCGATAAGATATGCTACCAGCGTTGCAATCAATGTCATGTACAGCGTCTGGAGAAGTCCTTCCCAGAGCAGGCTTGCTAATGTTGCTGCGTCCATGTTATTCCTCCTCTTCCGCTTCTATCTCTGTGAACTCTACGCCGTGGTCCGCAAGATACTTCTTCTGTTTCTCTGCCATTTCTTTATTATCAGCCAGGCAGATGACCATCTGGCCCTTCTGCTCGTCTCCGACAACCTCCATGTTGGCGTATAAGATATTGACCGGTGCCTTCAGCTCCATAATCATGTTGGCAATTGTCGGATCGTATGCCGATCTTCCGTCATATACAACTCTCAGTCTGTGCTTTGTGGAAGTCTTGCTGCTTCCCTCCAGCTCCTTGTTCTCTCCATCCGGGAAGAAAAGTTTTCTTGCCGCCTGAGTCTTAGGATGTGCAAATATCTCTGCAACCTTGCCGCTTTCTACGATTTCTCCGTTCTCGATTACTGCAACCTTCTTGCAAAGCTGTTTGATAACGTCCATCTCGTGAGTTATAACGACCAGCGTGATTCCGCGTTCCTCGTTGATTTTCTTGAGAAGTGACAGTATCGCTTTGGTTGTCTTAGGGTCAAGTGCCGATGTCGCTTCATCGCAGAGTATTACCTCCGGGTTGCTTGCCAGCGCTCTTGCTATCGCAACTCTCTGTTTCTGTCCGCCGGACAGCTGAGCCGGATACGAATGCGCCCTGTCCTCAAGATCAACAACCTTAAGAAGTTCCTGTGCCTTCTTAATCGCTTCTTCCTTAGGCACTCCCGCAAGCTCGAGCGGGAAGCAGATATTGCCGATCGCATCCCTCTGCATCAGCAGATTGAACTGCTGAAATATCATGGAAATCTTCCTTCTCTTGAGGTTGAGGTCTTTGTTCTTAAGAGCCATGAGGTTCTCTCCATCGAAGAGCACCTTGCCCTCTGTTGGCTGCTCCAGCAGGTTTATTGTCCTTACCAGTGTCGATTTGCCTGCGCCCGAGAGCCCTATGATTCCGTATGAATCTCCTGCCTCGATATCAAGGTTGATATCCTTAAGCGCAACTACCTTGCCGCCCTTGGTATCGAACTCCTTCGTTACTCCCTGCAGACTGATAATGTGTTCGCTCAATTTGTGAAACTCCTTCCAATACGGCTTCCCCGAAGCCTCAAATAATCAAAATGGGGGCCCGGTCCTAACGACCTGCCCCCTTGAATACTTCAACATGAGAAATCTCATAGTGTTGGCTCGTTATGACCTTATCCTATGCTAACTGTCGGCTTTGCACATGCACATGCCCATCATTCCCATGTCCATCATCATTGTCTTCTTCATGTGAATGTGCTCCTTTCATAGAATAAGTTCTTTATGCATTGACTATAACGGCATCAGCGTAAATAGTCAAGACATTTTCGTAAATTTTTATAGATTTTTGCACAAATTGCCGTGCAATTTTTGGTTTATTTTACAAACCGCATTTTTCTTTCAGCCATTCGTAGGTTTCCTTGATCTCAGGTCTCTTACGGAATGCATGAGTCGGAACAGACATTGCAACGCTTGAATTGATCCAGATATAAATTCCGTCTTCATTCATGTCGATTGCATAAATGTCGGAATAATTGTATTCCTGACTCATGCTCTCTGTTTCAACAGAGAAGGATTTGCCCTTGAAGGTTACTGTATTAAGCTCAGGATGAACTCTGCCGAGATCCTCTGCGTCTGCCATAGCGGCTCTCTCACTTGCCTTAAGCACCATCTTCTTACCGAAGATAACAGCATACAGTGCGAACAGAGCACATACAATACCTACCAGAAGTCTGATCTTAGGGCTTACCTTGAAAACGCAGAACAGCGCGAAGATGCCGGCTGCCGCAATAAGCATGATCATCTTCTGTCTCAGGATGATCCTCTTTCCGTCCTTGCTGTTCATTAGATGATATCTGTTGAATGCAACATAATCTGAATCATTCAGTGTATACTGCAGCTGCTTATATATCTTAGTGTTTTCAGCCATAATCCACCTTCCTTACTGTGATTTAAGAAACTCTGCAAACGCTTGCATTGTCGCAGAACCGTATATCTTTTTTATTAGTGTATCATTATTCAGGCGCAAAATGATAGTACCAATAGCAATATTGCACTTGTGTTTAATTTAACCATCATAGATATTACATCAAAAATCGTTTATAATGGGTGCTGAAGTCGGATACGCAATTATATGTCTGTCCGATCTACTATC
This sequence comes from Candidatus Crickella caballi, assembly GCA_018064665.1. Classification (GTDB taxonomy): domain Bacteria; phylum Bacillota; class Clostridia; order Peptostreptococcales; family Anaerovoracaceae; genus Crickella; species Crickella caballi. Next base: position 24,131 of record JAGHUV010000015.1, on the reverse strand, counting down.
TGAAAAGGAGTTTATTATGACAATTACTTTTATAGGTGCCGGAAGCTGGGGTACAGCACTTTCAACTATCCCTGCTGCCAAAGGTCACCGTATTAATGTTTTTGATATCGATGAGCCTCACCTCCGGAGAATGGAAGAGGCAATGGAAAACGTAGATTATCTGCCGGGCGTAAAGCTTGATGGCGATTACAACTTTTACACCAATAACGAAGAGGCACTTAAGGATGCGGACGTAGTAGTTTTCTCACTGCCTGCACAGATTTTCAGAATCGCTCTTAAGTCGGCTCTGCCTTTCATCCCTGAGAAAGCAATCGTAATGAACATTGCAAAGGGTATCGAGCAGAAGACTCTCAAGCGTATGTCTGAGGTTGCTGAAGAGGTGTTCGATATGGACCGCTACGTTGTCCTTTCAGGCCCTTCACATGCTGAAGAGGTAGGTATCGGAATGCCTACTACAGTCAGCGTTGCATGTCGCAACAGCGATAACGCAAATTTCATCCAGGAGCTTTTCGGATGTGATTATTTCAGAATCTATACCAACGATGATATCGTAGGTCTTGAACTCGGCGGCTCGCTTAAGAACGTGCTTGCTGTAGGCTCCGGTATTATCCACGGACTCGGCTACGGAGATAACACTCGCGCTGCAATGATGACAAGAGGAATCGCAGAAATGACGAGACTGGGCACCGCACTCGGAGCTAAGGCTGAGACCTTTGCCGGACTTTCCGGAATAGGCGACCTCATCGTTACCTGCACCAGCCAGCACTCACGTAACTTCCGGTGCGGAGACCTCATCGGTCAGGGAATGGATCCGGAAGAAGCCCGCAAGGAAATCGGAATGGTAGTAGAAGGTATGTTTACTGCCGAAGCAGCGGTAGAGCTTGCTCACAGGAGCAATGTTGAAATGCCGATTTCGGAGGCTATCTACAAGGCAATTACAGGACATATAGATGTTAAGGAAGCTATGATTCAGCTCATGGGACGTCCTTACAAGAAGGAAATTGTAGGTTAAGCCCGTTATGACAGAACAAAAGCCGAGGCTGCAGCCTCGGCTTACATATGTATCGGTAGCTCAGTGGATAGAGTGTCTCACTCCGAATGAGAAGGCCGCGAGTTCGATCCTCGCTCGATACACCAAAGCAAAAGGTTGCGGATATATAGTCCGCAACCTTTTTGTTTATGAGAGCGTTATGAAGGTACAGTTTTCACTGTGTCTACAGTATAAACATACTTACCGGACAGAACATGGACACTTATTTTGTCTTCGTTTTTTTCACTGAAGACCAGGCTGAATAATAAGTTGCTCCGCCTTTCTTTATATAGGTCCTCACTCTGACATAATATGTGCTCTTACGCTTCAGCTTCGTAATCTTCTTTGATGTATTTTTGTATCCCTTAACAGTCTTGGTCTTTACTCCCGAAGTAAAGCTTGAGTTTCTGGCAACCTGAACCTGGTATCCGCCTATTCTTGCGTACCCGCCGGAGCTTATCTTCATCTTTGAAGACTGTCTGCTCCATTTTCCGGTTATATAATTCTTACCCCGTCCCGGAGTCTTTATCGTTGCTTTTTTAGGAAGCACCTTGAAGGATCCGGTTATTTTTCCGTAATAATCACCTTTTCCTGTAATTATCACGGTTCCAGTGCCAACGCAGACATTACCGCTGTAGCTTACTGTATAATCCTCACCTGACCTTAGAGTGTATCTGCCTTTCTTGATAGTAACGGCAGGCTTAAGCGCTGAACCGGTATACGTAACATTGCCCACTGTGGTTTTAAGTCCGCTTACGCCGATTGGAGCACCGTTTCTCTTCACATAATCAAGCGTAGCTTCAAAATCCACCGCGCCGTATCCGTAATACTTGTCGTATCCCCCTGCACCAAGATCCGTACTTGTCTTTTTCAGTATCTCTCTGAAGTCCTGTACGCTTATGTTATTGTCATAGGATTTTACAAGAGCTGCCAAAGCGCTGACCTCAGGCGCCGAAAAAGACGTACCGTTTCGACGTGCATATTTCCCATTAGCAAGGGCGCACGGTATTTCTTCTCCCGGAGCAACTACATCGATGCTATCATTGTAGTTCGAGAAATCAGAACGTTTGGAGACCGGACTTATACTTCCTGCCGATATTACAGTATCATATGACGCCGGATAGAATTTGTTGGAGTTACCATCATTTCCCGCTGACGCCACAAGAATAGCTCCTGATTCAGCAGCCTTCCTGCAAGCTAACTCAACTGACTTGGTTTGATAAAGAGTACCAAAGCTCATGTTGATAACATCAGCGCCCTTGTCGACCGCTTTGCCTATTGCTTTTACGGCATCATCTACCGTACCTCCGGTCGTACTTCCCGTCGACGAATCAACGTCAAACATTTTGATCGACAAAATCTTTGCTCCCGGCGCAAGGCCGCGAATTCCGTCGGCACAGTCCCACCTTGCATTGATAATGCCTATAACCGAGGTTCCGTGACCTGCCCCCTTATTAACAGCATCTCCGCCGTCCTTGTATTTGTCAGAAAAACTGCATCGTTCGATATTGCTGTAATCAAGGCCCTTGTGGTTAAGTGCGCAGCCTGAGTCGATAACTGCTACAGTAACACCTGAAACGCCCCTGCTTGTCGAGAATTGCACATTTTTAACATTAAGCCTTTCGAAAATCCATCTGTCGCCATCGGCTATTTCAGACATCCAGTCGCCCTGAACCAGCGGTTCTGCGTCCTTGGTCGTTTCATCATCAACAAGCACCTCAATTTCTTCTCCCATGGATTCTCCTGCTGCAACTTCATCTGTCACAGATTCTTCCGCTGCAGCTTCTTCCGCGGATTCCACGGCCGGAGCACGGACTTCCTCCTCATCAGCTATCTCTTCATCTGATGACGTATCCGCATCCGGGTCCTCTTCCTCAAACAAGGTAACGCAATAATTAGGTTCGACGTATTCAATTGAATCTATATCTGCCTGCTTCTCTATTTCTTCAAAGCTGTCAGCAACTCGGAACTCATCGTCATCCTTCAGACAATATATGAAGCCATCATACTCCGCTTCGACGTCCTCAAGCGCAACTTTGTTGCCTTCTGTGTCATATGCTACAAACACATCCTCTATCTCGGTAGTCGGTTCAGCTTCTGTTGAGACGTCTTCAGTTTCAACCGGATCAACAGTTTTTATTACTGCCTCTTCATGGGACGGGGAATGCAGCTTCATCACAAGCACTCCTTCTGCAATCAGAAGGAGCGAAAGAACAATGCACATTATTCTTTTTACGTTCTTTGATCTTTTCATCGACCTAATTTTATTCTATTTTTCTGCTATATCCGCTATTTTTTTATATTCTATTCTTTTTTTCTGAAATTCGCACTATTTTCTTTAAAAATTTTATGTTTTCCGGCTGTAAATCAATCTGATCCATAATTATCGCTACAAATATCACCGCACAGCCGAGCAATTCTCTGCCCGTCATAGTCTCTCCAAGCATAAGTCCTCCGAAAACAGCAGCGAAGACAGCCTCAAGACTCATCAGCAATGCCGCAGTTGTCGGGTCAGCATACTTCTGTCCCATGATCTGAAAGGTGAAGCCAAGCGCTCCGGGTATCAGTCCGGAATACAGCATCGGAAGCAGACCCGCGCTCAGCTGAGCCATAGTAGGATCCTCCACCATCAGCGCTATAACCAGTCCTACCGCGCCGCTGAATCCAAGCTGCATCACAGATAAAAGCAGACTGTTATCCTTATCAACAAAGCATCCTACTGCCACGATCTGCCCGCCAAAGCCTATCGCCGAAATCAGAGTCAGCCAGTCGCCCGCAGTCGCACCGCCAAGGCCTCCCTTGAGACTCAAAAGCGAAAAGCCGGCAACCGCAACGACAAGGCTGATGATGGTTTTGGGTTTGACACGCTTACCTATCGCAACCGCGAAAATAGGTGTAAACACAATGTAAAGCGAAGATATGAAGCCTGACTTTCCTGCCGAAACCGTAACCATTCCCATCTGCTGAGTCATGGAGCCGAGCAGCATAAAAAGGCCGCTGATAACCCCGGCCCTTGCCATTTTCTTCTTCTTGTATGCAAGCTCTTCGGCACTGTTATGTGAAGCGGACAGATATCCCGACTTCTTAAGCGCGAATATCGCCATCGGACATATTTCCGCTGTTGCCACCAGCTGCCTCAGTGCATTAAACGTCATCGGTGGCAGATAATTATTTCCTATTTTCTGTGCTATAAATCCTGTTCCCCATACTACTGCGGTCAGCAGCAGGAGAAGATTACCTTTAGTTCTGTTTGACATTAATTACCGCTCTCACTACCTGTTTTCTATGGTTCGCTGATTTCCATGCCGGAGCTCAGCACCTTGCTTCCGTCTTCCCTGGTGAAGCAAGCCTCTACACCATCTATCGACTCTATCAGTTTGAGTCCCTGATCCACACCCTTGATCAGGCAAATCGTACCAAGTGCATCTATATCTGCGGATCTGCCTATGTCTGTTACCAGCGATACAGCAACCACATCGCTGTCGACAGGATATCCTGTCTCAGTACTCAGAATGTGATGATATTTCTTTCCGTCAATTTCAAAGTATCTTTCGTATACTCCCGAAGTTACAGCCGTCTTGTCCGAGAGATTGAGAACGCCCGAGATTTCGCTTCTGTCACTGTACGGAGTCTCTATGCCAATCGAAAAATCATCGCCCGAAGGCTTGGAGCCGATGCATATTATATTTCCGCCAAGATTGATGATTGCCGAATTCACTTTGTTTTCGATCAGGCAATCTGCCATCTTATCTCCGATATATCCCTTGGCTATTCCGCCAAGATCGAGTTGAGCGGCGGGGTCGCTCAGCCGTACACGATTGCCGTCAAGCTCAATGCAATCGTAATGTACGTGCTGAGCTGCTGCCGACAATTCATCACTATTCGGCAGCTTCGGCTCCAGCGCATGGAAGTCCCACAGAGCCGTGACCCCGCCAATAGTAATATCAAAATCCCCATCGGATAATTTACTGTATTCTATTCCTTTACCGAGAAGTTCGGCTGTCCAGTCACAGACTTCGACCCATTCGCCATTGGCATTGTTGATTCTGCTGACATCCGACACCTCTATAGTCTTGCTTATCTTCTTCTCCATCTGCGCGCACAGAGCATATGCCTCGTCGATTGCATTCTTGGCAATCTCCTCGTCCAGCTCCGGCTTTGCATCCGCATTGGCCGTTCCGTATTCCCCGGTCCCGTACACAGTAATATTGCAGCTTGTGTCGAGATAGTAGTTATCGACGCTGACAGGCTCCGCCTCGCTACTGCACGCTGTCTGTGTTATAATCATAGCGACAAATATTAAAGAAAGAATTACTAAGCGTTTTTTCATGAAAAAATACCTCACCAAAGCAGATATTATACTTTTTATAATTCTGATAGCTCTCGGCATTGCGAGCACTATCCTTGTTTCGCATGGCAAAAGCACCGGCGACAAGGTCGTGATCACTCAGGGCGGCGAACTCTACGGCACTTATTCGCTCATGGAAGATCGCAGCATAGACATACAAAGCGATGCTGCACATAATAAAGACGCCGATTCCGTATACAACACCGTTGTAATCGAGAACGGCAAGGTTCGCATGGAGGCTGCCTCCTGTCATAACCAGGTATGTGTAAGGCACGCCGCAATCTCTTCAGCAGGCGAAAGCATCATCTGCCTGCCTAACAGAATAGTTGTCAAAATCGAAGGAAACGGAGGTGGTTATGATGCAGTCAGCAAATAATACACCTCAGCCTAAGCGAAGCAATCACCGCAGTTCATCACAAACGGTAGCCCGCATTGCGCTCATGGCCTCTCTCGCTTTGATTTTCTCATACGTAGAAGCAATTATACCATACAACCCGGGCATTCCGGGTATTAAGTTGGGAATTGCCAACACAGTGACCATCATTGCGCTGTACAAATTCGGATGGAAGGATGCTGCAGCCGTAAGCGTTATACGAATCGTCGTAGCAGGGCTTCTTTTCAACGGTCTATTCGGCATGCTGTACTCACTTGCCGGTGCTGCTGTCAGCTTTGCGGGAATGGTATTACTCAAGAGGACCAAACTCTTCAGCATTGCAGGAGTGAGCATGACCGGAGGCGTACTTCACAACCTCGGACAGCTTCTCGTTGCAGCCGCACTCATCGAGGATATGCGAATATTCTTCTATTTTCCTGTCCTTCTTTTCAGCGGCATAGTCAGCGGAATAGCCATCGGCATTGCCGCAACCTTAATACTTCGTGCGCTTTCAAGGAGCTGAGCTTATGAACAAAGAACCTATAACAGTACATTATGAGTCCATCGGCTCCACCAACGACAAAGCCAAGGAAATCGTTCTTGGCTCCTATACAACGGCTTGCGACGGCAGTGTGTATTACGGCGATGTTCTTCCGATTCTTGTCACTGCAGACGCTCAGACCAACGGCCGCGGAAGATACGGCAAGGTTTTCTATTCGCCGAGCGGCTCAGGCATATATATGAGCTACGCATATGAGCGCCGATATTCCGAGGAAGAGCTTCTGGGTGTTACAACTGAAGTTGCCGAACTGATTCTTCCTGTATTGCAGTCGCATACCGAAGATGGGCTTCACATCAAGCCGATCAATGACATTCTTAAGGGTGATAAGAAGCTTGCGGGAATCCTTACCGAACGCGTGGATTATCCGGACAACAGCGGCCGATATTTCATCATCGTAGGAATAGGCATTAACTGCGAGAAAATCGACATTCCTGAAGATCTGTTGGACACAGAAGGAAACCGGCTTGCCGATATCATAGGTTTTCTGGAGCCCGATTGCGACCACAAGCAGCTTGTTGAAGAGTTGCTCGAGGCTCTGACTAAACTTCACTGATCTGCCTCATAAAACACAAAATAAAAGAAGGTGCACTTCAGAGTGTACCTTCTTTATTTATCTCTGATAAAACAGATTACTCAGCCTTAGCAGCAGCTGCTGCAGCCTTTGCCTTTTCAGCCTTCTTTGCGATAGCCTTGTCAGTATTTTCCTTAAGCTTATCGAAAGCTTCCTTAGTCATTGGCTTCAGTGTGTTCAGTGCGCCTGTAGGACACTGAGTTACGCACATTCCGCAGCTCTTGCACTTGGAATAATCAATTCTTGCAAGGTTATCCTCAACAGTAATTGCGTCGAAGTTGCAAGCCTTGGTGCACTTCATGCAGCCAATACATGCATTGTCGCAATTCTTGCGAGCAACAGCTCCCTTGTCTGTGGATGAGCACACAACATGAACCATGCTCTTCTGAGGTACCAGCTTGATGATCTGCTGTGGGCATACATTTGCGCACATACCGCATGCTACGCAGTTGTTTCTGTTGACCCTTGCAACACCATCTACGATACCGATTCCCTGGAACTCACATACATTTACGCAGTCTCCAAGTCCGATACATCCGAACATGCAAGCATTAGGAGTTGAGAACCAACCCTTTGCTCCCTTGCAGGACTGAAGTCCCTGCCACTCAAGAACCTTCTTGGATGCTCCGCAGGTACCATTGCAAAGTACCTGAGCAACCTGTGGCTCTGCTGAGCCGGCATCTCTTCCAAGAACCTTAGCAATTGCCTCTGCAGCTGCAGCACCACCAGGTGCGCACTTTGTGCAAGGCATAGTTTCATCTTCAACAAGATTTGCAGCATAGTCGTCGCATCCTGCGAATCCGCATCCACCGCAGTTAGCGCCAGGGAGGCACTCTCTAACCTGTGTGATTCTTTCGTCTACTTCTACGAAGAAAACCTTAGAAGCAACAACCAGAAGTCCTGCGCAAAGCATACCGATAACTGCAACGACCAGTACAGGTGTCATAACACTACCCATTACTCCACCTCCTTACTGGAACATTCCTGTGAAGCCCATGAATGAAAGCGACATGATAGTAGCACTTACAAGGATGATCGGAACTCCCTTGAATGGAGTTGGGATTGCATCATCACTGTAGAGCTTCTCCTCACGGATTCCTGCGAAGAGAATCATAGCTACTGCATAACCGCATCCTGCACCGAAGGCATATACCATGGACTGTGCAAAGGAATACTCATAAGTTATAGCGTTAATTGTTGCACCGAGAATAGCGCAGTTTGTAGTGATCAGAGGAAGGTAAATACCAAGAGCCTTCTGGAGGGATGGCAGGAACTTCTTCATGAACATCTCTACGAACTGTACAAGTGCAGCGATTACGAGGATGAATACTACTGTCTGCAGATATCCGATCTCGTATTTGTCAAGCAGCTGCTGAACAGGCCATGTAACTGCCTCAGCGAGTACCATTACAAATACTACAGCGCCGGACATACCTACAGCAGAGCTCATTTTGTTGGATACACCGAGGAATGAACAGATTCCAAGGAACTGCGACAGCAGGAAGTTATTAACTAATACTATCGAAAGAAAGATAACAATTAAGTTTGCCATTATGCTTCAGCTCCTTTCTGTGTAATTTCCTCATTTGCTTCTGCCAGATTGCAGGAGTTGTACATAGGACATACTCCGCAGCTGAAGCTGTTGTTCTTCAGAGCCTTGCCCTTAGTTGCAGCCATAAGGATTGCAATCAGGATTCCGTATACGAAGAATCCGCCAGGTGCGAGGTTGAAGAAACCGATTGAGAAGTTAGGGATAATTGTGTGTCCCAGCAGGCATCCTGTTCCGAAGAACTCTCTGATTGCACCCATTGCTGCAAGAGCAAGAGTGAATCCGATACCCATTCCGATTCCGTCGAGAGCAGCAGCGCCAACAGTGTTCTTGTTAGCGAAAGCCTCAGCTCTTCCGAGGATGATGCAGTTTACTACGATCAGTGGCAGGAATACACCGAGTGACTTATCCAGTGCAGGTGCATATGCCTTAACGATGAACTGAACGATAGTAACAAATCCTGCGATGAGTACGATGTAGCAAGGGATTCTTACTTTATCCGGGATTACTTTACGTAATAACGAGATTACGATGTTGGAGCAAATCAGTACAACTGTTGCTGCAGCACCCATACCAAGGGCGTTAGCCAGTGTTGAGGATGTTGCCAGTGTAGGACATGTTCCGATCAGGAGTACCAGTACAGGATTCTCCTTGATAATTCCATTTGTCAAGATGGAGAGCTTACTTTTCTTTTCCATTATTTAATACCTCCCATCATCTTGTACTGCTCAAGTGCGCCGTATACACATCTGTGTACAGCTCCGGATGAAACGGATGCGCCTGTTACAGCGTTTACGCTTGTATCCTTCTTAACCTGAACGTTAGTGAGCTCGCTGAGTCCCTTGTACTGATCAAGGTGGTCAGGGAGCTGTGCCTTGCTTCCTACACCAGGAGTGTCTGAAGCTTCTGTAACCTGAACAGCTGTGATAGCTCCGTCCTTGTCGATACCGATCATAGCGATAAGGTCGCCGCCGTATGAATTGGACTTGCTTGTTACAACCATTCCTGAACCGTTCTGAGCAACATAGCACTCAGTTACAGTAATCTTATTCTCAGCGTCTGTATACAGATCGCCGTCATAAACGTCAAATTTGCCTTCTGAAGACTCGAGCAGTACGCTTCTTGTCTCAGCTGCAGCTTCCGCGCTGTTCTTCTCGATGATTGGAGAAGTTACACCGTAAATGAACGAAAGAGCAAATGTTACTACAAAGCAGATAGCTACGAGAACGAGGATAGGCTTAATGAATTCGTTGAATGCGTTATTCTTCTTTTCCATTATTTCTTTCCTCCCTTCTTCAGATAAACCTTGTATGACCAACGGTTGATCAGTGGAGTGCAGATATTCATGAACAGAATTGAGAATGAAACTCCCTCAGGATATGATCCGAGGAATCTGATTCCCATTGTGATGACTCCGCATCCGATACCGAAGATCAGCTGACCGAACGGAAGCTTTGGTGAAGTTACATAGTCTGTAGCCATGAAGAATGCTCCGAGCATTACTCCGCCTGCGAGGCAGTGGAATACAGCCTGGTAAACGCTTCCTGTTGCGATAAGCGCGATAACGAATACTGTTCCGATGAATGCGCAAGGGATAACAGGGCTGATAACCTTCTTGATGATCAGGAAGAGTCCGCCGATGATCAGTGCGATTGCGCAAACCTCACCGCAAGCGCCGCCTCTGAATCCGAGGAACATCTGGCTGAGTGATGGAAGAGCTGACTGGTCAAAGCCACCTTCTCCGATGATAGCCAGAGGAGTTGCTCCTGTTACAGCATCTGTGCCGGCAAGTCTTGTTGTAGGCCATGTCGACATGTTGCTTGCGAATGAAATGAACATGAAAATACGAGCTGTGATTGCCGGGTTAACGAAGTTTCTTCCAAGTCCGCCATAGAGAGCCTTAACAACGATGATTGCAAAGCAATCGCCGAGGATAAGCTGCCAGATAGGGAAGCTTGAAGGAACGTTCATTGCCAGCAGCAGTCCTGTCAGTGCAGCCGAAAGGTCGCCGACAGTCTGTGTCTTCTTAAGAGCTGCGTTCCAGATGTACTCGAATGCTACGCATGCGATAACGCTAACGAGTGACAGAAGCAGTACTCTGAATCCGAAGATGTAAATGCTTGCGATCAGTGCAGGCAGAAGGGCCAGAAGAACTGTACCCATCAGTCTTGTTGTATCCTGATCCGTTACGATATGAGGTGCGGAGGATACGATCAAATTAGTATGAAATTTCTTATCCATATTACTTCTTCGTTGCCTCCTTAATCATAATTTTAGCGAGCTTGTTAGTGAAGCTCAGAGGACGTCTTGCCGGGCAAGTGTATGAGCAGCTACCGCACTCCATGCACTGCATTACGTTGAACTTCTGGAGAGTATCAAGATCCTTGTTCTCGTAAGCCTCGATATAGATGCTTGGCATCAGGCCGAACGGACAAGCTGTATGACATCTCTGGCAGTTCAGACAAGCTGTCTCTTCCTTAACCTCTGCGATATCCTGGCTGAAGCACAGAACTGCAGAAGTGTTTTTCATTGTTACTGACTCATCAGACTTTGTTGCACGTCCCATCATAGGTCCGCCCATTACGATCTTGCGAGGCTCTTTCTTGTAACCGCCGCAGAATTCAACGAGGTCTGCAATCTGAGTTCCGATTGGAGCATATACGTTCTGAGGATTTGCTACAGCATCACCATCAACTGTAACTCTTCTTCTTACGATCGGCATACCGGTCTTGAAGTACTCAGCCATAACTCCGATTGTTGATACGTTAGCAAGAATAACTCCGAGCTGTGCAGGGAGAACGCCGGCATCCATAGTCTTGCCTGTAACCTCGTAAACGAGTACACGCTCAGCACCCTTTGGATAGCTTGATGGCAGCTCAACGATCTCAATGTCCTTGATCTCGTTCTGCTCGATCAGTCTCTTCATATTCTCAATAGCATCAGGTTTGTTTGTCTCTACTCCGATGAATCCCTTCTTCAGATCGAGGAACTTCATGATCATCTGCATTCCATCAAGAACGTCCTGACCATTCTCAACCATCTCTCTGTTGTCTGTTGTGATGAATGGCTCGCACTCTGCTGCGTTTACAACGAGGTACTCACACTCATCAAGATTCTTAGGATTCAACTTAACGTGTGTAGGGAACGATGCTCCGCCCAGACCTACCAGACCACTGTCACGTGCGGCCTTAACGAAGTCTTCGAAAGTCTCGATAGTAGGTACTTTAACCTCTTCGCTTACTTCCTGTTTCTTATCTGTCTCGATAACTACGAGTGTCTCAAATCCACCCATTGATCCTCTGGACTGCTCAATGTCTGTAACAGTTCCGGATACGCTCGAGAAGATAGGTGCGCTGACAAATGCATCGACATCGCCGATTCTCTGTCCTACCTTTACGTAATCCCCTTTCTGTACAAGAGGCTTACAAGGAGCGCCAATGTTCTGCGACATGCAGATCTTAACCACATCCGGGATAGGCATCACTACGGTCTCCTGACCGGCGGTATTCTTGTGATGCGGCACATGGATGCTTGGTAAATGTTTCCCTTGGCTCATCCCTTTAGAAACCTTCCTTTCCTTACCTAGGTAATATAATATTTTCTTATTCGAGTTCCTTGATACCGCGACATAACAAACGCGGGCACAAAGACCCTTATAACTCTTGAATTATATACATAATGGCACCAAAAATCCATAAAAACTAACATGTTCAGGGAATTTTATGCTGAATTTTTAACCGTACAATTGCAGCACGCATAATCTTAACTGCCAAAACACAAGATGTCGTTGCTTCAATCGCGTTTCGCTCACATTTCACCATCCTTTGCCCTCACTTTTGGAACATGAAACGCTGAAAGCCTTGATTTTAAATCCCAAAATTCCAATTTCTTCGACCTAACCGAGTTTCGTCTATATCGCCGAATTCCGCTCAGTTGCGATTTTGGAATATATTTCTTTAAAATCAAGGATTTCCGGCATTTTAATTCCAATTTAATCTCGAGATATAACAGAAAATCAAGTTGAGTACTCGTCGGCACTGCAGCTCATTGGAATTTTTAATTTTATTTTCAACGGTTTCCCGGTTTCATGTTCCAAAAGCGAGGGCATTAATATGAAAGAATGGTCGAAAACGGCTTCTCTAGCGGAACGAGCGAATAGAAGCCGCCTTCATTTTTACTCTCCGGAAAGGAGGGCGATACTTATAGACGTATTCCGAATTATTCAAATTGTAGGCTTTGCGCTTATTTCTTGTTTTTGAAATGATACTTCTTGCAGATTTCTCTGTGGCCGCATTTTGCACAATGGCTCTTGCCCGGCACCTTTCTGAATCTGCAAAACAGTCTGTAATGAATGACATGATATACGAAAATTCCAAACACTGTGCCAAATAAGGACAATCCAACAGCCTTCGATTTATTACTCATTTCTAACACTCTCTTTCCTGCATTTTAAAATACCAAGACAAGCCGGGATTTATATATTTTCCCATTCTTCTTTTGTTAGATAAGTGAAGTGTTCCGTTCTCACATCACCCATCAATTCACAAGGTTTATTCTTCTCAGTATGGTGGTATTTGAAGCCGCATTTTTCCTGACAACGTCTTGACTTTTCATTACCATCATAATAACCGCACCACATTGCTGTACAACCGAGATCTTCAAATGCGTGTTTTTGCAAAGCTCGTACCGCTTCGGGAATATAACCATTTCCCCAAAAGGGAACGCCTATCCAATAACCAACTTCCAACTCTGTGATACTTGCATCCGTATGTGCTTGAGCAGGTGGTATTAATCCGATGCTTCCAATTGCAACGTTATCTGTTTTTAAGCAGACGGCATATGTTTCATCTGCTGACAATACACTCTTTATTATCTCAAGACTGTTTTCAACAGACGAGTGCACTGGCCAACCGGCTATAGGTCCTACTGCAGGATCCTTAGCATATTCATATAAACTTTCAGCATCAGTTTCCAACCATGGTCTTAATACTAATCTCTCTGTTTCTATCATCGCTACCTCTACAAATTCTAAATTGTTAACCTCATTCTACCATAAAAATGATCTGCTACGAATTGCATCAGCTCTCTGTCCTGTCCCGAATCGGGTGACGAGAAGATGCTGCTGTCAAGGAGCTCGCCCGCTAAGCGGCGCCCCTGGCGTCCTTGACCGCGCATGATCCGGGTGTACTATAACCTATCTATACACCCGGATACGAACTCTCTGTTTCTTCGCGCGAGTTCGCTTCTCTATCGCATATTCGCTCCAATAGAAACAGGGAGGCACAGCCTCCCTGTTTCTATTGGAGCGGGTGACGAGAATCGAACTCGCGCTGCAAGCTTGGGAAGCTCGCGTTCTGCCATTAAACTACACCCACATATTCAGTTTTAAGCCCTGTCGCCCTACACGTTCCTACCAGGTAAATAATACCACTTTTTCCTTGAAGAGCAAATTACCTTATGCGATAATTCAGATATGAACGATACAAAAACTAAAAACAAAAACAGGGTTCTCGGCACAGTACTGACGCTTCTGGGAGCTGCTCTATGGGGTTCCTGCGCTGTCTTCAGCAAGCACCTAATGGACACAGGCGAACTTGACACGATGTGGATGACCAACTTCCGCATGTTGATGTCAGGTATTATTTTGGTGTCTTTCTCAGCAATTCGCAGACCGAGATCCTTCTGTGACATATGGAAAGACAAGAAATCCCTCCCAAGACTTTTCGCTATCGGGGCGTTGGCCTTCGGTGTATGTCAGGTAAGTTATTTCCTGTCGATCAATTACTGCAATGCCGGACTGGCTTCGGCAATACAGCAGACTGCACCTGTGTTTGTTCTTATTTTCGTATTATTTAAGGAGCACAGATTGCCTCGTTTAAGCGAAGTCCTCGTACTGCTGCTGGTTCTCTTCGGTTCCTTCATGATAGCTACCAACGGCAAGCTCGATTCGCTCTCGGTTGCACCGGCTGCCCTGATATGGGGTCTTATCTCAGCCCTGACAGCAGCACTCTACATCGTGCTTCCGGGCAAGCTCGTCAACAGATACGGCACCTGCGAAACGACTGGCTGGGGCATGATCATCGGCGGACTTCTTGTTGCCCCTGTATGCAAGCTCTGGATGTTCCCGGCAACTATCAGTGCAGCAACAGCTCTCGGTCTTTTCTACATCATCGTCCCGGGTTCGGTTGTGGCTTTCGCGGTTTTCCTGTACGGCGCTACTTTCATCGATCCTGTCAAAGCAGGCGTGTACAACCTGTTCGAGCCCGTCGTTGCGACCTTCGCATCTCTGATATTTCTGAGTCAGGCTTTCACAACCGGAGACTATATCGGTATTGCATCGATACTCATAGGTATCGCTTTCCTGACGGTATCGAAAAAGTAAGAGCACGCACCTTGAGCAAAACCCGGGCACTCAGGATCAACAATATAACAAGCGCGCCCGACATGAGCAGGAAAATAAAAGATCACATAGCATGGATACCAATTACAAAAGGAAGCCTTCGCGGCTTCCTCTTTTGATATCATTGCTGATTCCCGACTTATAAAGCACAACGCATTGATCGTTAATTCTCTCTGTTCGTCAGTTTTACCGCCAGATAAACCACCGCGCTCACCGGCAGCCACGCAAGACTGTATGCGCTGAGCGGCATAGCATGAAACGCTGTATCTATCCATCCCTGTCCCCAATTGAACATCTCGTTGTATCTGGAGAGCAGCTCGAGAATACTCATTGCAAAGGCCGCAATCATCGACCACTTTGCTGCTTTGAGATTGCCCGGAGAGCTGTTCTTCCTGCTGAAGCAGTAATATACAGCAACAACTATTCCGGCAGGATAGCAGGCATCCAGTACAGGACCCACGATCGCTACGATGGTATCAAGATCCATGAGAGCGATAAACGCCGACAGCACGCATGCTGCAATGCAGATATTCTTATAGCTGAATTTCGGTCCCTTATCTACCAGTATGTCGGCCCAAATTTCCGAAGTCGATGACACAGCACCGATAGCAGTCGTAAGAGCCGCTGCGCAGAGAGCTATGTTGAACAGAAGGCCACCTGTTTCGCCCCAGAGCTGAAGCACCATCTCAGTGTAAAGTGCCGATAAAGTAAGATCAATGGTTCCGCCTGTATTCGCACCGGCGATCATATGACCCAGTATCGTGAGTAGCAGAAGCCCCAGTCCTACAGCTCCTATTTTTATAAGATTTCGGTTGATGTATTTCTCGCCTATACCCGCAGTCCTGATGCCCTGAACAACGATGACACCGAATACGACCGCGCACTGCAGGTCCGCAGTAGCATATCCCTGCAGGAATCCGAAAATGACAGGATTCTGATCAAAGGACGGTGCCGCCCAGGTCGTTGAAATAGGCGTAACGAGACTCTTGACGATAACAGCTATAACAACAACTACGAGAATAGGAAACAGGATATTTCCGACCTTGTCCACAACTTTGCCCGGGTTGGAAACAAACCAGTAAGTTATGGAATAGTACACTATCGAGAAAATAATTACCGGTATTACCCCGTCGATTTCCATACCTGTGAACTGCTGTATAGCAGCCCATGCCGCAGCACTCATTCTCGGTACCATGTACAACGGTCCCATAACGAAAATTGTCAGTGCCGTAAAGAAGGTACCAAAACGAGGTGAAATCTTGCGACATATATCGAGGAAGGTTCCGTTTCCCTTCACGAGTGCGACATATCCAAGATAAGGCAGAATTACTCCTGACAGTAGTACACCGATAAATACCGGCCATAAAGCTGTTCCTGCATCCTTACCCCATTGAACAGGGAACAACATGCAGGCAGCACCAAAATGCATCGCAAACAGGCCTCCGCCCATTATAAGGAGTTCTTTTATTGATAAATCTTTTCGCATTACTTCAGGCCCACCTCATCGATTGTTTCCTTGATGATCGCAGGCAGCTTAGCGCAGTCCTTCTCAGGGATGGACGCAACACTTACACGAACTCCGCCGCTGATAGGTACAAGGAAGACTCCCTTCTGCTCAAGTGCTGCACAGAGCTTGTCCGGATCCTCGCATGGGATAGTAACAAAGAATCCTGCTCGGAACGGTACTATTGAAAGTCCGACCTCTGCAGCTGCTGTATCGAAGGCACGGCCTCTTGCCAGAAGCATCTCTCTGTCTGAACGACGCTCCGCCCTTGCCTCTTCAAGCAGCTCTGCATCCGAATAAATCTTCTCGATTACTGTCTGAGGAGCTCTTGGTGAATTCGACCAGCTCGCACGTGATGAGAATGTGCATACTCTTTCAAACTCAGCTGCAACCTCAGGATTGTGTGCCATGCAGATCATAGCTGCGCATCTGAAGCCGTAAAGCGAGAATGTCTTGGATGCACTGTATGCGATTATAGGCAGAATATTTCCTCTGAGATTATCAACTACCTTAAGGAATTCTCTTGTCTCCATATCCTCGCCTGCGAAATCAATGTATGCAACGTCGATGAGCAGTGCGACCTTCTTAGACAGGTCAACTGCGTCCAGCACCTTTTTTACACCATACCAGTCGTCCATCGAGAGTGAATATCCTGTAGGATTGTTTGCAGGTGTGTTGATGATAATTACGAGGTGCTCCTGATTCTTGAGCAGCTTGCCAACCTTGTACTCGAAGTCTGCAAGATTGAATTTGCCATCTTCATCGAACATGTCAAAATGCTCGAGACTTCTTCCCATCTCAGCAGCAATGCTTGTATAAGGCGCCCAGTGCCAGTTATGTGTGAGAACCTTATCTCCCGGCTGCGAGTAGTTGGCAATTGTGTTTCTGATTGCACCTGTTCCGCCCGGAGTTGCAACAACTGCTGTATAGCTCTTGATATCGTATGTATTGAAAGCAGCCTTCATGATTGCTTCCTTGAATCCCGGTGTTCCTGCGATTGGAGCATATTCCGCATACTCGGAGCCTGACAAGGTCTTGATTGTCTTCTCTACAGATGACATTACAACCAGCTTGCCCTCATCGTCGAGCAGAGATCCGATAGTCGCATTGATAACCGCATCCTTGCCTTTCTCGGCGATCATAGCCTTAGCTCTTCCGCTTGCTGCGAAAACCTTATCCTCTTTAGGAATATCCCTTCCGTTATATGCTGCCATCGAAGTAATAGCCATTTCTTTTTCTCCCTCCGTTTCGTATGTTTTTTCGGCAACAAGTCTGCCCTCTTCATCATGCTCTCTGGGCGACATTCTGCCGAGCTTTACTCTCTTGATTGTTTCTCCGAGTCCGCTGAACTTGGCCTCGTATTCAGTCTTTATGTTATCAAGATCCTCATCTGCATGAAGGTCTCTTGTGATTTCAAGAATTCGTATGTTCGCTGCCAAAATCTCCTGTATCGACCACTCGAACAGTCCCGTGTTGTCAGTCTTGAATGTTACCGTTCCCTCGTCCTTGAGAACTCTGAAGTATGTCTTGAGTCTCTCACGGTAGGTCAGTCTTCTTCTGTACCAGTAGTTCTTAGGCAGAGGATCGCTGAAATTCAGGTATATTCCGGTAACCTCTTCATCCTCGAACCAGTCAGTCAGATCCTCGACAAATATAGGTGCAAAACAGACATTTGTAAGTCCTCCCTTGCGAACCTTCTCAAGGGCTCTCAGCAGCACGCTCTGATTGCCTTCAACCGCAACGAAGAAGTTCTCCGGCTCTCGCGCCGCAAGCTCGGAAATAAACTTACCCTTGCCGCAGCCTATCTCAAGATATATAGGCTTGCCCTTGGCGAGTTCATCCCACTTGCCCTTCATGGAAAGAGGCTCCCATACAATAAGGTCATTGTATGCCTCTAATTTAGTTTCAAGATTTTTAATTTTTCTCTGTCTCATTTATTTAGATTAAGCTCCTGCTTATTTTTTACGTTTTTTCAGTTAAAGTTTTCGCTAGAACAGCGCTCCAAGGTATCTCGATGCGATTATCACTGCAAGGAAAAGCACCATTAACACGCCTGCCCACGCATCTCCTCTGTGGAAATGAATCTCATTCATACGAGTTCTTCCTTCTCCACCGTGATAGCATCTGGCCTCCATCGCCAAAGCGAGCTCCTGTGCGATTCTGAACGAACTGATGAACAATGGAATCAGAATAGGGATAAGGCTCTTTGCCCTCTGAATGAGGTTACCTGACTCAAAGTCCGTACCTCTCGCCTCCTGCGCCTTGATGATCTTGTCTGTCTCCTCCATAAGCGTTGGAATAAAGCGCAAAGCAATCGTCATCATCAGCGCGATTTCGTGACTCGGCACTCCGATTTTGGAGAAAGGCTTGAGAAGCTTCTCCAGACCGTCGGTCAGCTCTATCGGCTTGGTCGTAAGAGTCAGCATTGACGAACCGATTATAAGAAGCACAAGTCTTACTGCCATGAAGAAAGCCCTCTGCAGGCCTTCGTAAGTGATCGTGAATATCCACCAATGCCACAGAACTCTACCGTCAACGAGAAATACGTTGATAATAAAAGTGAAGGCTATTATCAGAAATACCGCAGTAAGTCCCTTGAATATAAATTTGAGAGGAACCTTCGATACGGCTATTACAGCAAAGAGGGCCGCAGCCGCAATCAGAAAGCCCCAGAAATTATTCACCACGAAAAGCTCGACAATATAAGCCAGCGCACCGATTATCTTGGTACGCGAATCCAGCCTGTGAACGGCAGACTTGCCCGGATAATATTGTCCTAATGTGATGTCTCTAACCATGTTTTAATATCTTCTGCCGCATCCTCTACCGTCAATGCGTCACTTCCCAGATTGATTTCTTCATTAAGGCGATCGACTATTTCTCGAACAGGCGGAACGTCGAGTCCCATTGCTTCAAGCTTTTCCTCCTGCGAGTACACCTCGTGTGGTGTGCCCTCCAGTGCAAGCTTTCCTTTATTTATAACGAGCACCTTGTCACACATGCTCGCAATATCTCCCATGTTATGTGAAACGAAGATGATGATGCAGCCCAGCTCCTCATGTATTCTTCGTATCATAGCAAGGATCTCTCTGTGCGACTTAGGGTCAAGACCCGCTGTCGGCTCATCAAGAATAAGCACGCTCGGCTTCATCGCGATAACTCCGGCTATTGCCGCTCTTCTCTTCATGCCGCCGGAAAGCTCGAACGGTGAGGCATCCTTTACCTTCTCATAGTCGAGTCCTACAAGCTCAATTGCCTTGCGTACCGTCTCGTCAAGCTCGTCTCCCTCAATGCCCAGATTCTTAGGTCCGAAGGCAACATCCTTGGCTACCGTCTCCTCAAAAAGCTGATACTCAGGATACTGGAAAACGAGTCCCACCTTGCGCCGAACTTCAACAAGTCTGATGCTTCCATCGGTAATGCACTGTCCGTCCACCCAGACCTCTCCGTCCATCGGCTTGAGCAGGCCGTTCAAGTGCTGAAGCAGAGTTGATTTGCCGGAGCCGGTATGACCGATCACACCACAAATCTGCCCATCGCAAATACCGAATGACACATCATCGAGCGCCACCGTTTCTCCCGGCATTCCCTGATTATATACATATCGCAGATTCTTTACTTCAATTGACATATCATATCCTCAATTGTGGTGATGCTTTCAGGAAGTCCCGCACGATCTCTGAGATCAATAAGCGGAGGCATCTCCAGCCCCGCACCCTCTATCAGTTTTCTGTCACTGAAAAGCTCTTCAGGTGTTGTATCACTGTATATCTGACCTTCCTTCATAACGATGACTCTGTCAGCCTGCGCCGCCTCTTCCATGAAGTGCGTTATCAGTATGCAGGTTATTCCGTCTTCGTTAAGCTCGTGGATAATCTCCATTACCTGCTTGCGGCCTCTCGGGTCAAGCATAGCGGTCGGCTCATCAAAAACGATGCACTGAGGTCTCATCGCAATCGCACCGGCAATAGCGATTCTCTGCTTCTGACCGCCGGACAGCATATGAGCCCCTTTGTCTTTGCAGTCATACATGTCAACCTTGCGAAGAGCACTGTCAACACGTTTTCTTATTTCCTCCGATGGAACTCCGATATTCTCCGGGCCGAAAGCAACATCGTCCTCAACTATCGAAGAAACTATCTGGTTGTCCGGATTCTGGAACACCATTCCAACTCTGGAGCGGATCTCCCATATCCTGTCCTCATCGGCAGTACTCATTCCGTCAACTATGACTTCCCCCTTGCTTGGGAGCAGCAGCCCGTTGAGCGCTTTGGCCATGGTCGATTTGCCCGATCCGTTCATTCCGACCACAGAAATAAAGCTTCCCTTCTCAACGGTGAAGCTTACATCGTTAACAGCCCGTGTTGCGAGGACTGTGCGGCCCTCATCATCAACACGGGTGTAGTCAATTATTAAATTCTTTACTTCTATAAAATTACTTATTTCTGTATACCTTACCTGCGAAAAGCTTTGCCTCATCCACCTTGTCAGCAATCTGCTCATCCCAGTCTGCAGGATTTACATCATGGATTGCAACCGACAGATGTTCCTTAGCACATCCGAGTTCCTTCATCATAGTTTCAACAAGTGCGTCTGCAACTCTCTTCTTAGTCTCGTCGTCTCTTCCGGCGAACATGTTGATATCAATATGTGGCATGTTCAATCTCCTTTCTTATTCCCATATGGTTCCGATGCCGGCCTTCTCTGCTGCTGCAACGATCTGTGCTGCCGCAACGAGATCAAGCGCACCAAAGCCTACGTTCTCGTATACGATAATCTCATCGTCCGACTCTCTTCCCGGAATTCTTCCGAGGATGTAGTCTCCTATATCTCCTGTAAACTGCTCCTTGCTGAGTGTACCATCATCCAGTGGCTTAAGGATATCTCCGGACTCAGAGAGAACAGCTTCCATATTGTCAAAGTAAATCTTGGAGCACTTGTCGAACACGGCAGGGTCGAGCTCCTGCATCTCGTACTGATATGCTCCTACCGCACTGATAACACAGCCCGGCTTGAAGTACTCGGCACTGCATACAGGCTCGTGAGATACTGTAACAAGAATAACCAGATCAGCCCCGTCAACGGCCTTATTGGTATCCTCGCATGCAATGATCTCAGCGCCATAATGTCCAAGCTCTTCCTTAGCCTTCTCTACAAAAGCCTTGGTCTTCTCGAAGTTTCTGGCAGCAACCCTTACCTCATCGAGTTTTCTTGCAGTAAGCATAGCCTCCAGCTGGCACATAGCCTGGCTTCCGGTTCCTATCATGGCACCGACCTTGGCATCCTTAAGGCCGAAGAGGTCAAATGCCGCACCACTTGCAGCAGCTGTACGGACAGCCGTTACATAGGTTCCGTCGAGGAGTGCTTTGGCCACTCCTGTGTCACCATCGAAGAGCATTACCTGACCGATCGATCCCGGAAGTCCGAGGGCGCCGTTGCCCGGCATGATATTAACGATTTTGCAGGCTGCAGCGTTCATATCCTTACTGTATGACGGCATGAAACAGAAATTGCCCTTCTCTGTTGAGATAACAGGTCTAAGCGGAACAACGAATTCCCCCTCAGAATTAAGAGCGTAACACTTCTTGTCAGCCTCGATGGCGTCCTTCATTGTGTAGACTTTCCTGATGTCTTCTTTGTTTAGCAGAATCATATTAACCTCCGCTTATTACAGGAGAGCTTCCAGCTCAGCCTTCTGAAGCAGGCCGGCTTCCTTGTAGGTAATCTCTCCATCCTTAACTACCATAATTGTCGGAATTGCACTGATGCCCAGTCCGATAGCGATCGGTGCCGCTTCATCTGTGTTGAGCTTGCAGACTTTAACATCAGTTCTCTCCTCGGCCAAAGCCTCTACGATAGGTCCCTGCATCTGGCAAGGTCCGCACCAGTCAGCGTAAAAGTCAACCAGCACTGTTCCTTCAGCCTTCATTACTTCTTCTTCAAAATTATCTAAAGTAAGTTTATTAACCATAGTAATATCCTCCTTATCTTCTATTTATTTGCAGGTGCTTTATCCTTCTGAACAAAGCAACCATTGTTCTTCGCATCTATTGCTACAGTCACGTAATTTCCGAATGTATTTATCATCGTAATCGATTTGCCAAGTATCGCTTCGCATAATATCGGAATGCTTATATTCACTGATGGCACCCCTATATATGAGAAAATTATGAGAAGTCCGATTAGTATGGATCCCGCATGATTAGGCGCTCCCAGGGACAGAACGAGTACCAGCACAGCCATAAGCAGAATCTGCGGTACCGTCATATTTCTACCAACCGCGTGCTGAATCGTAAGTCCCGAGAAAAACAGGATGAAGCAGTTTCCTTCCAAATTGATTTTAGAAAAAACAGGCATTTCATCATCAAGCAATTTAATCTTAATTTTAAATGTTTTACTCAGAAACCTCTCGTTATACGGTATCGAGTTTATAGTTGAATTGATTTTAAAGTTCTCCTTCATTGCAGGAAAAGTATCTCTTACAAATGCAAAAGGCTTGATTCCATGCTTAACCAGTCTCAGCACATAATACAGCATCATTATTGCAATGCCTGCGTAGCTGATAAGAATAAATATCAGCTGGTATTTTAATCCATGCATTCCCTCCGTTAGAAGTAAATCTAACGTTGCAAAGAATACGGCTATCGGCAGGAACATCATAATAATCTCCAGAAACTTGCAGAGGAACGAATAGAAAGCGTCATTAACCTCCTTCATGGTCTCGAAGTTTTTGTTCATTGTCGTAAGTGCCGCCGCAGAAACGATTGCAATAAACAGCAATGGCAAAGGCGATATATCGGTAAACGCACCTATTAAGTCCTCCGGCACCATATCCAGGATATTCATTACTGAGTTCTCAAGTTCAGGCGTACCGGCATAATATATCCTATATCCATCTGTATTTAATGTTATTACGCAAATTGTAAGGAAATAATATATACCGGAAAGAAACAGCGTTATTGCCGAGGTTCCTATAACCTTGGCAAACAGGCCGGCCATTCCCTTCTTGTATGTTGAGTACATTCTGATATCAGTAAGATTGCACACAAGTGAGAGATAAGTGAGCGGGGCAGAAATCATAAACATCGCATTTCCGAACATCTTCTCAATCTTATATACATAATCAAACAGGAGCACATGCCGCTGCTCTTCTGAAAGCAGGGCAGCCATTGCCAGAAAAACAAGCACCGCCAGTAGAACTCCCAAAATACATCTCATGAACATCGAGTCAGAAACACTTTCTACCTGAATCGTTATAAAATTATGTTTACGCTGATATTCCCAGGATATCTTGTCCTCAAATTTATTTATTATCGCAGCACCCGGATCATTTTCATCCTCGCTGTTAAAATCAAGTGCAAAGCGTGCTCCATCATACTCGATATTAATTAGCACCTCACTTAAACGCTTATATGTCGCAATTGAAATGACCTTGTTCTTGTCATTGATATGATTGACAAGGCGTACGAAAACCTCCTCAAGCACAAGAATATTTTCATAAATAAGTCCATCAGAAACACCTGCCTTGGCAAGTCTCTCTTCGACATGCTTTCTGACAGTATCAAATTCACTGATATTCGCTTTTACCTCAATGGTTTCCCTGGTTAATCTCATACATAGTAATACTACCACAGAACAGAGCATATGTGACAGTAATCATTATTCTTTTTTGCTTTTGCAGGATGCGAATCGATGGTCAAAGTCGCAACAAGCGCTCGCATCCCGCCTCTTTGCCCTCACTTTTTACCTCTACGCGCTCGCATCCCGCCTCTGTGCCCTCACTTTTTATCTCTA
>JAGHUV010000026.1 GCA_018064665.1 Candidatus Crickella caballi | reverse complement strand
GGACACCCGGATACTGCGCTGTCAAGGGGTTTACCCGCGAAGCGGCGCAAAGGCGCCCTTGACAGCAGCATCTTCCCATCAGTAGCTCCATAAAAAGACACCTCGAAAGAGGTGTCTTTTGTATGGAAAAACTAGAAAATCGAACCCGCAACCGCTTCGCATTTAATGTTACATTTCTTCGACATATTTCGAAAGATTGTCGCGAATCATTCCCATGCACTTATACATTGTTTCACGATCCTCGTCGGTAACTCCCTGGCCACCGCTCTCAAGTGCCTCGTTGATTCTTTTGTTCAGGGAATCGGAAAGACGTTTTCCCTCATCTGTCAGATAATAGAGAGTTCTGTATGAGCGCTTGTTCTCCGGGATATCACAGTGGATGAGCTTTCTCTCCACTAGATGCTTCAGGGTTCTTGAGATAGCCGCCTTATCTACGCAGGACAGGTCCGTTAGCTGAGTTGCGGTGAGACCTTCCTCGTGCTGACTCAGCTGATATATGCACATAGTGTGGCTGGCCTTAAGACCGTACTGCTTCATCTCGTTGTCTTTGATACGCAGAATGCAGCGGTTAAGTTCGATAATAAGTCCTGCAAAGGCTTCAAATCTATCCATTTTTATGCTCTCTTTCCTTGATGAGTTCCTGTGCCTCGAGATAACGCTTTACCTTGCCGGTCGAAGTTTTGATCATCTCGCGGTCCGTAAGGACAATACGCTGAATGCGTTTGTATCTTGGCGTTGTCTCATTTATTGATTCTACATCCTCCTTAACCTTAGCATATATTTCGTCAAAAGTCATTCCGGAGAAAGCGTCAGGGTCGTAAACCATCTTGAGCGTGACCACAAGATCTCTGTCGTCGTCCGGCTCAGGTACGCCAAGTATGACGGATTCGCGGGCATACGTAAGTGGAGCGAGAAGCGCTTCGAGCTCCTCGGGAAAGACCTTCTTACCGTTCTTAAGGACGATAACATTTTTCTTCCTGCCGGTAATGAAAACAAATCCGTCTTCGTCTATGTATCCGAGATCGCCCGTGTGGAACCAGCCGTCAATAATGACTTCATCAGTTGCCTCCTGATTCTTATAGTATCCGAGCATAACCGAATCGCTTCTTGTGACGATCTCACCGATGCCGTTCTCGTCGGGAGCATCGATTCTGAGCTCAACGCCTTTGTTGATGACTCCGACCGAACCCGGTCTGATGTGTGTTACACGTTCTGCTGCAAGCACCGGTGAAGTTTCTGTCAGTCCATATCCCTGAAGAGCTGTTATTCCAAAATCGGCGAAACCTTTTATGCATTCCGCATCGCCTGCAGCACCGCCAATAATACACATTCGCAGATTTCCGCCAAAAGCACCATGGACGGATTTAAACAGCTGTCTTCGAAGGTCTATGCCAAATCTTAGAAGCAGATTACTAAGCTTTCTTGCAAACATAAGCTTGCCGAGTTTTCCGGATTTCTCAGCTGTGCGTAGGACTTTCTTATACATCGATTCGATAATGAGCGGTACACCGATGAAGACTGAAACGCCGTATTCCTGCAGGTTTTTCTGTATGTATTTAAGCCCGTCGCAGTAAACGGTCCTCGATCCTGAGCATAGGCATACCCACTGACCGGTTGAGCCAAAGATATGATGGTACGGTAGGAATGCGATATTAGTATCTGTTTCGCGAATATCTTCGACCTCGGCGGTGTTCATCGCGTTGGTAACGATGTTGTGCTGACTCAGCATGACGATTTTCGCAAGGGAAGTTGTGCCCGAAGTAAAAAGAAGAACAGCAGGGGTATTATCATCTATTTCAATCTCATCGAGTTCGGCAGAGCCGTTGATATTTATGTCAATAAGTCCCTCCATGATCATGCTGCATATTCCGTCCTCCGCACAGCCGTCTAAAGAAACAATTCCACTAAGGCCTGCTTTGCCGTTGGCAAGAACGTCTTCTGCCATGGCCTTGTGTGCCTTATCGAAGAACAGGAAATCAGCCTCGGCTCTTTCGAGCGAGAATTCAAGCTCGGCAAACTTGAGACCCTTATCGAGGGGAATCGAGATTCCACCTGTAAGCTGTGTTGCCAGATAGGCGAGCGTCCAGGCGTAGCTGTTGTTAGCGGCAATAGCAATTCTCCTGCCGGCCATACCGCGTCTGAGCATTGAAATCGCAACAGCCCTGATTTCGTCGTAGTATTCCCTGTAGGTGATGTCCCTGTACTCTCCGGATCTGTTCTTAAGAGTGAAAGCAATTCTGTTCTCGTATTTCGTTACTGTAGCTTCGAGCATTGTTTTGAAATTTGCCATATCTGCCTCCGTTCATAACTCGTTGAGAAAACCTATTATACTCAAAGATGTTGATTTGTCAACATCTTCTTTTTGAAAAATATTGTTTTGTCAGTGAACTCGGTCAGAACATTTTAAGGTCGACTTAAAAAACGGTTTCCGGCGGATCAAAAACGTTAAAAAACCGCACTATAGAGGGCTTTTCTCATTGGATTATTCTTGCGAAGCTGCAAGTTTTTTGGTAACTTATTACTTAATTGACTGAAAAGGAACATAAATAAAATGTGGTTAGTTTTTGCATTGGCGACAACCTTTATCTGGGGCCTCGCGGAGCTGTTCTATAAGAAGGGTTCGCATGCAGAGGAGAAATACGGACATCTCAAGGTGTGTGTTTGTGTCGGTCTTGTCATGGGAATACACGCAGTATTTACTCTGCTTACTCAGGATATCGGTTATTCATTTACAAACTTAATTAAATATATGCCGGTTTCACTGTGCTACATTGTTTCAATGGCATTCTCGTTCTTCGGTGTAAGATTCATCGAGGAGTCGATTTCGGATCCTATTGAAAACACCTCGGGCGGCATTGTCTGCCTGATGTGTGCAATTCTTCTCGGAGACAAGCTTTCGCTGCCGGCAATAATTGCGGTAGTGCTTATTCTGATCGGAATCCTTGGAGTTGGTTTCCTTGAAGGAAAAGGCGAAACTGATCGAAGCAAAGTCCTCGGCAAGAGAATGGCAATGGTCGCTTTTGCGATGCCTTTCTGCTATGCAATCCTTGATGCGCTTGGAACATTCCTGGATATATACTATCTGGATATGGCAACGACTCCGCTGATCAACGTAAGCGAGGCGAGCATCGAGAACGTTGCGAACACTTCATATGAGCTGAGCTTTGCACTATGTGCTCTCATTTTGTTCATATTTATGAAGATTAAAGGCGTAAAGTTCGAATTACCGAAGCAGAAGGACAAGTTCCTTGCGGCAATTTGCGAGACGGGCGGACAGTTTACTTATGTGTATGCGATGAGTGGAAATGGTGCCATCGCAGCACCTATCATTTCATCGGTATGCGTGGTGTCGCTGCTGCTGTCGAGAATAGTTCTCAAGGAGAAGCTGACATCCAAACAGTATTTTTATATAGCGCTGGTAATTGCGGGTATAATAATTCTTGGGACTTTGGATATATAGTACAGGGAGGAAAAATGGCTGACGGACGTTGGGTAATGACAGAGGAAGAATTAAACGGTTGTGCAGGCGGCTTTGCGGAGAATCCATACAAGGACCTGCCTAACTGGGGCAAGCATGAGAAGGTGGACGACAGAGACAACAAGGCTGAGAAGAAATGTGCTTTCTGCGGATCTGAGGAGCTAGATGAAGGCTTTGGCGGATATGGCAAGGGATTCAGCTATGCATCCTGCAGATGTAAAGCCTGTGGCGGTATGACAGACTTCGTTACAGAGGACAAAGAAGGCCGATTCTTTAAATAAACAATTAGCAATATACATTGTCGCGGCTCTACGCTTTGGCTCAAAAATCGCACTTGACACGAGCAAGTCCGTAATTGGAGGCGGTTGCTCGTGTCAGAATTACAGAAAACAGCATCATCGATTAATTGAAGAGGTACAAATCAATGAAAAATACATCCGCAAGCAGGTGTTTTATGCCCTTTGCGGATGTATTTTTTTATAAAAAAGCAGTACCCGAGACGTCCCAATGTGTCATTACCACAAAACTTACATACGCAATGGGCTTGTTTTGGGCGTTTGCTCGTGTCAAGAGCCTTCGGGAAGGCAGTGTATATTCTATTTTGAATTCAATTTATCAAGAAACTGTACCCATTTGATGGATTCATCAGGGTTTGGCTGAGGAATGATATTGTACATGATCTTGTTTGAATAGATGTCAAAGTGATCGCCGACGGTTGCAGGGAAGGCTTTGATGAAAGAGGTCTTCTCTGTGAATTCGAGCGGCTGTCCGAAGCATTCACCGACAAAGTGAATGTCCTCTCTGTTGATGCTGATGTGACCCTTGCCGGCGTTTCTGTCATTGATGCCATCCTCACCCGGAGTAGCAAGAATACAGTCACATTCGAGTCCTTTATCAAGGTCGATAGCGTCCTGCTCCCAGTCGAACCAGGCGTTGATGCTGTTGAAATCCAGGCCATCGCGAGCGTCGTTGTAATTGCATTCGTGCACGTTGTCGCGAGCGCCACTTTCAATTCTGCGACTCAGTTCGTATTTCTCATTTAGCTCCCAGACTGTGCCACAGGCTTTGCATTTGAGAGTGTGAGCATATGATACCATGCTGAATTCCTTCCCGCAGACAGGACATTTATAAAGGATGCCTTCAAGTCCGAGTGCAGGCTTGTCGCATTTATACGTCTCGCCAACATAAACACTCTCGTCGTCATGTCTGATTGCGTCTGCGAGTCTTGCCTCGATATCTGAAACCGAAAGAGCCTTGAGCTCGCTGCCTTCAAAGAGTTTGCCGCCTTCAATGCTGACAGGACCCTTACGAATGCCCGCCTTGCCCCACTTAGGCAGTGCCTTGTATAGACCGTTTTCAACTACCCAATATACATCGACGCCGAGTTTCTTGAGAAGCTCAGGGGTTCCGTCTGCCAGACCGACGGTATGACCGCAGCAGGAAAGACGTCCTTCAGGAAACATTACAATGACATTTCCGGATTTACTTGCGCGCATGATCTGACGAATGGCATTAACATCAGCACAGAACATTTTCTTAGGAATTGCATGAAGCGGTGCAAGCAGCTTGCCGATCTTAGGATGAACAAAGAAGTGATTGCTCATGATATATGTCGGGCGAACGGGCAGAAGTCCTACAGCCAGCAAGAGGAAGTCCAGGTTGGAGGTGTGACTGCAGAGAATGACAGCCGGGCCATCGATATTCTTAAGCTCATCAAGCTTATATTCAGGCTTGAACTTGATCCATAGATAAATGCGCACGAAAAAAGCGAGCAGCTTATATACGAATATATTCGGTTTTTTAAATTCAGTCTTTTTCTTATTGGTATTCATATATAAATAGTACTATGAATTGCAGGGTAAGGCTACTAATATGAGGAAAATTGTAATATAAAAGCGGTCCATCGCTGCGTTTCAGTGTCTCCGCAGCGACGGACCGCCTATGTTATAAGAAATCTTTCTGTTTAGAAGAATTCTCCAGGTACCTCGATAACTGCATCAGTCAGAGCGAATGTGCAGCATGGATGTACATAACCGAACTCCTTATCGGAGTAACGTCTGAATTCGTTTTCTTCCGGAACGAAGATTTCTCCGCTTACGAGCTTTGAACGGCACCAGCCGCACTCGCCAGATCTGCAACGTGATGGAGCCTTAATTCCGGCTCTCTCGATTGCTACGAGCATTGGCTCATTGCAAGCAGCCTCGATTTCGTAAGTGTTCTCGCCAACCTTCACTGTCAGCTTAACCTTAGCGTCCTTAGCCTTTGCAGGGAAGCCGTCCTGCTCCCATACCTTCTTGGTAACTCCGAGCATCTCGACTCTTACACGTCTTCTTGGAAGCTCGAGCTTAGCGATTTCGCCGCTTACGAATCTGTACATTGCCTCAGGTCCGCACATGAAGATTGTTGTATCTTCTGCAGCATACTTCTTGATGAGTTCAGCAGTGATGAAGCCATTCTCATATCCTTCCTTCTGCTCGTCGGAAAGAACGTGAACTATCTTAACCTTGCTGCATGCAGCTGCGATTTCGTCGAGCTCCTTCTTGAAGAGGATGTCTGCTTCTGTCTTGCTGCCAAAGAGAATTGTGAGGTTGAAGTCCTCGTCTCCGTCGCGAAGAGCATATGCCATCGAGAGGAAAGGAGTGATTCCGGAACCACCTGCAAGAGCGATAACATTCTTGCTGTCTCTGAGGTTTTCATAGAAGAACTGACCTTCAGGTGCGCTTGCAGTTACAGCATCGCCAACCTTGAAGTTCTTGAGCATCCAGTCAGCAGCGAATCCTGCAGGATTTGCCTTAACTGTGATTGCGATTTTGCCTTCCTTAGTCCAGCTTGGGCCGGAGGAAATTGAGTAAGGACGAGTTACATAGCTTCCTTCGATAGGTAACTTCAGTGACAGATACTGACCTGCTCTGAAGTAAGGAATCTTGTGCTGTCCTGCAGACTCGAATACGAAAGTCTTTGCATCTTTGTGCTCGATGATCTCTGCAATCTTGAGGTCGAGGAAATCAGGATGATATTCCTTAGCCAGCTTGTTAACTGAGAAATCTCCGGAAATCTCATTAGCAGGAGCAGCCTGAATTGCCTGCTCTCTTACTTTGGCCATGTTCTTGAATTTGAGCATGTCCAGTGCACCGATAGGGCCTACTTTTACATTAACTGCCATTACTGTGCACCTCCTTCTTCTGCCATATCCTTAAGAGTGAGCTTAGCCATCAGCTGACCGCAGATGTATGCAGCACTGTAGCCGTCACCTCTAGGACCTGCTGCTCCGCATGGACGCAGTCCCTTGATAGGATAATCGTCGTTTAACATCATAAGACGAGCCATCATGCCGTCCCAGTCTCTTGTCTCATAACCATATACGCCACCCTGTGGTGCGTTCAGGTATCTTGCGAAAGTCCAAGGTGATGCTGTGATGCACTCCTCGATATGTCCCTCGAAGTCGATGCCCATCTTGGTCTTTACATCGTTAAGCATTCTGCGAACTTCCTTTTCCTTGTATGCAACATACTTATCCTGTGTAACCTTTTCCCATGTAGGAGTTGCACCGAAGGTTGTAAGTGAGCACATGCAGGTTCCTTCCGGTGATGCATTAGGGTTAACGAGGTTGTAGCAAAGCAGGATTCCATAGTGGTTGGTTTCCTGGCTTCCGCACATATTAACGTATTCAGTATGTGAATCGGAAGTTCCGAAGAGGAATGTGTTGTAGTCCTTGATTCCGAGCTCTTCTGCAGTGCAGTCGAGTCCGAAGTAAGCTGTGAACATTCTTCCGCCGACATTTCCGCCTCTTGCGGTTGACAGCTTCTTTTCTCTCTCAGGAATGAGTTCCTTTGGCATCATCTTTCCGTAGATGATATCAGGGTTGATGTTGGCAATTACATGACCTGTCTGGATAGTTCCCATGTTGGTCTTAACGCCGCATACTTTATCTCCGTCAAAGAGGAATTCTTCAGCTCTGCAGTTGAACCAGCAATCGCCGCCCATCTCTCTGAATCTCTCAACCATCTTAACTGAGATCTCGTGTGATGTGTGTGAAGGAATAGCAGCTCCTCTTGTAACATACTTGTGTACCATTGCTGCGTAGTGGATGAATGAAAGATGCTCCATGTCTACGCCGAGGTATGCCCAGTATACTGACATAATATCGATAGCCTTCTGAGGAAGCTTCATAGCCTTGAGAACCTTAACAGTTGGATAAGCGCCTGTTCTCAGGAGGTTAGGATAGTCACTCTTAAGAACGTTGCTGTCTGCGTGTCCGTTGGAAGCACTGATGTATCCGATACCTGCAAGAATCTCGTCAAAGAGTTCGAACAGCTCAGTCATCTTCTGCTTTGTTCCCGGAACATACTTGTCAACTGCCTCGATGAAAGGCTCTCTGCCTGCAGGCATTACGATGTCCATAGGAGTTCCGTCGGACCATGTCGATACGCAACGGAAGCAGTCAGGAACCATAAGCCAGTCTACATCTACTCCGTAGAGATCCATCAGCTGACGAACTTCTCCCGGATCGTCAAGAGGACCTACATCACAGAGTTCGTGCAGGGATGGTTCGAATTCGAATCTTCCTCTTACGAAGCTGGATGCACATCCGCCAGGCAGATTGTGCTGCTCGATGAGCAGAGTCTTCTTGCCGGCCTGCTGCATGTGCAGTGCTGCTGCCAGTCCGGCATTTCCGGCGCCGACAACAACTACATCATATTTAGCCATAAAAATTCTCCTTTCAAATTTAGAAATAGCTTATATAATATCCGAACGCTCAATTCGCTCGATTATATCAAGGTGTCTCTGGTGGAAACTCAGCTGCTCACTGCAAGAATAATATTCTTCGCTGCCGTAGCGGGAGATAAATCTTGCTGAGTACCAGTTGGAGGTCAGCTCTGTGATAAGAATCAGCAGCTCGTCTCCGTTGCCGAACGCATCCTGCACAAAGCCGAAAAGTGCGCGCAGTCTCTCTGAGGTTTCGGCGGAGTCTTCCTTCATCTGTGCAAGCAGCTTGTCGTAACGCGCCTTAATTGTCGCAAAACCATCCTTGCTCTTCGATTTGGATCGCTTCTCGCTTACAAGCAGACTTCCGAGGAAGGCGATGGTTCTTTCGAACTGAAGTCTTTTCTCAGGAGTCAGTATGCCTCTCTTGGCAGTCTGATCCATCTTATGCTCTTCTGCGCTGAGCTTGGCTGCAATGATATCTGCAGTGGAAGTCTCAGGCTTCTTAGTGTTCAGCTCGCTCTTGATCTCTTTAAGAATCGGAAGTATCTCCGAAATCGTATCCTCTTCTTCGATAACGTTGCGGAAGTCGTGATTGATGCCGCTGAGAAGGAGTCCCAGCAGACTGAGCCTCTCATCAAACGCAGAATCCTTGGCTCTCAGAATTATGTCACGAACGTCCTTGCCACTTAATATATCCTCGACCTGATAGTCGCTCTTATACTTGTTGTAAAGCTCGTAATATGCAGCATAGTCCTCAGCAATCTCAGGGTCCTGGAGATACTGGGCTACCAGCTCGTAGTCAACCGGAATGCTGTTCTCCTCATAGAGATGGATCATGTCGGAAAGATCCATCCAGCCTCTTGCCGTTGCAAAGTGAACGCCCTCAGGCGTTGTCTGCAGACGATAGAAAAATTCCTTACGAATGTCGAGATAGCTGGTGATGGAGCCGTGAACACTATGACGCTGTGCATATGCCTTCCATGCCTGATAATCCGGCTCGATATCTATTCGCTTAAGTCTGTCCCAGGTAACAATGTCAAAGTCCTTGGCGCTGCGGTTGAACTCCGGAGGGTTTCCGGCAGTTACGATGATCCAGCCGTCCGGCAATCTGTGCTTGCCAAAAGTCTTGAATTGCAGGAATTGCAGCATTACAGGCGTGAGGGTTTCGGAAGCGCAATTGATCTCATCGAGGAAAAGAATGCCTTCTTCGGCGCCGCTTTCCGCAATAACATCATAAACGCTCGCGATGATCTCACTCATCGTATATTCGCTGACACTGTACTCTTTGCCATTGTATTCCTTGGTGATAATCATAGGAAGTCCAAGGGCGCTCTGACGAGTGTGGTGTGTAATGGAATAGGATACAACGCCGACGTTCATCTCCTCGGCAACCTGCTTTACTATGGCTGTCTTGCCGATTCCCGGAGGGCCCATAAGAAATACAGGGCGCTGTGTCTCTGTCGGAATCTTAAAGTTGCCGAATTCGTCCTTGGTAAAATATGCTGTAAGAGCATTTCTGAGTTGTGTTTTTGCTTCGCTTATATTCATTGATAGTTCCTTTGGTTTTCCCGCGTCTGATTTCTATAATTCAAATTCACTGAATTCATCGGTATCGTCACCGCTCTTAAGCTGTCCTTTGGCTGAAAGGAACAGTGACGAAAGCTCGGTCTGACCTGCGGCAACTGCCGCCTGCAAACCGACTTCGATAGTATCCGCATCGAAGAGTCTGTGCTCAATTATCCCTCGCATTGCGGCGGTGTTGTTGGTCTTGAGTATCTGCTCAAGAACGACCTTACTGTTTTCCTCTATAAATTTCTGTGCACGCTCGCCGACTGTAAGCCTTGCACGAGGCTCGTCCATATGTACGTGCAGCGAGGTGTAATACTGACGCTCTGTATCGTCTACCATTACACCGCTTTGCTCATGTCGGTCATACGAGGTGAGCCACAGCATTGAAAAGAGCAGATTGGATGTCAGCATGTCGTTCTTAGGGAAGCCCGGCGCCATGTATCCTTGCACAAGATTCGGACATTCACCGAAAGCGTCATCCTCGATAACGCATGACGGATTGAGAACATCTGCTTTGGTGAGATTCACGCATTCCCAGAAGCAATTCTCTCCGATAAATTCGACTGACTCAGGGATGCTTATCTCGCTGAAACCACATGCATAGAAGGCCATAGGGCCGATGGTCTTAAGTGACTCCGGAAGCTTGATTTCGGTCATCTGCATTGCGCCGAGAAAAGCTCCATCTCCGATTTCCTCAAGACCGGCGTTCAGTACGACCTTGCGAAGATTAGGGCATTCGGCAAAAGCAATAGGGCCGATTACCCGCATGCTGTTCGGAAGATATATTTCCTCCAGATCCTCGCGCTCGTGACATGCTTCTTCAAGGACGTATTCTACGCCCTCCGGAATAATCAGTTTGCCATCTGAAATATATTCACTTACATCCGGCAGGGACGTGTGATCTGTGCCGGTAACGTTAATATCCTTCATTATGTGAAAATTATAACATTGCAGGCGTTATAAATGCTATACTAAACGTATGGAAGAGATGAATAAAATGCTTGAAAATAACGAGGCTGAGGATAGTGGAAGAGAGCTTCGGGAAAGAGAGCTTGCGACCGAGATAATCGGTCTGGCGCGCAACACTCTTTTCGTGGAATTTCGTTTCATGCAAAGGGCTGTTTCGCATATAGAGACTGAAGTCTACGAGGGTGCAAATAACGTTCTTTTCGCATGTAACGGACAGAAGCTGTATTATGATGCCCGCTATGTACTCGGAAGATATAAGGAGAATCAGAATCTGATCAACCGCAGTATACTGCACAGCCTCCTGCACTGCATATTCCATCACGACTGGACAGGCAAAGAGATAGACTTTGCGCTGTGGAATCTTGCAACGGATATTGCAGTTGAAAACACAATAAATGAGATGTGCGCCGCCGGCCGAACCAACGCAGCTGCGGCGTTCTCTGTACCTGCCATGGAAGCCAGACAGAAGTTCTATCTGGATACTCTTCATAAAGAACTTTCGCTTCTCAATGCAGAGAACATATATAAATACCTCGCCGACATGCTTCCTGAGGATAAACAGGAGGGTCGCGGGATCGTGTTCATAGGGGAGGGCTCCGGTGACGAATCCGAACCGGAGACTCTTAGAAGCAAATATATAAAGGAGACAAGAGAACTGTTCCGGCTTGATCAGCACATGCTGTGGATGAATGCGAGCGACGGCGCTGCAGGAGATGATGCAGTTGATGCAATGCGTGTATGGCAGGACCTTTCCAAGAAAATGCAGATCGAACTCGAGACTATGCACTCGGGCCAGGATGTTCTTTGCGCAAATCTTCAGAGCGTTAATCGGACACGTCGCAGCTATGCACAGTTCCTCAGACGCTTTGGTGAACATGGCGAAATAATGCGCCTTTCTGACGATGAATTTGACAACAATTACTATGCCTACGGTATGGAGCTTTACGGTAACATTCCGTTGATAGAGTATCTTGAGTATCGGGAGCAGAAGCACATCAAGGAATTCGTTGTAGCTATCGATACCTCAGGGAGTGTTCAGGGAGAGACTGTGCAGAAGTTCGTGCAGAGGACTTATGACCTGATCAAATCGCAGGAAAGCTTTGACCTGCGCATCAAGTTGCATATTATACAGTGCGACGACAGGGTCAGAGAAGATGCACTGATAACAAGCGACGATGAATTCGACAGATATATCGAGTCAATGCAGATCCTGGGACTTGGAAAGACGGATTTCAGACCGGTCTTCGAGCATGTAGACAAGCTCCTGGGAGAGCATCAGCTGACCAATCTTGCGGGATTGCTGTATTTCACGGATGGCAAGGGAACCTTCCCGACGAAAAAGCCTGCATACGATACAGCTTTCATAATACATACAGATGAGGTATATCCTCCCGAGGTTCCGTCATGGGCTATGCGGCTGATTCTGGAGGATGATTTTCAGTAATTTAAGAGGCCACGCTTAACCGTTGTGATAAGCGTGACCTTTTTGTTTCCTGGTTATAGGACAAAATGTCTCTAGTACTTTTCTGCAAGCTCTCTTGCAACATATACTCCGCTGGCCGATGCCTGTGAAAGCGAGTGTGTAACTCCCGATCCGTCGCCGAGTGCGTACAGATTAGGAACTGCAGTCTCAAGCTTCTCATCTACATCTACTACAGAGTTGTAGAACTTGACCTCTACACCGTAGAGGAGTGTATCCTCGTTAGCTGTTCCCGGTGCAATTGTATCGAGTGCATATATCATTTCGATAATATCGTCGAGCTGACGCTTTGGAATTACCAGCGAAAGATCTCCCGGTGTTGCCTGCAGCGTAGGTCGTGTGAAGCACTTCTTCATACGTCTCTCGGATGAACGTCTTCCCTTAACCAGATCGCCGAATCTCTGCATCAGCACGCCGCCGCCCAGCATGTTGGAGAGTCTTGCGATGGACTCGCCGTATTCGTTACTGTCGTCGAACGGCTCAGTGAAGTGATTGGATACGAGCAAAGCGAAATTTGTATTCTCGGTATGGAGCGATGGGTCTGCATAGCTGTGACCGTTTACTGTTACGATACCGTTGGTGTTCTCGCTTACAACCTCGCCATACGGATTCATACAGAAGGTTCTTACCTGGTCGTTGTACTTGTCTGTCTTATATACGATCTTGCTCTCGTATACGTCGTCTGTTATATGCTTGAAGATAGGTGCCGGAAGTTCTACTCTGACACCGATATCCACTCTGTTCTTTCTCTGCTCGACGCCGAGCTTGTCGCAAACCTTACCGATCCACTTTGAACCGGAACGTCCTGTTGCAAGGACGAGATCTTTACAGTGATATTCTTCACCCTTGTTTGTAGTGAGCGTGAAGGTTCCGTCTGCATTTTTCTCAACGTCTTCGATTGTAGTACGGAACTGCATATCTACCTTCTTGCTGCTGTAATCGTACATCTTGCCGAGAATCTGCACGTTACGGTCAGTTCCCAGATGGCGAACCTTGGCATCAAGGAGATAGAGGTTGTGCTTGAGACATTCTGTCTTAAGCTCCGAGTCTCCTGTTGAATAGAGCTTGGCATCAGCTCCACCCATGCTGCAGAGAACGTCATCTACGTATTCCATAAGCTCCATGGCTTTGTCTTCACCAACGTATCTGTGAAGGTCTCCGCCGAACTTAGTGGTTATGTTATATTTTCCATCGGAAAGAGTTCCTGCACCGCCATAGCCGTTCATAATATGGCAAGGCTCACACTTGAGGCAGCTCTTGGTTATTCCGCGTTTGATAGGGCAGACACGATCTTCAAGAGGAGCTCCCTTGTCCAGCATAAGAACACTTGCGTTGATGTCCAGCTTCGCAAGTTCGTATGAGAGGAAGACTCCCGCAGCACCTGCGCCGACAACGATGATGTCATAATCTTTCATTTTATTATTCTCCTAAAATGTTAAATGTGAATGAGAGACTCAAGCAATCAGGCAGAAGTCTCAATTCAGACGGTTAAAGATACCACTTTTTACACCTGCAGTCAAATTAAAAAGCATAAAATTAGCCGGTCTGTGAAGACCGGCTAATCACAATTGTTATATGAAATGCTCGATTACTTTGCAGCCTTAGCAGCTTTTCTTGCAGCCTTGTTAGCAGCAACACCGTCATCATATTCTCCGGAGTCTTTTCTTCTCCAGAAGTCCTTAGTCTCTCTAACAACTACGCCGTTAAGAGCATAGAGTCCAACGAGGTTAGGGAATGCCATCAGACCGTTAGTAATGTCTGCAAATGTCCATACAGCATCGAGTGCAACGAAAGGTCCGATTGCAACTGCGAAGATGTAGAGCCATCTGTAAGCCTTGAGTGCAGGCTTGTTACCGTTAGTCAGATAGTCGAAGCATCTCTCTGCATAGTAGTCCCATCCGAGGATAGTTGTGAATGCGAAGAGTGCAAGTGACAGAGCCAGAATGATTGAACCAACTCTCCACTCATATGGGAAGATCTTGGAAAGTCCAACGTTGAATGCTTCCATTGTCATTGGAGCTCCCTCAAATCCTGAGTTGTAAGCGTCAGTCATTACGATTGCGAGACCTGTCATTGTGCAGATAACGATTGTATCGAGGAAAGTACCGGTCATGGATACGAGACCCTGACGAGCGCACTCCTTAGTCTGTGCAGCAGCAGCAGCGATAGGAGCTGAGCCAAGTCCGGATTCGTTCGAGAAGATACCTCTTGCAATACCCTTCTGGCAAGCCATGTAGAATGCACCGAGTGCACCGCCTGCAGCAGCCTGGTATTCAGCATCAGCACCGAACGCACCCTTGCAGATCTTTACGATTGCAGGACCGAGATCGCCGATGTTCATTATGATAATCAGGAGGCCTGCAACAACGTAGAGTACCATCATTGTAGGTACGATCTTGGAAGCTACGTCTGCGATTCTCTCAATTCCACCGATGATTACCAGGATAGCGCATACAGTTACTACGATAGCTGTAATTGTGTTAGCCCAAGTGTACTCGTGTCCGAAGAGCATCAGAGTGTGAATGCCTTCAGGGTCAGCCAGCTGGGATACAGCTGAGCAGATTGAGTTAACCTGAGTCGAAGTACCGATACCAAGAGCTCCTGCGAGTGCTCCAAACAGAGCGAAGAGCTTAGCGAGCCATTTCCATCCTGCTCCCATTCCTTTCTCAATATAGTAGAAAGGTCCGCCCAGGATAGTTCCGTCTTCTTTAACGTGTCTGTACTTAACAGCCAGAAGGCCTTCAGCATACTTTGTTGCCATACCGAAGCATGCAGCAAACTCCATCCAGAAGAGTGCTCCGGGACCGCCGGCGAGGATAGCAGTACCTACACCTACGATGTTTCCTGTACCAACTGTAGCTGCGAGAGCTGTAGTCAGTGCTCCGAATGATGATACATCTCCTTCTCCGCCTTCCTCGTTGTTAACCGCATAAGTCAGCGCTGTGCCGAGCTTACGGAACTGAAGGAAGCCCATTCTGAAGGAAAGCACGATACCGATTCCAACGATCAGAATCATCATTGGAATTCCCCATACCCATCCGTCAAGGGTGTTTAGGAAATCAGTCATAACAATACCTCCTTATAAATTTTTCTTTCTTAGAACAATGCTTTCACATTAGTGCCACATCCTCAAATCGGATGAGGCAAAAATCAATTGAAAACCTTAACTAAAAAAATAATAAAGGAGGGTAAATGTCATGTCAAACAAAAATAGTGATAATTATTTGTCGAATTCCCACAAAAACGGCTAAAAGTGTTGAAATTTCAACGAAAGCAGCTCCTTCACAGAATCATCACAAAATCGACGAAAAAATTTAAGATATTTTTTTGTCAGGAAAGTCAAAAAAATACCACAATATTAAGCTTTTAAGCGCTAAAGATTAGCATTAAACCGTGTTGTTGTTTCGTCAATGATGTGAGACCAAAAAGTCAAAAGTAAAAGTGACTAAATGGTATCATTAAAATGCAGTAATTCTTCGCGCTTCTGGAGTGGCGTT
>JAGHUV010000027.1 GCA_018064665.1 Candidatus Crickella caballi | reverse complement strand
ATATGTGTGCTTCTCGAGCAGCTTGCATGAATCGAACTTGTTGATGAGTTTGTATGGCAGCAGACATGACAGGAAGTCGCAGAACTCACTTGCGATGACAGAGTAGTCATCGTGTTCTCTAGTTGTCCCGAAGTCGCATGATGTCTTATAATAACGCATCACGATTTCTATCTCCCATCTGTCGGAATATGCCTTGTACACCTGTTCCGGAGTGATGTCCAGATCGCATTCCAGTACTATTGTCCCAAACCTGCGCTGCATCTGCCTGAACGACGCGGCATCGTATGTTTCTTCCTCTTTGGCATTTCTTAGATAGTCCATCTCTTCCTTGGCCGCTGCCGCAGAGCTGCGGAATGAATACAGCCACTTCTGTTTGCCTGACACCTTCGCCTTCTTGTACAGTATTCCGTCATAACCTGCAAGCGTGCTGTCGAAATCGTACATCTTGTGTGTACTTATGAACTTGGAGTTTCTTTTGATAGGGTTCAGGTAGTGCAGTTCCTTGTTTGCTTCGAATTCCGATTCGGCTGATCCCGATGGAAATCCCTTGTCTCCGACAATCAGACCTTTCGTGATTTTATTCTCTGATATGAAGTCGCTGTATGCCCTGAGGTCAAGCATGTTGCCCGGATAGCACTTGGAACACACCGGCTCATTCTTTTCCAGGTCAAACGCGTAAAGGATGGAGATGTCTTTTGTTCCCTTTATTCTTGATTTGCGGGAGAACTCCGAAAGCGTATTCACTATTGAATTGTTTGTCTTCAGTGTGCCGTCAATCAGAAGATGCGCGTCAGCTGAAACGGCATTTACCCTGTTTCTCATGAACTCCGTTATCCTGCTGCAGTTTCTGCCCAAAATGTCGAGGAACTGGCTTACCGTGTTTTTCGACATGCCGACCTTCGGATACTTCTCCGACAGGAAGCTTTCCTGGTATGCATCCTGCAGGTCTCTGTCCTTGATGCCCGGATTGCAGACTCTGAGGATGGATATGCAATATATCTTCAGAGCATCCTCGCGTGTATACAGCTCCTCCAATTCTGCAAGCACCGGCTTGAAGAGAGAATCGCACAACTCGATATCAGCCCATGACTTGATGTCAACGGACGACTGCTCGAGCTGCTTCTGCTTGATCTGCTCAATGGGAACATACTTGCCGTCTATGAGCCTGCCGATCACAGGGCCGTTAACCGGGCGGTTCTGTCCGTTTATCCGTTTGCATCCTATTCTCTGTCTGACTGCATAGAGGTTGCGCTCCTTACCGTACGCGATGACCAGCGTATTCTTGGGCCGTTCGATAGCTAAAATCTCCTTTGGAATTGGCATGGTTATATAGTCTAATTACATACGTAAAGATAGGCTATATTTATCAAAAAAGCAACAGTTTTGTCGACAATTTTCACGATTTTTTCAAGAAAATGATGCCATCCGTCGACACATCAAAACCTCTATGTACTTCCATCAGGCGCTCCATAGATTAACAATGCCCTCCAAATGAGATTGGAAGGCATGTTATATAGTATCACTATGTTGGGAATGTTTTAATCAATATTTACGACTATCGGTCA
>JAGHUV010000019.1 GCA_018064665.1 Candidatus Crickella caballi | reverse complement strand
AGGCTACACCTGTTCCCATCCCGAACACAGAAGTTAAGCTCCTTAGCGCTGAAGATACTTGGGGGGTGACCCCCTGGGAAATTAGGACGTCGCCGGTTTTTTCTTTTTTGTAATATTCTGCAGCACATTGCATACCAGTGCAGAGGATCTTTCGGTTTTCTCCGGGATCCTCTTTATCTTTGCGCCTATTCAATATTTCTATACTAAAAAAATCACAAAATCTTCACAAAAATTATAAAAATCGTTGTTCTATTAATTATCAAGTGGTAAAATATTTACAATAATGAGCGTAGAATATACGCATATAAATTAAGCTTTTACATTGTAAATTATTTTAGGGAGAGAATAATTATGAAAAAGGCACTTAGTATTCTTCTCATAGTTGCAGCTGTCTTCGGATTCTATGGCGGAGCTGTAAACCTCAAGGACGTTCTGGCTTGCAAAGACTATTGGGAAGTAGAAGGCGAAAAGTCTACTGAAAACCTCAACAAGCTGGAAGATGGTATTAACCAGCTGAAGGAGAATGAGCAGGCATACCTTGACGGACTCGATAAGGTAGCACAGGGCGAGCAGGATCTGGCAAAGGGAGAAGCCGATTATGCAGCAGCACCTGCAAAGCTTGCAGCAGGATATGCAAAATATAATGACGGCTTACAAAGCTTGGCTGATGGTAAAAAATCATTAAAGAGTCTGCAAAAGCTGATTGATGGTCTCAACGGTATCTATGATGGATATACTAACACATGGAAGCCTGGATATGAAAAGCTGAAGGCTGGCAGAGAGACACAGCTTACGCCAGGAATTGCTTTAAATTCAAAAAATATAAAACAGCTTACAGGTTTACTTTTGGACAAAGAAACTGCTGGAAATGTTTCAAGCGCTGTGGATGAAATTGCCAACGATTATAGCAAAAACGAACTGTCATACAGCGACTATAACAAAGACCTTGCAGTTATTGGACCTGCTATGGCAGAAGCTAAGACGAAATTCAATGTTACCAAGAGTATAGTTGATAAGCTGGCTACTGGACTCGATACAAGTCCTCTTGATACCATTAAGAAAAACGCCGAAGTTATTAAGCAACTGTTAATTGAAAATGGGTACCCACAATATTGCGATTATCCAATAAACATTAAAAACGATGAAGTTCCTCAGGATCAGATACAAATGACTGTTGGAATAATAAAGGCCGTTGTTACTGGGATTAAGTCACAATTGGACAATTTTGAGCCGCTTGTTAACGGAGCTGATGTAGCAGCACTTATCGCTGGTATTAATAATCCGGTGAATGACAAGACTCAGCCTGGTTTTAACGCATCTTATGCTGCTTTAGAGGAAGGAAGACTTAGCACTAGCACAGAGAAAGATGAAAACGGACTTTCAGACGGCATTCAGGCTGCACTTTCGGGAATGCTCGGAAATGAGGACATGAAGAAAGAGCTTAAAAAGTATGCTTCTAAGATTGGTGGCATGGCTGTTATTGAGAATCTTGCATCTGATAATTCTATCCTTAAGACTTGCGACTTCCCACAATTTGAAAGTATGATGGATCAGATTGTTCCGCTCATCAAGAGCACTATTCTTCCTAAACTCCGCCAGACACGCGCTGATGGTAACAAGGCTGTCAGGGCAGGAGAGAAGGAGCTTGCAGCCGGAAAGAAGGAGCTTGCAAAGGGATATGCAGATTACAAGGCTGCACCTGGAAAGCTCGTTGCAGGCAGAGCACAGCTCGCTGATGGTAAGGCACAGCTTGCTCAGTACGAGGATGGTGAGCAGCAGGTAAGAGACGGACTTGCTACACTCTTCGCAACAGAGGCTAACGGCGGACTCGAGAGTATTGCTTCGAGACTGAACAACGACGACAACTTCGATAATGAGGATGGACATCTGATGCTTGATAGAGGTCTTACAGGCGTTCAGGAAGGAAGAAACTATTCGGATGACTCCAGCGTAGTAATTACTAAGGAACTCACTACAAGAGCAATCGGAACAGGTGCCGGACTTGGAGCAGCTCTGCTTGCACTTATCGGAGCTATCCTTTGCTTCGCTAAGAAGTATAAGGGCGCAGGCGTATTCGCAGCACTTACAGCTATATGCGGTGTTGCAGGTATCGCAGTTGCTAAGTCAGCAGGAACAGAATTCTCAGGAATCGCCGGTTCACCGCTTTCAGCAACACCATATATAGCATTCGCAGTTCTTGCAGGACTTGGAGTTATCGCTGCTATTGCAAATTTTGCAGCTAAGAAAGCATAGTTCCAATTGGCAAATGCACACTTAAATATTGAAGAGGCGGCTTACACAGGTCGCCTCTTTTAAAGTGCCTTCCTTGATAGGAAACACATTTAGTGGTAAAATTTTCATAAAATTATGCGAAAGGAGACAGGTTGTGTCTCATACAATTGAACTTAAAAAAGCATCAAAATACTATGCCGGCAATGATTCTGTCAGCATGGGCTTTTCAAGAATAGATTTAAGTCTTGATATGGGTGAGTTTGTTGCAATCACAGGTGAAAGCGGAAGCGGCAAATCTACTCTTCTCAATGTTATCTCGGGACTGGACACCTATGAGGAAGGTGAAATGTTTGTATGCGGTGAAGATACCACGGCATACTCTACTGAGGATTATGAGAGATATCGCAAGACTTATATCGGTAATATTTTCCAGGATTTTAACCTTGTTAACAGCTATTCCGTATATCAGAACATAGAGCTTGTTATGCTTCTTAACGGCAGGAAGAAGAAGGAGTGCCGCGAGCGGGTTAATGAGCTTATCGAACTGGTAGGATTAACTGAATTTGCAAAGACTAAGGCATCCAAGCTTTCCGGAGGACAGAAGCAGAGAGTTGCTATTGCAAGAGCACTCGCCAAGGATGCACCGATCATTGTTGCCGATGAGCCTACGGGAAATCTTGATAGCGCATCTGCAGCAATTGTTATGGAGACTCTTGCAAGGGTTTCTCAGGACAGGCTGGTCGTCATTGTTACACATAACTATGAGCAGGCAGAGCCTTATGTTACCCGCAAGCTCACGATGCACGACGGCAAGATCATAGAAGACAGAAGGATTCCCAGGAATACTAAAGCGTCGGATCCCGGGCAGGATTCGGGTAATGCTGTATCGGAGCCGGGAAGTATCAGCAGGGGCGCTGAGGTAAGACTTGGATTAAGGAATGCGTTTAATATTCCGGCCAAGTTCATGCTTCTTTTTATCATATATCTTTTCGTAGCAACGGCCGTTCTCGGACAGT
This sequence comes from Candidatus Crickella caballi, assembly GCA_018064665.1. Taxonomy (GTDB): domain Bacteria; phylum Bacillota; class Clostridia; order Peptostreptococcales; family Anaerovoracaceae; genus Crickella; species Crickella caballi. The sequence goes on along the minus strand of JAGHUV010000019.1, from coordinate 64,205 downwards.
ATGCGTCTACTAAAAACAGTCTGCATGAAAACGAGCTGCTGGGCTACAGCACATACTTCCTGAACACAGATCCGGGTAGAATAGTTGTAACCAAAGAAGACCTTACGGAATTCAATGACAGTGATATAGCCAGGATCAATATGACCGAGAACATCAGGACGGTATTCAGGAACGATCTTGCTATAGATAAGGGCGGGTCGCTTAATATTGCAGGGGCATTTATTGAGGGACCGGTCTACCCGATCGGGGAGATTGCTGAAGCTGCACTCACATATGGCAGGCTGCCGGAGAACGAACGCGAGGTCGTAATAAGCGTTGATCCATCGAGCGATGCATATCTTAACATAAGTGATATGAGGGAAAAGCTTATTGGAGAGACAGCTTTTATTAACGGAATGGGTGATGACGGAAGACTTTCAGAGAAGCCTGTTTCGGTTGCGGGAATAATCGTCGAGGAAGATGTGGATGCGGACATTAATGGATCATACAACGGTTATTCCAAGATTTATGTTTCTGATGAAGTAAGCAGAGAATTACTGACCGGAATGATGGCTTCAGCATCCAAGACGGTCATCAACTATGGCGGGACCAAGGTCATAAACGATTATTCAAGAACGATTTACTATTCAGATAAAGTGCCTAAGGGAAAGGCATATATTTTCGATACACAGGCTTACTATTACAAGAACGGCAATGCTCAGGGCAAGTCGCTTAAACTCAGGATAAGTAATAAGTACTACGAGGCCTCCGGTAAATATACAGTAGATAAGGTCGTAACAGATAAGAACTGCAGGGAATTACTCGGACTCAAGAAGGATAGCTACGATGAGTTCTCGTCTGCGATATTTATTAATCCGGCAGATTTCAGGAAGCTGTTTGAGAGGGAAAATTATCAGGTCAGCGCCTTTATGGAGAATGAAACGGATTCGGAGGAAACTGTAGCGGCGCTAAATGAGAAAGGCTTCAGGACATTGCTTATCAAGGACACTCTGTCAGATGCTACAGATGGCTTTAATTTCGTAATTGAGCTCATATCGTTTGCAAGACTTTTGCTTGAGTTTATAGTTCTGTTCTTCATCACATATGCTGTAATAAGACTGATTATGAAATCAAGAAACGAGTATTATTCTACGCTTAGAATACTTGGAGCTAACAAGTCGAATACGGACAGAATCCTCAGAGTCGAGCTGGTGTTCATGATGCTGATAGCCTATGCCGTTGACATCGCGTTTGCTGTTCTGGCATACAACAGGGTGATAAATATTGAGCAGGTCAGCAAGCTGCTCAACTTCCTCAGTATTCCTGATTTTGCAATAACAGGCGCGATCCTCGTTGTCATGTCGATACTCATAGCAAACAGATATTCAAGAAAGATATTCAGCAGGAGCGCTATGAAGGTATTCAAGGAGGAGGTGTAGGCGATGATCAAATTAGATAAAGTCAACAAATACTTCTTCCATGGCAAAGCCAATCAGATACATGTTATCAATAATACTTCAATGGAGCTGCCGAGCAGGGGAATAGTGTGTCTGCTTGGACCTTCGGGCTGCGGCAAGACGACTCTGCTTAATGCCATTGGCGGTCTGGACAAAGTAGATAACGGTAATATCATCATTGACGGAGAGCAGATCACAAGAAGAAGCTCCGGCAAAATCGATACAGTCAGAAATGCCAAGATAGGATATATTTTCCAGAACTTCTATCTGCTTGATGACAGGACGGTGTTTGACAATGTAGCTATTGCTCTTCAGATGATCGGCATCAGGGATGAGAAGATCATTGAAGACAGAGTAAACTACTGCCTCGAGAAGGTTGGGATATATCAGTATCGCAACAGGAAAGCAAATGCTCTTTCGGGTGGACAGAGACAGAGGGTTGCAATTGCAAGGGCAATAGTAAAGAACCCTCGTATTATTATTGCTGATGAGCCGACAGGAAATCTCGACAGTGCCAATACTCTGGAGATAATGAATATAATCAAGACTATCTCCAAGGAAAGACTGGTAATACTGGTCACACATGAACGTAATATAGCTGAGTTCTATTCCGACCATGTTGCCGAGATGTCTGACGGCAGGATAGTCAAGGCCTATAACAATGACAACGCAAGGAATCTGGATTATCAGCTGGAGAACAAGATCTATCTGAAGGACATGCCTGTTGCTAAGGAATTTAATCAGGGCGAGATGAATCTGAAGCTCTACAGCGACGACGACAGACAGGCTAATATCAGGCTGGTTATTAAAGGCGGCAATCTGTATATAGATACAGGTGGAATGCTCAATGTTGTTGATGAAACGGGTAATATGGAGCTGGTGGATGAGCATTATCAGGCAATGGATGAATCATTCTTCGAGAAGAATGACTTCCAATATGATGCATATCTTCCTGAAAATTATAAGGCCAGGTACACATCGATATATAAATTCAGCAATCTGCTGGGCAAGGGCTGGAAGACTGTAAAGGGCTTCAAGAGGATCAGAAAGTTCCTTCTGCTCGGTTTTGTTGCGGCTGCAATGTTTGCGTTTCTTGCAGTTAGCAATGTATTCGGCATATTCGATGTTCAGCCTAAGGACTATCTGACGACCTGCGCAGATTATGTTACGGTTTCCAATCCGCAGAGGAACGAGGATCTGATGAACATCATAGAAGGCCTGGACGGTGTATCGTATGTAATTCCGGGAGACACGAAGAAGAGCGTCACCTTGCCGCTGGATGACTACCTGCAGACGACCTACGCTTCTGCGGATATCAGTGCATCTATTGTCCGTACAGATTCACTTGATCCCGAGGATCTGATATACGGAGCTTTACCGCAGGATGATCATGAAGTTGTAATTGATTTGCTGACGGTGGAGGACATACTGAGGAACGGCAGTGGAAGGGAAGTCGGACTGACCAAAGCAGAGCAGCTGGTTGGCAGAGCAATTAAGGTCAAAAATCTTAAAGACTATACGATTTCGGGAGTATGTGATACACAGTCGCCTACATTATATGTTGATGAAAGTCAGGTGATGTATATATTGACTAATGCACCTGAAGGCGGGTCAGATTATTTCAATACCGAAGAGGAAGAGGATCCTGTTGCAACCGGCGCGGTCAAGGATATCGATATTGCAGATTCCAAGATAAAGATTGTAAAGGGAAGTGCACCTAAGGACATTTGCGAGGTCATTCTTAACAAATCCGATGAGGATCAGTACCCTGTCGGCAAGACTGTAAAGACAAGGCTTGCCGGACGTAAACTTAAAGTAGTCGGCTACTATGAAAGCGACCTGTTTGGCGAAAGCACACTGTATGTAAATGCTGATACGATAAAGAAGGACTACATTTCGAGGCAGAAGAATTTTACTGCATGTTCAGATAATGTTAAGCTTCTTCAGTACACACTGGAACAGAAGGGCATCTCATCCAGGATCAATATTGAAAGGGACAAGACTACATATATTGAGAGCATGAAGAACTCGCTGCTTTCATCCCTTATCGTTGCGGGAATTATTCTTCTTGTTTCGCTGATTGAGATGTTCCTGATGCTGAGGTCATCGTTCCTTGCGAGAATCAAGGAAGTAGGAACACTGAGAGCAATAGGACTCAAGAAGAAAGATGTATACAGAATGTTCATTGGAGAGATCCTTGTCATAACCTTTATTACAGCTATTCCGGGGATCGCACTGATGTACTTTGTCATGGGGCAGGTCGTTAAGATCACATCCTATCTTGCAGGTCTGTACATGGTAACACCTCTGATAGCACTGATCTCATTTGCTATCGTGCTGTTGTTCAATCTGCTTGTGGGACTTATACCTGTGGCAAGAACTCTCAGAAAAACTCCTGCGGAGATACTCGCAAGAACCGATATTTAGTGTATAATTGAATTGACAAAACTCGAAAATTTGAGAAAATCAAAATAGAACAAGATTTAGTGAGCCTTTTGGGATGTTCGGGTACTCTTTATATATAGAAGGGATTGAGATGTACCCTCCCCGGCATAAATTGTTTAATGGAGGTTGAGGCTGATGTTTCAATTGCACGAACAGATTCATAACACATACGGCATGTGCCTGTGGACAATACTGGCTTTCACAGTACTTGCTATTATGTTGGTAATGGCAACTATACATGTTATCAGACAGGAAAGACGTAATGAGAAGTTTGATGACAAGATGTCGGATACTTACGAATTCGATAATCCTGAGAATGCGTACAGCCACGCTACAGACAAGTAACAGAAAGGGGATAACGATATGACACATCATACATTGATAGGATTCTGTCACTGGGATATTCCTGCAGCTATTATTCTTCTCCTGGTGCTGGCTATACTGCTCTACAGGAATCACAAGCTTAAGAAGCGCAAGGAGGAATTGCAGGAGAAGCTCGATGACTATACTGCTAATTCTGAGCTTGTTAATGCTGCTGCAGCAGATGCAGTACCTATCCCGGATGAGATGACTTATACTAAAGTCGATGCATCTGACAAAGAGTAACAGGAACTGTAAGTGGAGTCAACCGAGGCCAACAATGACCTCGGTTTTTCATTGTACAGCAGGAAGAAAATTAGTATAATTTCGTCAGGAGATGAAGAATTATGGCAGGCAAGAAAAGAACACGTAGCAAATATGATAAGAATAAGTACGGCATGCTGCATTTTGCGATAGAGTTCGTGGCAGGCGCTGTAATTTTCCTTTTAATAGTTTCGCTGATTCTCGGTGTAGCAAAGGTGGACGGAGAATCCATGTATCCTACGCTTAAGAATAACCAGCCGGTCGCATATCTCAGAGTCGGAAAAACTTACGATAGAGGTGACATAATTGCAATCAAGATGCCTTCGGGAGACTCCTATGTTAAGAGAGTCATCGGTGTCGAAGGTGATACTATCGAGCTTGTGGATGGCGCGGTAGTGCTTAACGGATCACAGCTTAAAGAGGACTATGCACAGGGAGAGACACTGCCTGAGAATGCGAGAGTGGAATATCCTGTTACTGTACAGGCAGGGGAGGTCTTCGTACTGGGTGACAACAGAGCGGTCTCGGTAGATTCCAGAGACTTTGGCTGCGTGATCTTCAGCAACGTTAAGGGCAAGCTTCTTAATAAGAAATAACAAATATCAAATAGTAAATAACAGATAAGAAAAAACAGTGAATAACAAATAACAAACAATCAAACTGCAATCTGTAAAAGGAGAGAAAATTATGAAAACTATAAGTACAGATAAGGCTCCTGGAGCTATCGGACCATATTCACAGGCAAAGGTCGCAGGAGGATTTCTTTTTGCAAGCGGACAGGGTCCTATTGATCCTGTAACAGGTGAGCTTATTACTGAAATTACAGCTGCAACTGAGCAGGCCTGCAGGAACTGCCAGGCGATCCTTGAGGCAGCGGGAAGTGACCTGACCAAGGTGATCAAGACTACATGCTTCCTTAAGGACATGTCGGACTTCGCAGCATTCAATGAGGTTTACGCCAGATATTTCACCGGAAAGCCTGCAAGATCCTGCGTTGCAGTAAAGCAGAATCCTAAGGACTTCCTGTGCGAAATAGAATTTGTTGCAGAAGTTTAGTCGCAGAATGATTGTGGCAGAGGTTCGGTTACATTGGTTCAGAGGGCGTGTATTTAACGCGTGAAGGTAAAGGAAACAACTGAAATTTGGAAATGAACAAAGACAGAATAATTGAAGACGTTCGTGATAACCTCAGCAACCTGGCGGAGGGACGCAGGAAGAAAGCTGAGAAGACAGCCAAGGCGGCGGGGAAATATACCAGAAAGGGTGCCGCAGTCGGCGTTCTTGTGTTGTCACTTCTGGCAGGTCTGGCCTTTTCCGGGACGGCAGAGCTTACCGGCGATCAGCTTGGAGACAGTGTTAACAGGCCTCCTGTTGTGATGGATATCGGTGATTACGGCAATACTACTGTAGATGATGACGATGATGACGCAACCGAAGAGAAGGGAGCTAAATCAGGAATTGTTGCAAGATTCAGACAGGCTGTTCTCAGTCTTCCGAGCGCAGCAAGAATACTTGTGATAATGCCTTTGTGGGCAATCGGAACAGCAATACTTACACTTATATCGGTTTTCTGGAAGTTCCTGTTTGCGACGCCGGTAGGCGGAATGATTCTTGCAAGCTTTGCAGGCTGGCTTGTTCTGCTCGGCCTGTTTGCAGTAACAGCTAAGATATTGTTCCCGGAAATTCCGCTCAGCAGGATACTCAGCAAGAAGAATGTTATTATTCTTGCGGTCGTTGCTGTAGGTATGGCTACTGCTGACGCGGTTGCGCCGCTGTTCTGGAATAAGTATCCTTTCGCAGCGGGTGCAGTAAAGCTTGGCGTCGGTGCAGCGATCGTTGCCCTTCTTACGACAAGAGTTAAGAGATTATTCGGTAAAGATAAATATAAGAACATGCCGCAGCCGGCATAAAACAGGAATACAGGGATATGTCGACGGCAGCATAATGGAAAGGATAGCACGATGGTAGATAACAATATGATTTTCTTTGCTAAAAAGGGCAATGACGAGGCTCTGACGGATCCTATCGTAATGCGCCCGGATATGGCCAACAAGCACGGATTTATTTGCGGTGCCACAGGTACCGGCAAATCCGTTACGCTTAAGGTTCTGGCTGAGTCGTTCTCTCAGCTGGGAGTTCCTGTTTTCATGTCCGATGTCAAGGGCGATATGGCAGGCGTTGCAGCTGCCGGCGAAGACAGTGAAAGCATGCAGAAGAGACTCGACCGTTTTGGCATTAGGGACATGTTCAAGTACGAGGGCTATCCTGTTTCCATTTTCGACATTTATGGCAGAAGCGGTATTCCGCTGAGAACTACTGTAAGCGAGATGGGACCTCAGCTTCTGGCACAGGTCCTTGGTCTTAATGACACACAGACTGAGCTGATGCAGGTCATCTTCAAGATTGCTGACGATCAGGGACTTGTTCTTACCGACACCAAGGACATGAAAGCGATGCTGCAGTATGCTGCCGATCACTCCGACGATTTCAAAGCGGACTACGGTAACATTGCTCAGCAGTCTGTTGCTACTATTATAAGATCCATCGTTGCACTGGAATCCGAAGGAGCTGATATGTTCTTCGGAGAGCCTGCAATAGATATCAGAGACTTCTTTATGAAGGCAGGCGACGGCAGAGGCAATATCAATATTCTCGCTGCAGAGACACTCATCAGCCAGCCGAGACTGTATTCGGCTTTCATGCTGTATCTGCTGTCAGAGCTGTTCGAGCTGCTTCCTGAGGTCGGTGATCCTGAGAAGCCTAAGATGGTATTCTTCTTTGATGAGGCGCATCTTTTATTCAAGAACGCAAGCAAGAGTCTGCTGGACAAAATCGAGCAGGTCGTTAAACTGATTCGTTCCAAGGGCGTTTCGATTTTCTTTGTAACACAGAGCCCGGGAGACATTCCTGGTGCGGTAATGTCGCAGCTTGGCAACAAGATAGAGCACGCTTTGCATGCATACACACCTGCAGAGCAGAAGGTGCTCAAAGCCGCAGCTGACGCTTTCCGTGAGAATCCTGAGTTCAAGACTGAGGAGCTCATGCAGAACCTCGGCACAGGCGAAGCTGTTGTATCTGTTCTCGATGAGAAGGGTGCACCGACAGTCGCTGAGCACGCATACATACTTCCACCGGAGAGCCGAATGGGCGCTTTGACAGCTGACGAGCGCAAGCAGATCAATGATGCATCACCGTTCATGGCTAAGTATGGAACAATGGTAGACAACATTTCCGCATACGAGAGGATCACAGGCAAGGTTGCACAGACGGCAGCTCCTGCAGATGACATGGGCGGATTGACACCTACTATAGAGATCGAGACTACCGTTGAGAAGGCCCCTAACACAGCACAGGAAGCGCTGGGCGGGGACATTGCGGCAGATCCTCTCACAGGAACAGTGATAGGTACTGTAAGAGATGTGACTTCTGCAGTCGGAGAGAAAGCAGAGGCCGTTCTCGGAACAACTGAGGCGCGTCGTGTTGCAAGGACGACCGGAGGAACCATCGGCCGCGAGGTAGGCAAAGCGATCGGAGAGGCGGTGCTCGGTAAGAAGGGAAGAACCATCGGCGGAAACATCGGAGCTCAGCTCGGAAGAAGCATCATGGGTACCCTGACGACAAAGAAATAATAAGAGCGAATAGATTGTATACAATTATACAAAAAACGCCAAAAGTATAGACAGACCCTTTTTGATTTGGTACAATTCCACTATCAATTGAAGGGTTTGTTATATTTTTTTGACAAAATGCAACAACTGACCCAAGAAAAAGGAACAATCTAAGAAAGATAATACAAAAAAGAAAGGGGATTATCGTTATGATGGCATTTTTGGACTGGTTGGATGGAATTTTCTACTATCCTATCCTTGTTATCGTACTTGCAGCTGCAGGTCTTTGGTTCACATTCAAGACTAAGGCTGTAAACTTCACTATGATTGGTGAGTCTATCCGCGTTCTCAAGGAGAAACCGGATGAAGAGGGAGCTATTTCCTCATTTAAGGCTCTGATGGTATCAACTGCTTCCAGAGTAGGAACAGGAAACATCGTCGGAGTAGCAACTGCTATTTGCATCGGAGGATTCGGTTCAGTATTCTGGATGTGGGTTATCGCATTCGTAGGAATGGCTTCTGCATTCGTAGAGTCAACTCTTGCTCAGATCTACAAGAAGAAGAATCCTGATGGCGGTTCATACGGTGGACCTGCTTACTACATCGAGGATGCACTTGGCAGCAGAGGTCTTGCAGTAGTATTTGCAATCTTCCTGATTCTCACATATGCAGGCGGATTCAACATGCTGGCTTCTTACAACCTGCAGTCTTCATTCGCAGCATTCGGCTTCTATAAGGAAGGCGTTACTTGCTGGATCATCGGTGCTGTACTTGCGCTGGTAGTTGGATACTGCATCTTCGGCGGCGGCAGAAGAATTGCTGACGTAGCAGGCGTGCTCGTTCCTGTTATGGGCGTTCTGTATATCCTTGTTGCACTGGTTGTTATCGTTGCTCATGGCAAGCTGATCCCTGCTATGTTCGGAGAGATCTTCAGAAACGCATTTGACTTCCACGCAGCAGCAGGCGGAATCGCAGGATCCTGCATGATGTATGGTATCAAGAGAGGTCTGTTCTCCAACGAGGCCGGTGTTGGTTCTGCTCCTAACGCAGCAGCTGCAGCATCCGTATCTCACCCGGTTAAGCAGGGTCTCGTTCAGATGTTCTCCGTATTCCTGGATACAATCATCCTCTGCACAGCAACAGCATTCATGTGCATGTGCTGCGGAATTACTCCTACAGAGGAGCTCGCAGGAGCACCTATGGTACAGGCTGCAACAGGAACTATCCTCGGAACAAACGGCGGAAACATTTTCGTAGCAGTAGCTCTTTCACTGTTCGCATTCACAACTCTGATCGGAAACTTCTTCTATGTTGATAACTGCCTCGCATTCATCAACAACAAGAAGATGCCAAGCAAGAAGTTCATGATCATCTTCAGAATCTGTGCTGCACTCGTTATCTTCCTTGGAGCTGGACTCTCAATGGCAGCTGCATGGGATATCGCAGACATTCTGATGGCTCTTATGTGCCTCGTTAACCTCCCTGCTTGCGTTAAGCTCGGTGGCGTTGCTTACAAAGCACTCGCAGACTACAAGGCTCAGAAGGCAGAGGGAAAGAACCCTGTATTCAAGGCTGCTGACATCGGAATGGATGATTCACAGCTTGATTACTGGAAGTAATTTTCAGACATATAGTGTATAATGGAGGCGGGTCGCAATGACCCGCCTTTATCTTTTGCAAGAGATAGTAAGAGCCCTGCATCCTGCAGAGCTTAGTATTAAAAATCGGAGGTATTCTATGTATCCAAGAGTGATAGTAAATCTTGAACACATCAGAAATAACGTTAGAGTTGTTAAGGAGCTTTGTGCTGAGCATGGTATTAGGATCGTAGGAGTAACCAAGGTTTTCAGCGGAGACCCGAAGATCGCTCAGTGCTATGTGGACGGCGGTCTAACGATGACCGGAGATTCCAGAGTGGACAATCTTGAGCTTCAGGCCAAAGCAGGTCTTACTGCAGATCGCTGGCTGATTCGACCACCTATGCTGAGCGAAGTTCCGCAGCTTGTCAAATACGCAGACGCATCTCTTGATTCAGAAATCGAGACTATTCGTGCAATCAATGAGGAAGTGCTTAGAACAGGTGCAAAGCCGCACAAGGTTGTGCTCATGGTTGACCTCGGAGACATTCGTGAGGGCTATGTCGATTATGATGAGATGGTCGATGTTGCACTTGAGGTCGAGAAGATGAAGGGCGTATACCTCTACGGAATAGGAGTGAATCTGACCTGCTTCTCATTTATTACTCCTGACACAGAGAAGATGCAGCAGCTTGCGGATCTCAGAAAGCGCGTAAGTGATGCAATCGGAAGACCGCTGGATATCGTAAGCGGCGGAAACTCCGGAACGATTGATCTTATGATGAATAATGGAATTCCTGAGGGCGTTGACAGCCTCAGGCTTGGTGAATCGCTGCTGTTCGGCAAGGAGCGTGCAAAGTACAGCTACCTTCCGGGAACCTTCAGGGATACATTTACCCTGGAATGTGAGATCGTTGAGCTCAAGGAGAAGCCATCTCTTCCATGGGGAACCATCGGAGCAGATTCCTACGGCAACAAGCCGACCTTTACAGACCGCGGAGAACACCGCATCAAAGCAATCTGTGCTTTGGGCAAACAGGACTTTGACCCTGAAATCTGCACTCCGCTCGATCCGGGAATCATTATGCTTGGAGCAAGCTCCGACCATCTGATGCTTGACGTGACAGAGTCAGAGAAGGAATATAAGGTGGGTGACGTGATACAGCTCGAACTCGGATACTTTGCCGTAATGAGAGCCTTCACATCAAGATATGTTGAAAGAGTTTATGTAGAATAGAGGCAATTGATATGGAACTGAACCTGTCTGAAAAAGATTTCTATGAAGAAACGATGAGCTTTCGCCCAAATCCGGACCCTCGTGTGATCGAGTCGGAGGACGAGCTAAGGGAAGAGCTTGCAAAGCGTGATGCTATGGACAATGCATCAGGTAAGTCTTCCACAGAGTATATCAAAGACACCAAGCACGATTTGCGTGAGGTGAAGTTTAAGAATATGAATCTTCAGGGCTGGGACCTCAGCAATCTTGACATGTACAAGGCAAGCTTCGAGAACTGCAATCTCAACGGCGCGATTATGAACAACTGCAAAGCTGACCATGTTGCATTCTATGACTGCGACATTCGCAATCTCAAGCTGACGAATTCTATGTCGAGAGCTGTAAGCTTCAGATATAATGACATGGAAGGAATAGATATTTCCGGAAGCGATATCTATGCTTCGGTGCTCGAGGATGCACATAATCAGGACAAGGTCATATATGATGACAGGACTCGCTGGTACAAAATGAGCTGTCCTGAAGAGGGAGCTTTTATCGCATGGAAATGCTGTACCGACTTGAGAGTTGTTCAGATGCTGGTTCCTGCTGACGCTAAACGCTGCATGGCAGCGATGGAGACAGGTAGGGCTTCAAAGGTCAAGGTCCTTACGATCAAATCGATCGATGAGACCGAAGAGTTTGACTGGGCACAGTCGACTGTGGATCCTGATTTCTACTATGAAAGAGGTCAGTGGCTGGAGCCTGCAAACGGATTCCAGGAGGATAGATGGAAGGATTCTTCTCCGGGCATTCACTTCTTCCTTGACAGGCAGCAGTGCGTGGATTATCAGTCGAAATAGAAGTACATATTACGGAGTAAAATACAAGCCTCGCACACGGCTGAAAAGCACTGAAAATCCAGCGAAAAAATACAATTTACAAGGGTTAAGATAGTCAAGTCTCATTGACTATCTTTTCATTTGTTTATATAATGTTATGAGGTTCAAAACTGATGGCCTAAAGGCATTGAACATTTTAAGGAGGATATATTTTATGAAGGTAATTATGTCCGGAAACGAAGCTATCGCTCGCGGTGCTTATGAAGGCGGCGCAAGATTTGCTTCAGCTTATCCGGGAACACCAAGTACAGAAATTCTCGAAAATATGCCACAGTACGGAGAAGCAGTTTACTCCGAGTGGGCTCCTAACGAGAAGGTTGCTGCAGAGGCAGCAATTGGTGCATCAATCGCAGGCGCAAGATCTTTCTGCGCTATGAAGCACGTAGGAATGAACGTTGCTGCAGACCCAATTTACACATTCGCATATACAGGCGTAACAGGCGGCTTCGTAATGGTAGTTGCTGACGATCCGGGACAGCACAGTTCACAGAATGAACAGGATAACAGAAATCAGGCTAAGGCAGCAAGGCTGCTGATGCTCGAGCCATCCGATTCACAGGAAGCTCATGATTTCATGAAGAAGGCATTTGCACTTTCAGAGAAGATGGATATGCCTGTTCTCATGCACGTTACAACAAGAGTATGCCACTCCAAGGGCATTGTTGAGCTGGGCGAGAGAGAAGAGGCTGAGGTTCCAGATTATGAACCAAAGATCCAGAAGTATGTAACAGTTCCAGCTAACGCTAAGAAGCTGAGAGCAACTCTGGAGACAAGAATCGCTGCTGCAAGAGAATTTGCATGTGATTGTGAATTCAACAGAGTAGAGATGGGCGACACTAAGATCGGTGTTATCACATCCGGCGTATCCTACCAGTATGCAAGAGAGACATTCGGAGATGACGCAAGCTACCTCAAGCTGGGTCTCACATTCCCGTTCCCTAACAAGCTGGTTGAGGATTTCTGTTCAAAGGTTGACAAGGTATATATCGTAGAAGAGATGGATCCATACATCGAAGAGCAGGTTAAGATTCTCGGAATCGAGTGCACAGGCAAGGACGTAGTTCCTAGATTCGACGAGCTCAACACTGACATCGTTCGTAAGGCATTCTTCAACGAAGTTCCTGAGACTTACACAACTGACAAGCAGGTTGTTGCAAGACCTCCTGCACTTTGCGCTGGTTGCCCTCACAGAGGACTCTTCTATGTACTCGCTAAGAAGGCAAAGAAGCAGAGCATCATGATGACAGGAGATATCGGATGCTATACTCTTGGTTCCGCAGCACCTCTGAACGCAATTCACACTTGCATTTGCATGGGCGCTTCCCTTTCACAGGGACATGGTGCATCCATTGCTCTCAGAAATGCAGGCAAGGATACTAAGGTTGTTTCCATCCTCGGAGACTCCACATTCTTCCACACAGGCGTTAACTCCCTGATGGACGCTGCTTACAACAAGGGCAGCAACCTGAACATCATCCTGGACAACAGAATCACAGGTATGACAGGACACCAGCAGAACCCTGGAACAGGTTTCACACTGATGGGTCAGGAGGCAAGCGAAGTTGATATCCCTGCACTCTGCAAGGCTATCGGCATCAAGGAAGAGAATATCAAGGTAGTTAACCCTAACCACCTCGACGAAGTAGAAGCAGCAATGGACGAGCTCCTGCCAAAGGACGAGCCAACTGTTCTTATTACAAGATGGCCATGTGTTCTTAAGAAGTTCAGCCAGCAGGATATTGACGAGTTCCCAACTCTGCACAAGACACAGTGCAAGATCGATCAGGACAAGTGCAAGAACTGCAAGGTTTGCGTAAAGACAACAGGATGCCCTGGACTCATCAACTCCAAGGATCAGGTAGTTATCGATACAACAAGCTGCAACGGCTGCACAGTATGCAAGCAGGTATGCCCATTTGATGCAATTGAGGAGGTGACATTATAATGAGTGAAGTAAAGAATATCCTCCTGGTAGGAGTAGGCGGACAGGGAACTATCCTGGCAAGTAAGATCCTGACTACAGGTCTTATGAAGGCTGGTTACGACGTTAAGATGTCTGAGGTTCACGGAATGTCCCAGAGAGGTGGATCAGTATCCACACAGGTTAGATTCGGCGAGAAGGTTTACTCACCTATCGTTGGTAAGGGTTCAGCAGACGTTATCGTTGCTTTCGAGAAAATGGAAGCACTGAGATATTTGGACTACCTGAAGCAGGGCGGCAAGATGGTTGTTAACGATTTCGAGATCAACCCACTTCCTGTAAACGTTGGCGCTGCAGAGTATCCTGAAGGAATCCTCGAAGAGCTTTCAAGCAAGTGCGATGTACTTTCTTTCAAGGCAGGCGAGGTTGCTAAGGAACTCGGAAATCCTAAGGCAATGAACGTAGTACTGCTCGGAGCACTCGTAAAGGCTCTCGGCGGACTTGATGACATTGACTGGGATGCAGAGGTAGAGGCTAACGTAAAGCCTAAGTTCGCAGAACTGAACAAGAAGGCTTTCCACGCAGGCTACGAGCTGTAATAAGTTGCAATTTGTAATAGGTTACGAACTGTAATTAAGCACTAATCAAAAGGGATTCGGGAATTTTCCCGAATCCTTTTTTAATTGAAGCTTAAGCGCGAATAAACCCCCGCCATTGCATGGGAAAGTTTTTTCATCTTCTCGTTATAGTTGATTCAAAATATATGAATGCCCTCACTTTTGGAACATGAAACCCTGAAACCCTTGAAAATAAAATGAAAAATTCCAATCCCAACCTGTGCGAGCCCTCTAAAGATTGCTTCAAGGGGCGTGTTCTCGGATGGAATTGGAATTGGAAACGCGCAAACGCTTGATATTACAGAAAAAAATTCCAAAACAGAACCATACATCAAAGTTGAAAGACGACTCGTATCACCTTTGGTTGAATGAGATTGGAATTATTGAATTTAAAATCAAGGCTTCTAGCGATTCATGTTCCAAAAGTGAGGGCATAGAGTCAAGAATTCTTCTCTACCGACATTTAAAGATATCTTACATCAACCTCCAGAAGATAGCGTTCTTCAAGTATTCTCTTCAGTCTTGCGACGAGTGGAATTCTGATTCCGAAGTTGGCAACTGTAACGTTATCTTCTGCCGCATCATTGATCTTGGTGCCGACAACGAATTCTACCTGGTCTGTCTGTCTCATTATCTTGATAAATCTCTTGGCGGCATCCTCCGGCATTTCTTTAAGAAGCGTGTGCTTTTCAAGTCTGTCTGCAATTTCTGTAAGAGTAACCATACCTTCGGTAACGAGGTCGATTCCCTCTATACAGCTTGATGGAGGAAGACTTCCCGAAGATGCCTTGTCCGGTGTGAGCGGAACTCCCATCTCTCTGGCTACGATCTTGGCAGTTGTTCCACCGCAGACAATAATGTTTCCGTCATAATTTCTTGCGAGCTCAGCGAGCTGAGGGTCGTAGTCCTTGAGACGAGGCGCGCCTGTTATGATAAGGGTGCGACGAGGCTTGTGCACACTAATTACTGCACAGGTGATATCGTCATTGGCTTTGTAATTATCATACTGGTATGCCTGCGTAACGATGGCTCTTGAGAGATCTCTTGAAGAAATATCAGGATTTTCCTGCAGCATTCGGGCAACGAATCTGCGGACATTTGCGGTTCCCCAGCCTTTAGTGCCTACTTCCATGCTTCCGACATTGTCAGGTCCGAGGCTTACACCGGACTGAGCTACACCATCGCTGAAGAAAATAAGTCTGTCGCCGCTCTCCATAGGGAAGGAGGAATAGCGAACGATTTCTTCTTTGACAGCAGCCTTACGATGGAGCTTGTTGGATTTCTTGGACCATACGACAGGTTCCGCATCATGAAAACGGAGGCTGTCAGGATTGTCATACTCCACCAGTCCCACCTGAATACGGTCCTTGTTCGGTGTATATTCAATGTGCGCTATTGTGAAGGTCGCATAGCTTATGCCCATTTCCTTATCGACAGGAAGGGTATCCATTATAATCTCCGCAGAGTGCGAAAGCCTCATAGGGGAGAATGAAAACTTGTGACCCATGTGCGCGGTCATTGAAGCAAGCACGTTGGCTTTGACACCGCTGCCCAGGCCGTCGGAAAGAGTAGCAACGATTCTTGTCTTATCGTCGTTTCTGCTAAGCAGGAAGACATCGCCGCCAATCTTCTGTCCATGTTTATAAATTTGTGAGTAATCTATATCAATGCAAACGTTGTTCATATAATCCTTTGCTTCGGGCTCCGATAGACCCGATTATGCTTTCTAGTTTTCTTCAATCAGTCCGTAGTCGGAGGATGTATCTGACTGCACGTTGAACTCTTCGATGATGGAGTTCAGTACGATTTCTGTCTCGGCTGCGTTCTCACCGAGGAGGGATGCAATCTGCTGTACAGTGCTGAGCGATTTGATTATTACGTCCTCTGCCTTATTAACAACGGCTTCACGTCTTACTGTAGGCGTTGTGATGTCATCGAAAAGTGCACCGAGCAGTCTCTTGTTCTCCACAAGGAAGAAGGTTACTCTCATGACCTTGCCTCTGTGCTTGAAACGATACTGTGCCGGCTTGGACATGTAGAACTGGTCGCTGAACTTTTCAGCCCATGGTACGAAGGCAGATATCGGAGTTCCTCTGAAGGACTTAAGTCCTTCGGCATCAAGGAAGCTCTCAGGATAGTCTTCGAAAATATCTACAAAGCGCTTGTTGCAATCTGCAATATTAAGCTCGCTATCTACGATTACAACTCCACTAGGAATAGTTGAAAGAAGAATGTCCACCTTGCTTTCAGCTTCCTTACGCATCTTGGTTACGCACATTTCGGGCTCAGCAAGTCCTGCAAGAAGGGCTTTGGCCGTATCCCTGCAGGTCTGATAGCCACAGCCTCCGCAGTTAAGCTCGTCCTCTCGTCCGTGCTTGCCGAGTCTGAGCAGAGCTCTTTCGATTTCTTCGTCGGTATATTCCTTGTCCTCTACAGGTTTGATCACAGGATTGCTTCCCATTAAGATGCCGTAGCCTTCTTCAAGAACCTTGCGCGAGAAAGCTTCATCTCCTTCGAATAGGTTCTCTTCATCAAGTCGTGCAATTACATAATCAGTAAGAGCCTTTTTGCGTGAGAGAAGTGATCCGGTTCGCGTTGTTCCCGGTCCGTTGATGCATCCGCCACTGCAGTTCAAGGCTTCAAGGAAGGTGCCGTCAATGGCATTGCTGAGTGATGGACGAAGCTGATCGATTCCGGATGCGGATATAGCGTCGCTTTCGAGAAAACGATTCATCCACAGCCCGGAAGTTTCGATCTGACCGTTCTCGATAGGATAAACGGTTGCTTTGCCTGCACGTGCCGGCACGAGGTCAACCGCAATTCCGGTATCGATTGTATCAAGCTGTATATTTTCTTCTTCAAGCCACTGACGCAGCTCGAGGAAGGTGAGTGCAACATTAGGGTAACCCGGATGAAGGTCGGCTTCCTTCTTCTTGGCGATGCATGGTCCTATAAATACTATGCCTATGTCATTTCCGTACAGCTCACGCAGATATGCGCAGTGAGTCTGAAGAGGCGAAGGCACAGGTGCAAGATTCTTTACCTGCTCCGGTATGTATTTATTGACAAGCTCAACTACAGAAGGGCAGGCCGTCGAAATGAACGGAGCACTTCCGTGTTCCTCTGCATAGATATCCAGCGCACGCGATACGATTGTAGCGCCTATTGCGGTCTCGGATACGGCTGTAAATCCCAGCCTGTACAAAGCTCTTATCAGATTATCCGCATAGCCGTCAAACTCCGATACGAAGGACGGAGCGATGGATGCGATGACCTTGCTTCTTGTTTTGAGAAGCAGATTGGCATTGTCGATATCGTTCCTGAGCTGTTTTACGTTGTTAGGGCAGGCATCAACACAGGTGCCACACCAGGTGCAGCGTTCCGGAACGATGAGCGCACGAGCATCTTTGATCTGAATAGCTTTAACAGGGCAGCTGCGAAGGCATTTGTAGCAGTCGCGGCAGTTAGATATTTCTGTATAAATAGGATGTTGCATTTTGTTACCTCCAACACTTTTATAATAACATAATTCGAAGCTGCAAAGGTTCTTTTTAAGTCATGATTTTACTGGAAAACGGTGTAAGTTTAACGGAAAACTGTGTAAGTTTGCTGTCATTTTTCAGTGATATCGTGGTATAATATTTTATCTATGTAAATTACTGACTGGGAGGTAAGAAAATGGCAAAAGCTACAGTAGAAGAATATAAGGAGATGGCGGGAAACTTCATTCACGACATTATCGATGAAGACCTGGCCACCGGCAAGCACAAGGAGATAATCACAAGATTCCCACCGGAACCTAACGGTTATCTGCATATCGGACATGCTAAGTCCCTGTGCCTGAATTTTGGATCCGCTCTTAAGTATGGCGGAAAGTGCAACCTGAGATACGATGATACCAATCCTGAGAAGGAAGACATCGAGTTCATCAACTCAATCGAGGCTGACGTTCGTTGGCTTGGTTTCGAGTGGAATGAGAGACTTTGGGCATCTGATTATTTTGACACTATGTACGAAGCTGCAGTTGAACTCATCAAGAAGGGCAAAGCTTACGTATGCCAACTTACCCCAGATCAGATCAGAGAGACCAGAGGAACCCTTACTCAACCGGGTCAGGAGAGTCCATACAGGAACAGACCTATCGAAGAGAGCCTTGAGCTTTTCGAGAGAATGAAAGCAGGCGAGTTCGCAGACAAGGAGATCTGCCTGAGAGCTAAGATCGATATGGCATCGCCTAACATCAACATGAGAGACCCTGTTATCTACAGAGTAGTTCATGCAACTCACCACAATACAGGAGACAAGTGGTGTATCTACCCTAACTACGATTTTGCACACCCAATCGAGGATGCTATCGAGGGTATCACTCACTCCATCTGCACACTGGAGTTTGAGGACCACAGACCTCTGTACGACTGGGTACTCCAGGAAGTTGGTTTCTGGCCAAACCCACCAAGACAGATCGAGTTTGCACGTCTGAACATCACTACTATGATCATGAGCAAGCGTTTCCTGAAGCGTCTTGTTGATGAGGGCAAGGTAGAAGGCTGGGATGACCCGCGTATGTCAACACTGGCGGGCGTTCGTCGTAGAGGATACACACCTGAGGCACTCCGTAAGTTCTGCAATGACATCGGTGTTTCCAAGGCTGATTCCACTATCGATATCGCTCAGCTCGAGCAGTGCGTAAGAGAAGACCTGCAGGAGAAGGTACCGGCAATCAATGTTGTTACCAACCCTGTCAAGGTTATCATCGACAACTATCCGGAAGGACAGATCGAGATGTGCACTTTAGAGAACAACAGCAAGAACGAGTCACTCGGAACAAGAGAGATTCCGTTTGGCCGTGAGATATGGATCGACGGAGATGACTTTATGGAGGTACCTGCAAAGAAGTACTTCAGACTCTTCCCAGGCAACGAAGTTCGTCTTAAGGGCGCATACTATATTACCTGCAATGAGGTCGTTAAGAATGAAGACGGCAGCATCAAGGAGCTTCACTGCACATACGATCCTGAGACTAAGAGCGGCGGTACCTGCGAGCGCAAAGTCAAGGGTACTATCCACTTCGTAGAGGCAAGCACAGCTGAGAAGATCGCAATCAGAGAGTACAGCTATCTCAACATCGAGAACGAAGAGACCGGTGAGCTCGAGTTCAACCCTGAGAGCAAGATCGACACATGGGGCTATGCTGAACCAAGCGTTAAGGAAGTAAAGCCTGAGGATAGATTCCAGTTCTTCCGTAAGGGCTACTACATTGCTGACTGCAAGCTGACAACTGACGAAGAGAAGGTCTTCAACAGCATCGTTGGCCTGAAGAGCAGCTGGAAGAAATAAAGTCAATCAAATGGGTCAGAGGGACTGTCCCTCTGACCCGTTTTCAATTAACAACAGATAATTATGCAGCAGCTGATCGAAAAGATTCTTAATTTCTCGGAGCTTTTTCCGGAACTCGCCAAAGAGCTAACCACCGTCTTCAGGTGGATTTTTGTAATGCTGGCAATCTATATTCTGGTCAGCTCCATTATTTCTCTCCTCAGAACAAGACCTACACCTGAGATATGGGGCTACTTCCTGGTAGAGGATGGCGGAAATTTCCCGCTTACTCACTGGGAGAATGTTATAGGCAGATCAAAGAGCGCAGATATCATGATACCGCTCAAGACTGTTTCCAAGAATCAGGTCATACTGTGCAGGCGGGAAGATGAACGCTGGATGATCAAGGATCTCGGGTCTAAGAACGGAACTGTTGTAAACGGAGTTCCTCTTGTTCCGGAGAAGAGATATATAGTAGATGTCGGTGATGAAATCGTTATAAGCGGAGTGCATTGCACTATTGCACCTGCAAGTCTTGAAGAGGCTGCCAACAACAGAGCTATGCGTAAAGGGGACAGAGAGCCTGTTGCTCCATGGAAGATTCTCCTCGCAATTACAGCTTTTCAGGCAATGACGATCGTTCAGCTGACAATGGCTCTCGGAAGCGATATAACAGCAACAGTCGTACTGTCGATGGTTGCTTTGTGCGTTATAATGTGGGTCTATGTAAGCGTGTTTAAGGCGCTTGGACGCAAGGGCTTTGAGATGGAGATGATTGCATTCTTCATGACGACAATTAATCTTGCGGTTACCACGTCAGCGCGCCCGGGAGACACCTTCAAGCAGCTTGTCGCAATGGTGATAGGCATTGCGCTTATGATATTCATGTGCATCTACATGAGGGATCTTAAGCGAACACGTAAGATAAGACCGATACTTCTCGGACTGTCAGTGCTGCTCCTTCTCTTCAACCTCGTTTTCGGAACGATGAAGTACGGTGCAGCCAACTGGGTAAGAATAGGATCGATGACGATCCAGCCTTCGGAAGTGGTCAAACTAGCGTTTATCGTTATCGGAGCGGGAACGCTTGAAGAATTGTATGAAAAACGCAACACGATCCTGTATGCGGCTTTTTCGCTGTTCTGCCTCGGATGTCTTGCACTGATGGGCGACTTCGGTACGGCGCTTATATTCTTTGCGACCTATCTTGTTGTTTCGTTCCTGCGAAGCGGAGATCTGTCAAGAATGATCCTGACTGTTGTTGGTGCTGCAGCCATGGGTCTGATGGTACTGAGATTCGAGACTTACATAGCATCAAGATTTGCGATATGGGGGCATGTGTGGGACGACCCTGCGGACAAAGGATTCCAGCAAACAAGAACGATGGCGTTCGGTGCAGGCGGCGGCCTGCTGGGACATGGCGCAGGAAACGGTTCGCTTAAATATGTCGCTGCGTCTGATACTGACCTTGTATTCGGGTTCGTCATGGAAGAGTGGGGCCTGATAATAGCAGTGCTTCTGGTGCTGTGCCTCGTTACTCTTACCATTTTCGCAGTGATTTCAATAATTGCAGGTCGTTCGACCTTCTATACTATTGCAGCCTGCGGTGCAGCAACGATGATTCTCGTTCAGACTATGCTGAACATTTTCGGTGCGGTGGATTTATTCCCGCTTACCGGAGTAACTTTTCCGTTCATTTCAACGGGCGGTACATCCATGATGGCATCGTGGGCGATGCTTTCATTCTTCAAAGCGTCGGATATGCGGCGTAATGCAAGTCTTGCTTTGCGTAAGGAGGAATAGTGCGTAAACAGGAGAGAAGAGCTTTAATATGTGTTCTTATTGCAGTGGTGCTTCTGGCCGGCATCGGTATTTTCGTGGCCAGATTTGTTAAAGACGGAGGCAAATGGGCTACCTTCTACGGTAACTCTCAGATATATACAGACGGCATTCTTAACAGAGGAACAGTAACAGACAGATACGATGAGATGCTGCTGAACTGCACGGAAAGCGGCGTTGAGTACAATTCCGATGCGACGATACGTAAGGCGACGGTCCATGCTGTCGGTGACCCTAAGGGGAATATTTCAAGCGGAGCAATCAACGCATTCAAGAGCCAGCTGATAGGATATGATATTATCAACGGAACCTACGATACGTCGGCTGAGGGTAAGAAAATCCAGCTGACAATAGATGCCAAAGCCAATGCGGTAGCGTACAATGCGCTTGGCGGAAGGACCGGCTGCGTGGGAGTGTTCAACTGGAAGACGGGGGAGATCCTTTCGATGGTCAGCACTCCTTCGTGTGATCCGGCGGGAAGCATTTCAAATGATGCGGAAACATCATATTATTTCAATAATTTCCTGCAGGGTGCGATGACACCGGGGTCGACCTTCAAGCTTGTCACCTCGGCAGCGGCTATCGATAAGGTAGACAATATTTCATCGTTCAGCTTCGACTGCGACGGAAATAATGAATTCAAGGGAACAAAGCTCAAGGACGTAAGCTCACACGGTCACGTTGACTTCAGGTCCGCTTTGGCCCAGTCCTGTAACGGAGCCTTCGGTGCCATAACCAGAGAGCTCGGCGCCAAGACAATGGAGGAGTACGTCGAAAAGTGCGGTCTTACTGAATCCATAGAGATTAACGGAATTGACACGCAGGCGGGATCGTTCAAGTTCCCTGACGACGATGATGTCAAACTCAGCTGGGCCGGAATAGGTCAGGCGGATGACCAGGTGAACCCTTGTGCCATGATGGTATATATGGGCGCAATTGCGAACGAGGGAGAAGCCGTACATCCGACGCTGATCAAGAGCGCAACCTTCGTTAAGGAGATTACAGGGGGACGACCTCTTGGAAGATACCTCAGCAAAGATACTGCGAATGAGCTTCGCAGCATGATGAAGAATAATGTTGAATCCAATTATGGAACATCTAACTATAGCGGCCTTGACATCTATGCAAAATCAGGAACTGCAGAGGTAGGGGACAGATCTGATTCCTGGTTTGTAGGCTTTATAGATAATGAAGATAACCCGTATGCGTTTGTTGTATGGGTAAAGGGCGGTGGCTTCGGTTCATCAACGGCCGGTCCTGTCGCCAAAGCAGTTCTTAATCAATTGATATCGGATAACGAGTAAACCATGAAAAAAATTAGAAAGTCATTACTGATATGTGTAGCATTCATGAGCATGCTCGTGCTCTGCTCATGCAATCCTCAGCTAACACTGAATCCTAAATATGCATATTCGAGCTTCGAACTCAATCTCGGAGAAGAGATATCCACGAATATCGGAGACTATGTCAACTTCGACGAGCTCACAGAGGAAGAGGCTGATTTTGTACGCGATAATACGGAAATTTTATATGACGGCGAGGAGATGGCAGGAGAGAGTTTTGCTGAGACAGGAGACCATACTCTTACAATAAACTACTGCGGACACAAGTACAGAGATTACAAAATCAAGATTACAGATAATGAGCCGCCGACTTTCCTCAAGTGTAAGGATGTTTATTCGTTCGTCGGACTTGATCTTGACAGTACGGCTGTGGATATGATGTTTGATGCAAGAGATAACAGCGGAAAGTGCAAGCTCAAGATCAGGAAGAAGGATGTAAATACCGATAAAGAAGGTGAATATACGGTTAAGGCTGTTGCAACAGATCCGAGCGGCAATAAAGCCGAAGCAGAGGCCAAAATTGTTATTCAGAAGCCAAGGTACGGTGCTCCGGGAACTTATGTATTCGTAGATGTTGCAAAGCAAACTCTCACATATTTTGTCGATGGCAAGGTGAAGCTGGAGACTCCTGTTGTAACAGGTAATGCTTACGGTCATGGAACACCGAAGGGAACCTACAGACTTAACAATAAGACTCGCAATCAGAAGCTGGTCGGCAGAGAGGACAACGGCGACGAATATGAGTCATTTGTATATTACTGGATGGCGTTTATCGGAAACTCCTACGGTTTGCATGATGCGACCTGGAGAGCGACCTTCGGAGGAAATATTTATCAGGGCAACGGATCCCATGGCTGTGTAAATATGCCGATAGCGAAAGCGGGAGAGCTTTATGAAATGATTGAAATCGGCACACCGGTTATTATCTACTAGTGAATTTGTTGAGGACGGAAGCTGCGGCCTCTGTCCTCTTTTCTTATCATAAAACTTTATGGCTGCGTGGGCTTTTTTCTTAAAACATGAAAACCAGTCAAATCCGTTCTTAATTGAAGGGGGTTTTTGGTAAAATCTGTCAAATACTGACAGAGCTGAAAGAAAATTTTGGTTAAATACTACAAAATGCTTGACATTGGAATTAGAGAGGTGTATCTTTCTAGCATCAATTGAATAACACCTGAGAGATAGAGGTCGCGGATGACATCAGTAAATCGTTTGCACGAGCTCGGAGATTACGAGCTAGGCGGTTGAAAGGGGATTCTGCCGAGGGTCAGCAAATAATCTCAATGCTGTCCTGGGACGTCGTAATAAGATGCGGCGGACTGTCACGTAAGTGGAGCGCTATCGATGGTAATGGATTGTTCACCCAATGACCATGGATACGTTTCAGACGTTATTCATGGGTTTTTTATTTTAATCATTGGGAGGAAATAGAAATGCATAATTCAAGAAGAAATCTGATCTTCACACTTGGTCTTGCAGCAATGCTCATCGCTGCAGTTCCTATGCTGGTACTTGCTGAAGAAGAAGCACCTGCACCTGCACTGTATGCAACAGGCTGGGCAGTTCTTCCGCCACTCGTAGCAATCGCGCTGGCACTCATTACTAAAGAAGTTTACAGCTCACTGTTTGTTGGTATCATTACAGGTGCAGTTCTGTACGCAGGAGCAAGCTTCTCGGGCATACTCGAGCACGCGCTGCTTGACGGCGTAGTTGCCTCACTTTCCGACAGCTGGAACGTAGGAATTCTGGTATTCCTCGTAGTACTCGGAATGATGGTAGCACTGATGAACAAATCCGGTGGTTCAAGAGCATTTGGAAACTGGGCATCATCCAGAGTAAAGAGCAGAGTTGCAGCACAGCTCACATCCGTAGTACTCGGTGTTCTGATTTTCGTAGATGACTATTTCAACTGCCTGACTGTAGGTTCGGTTATGAAGCCTGTAACTGACAGATTCAATGTATCAAGAGCAAAGCTCGCTTACATCATCGATGCAACAGCAGCTCCTGTATGCATTATCGCACCTATTTCATCATGGGCAGCGGCTGTTACAGGATTTGTTGAGGGACAGAACGGATTCACAATCTTTATCAAAGCGATCCCTTACAACTTCTACGCGCTCTTCACACTCTTCTTCATGGTATCACTCGTAACTATGAAGTTCGACTTTGCCACAATGGCTAAATATGAGAGAAATGCTGTTGAGAACGGCGACCTCTTCACAGACAAAGCTGCACAGGCAGAGGCTCAGGTTGAAGCAGAGGCAGAGGGTAAGGAAAACGGAAGCGTATGGGATCTGGTATTCCCTGTTCTCGTACTTATCATCAGCTGCGTAATCGGAATGGTATACTCCGGCGGATTCTTCAGCGGCGAGAAATTCGTTACAGCATTTGCTAACAGTGATGCATCTGTAGGTCTGGCACTCGGAAGTGTAGTTGCAGTTATCGTCGCAGTTATTTACTACATTGCAAGAAGAATCCTCACATTCAGTGAGTGCATGGATTGCATTCCTGAGGGCTTCCGTCAGATGGTATCACCTATTCTTGTTCTGACATTTGCATGGTCACTCAAGAACATGACAGACAGCCTCGGACTCGCAGATTTCGTATCCGGACTCGTAGAGAATATGCCAAACGCATTCATGGGACTCATTCCTGCAGTGCTTTTCGCAGTAGCATGCGTACTCGCATTTGCATCCGGAACATCATGGGGAACCTTCGGAATCCTGATTCCTATCGGACTTGCTATTACAGATGCACAGCCTGAACTCATGATTCCTGTTATCTCAGCTTGCATGGCAGGCGCTGTATACGGAGACCACGTATCACCTATTTCAGATACAACTATCATGGCACCCGCAGGAGCTTCCTGCAACCACGTATCACACGTATCAACACAGCTTCCTTACGCAACAACTGTTGCAGTAATTGCATTTATCTGCTACATAATTGCAGGATATACTCTGAACCCAATCGTTCCGCTGATCGTTGGATTCGCAATGGTATTCGGCGTTCTGATGTTCTTCAAGAGCAGATCCGGATCATATGTCGTAAGCGACGAAGCCAACCACAAGAACTAATGCGGTTCGCTTATAACTGAAAAGTTCACTCGATGAAGCAACAATGGGGGAAACAGTAAATGCTGTTTCCCTCATTTCTTTTACTCCGGGGTCAGACTTGGGATGGCTTTCCGCTCTGCACATGAATTTCGCCTCGCAATAGGGGTTCATGTTTACAATGAGTCTCGCATTCGCATTACTCCTCGCGATATCATTGCGTTTCGCGATGGCAAATTTGCGAATGCCCTCACTTTTGGAACATGAATCGCTGAAAGCCTTGATATTAAAAACAATAATTCCAATTTTATACGGCCAAAGCTATTCCGGTTCGACGCATCGCAATGAGACGCACTGCCGCTTTGGAATAAAATTTTATAATTTCAAGGGTTTGCGCGATTTCAATTCCAATTCCGGTCTTCGTTAGCTTCTCTGAGCAGACCTTCGACAGGAACAGGCGTGGGGCAATTGGAATTTTCAATTTTATTTTCAAGGGTTTCAAGGTTTCATGTTCCAAAAGTGAGGGCATTCGATATGTTGTGTTGCGGCATGCTGCGAGGGATGTTAATATATTTAGGCGAGAAAGGATACGTAATGGCTTTTGACGGAATTGTTACATATGCAATAGCGAGTGAGCTGGCTGAAAAGCTGACTCTCGGCAAGATCGAGAAGGTATATCAGCCGGGCGGCGAGGAGCTTCTTTTGCACATCCATACAAGAGAGTATGGTAATGTGCGTCTTTTTATGTCCTGTAACAGCATGTCAGCCCGCGTATGTCTGACAGAGAATAAGTACACCAATCCGGAGCAGCCACCGACCTTCTGCATGCTGATGAGAAAGCATCTGCAGAGTGGCAGGATAACAGAGATACGTCAGAAGGACAGCGAAAGAATTATTGAAATAGATATAGAAGCGCAGAATGAGCTGGGCTTTAATGTGTGCAAGAGGCTTATAGTCGAGATCATGGCCAAGCATTCCAATATTGTCCTTGTGGATATCGAGTCGGGCAAAGTAATCGACGCGATCAAGAGAGTTTCCATTGATGTGAACAGATATCGCCAGCTGCTGCCGGGCATCATATACCAGTATCCGCCAAAGCAGGACAAGCTGGGCTTCAAGGATGTCAGCGAGGATACTCAGCTGCCTCATGATGAGAAGGGGCTCATGAATCGTGTGGGCGGAATCTCTCCGGCTGCAGCCAGAGAGATGCTTGTATACTGCAAAGAATCATCTGATAGCAGCATTGTTTCAACGAGGCCGGCGGCCAGGCTTGCCGAGATGCTTGAAGATGCTAATGTTCACAGCAAAGCATACGTATATATGCGAGATGATGGAACACCTATGGAGTTTCATATTACAGAGCTGCACGAATATGAGGAACTTGAGCAGCTTTCGTTTGACTCAATAAGCGAATGCGCAGAGTTCTACTATACGAACAGAGACAGCTCGAATATGGTCAGGCAGAAGAGCATGCCGCTTCTGAAGACAGCTCAGGCGGCACTCAGCAAGGCGCAGCTTAAGAAGAAAAAGCTTTCGGAGGATCTGCTTACTGCCGAGAATTCGGACAGATACCAGCTGTACGGAGAGCTTCTTACAGCCAATATCCATCTTGTAAAGCCGGGGCTTCGCAAGGTTACGGTAATAAACTACTATAACGGGGAGCCAATCGAGATTCCTCTGGATGAGAAGATAAGTGCTTCCAAGAATGCGCAGAAGTACTTCAAGAAATATTCCAAGGCCAAGACCGCTATTCACGAGAAGCAGGCTCAGCTCGAAGAAAACGAGAATGATATCAGCTATCTCGAATCTGTAATACAGAACATTGAAGCGGCATCGACCGAGGACCAGCTGGAGGCAATTAGGGATGAGCTCCAGGAGACAGGATATGTAAGAAGGAGACAGAAAGCATCTCAGCGCAAGAAGAAAAGCAAGCCGGATCCTATGAGATACCAGCTGGCGGATGGCACAACTGTGCTGGTCGGCCACAACAATATAGAGAATGATTATCTGACCTTCAAGCTTGCTACCAAGACGGATTTGTGGATGCACACCAAGGACATTCCCGGATCGCATGTCATCGTAAGACTTGAGGACGGACGCACCGTGGAGGACTTGAGCGCAGAGCTTATTTATGAAGCGGCCGGTATTGCAGCCTTGCATTCCAAAGCCAAGGATTCGGACAATGTTCCGGTGGATTATGTGCCTGTTCGCTACGTTAAGAAACCGAACGGAGCCAAGCCGGGGATGGTGATTTTCACGCACAATCAGACTGTATATGTACAGCCCAAAAGATAAAGACAACAACAGGTACCTCGTGCCTGTTGTTTTATGTTATACTTTTCCTGCACGAAAGATCAGTGTGATGAAACAATAAGGAGGCTTTCGGATATGATTAAAAGCATGACAGGTTACGGCAAGGGCGTTTACCAGGACGAGGTACGTGCTATAACAGTTGAGATCAAAGCGGTCAACCATCGCTATTGCGACATTTATGTGAAGATGCCGCGTCGCTACTCATTCGCGGAGGAGCGCATCAAGTCTGCAATCAAGCAGAAGCTGGCAAGAGGCAAGATCGAGGTTGGCGTTTCGGTCGACAATTTCGGACAGAGCGACTCGGACATTCGTCTGGACAGAGACCTTGCAGGAAAGTATTATGCGGCACTTAAGGAGCTTGAAGAGACGTATGATTTTGGCGCAGAGTCGGAGATAAGTCTGGGACTTCTTGCAAGAATGCCGGACGTAATCAAGGGCGTGGCTGCAGAGGACGACGAGGAGGAGCTTCTTGCGTGCTTCCTCAAAGCAACTGAAGAGGCTATTGTGAATATTACGGAAATGCGTCAGGTTGAGGGCGCCAAGCTCGCAGAGGACATAGCAATGCGCGCAGATATTATTTCGGATATCAGGAACAAAATCGAGGTCAGAGCGCCTGAAATCGAGAAGGAGTATGCTGCCAAATTCAAGACTCGCATTGAGGAGCTGCTTGACGGAACTGCAGAGGTTCCTGAGGAGAGAATCGCGCTCGAGGCTGCAATTTTTGCGGATAAGGCGAATATCACAGAGGAGCTTGTAAGACTTGACAGCCACCTGCACCAGCTTCGTGACTTCCTTGAGGGCAAGGAAGCATCTATCGGTAAGAAGATAGACTTCCTCATTCAGGAGATGAACAGAGAAGCAAATACCATTGGCTCCAAGTCGAATGACAAGGAGATTACTTCTATGATGCTCCAGCTCAAGGCGGAGATCGAGAAGATCAGAGAACAGGTGCAGAACATAGAGTAAAAAACGCCGAGTATAAGCGAATATACGGGAAGAAGCGCATAAAATACTATACAACATATTATGAGTGAAAGACGCCTTGCGGGCGTTTTGGAGTAAACAATGCCGAGATTTTTTGCGGAACCGGAGAAGGTTTCAGACAAGAGAATAATTATCGAGGGAGACGATGTGAATCACATCAGCCGCGTGCTTCGCATGCGTCCGGGTGAAGAGCTCACAGTAAGCGACGGCACCGGAATGGATTATTTGTGCACTATCGGAAGCATTGAAGCTGATGCGGTTGTCCTGAATATCCTTAACAGCTGGCCTTCGTATACGGAGCTGCCTGTTGAAGTGACTCTTTTCCAGGGCTTACCTAAGGCCGACAAGATGGAGCTGATCATTCAGAAGACGATCGAGCTTGGTGTACATGAGATAGTTCCTGTTGCCATGAGCCGATGCATAGTGAAGCTTGATGACAAGAAAGCGGCCAAGAGAACAGCCAGATGGCAGGGCATTGCGGAAGCTGCTGCAAAGCAGTCGGGACGCAGCATTATTCCTGAGGTTACAGAGCCGATGACATATGGCGAGGCGATAAGATATGCGGGAGAGATGGACGCAATTCTTTTCCCATACGAGAATGCCAAGGGCATTACTGAGACCAGAAATGTTATAGGCGAGCTGAAGCGCAAGGCAGAGGCCGGAAATGAGGGCACAGCCGGAAGCGAGAATAAGCCTTTGCGCATTGCCGTATTCATCGGACCTGAGGGTGGTTTTTCGGAAGAAGAAGTTGCCAAGGCTGAAGCTGCGGGAGCAAAAATCATCACGCTCGGTAAGAGAATACTCAGAACAGAGACTGCAGGACTTGCAGTGATGTCCATCTTGATGTATGAGCTTGAGGCTGAATCGGAAGAATAGATAATATGAAAATGAGACTTGATCGTTACCTTGCGGAGTGCGGATATGGTACCAGAAGCGAGGTCAAATCTTTAATAAAGAAGGGCAAAGTATCGGTCAACGGTTCAGTCGTAACAGACGGTGGCTGTAAGGTGGAGCTTGGCGGAAATCCGGGCAAGCCAGAGGCTGCATTGTCGGATGCGGTAACTGTAGATGGCAGGACTCTTACATATGAGCAGTTCCGTTACTTCATGCTTAACAAGCCGGCAGGCTGCGTAAGTGCGACAAGAGACGGACTCAGTCGTACCGTACTTGATATACTCGAGGCTGAGAACACAAGAGACCTGTTCCCCGTGGGAAGACTGGACAAGGATACCGAGGGTTTGCTGCTTATAACTAACGATGGACAGCTTGCACACAGGCTGCTTTCGCCGAAGAAACACGTTGATAAGACATATATCGCATATGTACGAAAGCCGCTGAACGATGACGAGCTTGTTCGTTTCATGGAGGGACTGGACATAGGCGATGATGAGCCGACGCTTCCTGCGAAGATTCGAAGAGTCGATGACGGCGACGATTGCTTTGGCGGTGCGACATATGAAGTGATAATCCATGAGGGCCGTTACCATCAGATCAAAAGAATGTTTGAAGCACTCGATAACGAGGTTCAGCATCTCAGACGCGTTGCGATGGGAAGCCTGATCCTTGATGATGAGCTTGCGCCTGGCGAATACAGAAGGCTAAGCGAACAGGAAGTCGCAGCATTAACGGAACAATAGTGAATGAATATAACATAAACATAATGAAAAAGGTTGAAATTTCAGCCTTTTTTATTGCTCCTTAAGGGCCATTGCTATATAATCACTATGTATGATTATAAGTTGGAATTCTCAGAGAGGCTAGGTATGACGCACGGCAAAGGCAAACTGTTTGTTATTTCAGGACCTTCGGGAGCGGGCAAAGGAACTATTTGTCATGAACTCCTCAAGGAAAGAAACACCGATTTCTCGGTATCGATGACTACAAGGGCACCGCGAGAAGGTGAGGTTGAAGGAAAGGACTACTTTTTCGTAAGCAGAGAGACGTTTATCGAGAATATTGAAAAGGGGAACTTCTTAGAGCATGCAGAGGTTTTCGACAACATGTACGGAACGCCTAAGGATGCTGTTCTGAAAAAGCTTGAACGCGGACGCAATGTGATACTCGATATCGATGTTCAGGGCGGACTTCAGGCTAAGGCAGCGATGCCGGATGCAATAATGATTTTCATTCTTCCGCCGAGCATGGCAAAGCTCAGAGAGCGTCTTGAAGGACGCGGAACCGAGACACAGGAAGTGGTAGAGAAGAGACTCGGAGAGGCGCTCAATGAGATGAAGCTGATTGGAGAATATGATTACTATATTGTCAACGATGACATGGACAAGGCGATTGCCGAGGCAAAGAGCATCATGACAGCTGAGGGACGAAGAGTTCCGGATAAGATTAAACCGATAATTAAGAAATACGAGGAGGAATAATAATGTTACTTTATCCATCAATCAATAAACTTCAGGAGAAGACAGACAGCAGATATTCACTGGTTACTCTTACAGCTAAGAGAGCAAGAGACATCATCGACAAGAAGCCTGTTCTGACTGAAGAAGAGTGCGAAAGACCTGTAAGCCAGGCTGCAAAGGAAATCTCTCAGGATCTGATCAGCTACAAGAGATCAGAGGAGTAATGGAAGAAATCAGATATAAAGAAAAAATGCTATATAGCAGAGAACTT
Organism: Candidatus Crickella caballi; assembly: GCA_018064665.1. Lineage (GTDB taxonomy): Bacteria > Bacillota > Clostridia > Peptostreptococcales > Anaerovoracaceae > Crickella > Crickella caballi. The sequence continues at coordinate 32,389 of JAGHUV010000019.1, read as the reverse complement.
CATCCGGACGATACAATTGTCCAGGCCGGGGAAGTAAGTATCGGTAGAGGGGGCTTTGCGGTTATCGCAGGCCCTTGTTCTGTTGAGTCTGAATCACAGATCATGGGCATAGCAGAAGCTGTTAAAGAGGCGGGCGCAGATATGCTGAGAGGCGGCGCATACAAGCCTCGTACCTCGCCATACGACTTCCAGGGACTTGAAGCCGAAGGAATTAAGCTGTTGCTCAAGGCAAAGCAGGAGACCGGACTTCCAATCGTGTCGGAGATTATGGATGCAGGCAATCTTGATTTGTTTGAGGATATTGACGTGCTGCAGATAGGTGCGCGCAATATGCAGAATTTTGCGTTGCTCAAAGCAGTGGGACAAACAGACAAGCCGGTCCTCATTAAGAGAGGAATCTCTGCGACTTATCAGGAGTTTCTTACTGCGGCGGAGTATGTGCTGTCGGAAGGAAACCCTAATGTTATTCTGTGCGAAAGGGGAATAAGAACCTTCGAAACATATACAAGAAGCACTATGGATATAGCCGCTGTTCCTGTCCTGAAGCGGCTCAGCCATCTGCCGGTCCTGGCAGACCCGAGTCATGCCTGCGGACGGAGCGAGCTGGTAGGCTCGCTGGCCCTCGCTGCGACAGCTGCGGGCGCAGATGGCCTCATGATAGAAGTTCACAGCGATCCGAAGCTTGCGCTTTCGGATGGAAGACAATCTCTGACACCTCAGCAGTTTGCAGAGCTGATGAAGAAAATCAGAGCATTGACAGGTGCTTTAAATGCTTAGCGTTGAATTAAAGAAATTAAAAGGAACGATAGATGTGCCACTGAGTAAATCGCTGGCACATCGTTATCTTATTTGCGCATATATCGCAGGAGACTTTGCTGCAATTAAGGAATTCGCCGAAAAATTCGAAGCTTCGGAGGACGCGGGATATCGTCTGTGCGATGATGTCAAAGCTACTCTTAACAGCATTAGGAAGCTTATTGAGGAGGAAAGACCGGTACTTAACTGCGGCGAAAGCGGAACCACTTTGCGACTGTTGCTTCCGGTTGCTGCTACGATGGGAAAGGAAGCTGAATTCGTTGCAGAGGGATCGCTTGTAGGAAGACCTGTGAAAGAGCTTACGGATGAGCTCAAGAAGCATGGAGCTTCGATTGAATATATAGAGAAAGGTGTATGCTCTGATACATATAGTGAAGACGATGCATGCTCTAATGTCGGCAATGAGATTACATCGGACGGGAGCCTGCGCATCAGACTTTCCGGCAAGCTTGAACCCGGCACATATACAATCCCCGGAAATATCAGCTCTCAATATATCTCCGGACTTCTGCTGGCGTTTTATGCCATGGGCGGTCAATCGAAGCTGAATATCGAAGGGAATATTGAATCCAAGAGCTATGTGGCTATGACCGAAGAGGTGATCCGGGCATACAAGGATTTCAAAAGCGTAAAGGGACAGTGCTCATCAAGGACTGAACTTGAGTGCCGAATACTTGAGGGTGACTGGTCAGCCGCTGCTATGTGGATGGCTGCAGGTAGGCTGTCGGGTGATGAAATCGTACTTCGAGGATTATCCGAGAATTCTCTGCAGGGAGACAGCTGCTTTGCAGACATCTTAAAGAAAATATACGAAAGAGATATGGTTATAGATATAAGTGATTGTCCGGATCTCGCACCTGCAATCATGCTTGCGGCACTCGGTACAGAGCGCAGGATAGGCATAGCAGGGGCGGGCAGGCTGAGGCTCAAGGAATCCGATCGCCTCAGCACCCTTGCCTCTATTCTGAGGCAGCTTGGGGCGGAGGTCACAGAGGCAAGGGACAGCCTGACCGTAACAGGAATCGGTGACAGGCTGCTGCCCGGCAGCGATGAGCCCGTAGACTGCTGCGGAGACCATCGTATGGTGATGTTCGCTGCTTTGGCCTCAATAAAATGTGAGAAGGCTGTAATCATTAAAGACCCTGAATGTGTAAGCAAATCATATCCGGGTTTCTTTGAAGAACTGAAGAGGCTTCAGCAATAATATGAAATTAGAATTCAGAAAAATTCAAGTTAATATAGAGGGCGCCTCCCATTCGGACAGAATTACGATTCGAATGGAAGGCTTTCCGAGCGATGCTAAATTTGACAAGGAAAGTCTTCAGTCCTTCATGGACAGAAGACATGGCGACGGTTCCTATCTTGCAGAGCTTTGCAGCACTGCAAGGCGTGAGCCTGACATTGTTGAATGGGATAAGGACAGGGGCGAAGTTCTTGAAGCACATATCCTAAACCGCGACATTAAGAGTTCGGATTACGATAAGCTCCGCAGTGTTCTGAGACCGGGACATGCAGATCTTGGAGCATATCTCAAGTACGGGAAGGAAGGCCTGCAGCCGGGCGGAGGCGAGTTCTCGGGCAGAATGACAGCGGCTTTCTGTGTTGCGGGAGGAATAGCGAAACAGCTGCTTGAGCAGAAAGGCGTCAGAGTTGACTCATATATTATGTCGATCGGAGGCATGCCATGCGTCTTCATGGAGGAGGATGACGAAGAAGAATTCTGCGAGATGATCGCATCGGCGGCCGAGGAAGGAGATTCTCTCGGAGGCGTTGTAGGCTGCTGTGTGAGCGGATATCCGGGCGGCATCGGAGGCCCCGGCATGGACGGACTCGAGGGAGATTTGGCCAAGGCTTTGCTTGCCATTCCTTCAGCCAAAGGTGTTGAATTCGGCAGCGGCTTCGAAGGCTCTTACAGCAGAGGCTCTGTAAATAACGACGAATATTATATTGACGGAGACAGAATATACACTAAGAGCAACAGACAGGGCGGAATAAGCGGCGGCATATCGACAGGAATGAAGCTGACGATGAATGTGGCATTCAAGCCGGTTCCGTCAATAGGATTGATGCAGAGAACAGTGGACATAGAAAGGATGTCGGAAACTGATCTGTGCATAGAAGGACGACATGATGTATGCATTGTGCCGCGTGTGCTTCCTGTTGTAGAAGCTATGGTGGCCTTGACACTGCTGGATAGATTGGAGGCAGAAGATGAGTAAGGATCTGGAAACTTTGAGGGCTCAGATGGATGCGGTGGACAAAGAAATCCTCGACGCGTTCAGAAAGAGAATGGAGCTTTCGGCGGAAATCGCAGAATACAAGAAGGCAAACGGTCTGCCGGTTCTGGACATAGGACGAGAGAAGGCTAAGCTGGACTCAATTGCCAAGAATGTTGATGACGACCTCGCGGCATTTGTGAGCAAGCTCTATCTGACCTTGGCGGATCTCAGCAAGGAGTATCAGGAAAAGATAAATGGCTAAATACGGACTTATCGGCAGAAGCCTGGCGCATAGCGAATCCAAGCTTCTTCACAGCTTCCTCGGGGATTATGAGTATGATTACATCGAGCTCGAAGCTTCGGACATGCTTGAGGCTGCGCTGAAGAATACTGAATATGACGGCTTCAACGTTACAATTCCATACAAGCAGGATGTCATGAAATATCTGGATGAGATATCAGATTGTGCTCTGGAGGCTAATGCGGTCAACTGCGTCCGCAGGCTTTCGGATGGCCGCCTCGTTGGAGACAACACCGATGTCTACGGTTTCAAAACGATGATAGGTGACAGAGCCAATGGTGCAAAGTGCATTGTTCTCGGTACGGGCGGCGGTGCTCGTGCGGCAACGATAGCTCTTGAGAAAAAGGGCGCTGCAGAGGTTGTTCTGGTGTCCAGAAATCCGGAGGATAAGAAATTTGGCGACCGCAAAATCATCGGCTACGATGAGCTGCACAACTATTTCGATGTGGACATTATCGTCAATGCAACACCTGTCGGTCAGTATCCCAATAACGACCGCTCTCCGATGCAGGAGAACGGAAGGAATATGTCGATTTTTACCGAGCTGAAATATGCTGTAGACCTCATCTACAATCCGTACAGGACCAAGTTCCTGCAGGATGCAAAGCGCATTACGGGCTGCAAGACTATGTCCGGCATTGAGATGCTGATACATCAGGCGATAGATTCGTGCAAAATCTGGCGCAACAGGTTCAGCCTGAAATTGAACAATCCTTATCTGATGAGGGACATCAGGCGAAAGCTTCTGAAAAAGCAGCTGAATGTTGTTGCTATAGGCATGCCCGGCAGCGGCAAGACGACCATATTCCGCAGATATGCGTACGAGATGGGCTTCAATTTCATCGATGTGGATGAGAAGACTGAGGAGCTGCTCGGCGAGAAAATCAATGATGTGCTTGCGCCGGGAGGCAAAGGCGAACAGTACTTCCGCGAGAAGGAGTTTGAGGCAGTCAAGAGCATGTGCAGCGTTACTGACAGTGTTATCGCAACAGGCGGCGGAAGCATACTTAACCCTATCAGCAGAGATATACTCAGAAGCAACGGAGTTGTGATTTATCTCAGAAGGCCGCTCGACAGCCTCAGCATCAAGAACAGGCCGATCAGTCAGAAGACCGGCGTCTTTGAGATTTTCAATAAGAGAGACAGAATATACCGCAGGATGGCGGACATTACTGTATCCAACAACAGAACCTTCGGAGCTCAGTCCGAGAAGGAAGACAACGCCAGAGAATACAACAGGGACATGAAGCGCTTTGCGCTTGAGATAGGCAGGAAAATCGATCGCTACATCTGTCATCTTGCTGAAAATGACTGGATATAGCCATTCGCAGAGCCTGGCCGACGGACCTGCGTTCCCCGCAACGAAAGGATAGAAAAGAGCCTGATCGACAGGCATTCCTCATAAAGAAAGGATAAAAAACATGAAAATAATGATTATTAACGGCCCTAATATCAACCTTCTGGGCATAAGAGAGCCTGATATATACGGCAACAACACATACGATGATATGGTGAGCTTTATCAGAGATATGCGCGGCGAGGACAGTGATGCGGGCCATGAACTATGCTTCTTTCAAAGCAATCATGAGGGTGCTATCATCGATGAGATCCAGTATGCGTACAGGGAAGGCTTTGACGGTATTGTAATCAACGCTGCAGGATATACACATACGAGTATTGCGATTATGGACGCGCTTAAGGCAGTGCAGATTCCGACTGTCGAGGTACATCTCAGCGACCCTTCTCTGAGAGAAGACTACAGACATCATTCATACATCAGTGAAGTGGCTGTTGCAACACTTGCAGGAGATCACTTCAACGGCTATATCGACGCGATAGATATATTGAGCGAACAGAGATAACTAAGACGCTAACTGTTATCCATAAAAACGTATAATCGACAGAATGAACCACTACAGAATCAACGACATCAAACTGGCAATAGATGATCCTAAAGAGAGGATACTCGCAGTGCTCGAGCATAAGCTTAAGCTGAGCGGCGGGGATATCTTTGATTGGGAATTAAGAAGACTGTCTGTTGATGCTCGTGACAAGAACGATGTTCATTATGTTGCGTCTGTTGACGTATGGACCGGCAGAAAGCTTCTGAAAAAGCCGATTAAGTCCGCGGTGAAGCTTCACGGTCTCAGCGTGCAGGCTGTTACGGATGAAGAGCCGACCGAAGCAGTTCAGCTTACGTCCGAGAGAAGACCGGTGGTTGTCGGTATGGGACCTTGCGGTATTTTTGCGGCATTGAAGCTTGCAGAAGCAGGACTCAGACCGCTTGTAATTGAGAGAGGACCGGAAATGGCAGACAGAATTACAGCTGTCGGGAATTTTCGCAGATCCGGACTGCTGGATCCTGAAGGAAACATGCTTTACGGTGAAGGCGGCGCAGGAACCTTTTCCGACGGAAAACTCGGTACAGGCATCAAAGACGGGCGCGTCAGAGACGTTCTCAGAACCTTTGCGGAGGCCGGTGCCGGAGACGACATACTTTATCTCAACAAACCGCATATCGGTACAGATGTGCTCAGAAAGGTAATCGTTGAACTTCGTCACAGGATAGAAGATCTTGGAGGTGAGGTCAGATTTAATACGAGACTCGACTCAATCAATATCTCGGATGATCACATTTCCGGCATAACAATCAGTGAATATTCGGGCATGGGTATATCCTGCGAGAATACCGGAACCTATGAGTTTGACACTGATGACCTCGTGCTTGCTGTCGGGCACAGTGCAAGAGATACTTTTGCGATGATCAGGGACAAGGGACTTGCGATGGAGCAGAAGCCATTCTCTATCGGAGTTCGCATGGAACACCCTCAGTCAATGATAGATGTCGCACAGTACGGAGAGAAGGCAATCGCTGAATACGGAATGCGTACGGATGAGGATCCCGGACTGCTGCCGCCGGCTGATTACAAGCTGTCTGCCAAAGCGAGCAACGGCAGGGGTGTATACTCATTCTGCATGTGCCCGGGCGGAGAGGTTGTTGTCTGCTCGACAGCCGAGGGTGAACTGTGCGTGAACGGAATGAGTAATCGAAGACGTGACAGCGGCACAGCAAACAGTGGAATACTTTGCGATGTAAGATGCGAAGACTATAACAACGGTGATGCGAACGACGTTCTGGCAGGTGTGCGTTTTCAGCAGTATTATGAGAGGCTTGCATACGAAAACGGACTCAGACAGCATGAGAGAAAGTTTGTCGCACCATGCTGTAGCATGAAGGAATTTCTTGAGGGAAGCAGCGAATACGTACTTAACTCTCTTCCGGAATTTGCATCCGAAGCCATCAGAGAGGTCGTTCCGTACTTCGGCCGTAAGATAAGGGGCTATGATGATCCGCGTGCGGTTATAACTGCTGTGGAGACAAGGAGCTCGTCTCCGGTGAGAATATTGAGAGACCGTAACGGCGAAAGCAATATTCGCGGTATCTACCCTGCAGGAGAGGGTGCCGGATATGCCGGCGGAATCACCAGCGCGGCATGCGACGGAATCAGAGCTGCCGAGCAGATCATCAGAACAAAACAATAAAAATCTCGATCCGTTTTCAAAGGACCGAGGTTTTTTAATTACAGGCTGTCCGATGGGATATCGGACAGCCTGTTTCATTACATAATTGTTGTCGAAAAAATCTATACAACTACAGTTCGATGCAGTCGCTTATTACGTAGCTTCCCTTAGGCTGTTTAGCGAGCCACTCGGCTGCATCCACTGCGCCGCTTGCAAAGCATTTCCAGTTGATGGAGTGATGAGTGATCTCAAGTCTCTCGCCGTTGCCCATGAAATATACGGTGTGGCTTGAAGGTGTATCTCCACCGCGAAGCGAGTGGAAGCCGATTTCCTTATCGGCGCGTGGATCTCTTCCCGGACCGCGTCCGTATTTCGCTTTTTCTTCGAGGTCTTCGTTGATTGCGTGAGCAATGGTCTCACCGAGCTCTTTGGCTGTTCCGCTCGGAGCATCAAGCTTCTTGGCATCGTGATAATCAACGATTTCGATATCGCAGCTCTCATGCAAAGCAGCTGCAGCCTGTGCGAGGAGCTTTGACATAACATTTACCATTCTCGAAGTGTTTGCAGCGAGCATTACAGGGATAACCTCCCCTGCCTCCGAGAAAGCAGCTCTTTGCTCTGCTGTGAAGCCTGTAGTACCGCATACGAGAGCTTTGCCATGAGCTTTGCAAGCTTCGAGTATGAGCATTCCCTGCTCAACTGTTGAAAAATCAACAACGCAGTCGCACAGATCAATGCACTTCTCGATATCATCATATACCGGTGCGCCGATCTCATATCCGAGCATAGCGGCTTTGCCGAGGTCTTCTCCTATATATTCTCTTCCCTCAGGTCCGAGTCCTCCGACGATCTCAATATCATCGCGTTTTGCAGCGATATCTGTGATGAGCCTTCCCATCTTGCCGCGAGGGGCTGTTACGATAAGCTTCATTTTCATAACCTCCTGCATAATGAATCGGAAGCAGATCAGACTGCTTCCATTCTGTGTTGAGTAATTTATTTCAGATTCAGCACGATTTCGTCGATCTCAGGAACGAACTGCCTGATGCTGACGCCGGCAGCCTTAAACATGCACTTGCTTGCTTTGACTCCCGGAGTATCTGCGTATTTGTCACAGAGGTAGATGACCTCCTTGACGCCGGACTGGATGATTGCCTTGGCACATTCGTTGCATGGGAAAAGATCAACATAAATCTTGGCACCGCGCAGAGATTTACCTGTTGCATTAAGAATGGCATTCAGCTCAGCGTGTACAACAAATGGATACTTGGTAATTTCACCTTCGCGATTCCAAGGGAATTCATCATCGGAACAACCCTTGGGAAAACCGTTGTATCCGGTCGAGATGATAACGTTGTTCTCGTCAACGATGCATGCTCCGACCTGTGTGTTAGGGTCCTTGCTTCTCTTGCCTGCGAGAACAGCAACGCCCATAAAGAATTCATCCCATGAAATATAATCAGTTCTCTTCATGTCATACCCTCCATTGCCTTGAATTTTACACCTGTAAAGTATATAATTTCAATATCTATGTTCCAATGGAGAGGTGTAAATGAAATCTGTGGAAACACATAACAAATCACAACTTATAAAAGCAATAATCGCAATGCTTACTGTTCTGGTGATTACTCTGTCGATGGGCACATTTAATGCATATGCGTCCGGCGACAAAGCGGAAGACGCTGCGGGCGAAAACGCCGAGGCAGTCAGCAACGGTGCGGTAGAAATACAGCAGTACAACTTGAACGCAATAATACACAAGGATCACTCCTATACTGTTGTCGAGAAGATCAAGGCCAATCTTCCGGGAGACACGAAGTCCATCGACTTCGAAATTCCACATGGCAATTTCAGAGTTTCCGGAATCAAGGTTGAGAACACTGACTATCAGACCGACAAGAACAGTGATGGTAACAAGGTTACAATCGTAGATGAAGCCAAGCTGACCAAGGGTGTGCATGTTTACACTATTGAGTATACGGTGAGAGAATTTGCGGACAGAGATGCCGAGAGAGACATCTTTTACTTCGACGCGATGCTGCCTGACTGGTCGTATCCGGTATCCAAGGTAAATATCAGAATTGCATTTCCTGCAGATTTTCCTTGGGATGATGTTCAGTACTATGCCGGCCAGTACGGTGTTCAGGCTGTGGACAGCAATGTGGATTTCAAAGCGGATGCCGATACCCACACAGTAACAATTGCTACAGAAAAGGTTCCTGAGAATTTCGGAATTACCGTCAAAGCCGAGCTTCCGGACGGATACTGGGAAGGCGCACTCAATGGCAACTGGGCGAATGCGTTTATGATGCTGATTATGCTTGCGGCCGGTGTGATAGCTGCAATAATGTGGATCATCGGCGGTAGAGATCCTAAGATGGTAAAGACGGTTCAGACTCATCCTATTGAGGGCGTTTCGCCTGCAGAGGTAAGCTATCTTTTCTCAGGAAGAGTTCATACAAGAGATATTATTGCGCTTGTTATATACATGGGCACCAAGGGATATCTCAAGATATCCGAGTATCAGCCTAAGAGGTACAGCCTTATCAGAGAACAGTATCCGAGCGGCGAGGAGAAATTTATCAGAAACGCATATGACATTCTGTTTGAAGACATTCCTGAAGGTCGTTCAGTCGATATGGACGAACTCGGACCAAGACTCAAGCGCGTGGGAAGTACAATCAAGGATGACATCGCTGCGGGCTTCAGCGGCAAGGATATGCTTGCATATACTAAGCTATCCCAGGTATTCCGTATCATTAGCGCGATTCTGTACGGACTTGCGCTTGGTGTGAGCTGCGCCATGAGAAACAGTTACCAGTATTTGCCTGTTAATCATGCCGAAGCGGTTACAGTTGCTGTGCTTGCGATGGCTACGGCTCTCGTACTGGCAGGCTGCTTTGACAGACAGTACTTCTCTGAGTCCCATTCATACAGAATGGAGTTTGTAGCCTCCGGACTTGCATATATTGCAGTTCCTATGTATGTGGCGATGAAAGCCATAGCGGTAACCGGTGTCGTTATCCCGTCTGTCGTTGTGCTTCTTATGTCAGCTGTTTGCGGATTCTTCATTACGGTAATGAGAGCGAGAGCAAAGGGCAATGCCGCATTGACATCAAGACTGGTTCAGCTTAGACACTTCATTTATCATCCTACACCTAAGGAGGTTGCTCAGAACTATATCGCTGACAACAATTACTACTACGAGATAGTTCCTTACGCACTGCTGTTCAAAGCGCTCAATGCCTGGGCGATAAGCTTTCTGACATTGAGGGTAAAACCGCCTGAGTGGTATTCGGACGATATTGAAGGCCATGCGGGACCGACCAATTTCGGCGTTAAGACTTCGGTTGATTACGCCAGGGACATTACAACTTTTTACAGAACTATGATAGAAGCCTATAGGGCAATGGAAAGAAGCAAATAAAATGCAGAAGATTATTAACATAGCAGTTATAGCACACGTAGATGCAGGAAAATCCACACTGGTAGATGCGCTTCTCGCTCAGTCCAGTGTATTCAGAGATAATGAGCAGGTAGTTGATTGCGTAATGGACAGTGATGCAATCGAAAGAGAGAGAGGAATCACCATCTATTCCAAGAACTGCTCAATTATGTACAAGGACTACAAGATCAATATTGTCGATACTCCGGGACATGCGGATTTCAGTTCCGAGGTAGAGAGAATCATGAAGACTGTAGATACGGTTATTCTCCTTGTTGACTCAAGCGAGGGACCTATGCCACAGACAAGATTCGTTCTTAACAAGTCGCTGGAGCAGGGCATCAATCCTATCCTCTTTATCAACAAGATTGATAAGAAGGACGCAAGAATCGACGAAGTCGTTGATGAGGTATATGAGCTCTTTATGGATCTTGAGGCTAATGATGAGCAGCTTGATTTCCCTATCCTCTACGGAATTGCACGTCAGGGCATTGCAGTTAATGACCCTGCAGAGGTAAGCGAAATTCTTGTAGGAGAGGGCGCAGCTAAAATCAAGAAGAGCCCTAAGGGATATGAGAACTTTGATATTTCACCACTGCTGGAGTGCATTGTAAATCACTGCGATCCATATCCTGACAAATGCGAGGAACCACTGCAGCTTCAGGTTTCCACCCTGGCTTATGATGACTATATCGGACGTCTCGGTATCGGAAGAGTTACAAGAGGCAAGATCAAGGAAGCTCAGATGGTATCGGTAACCAAGGAAGACGGTTCCGTTGCAAAATGCAAGATCAATCAGATTTTCGTATATAAGGGCATGAGCAGAATTGCTGTCCCGGAAGCACAAAGCGGAGATATCGTTGTAGTTTCCGGTATTTCGGACATTTCGATCGGAGAGACGATCTGCGATCCGGATCAGCCTGAATCCCTCGGAACAATCAGCATCGAGGAGCCTACTTTGACCATGAATTTCATGGTCAACACTTCGCCGTTTGCAGGCAAAGTCGGCAAGTATGTAACCTCGAGACATATCAGAGACCGTCTCATGAAGGAACTTGAGGTCAACGTAGGTCTGCTCGTTGAGGAGACTGATACAACAGATTCCTTCAAGGTAAGCGGAAGAGGAGAGCTGCATCTGTCCATACTTATTGAGAACATGAGACGTGAGGGCTACGAGCTGGCCGTCAGCAAGCCTGAGGTCGTTATCAAGAGAGGCGCGAACGGTGAGAAGCTCGAGCCTGTTGAGGAAGTTGTTATTTCCGTGCCTGATGAATATACAGGACCTGTTATCAGCAAGCTGAATCTCCGTAAGGGTCTGATGAAGCAGATGATGTCAGAGGGTAACGGATATTCAAGAATAATCTATACAGCACCTACACGTGGTCTGATGGGCTACAGAACAGAGTTCATCAATGATACTCACGGTGAAGGTACAATGGTAAGAAGATTCGAAGGCTTTGAGCCATGGAAGGGTGATATTCCGGAGCGTATCAACGGTGTTGCCGTTGCTCAGGAAGAGGGAAACTGCACTGCATATGCAATCTTCACCATCCAGGAGAGAGTTCAGATGTTCGTTAAGCCGCAGGATCATGTCTATGAGGGACAGGTTGTCGGAATGAATGCCCGTTCAGATGATATGGTTGTAAATCCTTGCAGAGCCAAGAAGGCATCCAACATGAGAGCGGCAGGAAGCGATGATACGATAAAGCTGACACCGCCAAGAACCTTTACTCTTGAAGAGGCTCTGGAGTTTATTAACGACGACGAGTTGGTAGAGGTAACACCTGAGGACATCAGAATCAGAAAGAAGCTTCTGAGTCATCAGGAAAGAGTAAAATATGCTAACCGCATGAAATAATAACCGCCCGGCATCGAAGCCGGCGGAAAACAGAAGGCAATAAATGAGCAAGAAGTTTAAGAAAGTTTTAATAGCAAACAGAGGAGAGATCGCTATCAGAGTCATCCGTGCCTGCAGAGAACTCGGCATCAGGACGGTTGCGATTTACTCAGCGGAAGACAGGCAGGCCCTGTTCAGAACCAAGGCTCATGAATCCTATGAGATCGGTTCGGGCAAGAATCCTATTGATGCATATCTGGACATCAATGAGATTATACACATCGCCAAATCCAAGGGCTGCGATGCAATTCATCCGGGATACGGATTCCTTTCGGAGAATGCAGACTTTGCCAAGGTCTGTGAAGACGCAGGTCTGGTATTCATTGGCCCAACACATAAGATGATGAATCAGCTGGGCGACAAGATACAGTCCAAGCTGGTTGCCAACAAGGTTGGAGTAGCATGCATCCCGGGCGTGGAGGCGGCTATTACTTCGGAAGCTGAAGCCAAGAAGTTCGCTGACTTTGCCGGCTATCCTGTAATGCTTAAGGCGGCTGCAGGTGGCGGCGGACGAGGAATGCGAATCGTACGCAAAGAGGCTGACCTGATCGCGCAGTTCAAGAGCGCTCAGAGCGAAGCCGTTAAGGCCTTTGGCAACGGAGACATTTTCATTGAGAAATACATCGAGAATCCTAAGCACATTGAGGTTCAGGTTATCGGTGATAATTACGGAAACATGGTGCACCTGTACGACAGAGACTGTTCGGTACAGAGAAGACATCAGAAGGTCGTTGAGTTTACTCCTTCGCTTTGCCTCAATGATGAGCAGAGACAGGCTATCTGTGAGGACGCTCTAAAGATCGCACGCGCGGTTGATTACAGAAGTGCGGGAACTGTAGAATTCCTGCTCGATGAGGATGGCAATCACTACTTCATCGAGATGAATACCAGAATTCAGGTTGAGCATACAGTAACCGAAATGGTAACGGGCGTTGACCTGGTTCAGGCACAGATCCTTGTTGCAGAGGGATACAGACTTGACTCCGACGAGATAGACATTAAGGGCCAGGACGATATCAGACTCAACGGATATGCACTGCAATGCCGTGTAACCACAGAGGATCCGAGCAACAATTTTGCACCGGATACGGGCACTATTACACAGTATCGAAGCGCCAGCGGAAACGGAATAAGACTGGACGGAGGCAACGGCTTTACAGGTTCTGTTATTTCACCGTACTACGACAGCCTTCTCGTCAAAGTGTGCGCACACGACAGAACCTTTAACGGAATGATCAACAAGGCTGTTCGTGCACTTAAGGAAATGAAGATAGAGGGCGTGAAGACCAATATCGGCTTCCTGCTTAATCTTCTTAATCATCCTACATTCCGCAAGGGTGAATGCAACACAGGCTTTATCGAGAACAATCCGGGACTGCTGAATGTAAGAGCAGTAGCCAACAAAGAGATTCAGGTCCTTGATTATCTCGGAGACATTGTTGTAAACGGCCACAAGGGCAAAGCAGGCACTTACAATGTTCCTGTTGTCCCTAAGGTTAGCAGAAGGAAAGTAGCTGAACTCAAGGGAACCAAGCAGATTTTCGAAGAGAAGGGTGCTAAGGGCCTGTCTGAATGGGCTCTGGCGCAGAATAAGGTTCTCGTTACAGATACATCACTCAGAGACGCTCAGCAGTCGCTGCTTGCCACAAGAGTAAGAACCAAGGATATGGAGCGAATTGCCCCGGCCATGGCTTACTACGGCAAGGACATGTTCTCCTATGAAATGTGGGGCGGCGCAACCTTTGATACCTCACTGAGATTCCTCGGAGAAGATCCATGGAAGAGACTGGAGCTTCTGAGAAAAGAGATACCTAACGTGCTGATGCAGATGCTCATAAGAGGTGCAAATGCCGTTGGATATAAGAATTATCCGGACAATACTATTCGTAAGTTCGTTAGGCAGTCTGCCGAGTCGGGAATAGACCTGTTCCGTATCTTTGACTCACTTAACTGGGTAAAGGGAATAGAGATCGCTCTGGACGAGGTACTGAATGTCGGAGCCATTGCAGAGCCGACAATGTGCTATACAGGCGATATCCTGGATACTTCAAGAGACAAATACACTCTGGACTACTATGTGAAGATGGCAAAGACTCTCGAGAAAGAGGGCGCACACATCATCGGCATCAAGGACATGTCCGGACTCCTCAAGCCTGTAGCAGCAGCTAAGCTGGTTAAGGCTTTGAAGAATGAGGTTGCTGTTCCTATCCATCTGCACACGCATGATACTTCCGGAAACGGCGTAGCTACTCTGCTGATGGCTGCCGAAGCCGGTGTAGATATCATCGACGCAGCATTCAACAGTATGTCTGGTCTGACATCACAGCCAGCTTTGAACTCAGTCATCGCGGCACTCGAGAATTCAGACAGAGATACAGGAATGGACAGCAGAGGACTGCAGCTGATTTCAGACTACTGGTCAGATGTAAGACCTGTATACTGCGATTTCGAGTCTGACCTCAAAGCAACAACTGCAGAGATATACAGACTTGAGATCCCGGGCGGACAGTATTCCAACCTGAAGCCTCAGGTAGAAAGCTTTGGCATCGGATACAAATTCGACGAGGTCAAAGAGATGTATGTTAAAGTTAATAAGATGCTAGGCGACATCATAAAGGTCACTCCATCCTCCAAAATGGTTGGAGATATGGCAATCTTTATGGTTCAGAATGAGCTTACCCCTGAGAACATCGTTCAGAAGGGTGCAAGCTTCGACTTCCCTGACAGTGTGGTAACATACTTTGAGGGAATGATGGGACAGCCGGAATTCGGATTCCCTGCGGAGCTCCAGAAGGTAGTTCTTAAGGGCAGAGAGCCTATCACCTGCAGACCGGGCGAGCTGCTTCCGCCGGACGACTACGAGGCTATAACAAAGCATCTCGTAGATGACCTCGGACTTGAGGGAACTGAGCAGGAACAGCTTTCGTACGCGATGTACAATAAGGTGTTTGATGACTACATCAAGAAGCTGAGAGAGCAGGGCGATTTCCATAACATGGGAAGCGAAGCGTTCTTCCACGGTGTGGCTGTCGGACAGACCACCGAGATCGAGCTCAAGCCGGGCAAGGTGCTCGTCGTTACACTTGAGTCTATCGGAAAAGCAGACGCTGCGGGAAACCGAGATCTCACATGGACGGTAAACGGATACAGAAGAGTTGTTTCCGTTAAGGACAAACAGGCTCTGACCAAATCAGTCGTAGGTACGCAGATCCAGTTTGCCAACCAGGATGATGCAAAGGAAATCGGAGCGAATATTCCGGGTACGATTATCAAAATTCTTGTTTCCAAGGGAGACGAGGTTAAACAGGGACAGCCGATTGCGATAATCGAAGCTATGAAAATGGAGACCAACGTTCTCTCCACAGGAGACGGACAGGTAGCCGAAATCTATGTCAAAGAAGGCGATTCGGTAAAGAGCGGACAGCTGATCGCTTTGTTGGAAGATAAACAATAATTAATTTTAAGGAGAAGGTATTATGAAAGTTTTAGTAATCAACCCAGGAGCTACATCAACAAAAATCTGCGTTTTTGAAGATGAGAACGAAGTAATGCGTGTAGGTATTGATCACGAAGCAGCAGAACTGCAGAAGTATCCAAACATCGTAGATCAGGCGCCATTCCGCACAGAGGCTGTACTTAAGGCTGTAGAGGAGAACGGATACAAGCTTGAGGACTTCGATGCTATCTGCGGAAGAGGTGGACTCTTCAAGCACATTCCATCCGGAACCTACAAGGTAAATGATGCAGTTATTCGTGACATCGAGAACCCTCCATATGGCGAGCATGCAGCTAACCTCGGAGCTTACATTGCAAAGAACCTTGCAGACAAGGTTGGTATCCCTGCATTCTTCGTCGACCCTGTTTGCGTTGACGAATTTGAGGACATCGCAAGATATTCCGGATTGGGACTTCCTGGCTTTGAGCGTCAGTCATTCTTCCATGCACTCAACCACAAGTCTGTTGGTCGCAAAGCAGCAAAAGACCTCGGAAAAGCATACGAAGAGCTCAACCTCATCATCTGCCATCTGGGCGGCGGCGTAAGCGTTGCAGCACACAAGAAGGGCAAAGTTATTGACGTTAACAACGTTAAGGACGAGGGTGCTATGGGTCTTGACCGTGGCGGTTCACTTCCGGCAAATGCACTGGTTAACCTCTGCTTCCAGGAAGGTATGACCAAGGCTAAGGTAAAGAGAATCATCGGACAGGAAGCCGGAGTTTATTCATACACAGGAACCAAGGATTTCCGTGTAGTAGAAGATAAGGCGTTCGACGAAGGCGATGAGGTAATGATGAATGCTTTCAATGCTATCGCTTATCAGCTGGCTAAGGATATCGGAGCAATGGCAGCTGTACTTCGCTTTGATGTTGATGCTATCATCTTCACAGGTGGAATGGCATATGCAAAGAGATTCTGTGACATCATCGAATCATATGTTCAGAAGGTCGCACCTATCATGAGATACCCTGGCGAAGAAGAAATGAAAGCCCTTGCTGAAGGCGCAATTCGTGCACTGACTACAGGTCACTGGGAAGAGTACAAGTAAAAAAGTAATATAGTGAAGTTGTTTTATTAAAGGATGATTGGCCTGTCTGTGAGGTGTACTATGAAGAAGGTTATTAAAACATTGTTGATTATCCTGCTTGCCATTGTGTTGGTTGCCGGCACATATTTTTCATATATTATGCTGTCCTACCACAGAATCGAGGACAAACAGAGCCTTGGTGTGGAGGAACCGACAGCTGTAGCTGAAAAGCTTGCGCCCGAGAATGACGCTTTGAGCCTAACAACATGGAATATTGGTTTTGCGGCGTATCTGCAGGATTATACTTTCTTCATGGATGGCGGTAAAGAATCTCGCGCACGCTCCAAGGATGCAGTCATTGAGAATATGAATGACATTGTAGATGTTTTAGAGCAGCAGAATTCTGACTTCTATTTCATTCAGGAAGTGGATTTTGATGCAACACGTTCATATAAGGTAGACGAACGCGAAGTTATTCATGATGCTCTTGATGACAAAGCATATGTATTTGCGCAGAACTATGATTCTCCGTATCTGATGTATCCGTTCACCTCACCGCATGGTGCCAATAAAAGTGGCATAGTTACACTTTCGAGCTATGGAATTGACAATTCAATCAGAAGATCACTTCCTATCCAGACGGATGTAGCTAAGTTCCTGGATCTCGACCGCTGCTTCAGTGTATCGGAAGTTAAGACAAGTGAGGGGCACTCGCTCTTCCTGGTCAATTTCCATCTGAGCGCATATACTACCGATCCAACTATTGTTACACAGCAGCTTGGTATGCTTTATGACATAATGGAGAAAGAGTACGAGAAAGGCAATTACGTAATCTGTGGCGGAGACTTTAACATGGACCTGCTTGGAGATTCGGCAGGAATTTTCGGTGTTGAAGGCGGAGAGAATGCAAGCTGGTGCCAGCCGTTCCCGGTTGAAGATATTCCAAAGCACGTTTCTCTTGTTGCAGCATACGACGAGAATAAGAAGGTTGCAAGCTGTCGAAATAACGATATGCCATACGAGCCGGGAAAGACTTTCACATGTACTGTTGACGGCTTCCTTGTAACGGACAATGTTGAGGTGGATAAGGCCGAAGTTGTCGATCAGGAATTTATGCATTCCGATCACAATCCTGTTCATCTGGACTTTAAGCTGAAATAAGGCATTTGCCGGATCCGGAGCAGTACAAAGATGAATAAGCTTATTATAGTCACAGGTGATCTTGCGGCAGGAAAGTCAACTTTTTCAAAGCGCCTGGCGGATCGCTATGGTGTGACTGCATATAACAAGGATGACATCAAGGAAGTCCTTGTGGATACGATCGGTTTTTCCAACAGGGAGGAGAACCTCAAGCTGTCAAAGGCGGCTGTAGGCCTTATGTGCTACAGATTCACAGAAGCAGCCAAAGCACGACGGGATATAATACTTGAGGCGAACTTTCGTGACGGCGAGCTGATTCATATTGAGGAGCTTGCGAAAGAACGCGGATACGGCATCATGACGCTTTGCATGCAGGGTGATGTGGAAACGCTCTATGAGCGCTTTCAGAATCGCATTAAGAACGAGAACAGACATCCTGCGCATCAGAGTGTAGGAATTCAAAACAGCGATGATTTCAAGGCTTATCTTGAGAGCATACGTAATGAATATCTGCCGGGCAAAGCGATACGCATAGATGCAAGCGACTTCTCTTACAATGAGGACGAAAGCCTTTTAGACGAGATAGACGCTTTTATGAAAGCAGACATGTAAGCAGACCCTTTTATGGAAGTTGACTCTTTTATGGAACATACAACAGGGAGGATATAATGGGACGCATTTTTTCTAAGAAGGCAATCCAATATAAGCTTGAAGCTCTGACTTTAAAGTACAAAGCAAAGGTTATGGAATTTATCAACGATGATGAGAAGATTGAACACTTCCTTCAGGGGTGTGAAGAAATTCTTTATCTGGTGCCTGTTGTCGGAGACCTGGCATCAGAGATTCCGACTGTTATCTCCATGCTTAGAGCACACTTTAAGAAAGAATATACCGGAGCATCAAATGCAGGTATAATCTGGATCATGGCCGGCATGCTGTATTTCCTGGCGCCTGTTGACTTTGTTCCGGATGCAATACCGGGAATAGGCAAGGTAGATGATGTTGCGATTCTGGCATATGTGCTGAAGAAGGTTGAACCGGATCTCGAAAAATATAAGGAATGGCAGAAGGTTAATTGCTTAAGATAATTGATTGAGCAATACGAATCATCAAAGGCTGATACTATAGCCAATCAAAATAACTAACAAAATCGTTATAAGAGGATTGTGACAGAAGTTGCGATCCTCTTTTTAGTACTGTAAGAGTGCAAGTAGCAGGTGTCAAATCCATACCTGTTACTTGCACTTGTTTTCATGGGATGAAATCTACACACAATCTTCACATAAAATGTTAGCACTCACCATTGACGAGTGCTAACAAAAATGCTATAACATTATTGCGACAGAGAGGTGATACATTCTGCAGAGCGTCGCAGAATTACTCAGCCGCAATCAAACAGTAACTTATCACGATGTGTGAAGGAGGATAGAATAATGTTAATGCCATCAATTTGGGGAGAAAGTTTATTTGATGATTTCTTTGATGATTTTATGGACTTCGGTCGTCCAATGAGACGCCCTGAGCCTAAGCGCACAGCTGCCCTTCCTGCAAACTTCAGGGGCGGAGTTCCTGCAGTAATGAAGACGGATATAAGAGAGACAGCTGAAGGATTTATGCTGGACATCGATCTTCCGGGTTATAATAAGGAAGATGTTAAGGCTGAGCTGAAGGACGGATATCTTACTATCAGCGCTGAGAAGAGAGCTGATAATGATGAGAAGGATGAGGCAGGAAAGTTCATTCGCAGAGAAAGATACTACGGTTCCTGCAGCAGAAGCTTCTATGTAGGAGATGCTCTTACCGAAGAGGATATCAAGGCGAGATTTGAGGATGGAATTCTGAAGCTGGATATTCCTAAGAAGGAAAAGGAGCCTGAAATCGAGGAGAAGCACTTCATCTCAATCGAGGGTTAAAAGCTCTGTATAAAACCTATAAAAAGCTATAATAAGACTTATATTAAAGCCTATCTTGAATAATCAATATACAATACCACACCTAAGATGCACGCTGTCGTTTGACGGTGTGCATCTTTTTTGATAAACCTTCCGTAAGGTTATTGATATAGCTATTTCGTAGTGTTAGAATTCTAACGTTGTTAGTAAGGAGGCACGTTATGATCGACATTAATAAACCAATTCCAACCGTAGATTTTCCTACAAACAGACTTATCGTCGGTAATCCAAGCCTTGAACCTATGGTTTACCTGGATGATGAATTCCTTTGCGATTCAATGTACAACCATTGGGTAGAGGATAATGGCAATCCGGTACCGGGCTCCAGCCCAAGCATTATGGCTCGCGAGACTGTAGCTAAAATGCTGAAGGAAGCGGAGGCAAAGCTTCCTGAGGGTTACCGCTTCAAGATTTATGATGCATATAGACCAATTGCAGTACAGCAGGCTCTGTATGATTATTTCAGAGCACAGAAGGCTGCAGAGAATCCTGACAAGACAGAAGCGGAAATCGACGCAATTACACTGATGTGCGTTTCATTCCCATCATACAATGTTCTTCTTCCTTCATTACACAATTCGGGCGGAGCTGTCGACCTGACAATTGTAGATGAGAACGGTGAGGAGCTTGACATGGGCTGTGGATTTGATGAGTTCACAGACAGAGCATGGGCAAACTATTATGAGCCGGATGGTCCATATAAGGGCCAGAACGATGTAGCAAGAGACAACAGAAGAATGCTTTATAACATCATGCTTTCCGTTGGCTTCACTAACTTTCCTTCAGAGTGGTGGCACTTTGATTACGGTGATGAGAAGTGGGCTCAGTTTACAGACAGTGTTCCTGTTTATGCAGGCTCTCTCGATGCAGATGTTCGTGATTCAGTTGCTTACGACAACATGGAACTCGTTAAAGAGACCAATGTCAAGGAGCAGGAGATCGTTAAGAAGATCGCAGAGCTCAGAGCTGAGTGTGCTGAAATGGATGAGAAGGTTGCCAAGGTAATGAGAGGCTGCTAGGACATCCGACTGCATCGCAGGCTAAGACAGGTTAAGCTTTAGATAAAACATAAAATTAAATTCGGGTAGCATTTGCTGCCCGAATTATTTGTTTGCAATAAATTGTTGTGAATACAGCTGCATAAGCTTTCCAAAG
Source organism: Candidatus Crickella caballi (assembly GCA_018064665.1). Lineage (GTDB taxonomy): Bacteria > Bacillota > Clostridia > Peptostreptococcales > Anaerovoracaceae > Crickella > Crickella caballi. The sequence goes on along the minus strand of JAGHUV010000019.1, from coordinate 11,419 downwards.
TTATGCAAGTCATCCGCTGCTGAGAAAGCTTTCTTCTGTTATTGCTATTTAAGCTTCTTGCTAAGCATTTCGGAATTGCTTGCATAGGTCAATGCGATATCTTTGGTAATTCGACCTGCTTCGTAAAGCTTCAAGAGGCTCGAATCCATGGAACACATATCCGGGGAATTGGAGGAATAGAGCAAAGCTTCAATCTGTGGAATCTTATTGTCTCTTATCATATTACGTATTGCAGGCGTTACGGTCATTATTTCAAACGCAGGAACTACGTCTCCGTCAACTGTCGGAATCAGCTGCTGTGATACTACGGCGTTAAGAACCATGGAAAGCTGAACTGCAACCTGTCTTTGCTGATTGGCAGGGAACACATCGATAATACGATCGATTGTGTTTGCAGCACCTATGGTATGTAGCGTTGAGAAGAGCATGTGTCCTGTCTCGGCAGCAGTCATAGCAACGCTGATCGTTTCGTAGTCACGCATTTCTCCCAGCAGAATGACATCCGGGCTTTGGCGAAGTGCAGCGCGAAGTGCAGCAACATACGAGGCTGTATCGATGCTTATCTCTCGCTGACTTACAATACTGCGGTCGTGTCTGTGAAGATACTCAATAGGATCCTCAAGTGTGATGATGTGCTTGTCATAATTGTGATTAATATAATCGATGACACATGCGAGTGTAGTTGACTTTCCGCTTCCGGCAGGACCTGTCACAAGAACCATGCCGCTGTTCTGTTTTCCGAGTTCGATGATTCTGTCAGGTATCTCACGCTCCTTTGGGTCAGGCAAGTCAAATGAGATGATACGAATGACCGCAGACATTGTACCTCTCTGCATGAATGCGCTGACACGGAACCTTGACAGTCCGGGAATGGCAAAGCTGAAATCGTCATCGCCGTCGTCAGTGAGTCTTGAGATGTCACGGTTAAATGCCAGCTCGTAAATCTCTTTAAGAAGTGCAGACGTTGCATCAGGCATAACCTTCTCTTTGCCGACGCGAATGATAACACCGTTCTTTCTGACGGAAATAGGCAGTCCTGCGATAATAAACACATCCGAAGCCTGTTCATGCACTGCTTGTGTAAGAATATCTTTAATTCCCATTTGCGTCTCCTTCATAGTATTCTGTGACATGCTGAGCCTGTTTCTGACTCTGCGAATAATCGTTTAAAGCGGTTGAAAGCGACAAGGTCGCAAAAACCACCAGACAAAGAACAAGGAATACAACGAGCAGAGAAGCTATTCCTATATTTGAGGCCGGAGCCGATACTTTACGTTTATTCATTAGCTCTCCTCCTTGCCTTCTCCTGAGTGAACCCTCTTGGGACGGAGTTCGAAATATGTTTCCTGATCTTCCGCATCCGTGGCAGTAATGGCACCTGCTGTATCACTGCTCCTGTCGTTAACTTCAATACTTATTTTATATTCAGCAACATCTTCTCTGCAAGGGCTGAAATCTTCATCGTAATAAATATAAAGCCTGTCGGTATCTGATGTACTGTCAGGGTAGAGGCGACTGATGACCGCGTCTGTTTCTTTGGTGCTGTCAGAGCTGCGCAATACCTCGGCAAAACCCGCACATTCATTGACTGCCCAGTTGCTGATCTGCGACTGCTCATTAAGCTTGTGGGCTTTGACGAAAATCTGCACACTAAAAGCACTCGCTATTGCGAAGAACAGTATTGCCACTATTAGCTCCAGCAGAAAGAGGCCGGAGGCACTTGCTCTGTTGCGCTGTTTCATTTTATACCCACCAAAGTCTGTGCCTGCTTACCGGAAGAATCCGAGCAGACGATTTTTATCAATTTATCGTTAATTTTTTCTATGTTGAATTCGCTTACATCAAGAATTCTGCTTCCAAGCTCGCGGGAAGCTGTAAAATCTGATTTCACCAGAAGCTCTCTAAGGCTGCCGTTGTATGCGTATATGTATGTAAGATAATCCTCGTCATCTACAGTCTGCTCAATTATGATCGCATCGCAGTCATCGAGTTTCCCGATGCTTACAGAGCCGGCTTCGCTGTTGTGGATTTTCTCCGTAACATACGCTATAGAAGTTCTTGCACTGTTGTTCCTTGATGATTCAGAGACTGTCTCCTCATAGATATCAGCTGCAAACAGCAGTACGACTATTGCTGAAACTGCAAATACGAAAAGAAGCGCAAGAGGGAAGAGGAAGTCGATGCTATGTCTTTTCTTATTCATCGCCACCTCCTATATCCGAATATCCACTTGCTTTGAGATCGATGATCGTGATATCCGGCATGATATTGCTTCCCTGAAGCCTGTATCCGACAAAGAATCTTTCGTGGTCATAGGTGAGTCCGTAATTCTTCTCGAGATATTCGACGGTGTCAGGATATGCCCCTTCTATGGAATAGCAGTAAACCACGTCCTGAAATACAGCATTCTCAAGAACCTCCTTCTGATGATCAACTGTACCTCTCGAAACTGAATCGATTGCATAATAAAAGAATGCGATCACAACGAGGAATACGGCGACAGGAAGAAGTATCCTGCGAAGTATATGAGGTTTTGCAGAACCGGTAAATCTCAAATAAACGCCTCCGTATAATTAAATTGCTGCCATGATGCCGATGAGAGGCAGCATAACCGACATAAGAATAATGCCAACTACGATTGAGAGAATAATAACCAGGGTCGGCTCCATTGCTGCCAGCATATTGTTGATCTTAGTATCCACATCTTCCTGGTACATCTCTGCAATCTTGGAAAGGGACTCTTCCATTGTTCCTGTTTTCTGTCCGACTGATGCAAGTCTGGAAAAAACACCTGTGAAAATACCGCTTTCATGCAAAGCCTTGGATAAATCCTCACCCTCTGCTACAAGCTGACGACAATTATTAAGCTTTACGGCAAAGACCTCGTCGCTGTTAAGCTTGCCTGCGAGGTCGATGCATTTGTCAGGGGTAAGACCGCTGGCGAGGGTCAGAGACATTCCGTCTGCAAATCTGCAGGCTGCGGTACTGTCCATGATTTTACGAATCGATTTGATCTTGGAGCCAAGGCTTCGAGCCGCTTTACGGCCACCCTTGGTCTTAGCTGCCAGAAATCCGACAACTGCGATCAGTGCGAGAATAACAGTAAGTATCACAGAGGAGTTGCTTATTGCAGCTCCGATATTAACAAGACTTTTTCCAAGGCCTGTCATTTCAGATCCGAGCTGACGGAAAACGGCACTGAATATAGGCATGACTTTGACCAGGAGAACCACAATAACAATTACCATCATTGCTATCATTACAAGAGGGTAGCTGATGGTGCTTCTGATGCTTTTTCTGATTGTATCCTCGCGCTCATAATGAACAGCGAGCTTGGCCATAACCTCGTCAAGTCTGCCGGACTCTTCGCCGATCTTAACCATGTTCAGCATGTATTCAGGGAAAACACCGGCTGAAACCAGAGCTTCATAGAAGGAGCCTGTTTCTTCATTTTTATTAAGAATAGTCTCAAGAATTCCGCGCTCTGATTCCTTTTCAGCATCATCAAGCATGATACTTATACCTTCTGTAGAAGAAATGCCTGATTTAAGAACCAATGCAATCTGGTTACAGAATGCGGCGGTTTCCAGGTTGTTGAATGCTTGCATATGATTATCCTTTCTCTTAAACACCGGCCGTTCACTGCGAGCTGTCGCGCGCAGTGAACCGATGGTGATTTGCATTTAGTAATGATATTTGGCTGTGTAATTTGTTCCGTCGCCGACATATTCTTTGACAGCCTCCTTGCCGTTTCCGGCTCCCAGAGTCGGGTCCATGATGGACCAGTTTGTACCGTCAAATTCAATTATATTATCCACCCAGCCGGTTTCCTCGAGCCAGACGCTGATCCATGCATGATAGGCAGGACCCGAATATCCGACCACCAGCTTGGTAGGGATGTTCTGTGAACGAAGTATCGCAGACATCAGGGAAGCATAGTCAAAGCAAATTCCTTTGCCTGTGGTCAGCGTTTCGTCGATGTCCGGTATATAGTCGATCGGCACATTGGCCGCTTTGTCATTGTCGTACGTGATATTACTGATGACATAATCATATACAACACTGACGTAATCAAGATCGCTTTCGGATTGATCGGAGAGCTGTCTGCCCAACTCAACGGCCTTGGAATCTGCCACATACCATATGTACTGGTTGGGGTAGAGGAATGGTGCAAACTCATTTTCAATATTTACATCTATAGTCTGTGACTGCGACAGGAAATACAGGTCATCAGAAATATTCTCAAGCACATCTATGCGATAAGCGCCGCTTCCGACTGTAAGAGGGAAGGTCTCGTACTCACCGGCATGAGATGTATATGTGTAAATAGTCTCGTCAGGCCCGGTGATCTGAATTTTGATTTTGCTTGACTTGCCGCTGTACTTAATCATTACATAGCCGTCGGAGGTGTTGGACGCGTCAATAGTTGCATCTTTGTCCTCATATACTGTCTCGCCACTTGCTTCCGGTGCAAGAACGGAAGTAGCGGTTTTTCGCACACCGGAATCGTTGCCCGAAGAACGGTTAGCTAAAGAGCTGCCAGAATCGCATCCGGGCAATATAAAAGCCATAGCACAGACAAGTGCGATTGATAGTGCATAATTCAATCCCTTTCTCATGCTATGGCCTCCGTTTTCTTAAGCTTTGATTTAAGATACAGACAGCAGCAGCTGCAATGTGTTGCCGGCCTTATCCGGAACAAAGATATTGATAGACGAGCTCGGATACTTAAATACAACAAGTCCGGATTCATCGCTTACGGAATATGGCAATACTGTTGATCCCGAATCGTCCTTTGCGTAAATCTTGGAATAATCCACGCCGGAGATATCATCCTCGAGATAAATATAGATCTTGCCATCGGCATTTCTGTTGGAGCGTACCGTAGGTGCTGTCTTGTCTATATTGGTAACCTTGATTTTCTTCTGTACATACTGATTGTTGATGCACTTTACGGTAACGAGCATTTCACCAACCTTGCTTGGTTCGATAGAATACTCTCTCTGCCCGGTTTCATATACAGGAACCTTCTCACCGTCTATGCTTGCTGAAACGCTTGTGACAGGAAGCATAGACTCAACGCTCATCACATATGACGGGTTTGCCCGATCGACCTGCTTCAGTGCCATGATGGTAGGTGACATGAACAGAAGCGGAATGATAAGGAAAAGTATCATGATCAGCACGACTAAAAACTTTCGTACTGCAAATTTATCCTTACGGTAGTTACTGTATGATTCCAGTTCCTCAAGAGGAACTGTGTTAGGCTCGACCTCGCATATGTCAAAGATGTTTGAGAGCATCTGTCCGGCGAGTTCCTGATTGAGCAAATTCTTTTTATCTGATTGTGCCATATGAACTCACCTCCTATCCCTTCAGAATGTTTTTCAGTCTAGCAAGTCCGTCGGAAATGTTTCTCTTCACAGTGCTCTTGCTGACACCTAAGATATCTGCAATTTCATCAATTTTCATATCATTGTAATACCGCAGCATTATTGCCTGCCCCTCTGTAAATGGCAGTGCCATAATCTGCTTAACGATATATTGGTTTTCATCAACTTCAACGACCCGGCTTTCCGGATTATCCCCCGCCGGTGCAACGTATGACTCGGAAGCGACATCGTATTCGGCCATTTCCGAGTTATAGCGCTTCTGCTTCTCATTCAGCTTGAAGCAGGTACGGAAGTTGATCTGATTAAGCCAGGAAATGAATAATTTAGGGTCCTTGAGACCATTGATGTTCTTGAGCGCACTAATATAAGTCTCCTGGAGAGCATCCTGTGCGAGGAACTCATCCTTGAGATATTTATATGCGGCATAGTATTGCTTCTGATACGTTGCTGCGTACAATTCAGCAAAAGCATTACTGTCGCCCTCTTGAACCTGCTCGACCAAAGAGCCGATGTACTGATAATCAAGCTTTGCCATTACTGTTAGTCTTCCTTACTTAATTCTCTTGTCGGCGAGTGCGATAAGATCTGTAATCTGTTCGCAGTTGTCTTCTGCATTATAAGAAATACCATACGCATACTTAATAGGGTGTGTTCCTGCTTCAGAATTGTTGGAGCTGACCTTGCGATCAACTCTTGCAATGAACGTATCGAGATTCTCTGCAGTGCAATCCTCGAAAATAGCCAGGAACTTGTTTCCTCCGTTACGGGCAACGAAGCAGAGGTTGACAGATGTAAGCTTCAGAATCGTTGAAAAATCTCTGATCATCTGATTGCCCTCAACGTGACCGTAAAGCTTATTGGTCTCTTTGAGATTGGTCAGCTCAAGCATGATGCAGCCGATGTTCTCAGGAAGCTTCTTGTCTATATATTTATCGATAAGAGCATCACTGCTGAATCTGTTTGCGATACCTGCGATAGGGTCAGAATGAACTACGTAATCTAATTCTCTGTAATCCTGCTTAAACGTGCTGAGCAGATTGAAATCCAGGAAAATAAACAGAAAGGAAACGCCGAGTGCCAGCCATAGCATTCCGCACATAAGCTTTACACCCGGGTCAGTTCCGATCGTGTGGAACAGTCCCTTGTTGAAGAAAATTATCAGGGCACATGCCGCTGTTAAAACTAAAAATACAATGAGCTGAATTGTTTTCTGTGTATCAAGTTTCTTCATAATTAGTGACCTCTCAAATTGACTGATAAAGATACACAATTATGATAGCACAAGTACGCGATTAAGAAAAGAAAATAGGTGGATTGATACATAAGAATACAAATATTTTCAGTATAAAAGCGGCTTGCTTGTATTTTTTTAGAAACAAAAGAGGAATAACAAAAAAGTACGCTTAATTTGAGCCATTTAGACATTTCAAAAGCACCTTATATATAGTAGGATATAGTGTACTATTAACATCTGTCCTACGGATGTATTAACCATAATAAGGCACGTTTCATATGAGGTGTATCAGAAACGAGGAAGTGATAGATATGGAAAACAAGGTATTCAGAAAAGCTATAGCGCTCATCGTATCAGGCGTTCTGGTTGTAACGAGTATGACCTTCATAGGCTCAAACAACCTCAAGGCCGCAGACGAGGAAGCAGCTAACCAGGTGGAGCAGGTCGCTGATGAGGCAACGGACAAGGAGGCTGAGACCGCGCCTGCCGAGAATCCGTCGACATCCAATGAGAAAATCGATCTGAGCAACGATGCTTCCGAGGCTAAGCCTGAAAAAGACGCCGCTGATGATTCGCAGCAGGTTGCTGAAGAAGTAAAGGAAGAGGCAACAACAGAAGCAGCAGAAGAAGCAGCGGAGGAAGAAACAGAAGAAGCTGAGATGCCGGCACAGTCATTTGAACAGACTGCAAGCAATGGCATCAGAGTTGTCGTGTCAGCACCTGAAGGTGCTTTCCCTGAGGGAACCGAGATGAAGGTTTCGGCAATCAGTCATGCAAAGGCTGTTTCGTTGCTGGAAGATGATGTAGAAAACGTGAAGGACGCCAATGGTGTAGACATCACGTTCTATTGCGATGGCAAAGAAATCCAGCCTGAGAAGAAGATCGCTGTTAAGCTTTCAAATGCCAATGTTGAAGGTAAGGAATTCAACATTTACCATGTTGAAGATAATGGAGATGTTGAGAAGGTAAAGTCGGGAGTCAGCTCCAGCGGCGGCACGTTTAATGCCGAGAGTTTTTCAATATATGTTGTAGTGGGTGAAGACGAGGATGAAACGCCTTACACTGCAAAATATACATTTAAGAATGGTAGCGAAGAAGTGGATGTTCAGATTGTTAAAGATGGAGATACTCTGAACAAGCCTGAAGCTCCAGAGAAAGAAGGCTATAAGTTCGTTGGCTGGTACGATGGAGATAAAGAATTTACTGATTTTGGGACACAGACAGTTTCCGAAAACAGTGAAATTACTCTTAATGCAAAATTCCAGGAGGCACACTATGTGTTCTTCAAACATCCCGGAGGTGGAATATATACAACAAAAGAAGGCGTTAGTGGTGATGAAATCTCAACATCAGATGTAATTATCAATATCAGCGCATCAAGTTCAGCTTATAAATGGTATACAGATGAAGCATGCACAAAGCAGGTTCCAAAAGTAACGTTAGCAGATAGCGATGTTTATTTATATACAAAGGCTGAGACAGGACACTGGCTCACATTTGACAGCAATGGTGGATCATTTGTTTCATCCGAATTTGTAGAGGCAAATGAGTCTACAATCAAGCCTGCCGATCCAACAAGATTGGGTTACACTTTCGCAGGCTGGAAGCTGAATGGATTGAGTTATACTTTCGGCAAGCCATTAAGCGAAACTACAACTGTCACTGCTTCATGGACACCAAAAACAACAAACTATACAGTAATTCACTGGCAGGAGAATGCCAATGACGATGGCTATTCCTTCAAGGAAAGTGAAACAAAATCAGGAACAACAGGACAGGAAACTGTTGCATCGACAAAAAATTACGAAGGGTTTACACCGCAGGAAATAAAACAGGAAACTATCAGCGGTGACGGATCGACTATCGTAAATGTATATTATAATAGGACAGTATACACATTAACTTTCAAGGGAAATTCTGGTCAGGCTACATGCGGTAAGGAAGAGCATATTCATAGCTTTTTCAGAGGGTGCTATAATATTCGAGGCAAACTAATCTGCAAGAAGGAAGAGCATACTCATACAGCAGAATGTTACGGATCTGGTTCATATACTATTACGGCTAAGTTTGGTGCAAAAATTGCGGATGAATTTAATGCAGATTTCTTTAAAGAGACTTATGCCGGACGTGCCTGGAAAGCAACAAGCGTATATGATTATGCATTACAGACATTAGACGTAATGCCAATGGCAAATGTAACTTTTAATCTCTACCAACAAAGTTCAAATACGCTAAAGACAATCTACTATTATGGCGAATCTCTCCCTGACGAGAAAGTAGACAAAACTACAGGTGGTAAAAATTACACTTTACTTAAATCTGTTGGCACCTACTTCAACTATATGACATATAACGAAGAATATCATGATATTGAAGGATTTTCCAGGTGGTCACAGAGTGACGCTGGATTTAGTGGCGGCAGTAAGGAATTCTCAAACAACGAGGGAGAGCTCTATTACGATAGAAATAGCTACAACATCGTATTCATGAACAATGGTACTAAGGAAAAGACTGTTTCCAAAAAGTACGAAGCATCAATAACAGATGCAAATTACACTCCAGACAGACCGTCAAATGTACCTGATGTTTACAAGTTTGGAGGCTGGTATGATAACCAGCTTTGTGAAGGAGATGCATACAGCTTCAACGGCAAGACGATGCCGGCCAATAACATTACATTGTATGCTAAGTGGGTTGTACCAGAAGAACATGTAATTGTTTATGTAAGTTTTTCAGGAGATTCAGAAAACTACACTGTTCCTTATGGCCAGAAAATCAATTCTGAATGGCTTACGCCGCCAACGGATATTCCTGAAGGCTCGACATTTGTCGGATGGGGAACAAAGGCAGAAGACGGCTCAATGCAGCTGTTTGATACAAACCAGCCGATATACAATGACATAGAGCTTTTCCCTATCTGCTCAGACAACAGCAAGACATATAAGGTTAAATACAGCGCAAACGGCGGAAGGGGCTCCGTAACAGATAACGAAACCTACCATAAACTCAGCCGTGCGGCAATAAAGTCGGCAAAAAGCCTGACTGCTCCTACCGGCAAGGTATTTATTGGATGGAATACAGCAGATGATGGCTCAGGAACAATGTATCAGCCTGGAGATAAGATTATGATCGATTCTTCAGATATTACATTGTATGCACAGTGGGACAACAAGGTAGAAGATATTACACTTGTATATCACAGTAATTATCCTGCAGGAGGAAACACCGAGGATAAGCAGAAGCTTAAGAATAATGAAAAGATTAAGCTTCCGACACCTGAGGTTTGCGGATTTGAAACTCCTAAGGGATATGAATTCGAAGGATGGTCACTGACTCCGGGAGGCGCTGTAAAGTACAAGGCAGGACAGAAGGTTCTGGTTGATAACTTACCGGATAACGATTTGTATGCTAAGTGGAAGTGTATTGAGGTTACTGTAAAAATTACAGGAAACACAGATACAAAGACTTATAATGGCTCAAATCAGAGTGCGACAGGCTTTACAACCAATATAGGTGATAAGGACATAAGAATCAGTCTGAAGGAAGGAAAGGAAGCAAAGGCAACAGGTAAGAATGTTGGCGAATATCCAATGAACCTGACTGCAGATGACTTCGTTGCGACTTCAGATACTTACGGCGAGATCAACATTGTTGTAGTTGCTGATGGTAATCTGACAATCGAGAAGAGAGCGGTAACTCTCACATCGGCTTCCGGCGAGAAGAAATACGATGGTCAGCCTCTTACTAAGAATACTCAGTCTGATGTGGCAGTTGGCGGTGACGGATTCGCAGAAGGTGAAGGCGCAAGCTATGACATCACAGGAACACAGACAGATGCTGGATCAAGTGAGAACAAATTCACATACAAACTGAATGAAGGGACACTTGCAGACAACTATACAATTACAACTGCAAATGGCACACTGACTGTCGAAAAAGCAGACAAGCTTGTGATCAAGGTAACCGGAAACTCTGATGAGAAGGTATACACCGGACGAGAGCAGAGCGCAACAGGCTACACAATCGGAAAATACGATGAGAAGGATGTAACAATCACAAAGCAGCCTGAACAGAGTGCATGCGTAGCAAAGGGAACAAACGCAGGCAAGTACGACATGGGTCTGACAGCAGCAGACTTTGCAGCAACATCGAAGAACTACAAGACAGTAGAATTCGAGGTAGAAGCAGGCGAGCTCGTAATCAAGAAGTTAAATATCTCTGTAAAGGCTACCGGTGGTGAGAAGCAGTACGACGGAACGGCTCTCACAGCAGTAGCGACAGGTTACTGGGTTCCATCAGGAAAACTGGCAGACGGACAGAGCATGACTGTAGGCCTGAGCGGAAGCAGAACAGAAGTAGGTAGCAGCGATGCGGTAGTAGGTGATGTAGTCATCAAGGCAGGAGCCGAGGACGTAACAGGCAACTACGAGATAGAAAAGCTGAATGGCACACTGACAATTACACCTGCAGATAAGCTTGTAATCAAGGTAACAGGAAACTCTGATACAAAGGTATATAACGGACAAGAGCAGAGTGTAACAGGCTACACAATCGAAAACTACGATGAAAACGATGTAACGATTACAGAGCAGCCTGAACAGAGTGCATGCGTAGCAAAGGGAACAAACGCAGGCAAGTACGACATGGGTCTGAAGGCATCAGACTTTGAAGCAACATCGAAGAACTACAAGACAGTAGAATTCGAGGTAACGGACGGCTGGCTGAAGATCGAAAAGGCAGATTCAATTGAAGTTGAAGTATTAGGAAACACTAAGACTGAGACTTATGATGG
>JAGHUV010000040.1 GCA_018064665.1 Candidatus Crickella caballi | reverse complement strand
GATGTCTGCAAGCTCCTCGGCAAACTCCAGTCTGTATGCGTGAAGCAGCTGGGTGCTCAGCCCAAAACGGTCGAGCAGAAGCGCGTTCATGTCACGGGCTGACCGTGTTGCATATTTGCTGTCTCCAATAATTGGATGACCGATGCTCGCAAGATGTGCACGTATCTGGTGAGAACGTCCGGTAACCAGTTCGACCTCCACGAGTGTGGCGTCGAATTTACCGTCCTTGCCGAACTTAAGTACTTCAAGCGGTCTGACAATTGTTTTGATTGCAAGCTCGGAGCTGTCCGAAGTGCTGCGGTTAGTGACAGAGTTGGTGCTGCGATTGATGCCGGCATCTGCGCCGTGGCTGCTGGCCTTGTTGCTGCTTCTGATGCTGACCTTGTTGGCTCTTGTATCCTTCACCAGAGTACCCTCGAGTACCTGCTCGGAGCTGATCTTGCCGCAGACTATGGTCAGATAGTACTTGCTGACAAGGTCGTCGCGGATAATCCTGTTAAGCTCCTTGAGAGCCGCTGAAGTCTTGCCAAAGAGAACAAGACCGGTTGTGTTGCGGTCGATTCTGTTGGCAGGAGCCGGTGAGAAAACCTTCTCGCTGCGAGGGCCATATTCTCCCTTCTCGATGAGGTAGTCTTTAACCTGGTTGGCAAGATGGTTTTTCTTTTCATTTATATCGCCATGCGTGAGGAGCCCGAAGGGCTTGTCTGCTATGAGCACGCATTCGTCCTCGAAGACAATGCCGAACTGACGCTTTGCTTTGCGAGCCGGGCGTACGGCTTCAGATGTTCCGCCTGTCAGCTTATCCAAAGCCTCATCGGAAACGTAGAGGGTCAGTACTTCACCTTCCTGAAGCATGTATGACTCGTTCCTGCGCTTGCCGTCAATCTTGACGTCTTTTCTTATTATTTTGTATATCTCGCCAAGTGATGCATTGCGCATATATTTGCGCAGGAAACGATCCAGCCGCCTTCCCGCATCATTGGCAGTGATTTGAATTTCTCTCATGTGCGCAATTATACCACAAAACCGTCAGCTTGTGTTATAATAGCAGAAGCACACTAACGAATGGAGAATGAAATGAAGAATTTTTTTCATAACATAAGTGATATACTACTGGCGATTCTGATTGTTGCGGTATGTGCCGGCGTAATCTTCTGGCGTATGCAGATTATTATGAAGTATCCGGAGACTGTTATTGACAATCAGCAGACAGAGCAATCTGTGGATGACAGCGCAGATGATACAACTACTGACGAAGAGCCTAAGGGCTAAGGAAGGGGTTTAGAAATGGTGAACGATTACAATCTTACTATGCTTACTGATTTCTATGAAATCACTATGGCGAACGGTTATTTCCAATCAGATATCAGAGATATGGAGGCATGCTTTGACGTATTCTTCAGAAGAGTACCTGATGGCGGCGGATTTGCAATAATGGCGGGCCTTGAGCAGATTATCAAATATCTGAAGGGACTCAAATTTACAGATGCAGATGCAGAATATCTCAGAAGCAAGAACTGCTTCAGCGAGGAATTCATCCAGTATCTTCTCGACTTTGAGTTCAAGTGTGATGTGTGGTCGGTACCTGAGGGCTATCCGATTTTCCCATACGAGCCGGTTATGATCGTCAAAGGACCTATCATTCAGGCGCAGTACATCGAGACCTTCATTCTGATGCAGTTCAACCATCAGAGCCTGATCGCTACCAAGTCAAGCAGAATAGTAAGAGCGGCACAGGGCAGACCTGTAATGGAATTCGGTACAAGAAGAGCACAGGGAGCAGAGGCAGCAGTCTTCGGCGCAAGAGCTTCCTATATTGCAGGTTGCGTGGGAACAGCATGCACCATTGCAGACAGAAACTACGGAATCCCTGCTCTCGGAACAATGGCGCACAGCTGGGTACAGAGCTTTGACACAGAGTATGAAGCATTTAAAACATACACAGAGCTTTATCCGGATAACGCAACACTTCTTATCGACACATACAACGTACTGAAATCCGGACTTCCTAATGCTATCAAGGTATTCAAGGAACTCAAGCCTGCGAAGATGGGTATCAGAATCGATTCCGGAGATATTACCTATCTCACAAGAGAATGCCGCAAGATACTCGACGCGGAAGGACTGCAGGATTGCAAGATCGTTATCAGCAATTCGCTGGACGAGTACATTATCAGAGACGTTATTCTCGAGGGTGCAAAGATTGATTCCTTCGGCGTAGGCGAAAGACTCATCACAGCCAAATCCGAACCTGTTTTCGGCGGAGTATACAAGCTGTCCGGCGTTGAGAAAAACGGAGAGCTGGTGCCTAAGATGAAGATTTCCGAGAACGTTGAGAAGATCACAAATCCGGGCTTCAAGAAGGTCGTAAGATTCTATGCCAAGGAAACGGGCAAAGCAATGGCAGACGTTATCATGCTGAATGATGAGCAGATGCCTGACGGAAAGCCATATGAGATATTCGATCCTAATGCTGTATGGAAGAGAAAGGTGCTCGAGAATTACGAGGCAAAGGATCTTCTGGTACAGGTATTCGACAAGGGCAAATGCGTATATGAATGTCCGAACATTCAGGATATTCGTAAGACATGCGCTGAGCAGCTGGAAACACTCTGGGGCGAGGTGCTGAGATTCGAGAATCCTCAGACATACTATGTGGACCTCTCCAAGCCGCTTTGGAACTTAAAGCATGATCTGCTGAACAGATACGGAGCAGAGCATAAATAGAAAGCTGCAGGAGCCCGATAGAGCTCCTGCTATTGACTTATTCTCTAATTGATGTTACTATGTTGTACTCCTCAAAGATATGGGGGTGTAAAGGTTTCGACAGGTGTTCGGAACGAAGATAAGCGAGCCGTGGCGGTGAACCACGTAAAAAGCACTCGTTACAAAGAAACGCTAAAACAAACAACAATTTCGCACTGGCTGCATAGTTCAGCCCGCGTGTCGGCCTAAGTTCCTCTGCAGGCTTGGGACCCGGCATCATTTATGCAGAACCCCCTTGCGTGAGCTCCCGGTAGCGTAAGGGACTTACGGGATAGCCTTGGCGCAGTCTGCCGACGTGACGGCTGCTGAGGCGAAATACAAATCATCGGCTGCGCTCGGAGAAAGTTTTCCGGAAGGATTCTTGGACGTGGGTTCGACTCCCACCACTTCCACCAGAATTTGGGCCGTAGGGGCAAAATCCCTGCGGCTCTTTCATCGCAAGGGTCTCAGGGTTTTTATGTAAAAAATGTTGGAATATCAACGTTTAGGGTTACTTTCAGTGCTTATACGTTGCTTATACGATGCTCGATAAAATTTATGTCGCGGA
>JAGHUV010000016.1 GCA_018064665.1 Candidatus Crickella caballi | reverse complement strand
CCAGGATAGTTTGAAGAATCCTTAAGCTCCTTAACTGCAACCTTCTGTGCAGTGCTGTCCATTGTTGAATAAATCTTGAGGCCCTGAGTATATACCATCTTCTCAGCATCCTCATAGGACATGTCATACTGCTCCATGAGGTCGTTGATAATGGTGTCGACAAGGTACTCATGAAAATATGTATAATCTCCGGCGCCGGCAACTCTGAATGTCGGCTTAAGGAAAGAGGTGAGAGCCTTGCCCTGAAGCTTGTTACAGGTTGCTTCATCTATATATCCCTGATCCTTCATAAGGCCAAGCGTAAGGTCTCTTCTGTCCTTGGATTTGTCATTTGCTACATAGGTATCAACATCATCACCCTTGGTAAGGACAGTAGCATTAGGATCGAGTGCAGTATCACCATCTGCATACTTTATAAGCGCATAATCCTCCGGGGCCTGTGGCAGAGCAGCTAAAGCAGCACACTGAATTGTACTGAGCTTATCAACTGTAGTGGAGAAGTATGCTTTTGCAGCGGAATCAACACCATAGCATCCATATCCAAGATAAATTGTATTCAGATATGCCTCAACGATCTCTTCCTTGGACAAAGCGGCCTCTATGCGGGCAGCATAGTACATTTCGAGTATTTTACGCTTAATACTTCGTACGCTCTTGGTATCAGCAAGATATACATTACGCGCAAGCTGCTGGGTAATGGTACTGGTTCCGCTGATTTGGCCGTGTCCTGTAAGAGATGATATTACGGCACCAATCATACGTGTCCAGTTGAAGCCATGATGCTTCCAGAATGTCTTATCTTCAATCGCAACGAATGAATTAATAAGATCCTCAGGCATTTCCTCATACTTGATGATTTTTCTGTTCTCTGTGTAATAAACCGAGTCAACCTGTTTACCGTCATCATCATAAATCATTGAGCTTGTAGCAATTGATGAATATAATTCATGCGGATTGATTCCGGGAGCTGTAATGATCATAGCCAATGCGTAGAGAATGCCGCAAAGAACAATGGCACAGAAAAAAGCTACGAGATCACGCAGAATCTTCTTTCCGCTGACCTTGCCGTCTTTCATAAACAGGAAATCCTTCCATTCTTTTAAGTTCTTAGGCTTGTTTGCAGCTTTGCCTGCTGCAGCAGCCTTGGATTTAGAATCGGAAACTTTGTCTTCGGCTTTCCTGACCAGACCCTTTAGCTTGTTTTCTTTATTTGCCTTATTGGATTCTACGGCCTTAGCCTTGGTTCTGCTTTTCTTCTCAGTCTTAGCAGATTCAGTACTTTCGGCCTTATCAGCTCTGTTTTTTCTCTCAGACTTAGAAGCTATAGCATTTTTAGTCTTAGTCTTGCTATCGAGAGGGCTTTCAGCCGAAGCAACCAATTCTCTGTCACCAGAGCTCTGTCGGGCTGATACGGAAGAAGGTTCATCTTCCCATGTGAAATTACCCGGCATAGAGTCATCCAGATAATCGTTCACATCAGCAGACACATCATCGGATGGTTCAAACTGAGAAAGGAAGTCATCAATTTCTTTCTCGTTCTTGGAACGTTTGTCCCTGTCAGATCTCATTAATAATTCCTCCTATTAAATCGAATTCACAGTATAGTATAACATATTTATATACTGTCTTCATAGTCCTTGCTGTCCATCGAAATATGGCGCAGGGATTTTTCTATATGTAAGTCGAAGCGGTCACTGCATCCGAGATTGTCGAGAATAACTTTTCTCACAAATTCTGCAGCACGCTCGACTGCAATATCTAAAGAACAGCCTACAATCAATTCGGATATAAGACAGGCTGAAAAAACATCTCCTGTACCTACAAAGGAGTCGACAATTCTTTCAAAGTAAATTTTCTTTATTAAATCCTCATTCTTTGTATATACAAGATTAAAGCTTCGTCCATCCTGAGAATCACATCCGCTGATCACAACATTATCGACTCCAAGATCGGACACCGCACGCGCAAGCTCGAGATACTCGGCATCAGATAGTTTGCTTTGGCCGATGTACATATCTGCAAGCAGTTCTGCTTCGGTTAAATTCGGTACTATTACATCAGCATATGATGCGAGTTTGCGATTGCATTCTACAGCACCAGGGTACATGCCGTCATAAAGACTCCCGGCGTCAGCCATTATCGGGTCAACGAGAACAAAAGGGGATTCCTGACTCTCTATAAGATTACAGATGATATCAAGCTGCTCAGCAGAATTAATAAAACCCGTACATATGTTACTGAAGCTGAAACCGAATTCTTTCCATTTGTCGATTGTCGATTTCATAAATTCAGATGTATCCAGTATCTCACAGGAACCGTAATCTGTGGTATTTGATACCAAAGCGGTAGGGAGAACATAGGGGTGCAATCCATATTGAGCCATTACAGGAAGCATGGCAAAGGTGGAAACTCTTCCGTATCCTGTAATGTCATTAATTAGTAGAATTCCTGAATCGATCATAACGCCTCGTATATTTTATATTATTATAAGGAAAGAAAATTTCCGGAAGTCTGCACATAGCACAGAATCATGGTAGTTATCGCCCTGGCTTTCTTGTTGGTTGTCTTGATGTGGACAATGTCCATACTCTCATTGATGTCCGCAAGGTACGACATCGGTGTGAAATATGTGTCTTTCTTTTCTTCAAGACCGGAATCTCTGAGACTGAAGCCCTTTACCTTAAAATAGGTATTCTTAAGTGTAAGAATGAGAGAGTTCTTGTCATTTCTGAATTTCTTAAAGGTGTTAACAGTCTCGACTTTGCATCCTGAGAGCTTGCATACCTCTCTGTTCTCATTAAGTATTTCCTTCATGAAATCATTGTTCAGCGCCTGTGTGGATATGTCAACATATATGTTGCTGTATTCGTCGATTCTGAGCTGTCTTACGCAATTGATGGCGTAAACATCTCCGACCTCATATCCGTTAGGAAGAACGGCATCTTCATCAAATCTGTAATTACCGTTATTAAGTGCATACAGGAGGGTAGTAAGGGAAGCAGCCGTATCCGCTGTATATGCCTCTTCTGGTAAATCTGAAATATCGTCAATTACTTCATAGCTGTACTCGGCATCAGGATAGTCGTCTTTGTATGCCTTATTGAAGGCCTTGACTCTCTTATCCAGATATCCGGTCAGGGATCCAACTGCATATGAATTAATAAGGAAGGTTGCTTCCATCGAATCCGGATACATGTTTCCTCTGTTTCCGATTTTGATATCTGAAATCTGATATATGAAGGACTTGCTGTTGAGCCTTGTAAGAACAGTGCTCAGCATTGCAATCGGATTTGGGTGATTAGCAGCGGATGTGCCAATAGAATCTGATGTAAGTCCGGATATCCTTACTCTTACTGCTGTATCGCAATGCACAGCTTCCTTCTCACTAGGTACGGAAACAGTCTGTTCTTTTCTTGCAAACGAGCTGGCAGATACATATGCTGCCTTTCCTGCATCGAGATAAATGACTTTGGCTCCGTCAGGGAAAAGCGCTCTATCAAGTCCGTAATATACATCTTCACTGTTGTTAATATTATTCGCAAAAATCACTGTATATTTACCGGATCTGATATTTGAATACGCTACCATTGCGGCTGTCGTAATGGCGCTTCGGGAATCATAACAGTCCTCATAATTGCAATTTACCATAATAACAGTAGGTGCAACATCTTTCTTTCTCTTGATCGACTTATGCGAAAAGATCAGATTACCGTTATCATCTGTCTTATATTTTAATTCGTTTTCATCTGCCCAGTTTTTAATGAAGGACATAACATCTTCCTGTTTTGAGAAATCTTCGCAGCTTTTCTCAAAGGAACCGGAAAAGCTGTTAAAAGCTTCCTTATCAAGAAGATTCATCTTGCTTTCGCTGTATATAAATGCAGCCAGAAGGGTTAAAACTATTAATCCTAGAATAATTTTCAGTATAGACTTAAGATTGGTTTTATTCTTTTTCATATTAAAGTATATTCTATGTCTTCAGCTTTCATAAAAATTCAACTTATTATACAATGCATTTGTGTCGATTAAAAGAAAATAGAGAAGAATATTAAAAAGTTCTTGCATTATGAATAGCGGTTATGCTAATATAATCAAGCGTGTTGAGAGAAATACACTAAATTTTACAAGTAAGGAGGCGCGTAATATGTCCAAGAAATGTGAAGTGTGCGGCAAGGGCCAGACTTCAGGAAACGCAGTTTCTCACTCAAACATTCATACAAGAAGAAAGTGGAATGCGAACATTCAGACTGTTAGAGTTAATGAGAATGGCAGAGTAAGAAAAGCATCTGTATGCACTAGCTGCCTCAGATCGGGCAAGGTTAATCGTGCCGTTTAATGCGTATATACCTGGACGGAAGTCTTAAGCTTCGGCTTAAGACTTTTTTATTTTCCTTTTTAAATATATAATGTAAACATAATGACGGAAAGGGATGATAACAGATGTCACTATAACCAGAAATGATAAAGGAGCAATCGCCGTAAATAATAAGGTCATAATAAAGCTTATAACCGATAGGCTTCTTGAGATGTCAGATACAATCATCCTTTGCAATAAAAAAGGAAAGCCTATCACAAGGACCAATCCTTTTACCGGTCCGGATTACAGCGATGCGGTTGATTACAGAGAAAGCAAGAACACTATAGAAGTAACCGTATATCTGATTTACAGGAGTAAGGTTGTCATAAACGATATATCCAACAGTGTACTGGATATAATAGAAGATATATTCGAAGGTTTTTCAATTAAAAAACCGGATCGGATCAAGATAGCATACAAGGGTGTGATGGCAGCACAGCTTGAGAAAAAGAATATTGAGGTGAGCCGAAGAAATGGATAAGTCACCCGGTCGTTTTGACGACGTAGCTGTTGTCAAAGGAATAGGAGAGAAGAAAAGACTGAGACTGCAGTCTATCGGCATTAATACAGTCGGACAGCTCCTTGATCATTTTCCATACAGATATAAGGACATGCGCACGGTCAAAAGGTCTCGCGACACAGGCGGCCAAATTGACGAGCTTGTTTGCGGAAGACTGATCAGAGTTTATTCCAGATCGCTTTACGGGAAGAAAAGCGTCACTGAATGCGTCCTTGAAGATGAAAGCGGAAGATTTAATGCCGTGTTTTTTAATATGCCTTATCTCAAGCAGAATCTGAAAACCGGAACTGAATATTGTGTTTTCGGTAGGATGAAGCTGCGCAACAAGGTTCCAACATGGACGAATCCTGAAATATTTGAATGCGGCGGAGACAAAGACGCAAGAGGTCTGATTCCGGTATATCATTGCACCTCAGGACTTACCAATAACGACTTCAACAAATGGATCAAAGCAGTTCTGGATAAGGGTGCAGCCGAATACGACTGGATAGATAAAAGTATTCTCGATGAGGCTAAAATCTGCAGCAGCGAATATGCGTACAGAAATATACATTTCCCGGAAAGCAGCATACATTATAAGTATGCGAAATACAGGCTGATATTCGATCGCTTGCTTATATATCAACTTGCGCTCAGAATGAACAGACAGCGCATTAATGAAGCAATCGAGGACGCGTCAATAGAGGATGTGGACGTTGGGCCGTTCCTTCAGGGGCTTCCTTTTGAACTTACCGCTTGTCAGAAGGATTGTCTTGCAGATATTGAGAATGATCTTGTAAGCAAGAGGATGATGAACAGACTGGTTCAAGGCGATGTCGGCTGCGGCAAAACGGTTATGGCAGAAGCCGCTATATATAAGTGCGTCAAGGCTGGTCACCAGGCTGCGATGATGGCGCCTACAGAAATTCTTGCCCGCCAGCATTATGCTCATGCCTGTGAAGATCTCGGGAAGCACGGAATAAGATGCAGATTGCTTATCAGCGGAATGAAAGCGTCTGAAAGAAAAAAGCTTCTCAAGGATATTATAGAAGGCAATGTCGATGTTGTAATAGGTACTCACGCAATAATACAGGATGACGTTGAATTCAGGGATATCGCACTTGTTATTACCGATGAGCAGCACAGGTTCGGCGTTAATCAGCGAAAGAGTCTTGTCGGCAAAGGACGCGGTGTAAATGTGTGCGTAATGTCTGCGACTCCGATACCGAGAACTTTGGCAGCGACAGTGTTCGGAGACATGGATTTCAGCATTATTAAATCAAAGCCGGCAAACAGACTTGAGATCATTACCAGAGCGGTACATCAGAACGGCAGGAAAAGAGCGTATGCATCTGCTGCGGACGAGCTGGCCAAAGGACATCAGGTCTATGTTGTAGCACCGAGTATTGCCAATGAAGATGAGGACATGGCTTCGGCAGAGACTTTGTATGAGGAAATACGGGGAATGTTTCCGGATTATAAGGTCGCATTGCTCCATGGAAGACTGGACAAGAATGTCAAAGAAAATATTATGCAGGATTTTGCAGCCGGCAAAATCGATGTACTGGTTGCGACTGTTGTTATTGAGGTAGGCATCGATGTTCCAAATGCTACAATAATGATAATTGAAAACGCAGACAGATTCGGTCTTGCCCAGATGCATCAGCTGAGAGGCCGTGTAGGACGCAGCGAGCTGCAGTCGTATTGCTACATTGTTACTTATGGTGATACCGGGAAATCGGAAGCAAGAGCCAAAGCTCTGGTCAATATTTCCGACGGATTTGAAATCAGCGAAGAAGACTACAGACTGAGAGGTCCCGGTGATATAATGGGAACGATGCAGTCAGGAAATTACACTTCGTCCATAATATCCCTATGCAGTTATACTGAGATACTTGAACGTGCAATTAAGTATGCGGATAGAATTATGCAGGATCCCCTTAATACTGATCTGGATTATGTAAGAAGCTATTATGCGACAGAAGTTGAAGATAACAGTACTATTATTTAATAAGGCAGGTAATTATGAAAATCAGCTCAGGAAATTATAAATACAGAAACATTGAAGTTCCTAACGGGATCAGACCAACGACCGAGAAGGTAAGAGAGGCTGTATTCAGCATGGTCAGAGACTGGATACCGGACGCTGTCGTGCTCGATCTTTTTGCAGGGTCCGGCGCAATGGGGCTTGAGGCTCTTTCAAGAGGCGCGGGACGCTGTTATTTTAACGATATCAACAGACAGAACTATAGGATCCTTCTGTCAAATATAGCAAACTGCAATGCAGGCGAGCTTGCCAGAACGAGCAACAGAGACTTTGAAAGCTGCATTGTTTCGATCAGTGAGCCGCTTGATGTTGTTATTCTTGACCCTCCGTATGAGAAGACTGAGTATTACGACAGATGTTTTGAGCTTCTTCAGGACAATGAGCTGCTTAACGAGGGTAGTGTGGTTATTGCGGAGCATCTTTACGATAATAAGTTATTAGACTCTTATGGCAATCTTAAGAAAATCAAAGAAAAAAAGTACGGAACAATTGGTGTCGACGTATATGTTCTCGAGCCTCAGTTGATATAAACACAGTTATTTGCTAAAATATGAATGCGAAAGGATGCATGTAAGATGGAAAGAAAAGCTTTATACTCGGGTTCATTTGATCCGATTACTAATGGCCATCTGAATATTATAAGCAGAGCAGTAAGATTATATGATGAGCTTGTTATTGCTGTAGTTGCGAATCCCAACAAGAAGACTTTATTCACTCTTGAGGAGAGGATGGACATAATCAAACATCTTACAGCTGCATACAATAATGTTAAGGTCGAGTGCTTTGACGGTCTTCTTGCAGATTATGTAGATGAAAATTCTTTTGATGTAGTTATCAGAGGATTGAGAAATTCTTCGGATTTTGACTATGAGCTGGTTATGGCTCAGACAAATGCGTGTCTGTATACGGGTGATACTGAGAATGTATATCTTATGACAGACCCTGAGTTTTCGTTTATCAGCTCGAGTACAGTAAAGGAAATTGCATCACTTGGCGGAGATATTTCCGGCTTTGTTCCGGATTATGTTGCTGAAGCGTTATATAACAAATACGGGAGGAATAAATAATGATCGACGATAGTATTAAAGTAATGTCATTGCTCGATGAGCTGGAGGAGATGTTTGCGACTTCCTCTAAGGTGCCTTTCTCAGAAAAAGGTGTTGTAGATATTGATATGGCTCAGAAGATTATTGAGGACATCAGACTCAGCTTACCTAAGGACCTCCAGCAGGCTCAGTGGATCAAGCAGGAGAAGGATAGAATCATCAATGATGCCAAGACCGAATACAATAAGGTAATTATGTCAGCTAAGGATCAGGCTGAGTATCTTGTTGACTCGGATATGATCAAGAAAGAAGCTCAGAAGAGAGCCGACGCTGTTCTCAATCAGGCTAAGAGCGAAGCTGAATTCATGAAGCTCAGAACATATGAATATATTGATAAGCTTCTGTTCGATATGCAGAACGATATTGCGGGTGTAGCAAGCTCATATCTGCAGCCTATGAACGACTATCTCACTGACATGCTCGGCAGCATCAATGTCAAGGTTAACCAGAATCGTCAGGAGATGAAGAACCTTGCAGAAAGAGTTCAGAACTCAGGAGCAGAAAACACAGAAGAATAATGAATGCGGTTGGAATAATTGCAGAATACAATCCTCTTCATAACGGTCATGTTTATCATATGAAGGAGGCTCTCAGAATTGCAGGAAGCGATGCTGTTGTTGTTGCGATGAGCGGCAACTATGTTCAGCGTGGCGAACCTGCAATTGTTGATAAGTGGAGCAGAGCAGAAGCTGCAGTGCGTTCAGGTGCCAATCTTGTCATCGAAATTCCGACGATCTTTTGCCTTGGAAATGCAAAGCAGTATGCATCTGCAGGTGTTGCTTTGCTCGAATCCGTAAACTGTGTGACGCAACTTGCCTTCGGCAGTGAATCCGGAGATATAGATGGTCTCTGTCGCGTTGCCGGGAGGCTCAACGAGAAAAACGAAGAGATTGCACAGCGTATTTCAGCCATGCTTCCGGAAGGATTAAGCTTCCCTGCAGCCAGAGAGAGGGCATATCGTGAAATATATTCTGATTCAGAGTTCATAGATTCAGATATCGAACTGCTCAGAAGCTCTAATGACATTCTTGCTTTGGAATATATTCGTGCATGCAGCAGACTTTCTACGGTAGCAGTCAGAAGATCGGGTGCAGGATACACGGAAACAGGACTTACCCAAAACGGCTTTCAAAGTGCTACAGCTATCAGAAATGCCGTTGCTGAAGGATGCCAGGTAGATGATTATGTTCCTGAATATATGAATGACATTCTTGCCGGCAACAGAGCTGTTAAGTCCGATGATGTATTGAGCATTCTGAGATACGCAGTTATGAATATGGCTGCTGAGGATATTGATAAATGTCCATCAGGAGGAGAGGGTCTGGGAAATAAGATCAAGAGTTGCATTGATACTTCAGAGTCAATCGACGAGCTGATCAATGCTGTTAAATCCAAGAGATATACCTACAGCAGAATATCGAGGCTTCTGATTCAGATTCTGCTTGGAATTTCCAATGATAAATATCCTGAAGCTGCGCCTTCATATATAAGAGTGCTTGCTGCAGACAGAAAGGGAAGGGATATTCTTGCTGAGATGAGAGATGGCGCACTTCCTGTTATAACAAATCTGTCCAAGGACTCATGCAAGCTCGACGAACAGGGTCTTGCTTTGCTTGAATTAGATGCACATACGTCCGATATATACAATCTTATTTCCGGTCGGGATATCAGGAAGTATTCCGATTACAGAATGCATCCGGCGATGATTTAAGAAAAATATTGAAATACCACACAAAATCCGTTGACAATACCGTGTTCCGCGTCTATAATAAATCGGTGCGAACATGTTATTAATTAAATTTATTCATATAAGGAGGTGTCGACAGTGGCAGTACCTAAGAGGAAAACATCACAGGCTAAGACAAGCGGCAGAAAGGCTGCTAACATGAAGAAGAGCGCAACCGGACTCTCAATTTGTCCTCAGTGCCATGAGCCTAAGCTTCCACACAGAGTATGTCCTAACTGCGGTTACTATGACGGCAAGGATGTAGTAAACGCTGAATAATTCAGTCCTACATATGTTGGAAGAGTGCAAGCATTTCATTGCTTGCACTATTTTTATTGTTAAGGATGCAATTATCTACATATTGTAGTATAATTTGTTGAATAAATACAATATAAAGGAGTGGTATGCTTTTTTATGGCTGAACAGAAAAAAAGAGGTCCCGGAAGACCACCGGGAAGTAAGAATAAGAATACTTCAGGAAGCAGAGCTTCAAGTGCTTCCAAGAGCAAACAGGAGCACATCAGTGAGATCAATGCTCAGCTTGACAGAGAACGCCGTACAGTTGATGTGATATGGTCTATTACTTTGTTTGCCCTTGGTATCTTCCTTCTATTTACTGTAGTAAGAGATTCTACAGGTGCATTCGGAATGAAGATACACGATATATGCATGGGCTTATTCGGAATAATGGCCTATGCACTGCCGTTTATGTTCCTTCTTGCAGGAGCGCTGCTTATCGCAAGGAAGCTTCAGCACATTAACGGCCGCACAGCTACCTTCGGCATTCTGATTTTTATAAATATGTGCATTCTTAACTCTGCAAGATTTATTACAGAGAAGAATGCTTCCTTTGCTTTCTCCGACATTGTAAAGTACTACAAGCTCGGAGTTGAAGGTGAGAAGGGCGGAGCAATCGGAATGGAGCTTGGCTCGATGCTTGTTAAGGGTTTCGGCAGACCGGGACTGTTCATCTTTGCAGTTGCAGTACTTATTATTTCAATTTTCCTTGTTGCCAATACACCTATTTCCAAATTCTTTGAGAATCTCAGCAACAAGAGAGAGACAAAGAGAATGATGGCTGAGCTCGAGGCTGCAGAGCAGGCAAAGGTTCAGATGGCTGTAGCTTCAACCGCTACTCCGGGCGTAAATCCGGATACGGGAGTTTTGCCTCAGATGGATAGATCTCCATTCATACAGGCACCTGTTATTGAGCCTGTCGCTCCTGTAAAAGCACCTGAAATACAGCCCGTATTTGCTCCTGCACAGGCATCCAGAGTGATACAGGGGAGCCGAGAAGCTGACTTGAATGACACCTTAGTAACAGATAAGACATACAAGAAGGAAGAAATTGCCGTTCAGCCTCAACCTGCTCAGAGTGCAAGTGGACTCAGAAGTCTTTTCAGAAAAAACGCAGCTCCGGAAAAGAAATCGGATGAAAACAGATACGATCATGAGGATGTAGGTGCCGATGTTGCCAAAGCAATCCCGCCTGCAACAAAGACCAAAAGCTACGGTTTGGGAAATCCTGACGAAATTGGTCATTCAGGTTCATACGGACTTGGCGGATATGACGAGTATGAAAGCTCCAGAATCAGCTCCGGTAATTCAGGCATGGGACTTGATGGTGATGCTGCTGCAAGCATTGCATACAGCACCGTGGAGCCCGAACTTGCTGCAGTAGAAGAAGCATTATCCAAGCCAGCAGCAAAGGCTCGCAAACCTAAAAGAGTTATTTCTAACGGCGTTGATAGTGCCGCAACATCAGCAGCCACTGCTGCTGCGGCTGCTACTATAGCTACCAAGGCAAACGAAAACAAAGAGGAAGAAGTAAATACAGATGATGTAGCTCAGGATTTAAATGCAGGATTTAATTCAGCAAGTGATGACAGCGGATATGAGCTTCCTCCTGTAAGTCTTCTTAAGAAGGGCACTTCAAGCAAACATATGATGACAGAAGTTCAGCTTGAAGAGAAGGCAGATCTTCTTGAGAGCACACTCAGAGATTACGGGGTAAATGCAACTGTTTCAAAGGTTACACAGGGTGCATCCGTTACGAGATATGAAGTTCAGCCGGCTACCGGCGTTAAGGTCAGCAGCATAACAAGACTTGCCGACGATATTGCTCTCAATCTCAGTGCAAAGAGTATTCGTATTGAAGCTCCTATTCCGGGCAAGCCGGCTGTAGGAATAGAGGTTGAGAGTGATAAGCCGGCACCGGTTCTTATCAGAGATTTAATTGAGTCTGAAGAATTTCAGAATGCTGAATCCAAGATATCTTTCGTAGTTGGTAAGGATATCTCAGGCAATAATATAGTAGCCGACCTTAAAGGTATGCCTCATCTGCTTATTGCAGGTGCTACAGGATCGGGTAAGTCAATTTGTATCAACACAATCATTGCAAGCTTCCTGTATAAAGCAAAGCCAAGCGAGCTGAAGCTTATCATGATTGACCCTAAAGTAGTTGAGCTTGCAAATTATAATGGAATTCCTCATATGCTCACGCCTGTCGTTACCGATGCGCGCAAAGCATCAAGGGCTTTGGCTTTGGCAGTTGAGGAGATGGATAAGAGATATGAACTCTTTGCAAAATACAGAGTTAAAGATCTCATTTCATACAATGAATATATGCGTGCTGAGCACGAGCCTCAGAAATGCAAACCGGAAATCGTTATTATCATCGACGAGCTCGCTGATCTTATGATGGCGGCACCGTCCGAAGTTGAGAATTCGATTTGCAGACTCGCACAGAAGGCAAGAGCAGCCGGCATGCATCTTATAGTAGCTACTCAGCGTCCTTCTGTTGATGTAGTAACCGGATTGATCAAGGCAAATATTCCTTCAAGAATAGCCTTCAGCGTTTCATCGCAGGTTGATTCGAGAACTATACTCGACATGGCAGGAGCCGAAAAGCTTCTCGGTAAAGGAGACATGCTTTTCTCACCGGTTGGATCAACCAAACCGATCAGAGTACAGGGTCCATTCATTTCGGAAACCGAGTCAGACAAAATCGTTCGCTTTGTCAAGAAAGAGGGCGGAGAGGCCGAGTATGATGAAGAGGTTAAGAATGCAATAGATAATGCAGATAAGAAAAGCAACAGTGAGCCCGAGGACGAGCTTACAGAGGATGCAATCGAAGCAATCTTCAAGGCAAAGCAGGCTTCTGTATCTATGCTTCAGAGAAGATTCAGAATCGGCTATAACAGAGCAGCGAGAATTATCGATGAGATCGAAGCGAAGGGTATTATCGGACCTCAGGATGGCGCAAGGCCGAGACAGCTTCTTATGACCGAGGAAGAGTATTACGGAATTGAGGAAACTGAAAACACAGTTGAAGCAGCACCACCTGAAGAAGTTATAGAAGAAGCAGTAATTGAAGATGCTGTTTCGGAAGTAAACGATATCGGACATACGGCAGCATATGAAGCCTTTGATTCACTGCCTGAGTCGGTTAGAAAATCAATACTGGATGCGGATTCGGAAGAAGAATTTTAAATGAAGAAGATTTACATTGATACACTTGGCTGTGCCAAGAATGAATATGACTCACAGGTACTGTCGGCAGCACTCGTCGAAAAAGGCTTTGAGATGTGCAAAGAGCCGGAAAATGCAGATGTTCTTATTGTGAACACATGCGGTTTCATTGATGATGCCAAGAAGGAGTCAATCGAAAGAATATTTGAATTAGCTGATATCAAAGAGGAAAAGCACCTTATCGTTACGGGCTGCCTTTCCGAACGTTATCATGAGGAGCTTGTCAAGGAAATGCCGGAGGTAGATATTTTCTTCGGTGTAAACGACTATGACAGAATACCGGAAATCATATGTGATATGTTCAAGTGCTCCGATACGGCCCGTAATCAGGCTGTGCAGGGAGATATGGTTGGATCCGAACAGGATATGCTTTGTTATCGCAAAAGGGATTATACGGCTTATACGCATACCGGAGTTCTTAAGATAGCAGAAGGCTGCAACAACGCATGCAGCTTCTGTGCTATTCCGTCTATAAGAGGCTCATACAGATCCAAGAGCATGGAAGATTGTGTTCATGAAGCAAAGGATATGGCGGCAGCAGGTATTAAGGAGCTCGTTCTTATTGCTCAGGATACATCGCAGTACGGGAAGGATCTGTACGAAAAACCATGCCTGGACAGGCTTCTGCATGAGCTTTGCAAAATTGACGGTATAGAGTGGATTCGTATTATGTATCTGTATGACAACGGTATTACAGATGAGATAATCGAAGCAATCGCAACAGAGCCAAAGGTCTGCAAGTACATTGACATGCCTATCCAGCATATTTCCGACAATGTGCTGAATGCAATGAGGAGACAGTCGAGCGGAGCATCGATTATGGCTACCATAGAGAAGCTCAGAAAGAGAATCCCTGATATTCATATTCGCACAACGCTGCTCGTCGGTTTTCCGGGTGAAACAGAATCCGATATCAATGAGCTTCTTGATTTCATTGATACTATGAACATCGACAGACTTGGAGCCTTCGCATTCTCGGATGAGGAGGGCACAGCATCGTTTGATTTGCCGGACAAATTGTCTGAAGATATTAAGATTGCAAGACGCAACAGTGTTATGGAGCATCAGCTTGCAGTTTCCGAAAGATTGAACGAGACCAAAATCGGCAAAGTTCTGGAGGTCATGGTTGACGAGTCTGTGGGGGACGGGGTTTATGTCGGCAGAAGCAGATATGACGCTCCGGAAATAGACTGTGAGGTTGCTTTCACATCAGATGCTGCTCATCAGCCGGGCGACATCGTTAAGGTTAGAATTAATAACGCATATGAATACGATCTGGAAGGGGAGGAATGCTGATGAATCTGCCTAATAAACTGACTCTTATAAGAGTTTTCCTTGTACCCGTTTTCATCGTTGCTTTTGTTTTCGGCTCATATTGGGCGGCGCTGGTAATCTTTGCCGCCGCATCGATAACCGACTACTTTGACGGCAAAATAGCAAGATCCAGAGGTCTTGTTACCAACTTTGGCAAGATTATGGATCCGCTAGCTGATAAGATACTGGTATATTCTGCACTGTGTCTTTTCATTGAATACAATGTAATCGGAGCCTGGACGCTGATTATCATTCTCGCAAGAGAATTTGTAATCGCAGGAATGAGAACAGTTGCAGCATCGGAAGGAAAGGTTCTTGCAGCCGGAATGAGCGGCAAAATCAAGACAGTACTTCAGATGTTCGCTGTAATCCTGTTTATGATCGCGCTTGCATGCAGCGATACTGCATGGATTATGAAGACTGCGCAGATAGTATTCATGCTTTCACTGATTATGACTGTATATTCAGGCGCAGAGTACATTATAAAGAATAAGGAAGTTTTCTCAATGTAATGTTGGATGCTTTTATCGTACGTTTACGATAAATTATTATGGTATTCAAGTAGCGAAACGAGAGGTTTTCCATGAAAACATCAATTATCGCAGTAGGAACAGAGCTGCTTTTCGGTCAGACTGTTAATACCAATGCTGCATTTCTTTCTCAGAACCTTAATCTTATGGGTTTTGATGTTATGTATCATTTTGTTGTAGGTGATAATCCTCAACGTCTCAAAGACAAGATAGACGAGGCATTCAGCTGCAGCGATCTAATTATTCTTACAGGTGGTCTCGGACCTACACAGGACGATTTGACCAAGGAAATTGTAGCCGAAACAATGGGCGCCGAGCTTGTCGTTGATGAGCATGTAGTTGCAGATCTTAACGCTTTCTTTAAGAAGCGCGGAATTCCTATGGCTGATAACAACTTCAAACAGGCTTATCTGCCTGAAGGAAGTGTTCCTTTCTATAACGACGCAGGTACAGCGCCGGGATTTGCTCTCGAGAAAGATGGCAAAACAGCAATTTGCTTCCCGGGTCCGCCAAGAGAAATGACCTGGCTTTTCGAGAACAGAGCCAAAGCATATCTTGAAAAGTTCATTGACAAGAAAATGTGCTATCGCATAATCCGCACCATAGGAATAGGTGAATCTGATCTCGAGACGCTTCTTCTTCCTGTAATTGACGGACAGACAGACCCTACAATTGCAACTTATGTGAAGGAAGGCGAAGCAATGATCAGAGTTGCTTCACAGCGTTCTACCATGGCTGAAGCCGAAGCTGCGGTACAGGATATGATTGATAAAATCAATTCTATATGCGGTCAGTATATATATAGTTATGACAACGAAGAATTAAACGAAGTTGTTGTTAATCTCCTAAAGGAGAAAGGCTTAAGGCTCAGCTCCGCAGAATCATGCACCGGAGGCATGTTCGCATCATGCATCACGGATGTACCGGGAGCATCCAAAGTATTTACGCTTTCAATGGTTACATACTCCGAAGAGTCCAAGATCAAACAGCTTGGAGTTTCCTCGGAAACAATAGATAAATACGGGGTTTCAAGTGCCGAAACAGCCGTTTCTATGGCCGAAGCCGCACTGGAGAAGGGCGAAGCGGATATCGCGGTATCTATAACCGGAAACGCCGGACCTGACGCATACGAGGGACAGCAGGGCGGACAGGCTTTCATCGGATATGCTACTTCGGACAGATCCGGCCACATTTATATTGATACGGGTGGCAGAAATCACCGCAGATGGAACAGAAACTTCTTCCGTCTGATTATGCTGAGAACAGTTTACAGAATAATAAAGGGTGAATTGTAAAATAAGGTTGCAAAATGTTGGTTTGTGATACTTCAATGTTATTTTCCGAACATTTTTTCGATTATAATATTGACAAGAAACCAAACACGAAGTAATATAAATGCGAACAGATGTTCTCGGATTGTAAGGAGGAACTATGAGTAACAATATAAACACAGACAACGCTGCTAAGGAAAAGGCACTTCAGCAGGCCCTGGATCAGATCCAGAAGCAGTATGGCAAGGGTGCAATAATGAGGCTTGGTGATGACAGCCTTATGCTTAATATAGATGCTATCTCTACAGGATCAATCAGCCTGGATCTTGCTACAGGTGTAGGCGGATATCCTAAGGGAAGAATTATAGAGATTTATGGACCTGAATCTTCAGGTAAGACAACACTTACGCTTCATGCAATAGCTGAGGCTCAGAAGAAGGGGGGCAAGGCGGCTTTCATAGATGCTGAGCATGCTCTCGATCCTGTTTATGCCAAGAATCTTGGAGTTAACGTTGATGAGCTTCTCGTTTCTCAGCCTGATACAGGAGAACAGGCTCTTGAAATTTGTGAGATGCTCGCAAGAAGCGGAGCGCTTGATATTATAGTTATCGACTCTGTTGCAGCTCTTGTTCCTAAGGCTGAGATTCAGGGAGATATGGGTGACTCGCATGTCGGTCTTCAGGCAAGACTTATGTCTCAGGCTCTGAGAAAGATTGCAGGTGCTGTAAACAAATCCAATACCTGTGTAATCTTTATTAACCAGTTAAGAGAGAAAATCGGCATCATGTTCGGCAACCCTGAGACAACAACCGGTGGCCGTGCGCTGAAATTCTATGCATCCATGCGTCTTGATGTAAGAAGAGTGGAGACAATCAAGAAGGGCGAGGAAATGCTCGGAAACCGTACAAGAGTTAAGGTTGTTAAAAACAAAGTAGCTCCGCCTTTCAAGAAGGCTGAGTTCGATATTATGTACGGAACAGGTATTTCACTTGCGGGAGATATTCTTGATACTGCTACAGAGTATAAGATTATTGATAAGGCAGGCTCCTGGTACAGCTACAACGGCGAGAGAATCGGACAGGGCAGAGAGAATGTCAAGGAATACCTCGAGCAGCATAACGATATTATGCAGGAAATCAAGGCCAAGCTTTTCGAGAAATTCGATGAAGAAAAAGCTAAAGCATCCGCTGATTCCGGCGCTAATGAGAAGGGCATCATTGTAGATGAAGACGGAGTTGTGATTGAAGAGATCTAAACCGCTTATTTTCAAGCATTTCAGAATATAAAATGTATAAAAAGATAACATAAGGAATTGACATAGCAGTCTCCTTATGTTATTCTTTTACGCGGTTAACCGCACGGAGAAGGTTTTGAAGCATAGCACCTGATATCCGGCGAGTCTGGTTTAAGGAGGAAAATATAATGTACGCAATCATTCAGACAGGCGGTAAGCAGTACAGAGTACAGGAGAACGATGAGCTCAGAGTTGAGAAGATTGATGCTCAGGTTGGTGACACTGTTGTCTTCGACGAGGTTCTGACTGTAGGTGGAGATAAGCTTATCGTAGGAACACCACTTGTAAAGGGATACGCAGTTACAGCCGAGGTTCTTGAGCAGGGCAAGGCTGACAAGGTTATCATCTACAAGTACAAGGCTAAGAAGGATTACAGACGCAAGAACGGTCACAGACAGCCATATACTCTGGTTAAGATCACAGGAATCGGAGAAGGCAAGGCTGAGAAGAAGTCTGCTGCTAAGAAGGTAGAGGCAGAGGCTCCTGTAGCTAAGGCTGTTAAGGCTGACGCTTCAATGAAGAAGGATGAGCTTCTTGCTATTGCTAAAGAGATGGGTATCGAGCTGCCAGCTAAGGCAACAAAGGCTGACATTCTCGCAGCTATCGAGGCAAAGTAATTAAGAGAAGGAGGTACTTTAGATGTCAAGTAAAAAGGGAGTTGGAAGTTCCAAGAACGGTCGTGATTCCGAGTCGAAACGTCTTGGACTTAAAGTAGGTGCTGGTGAGTTCGTTAGCGCTGGAAGCATTCTCGTTAGACAGAGAGGAACTAAGTTCCATCCTGGTAACAATGTTGGTATCGGCGGAGATGACACTCTGTTCGCTATGATCGACGGAAATGTAAAGTTCGAAAGATACGACAAGAAGAGAAAGAAAGTAAGCGTTTACAGCAAGGAAGCATAAGCTTTATAGGCCCCTACGTCATGTAGGGGCTTTTTTACGGAGAAATTATATGTTTGTTGATAGAGCTGAAATTACAATAATATCAGGCAAAGGCGGAAACGGAGCTGTTACATTCCGCAGAGATCCTTATGTTCCTGACGGTGGTCCTGACGGTGGAGACGGCGGAGATGGCGGAAGCGTTATTTTCGTTGCTGACGAAAACCTCAGAACACTGATGGATTTTAAATATCAGAGAAAATACCAGGCTGAAAACGGACAGCCGGGAATGAAGAGAAACCGTTACGGCAAGAAGGGGGAGAACCTGTATATCAAGGTTCCTGTAGGAACTATGATTATTGATAAGGAAACAGGCCACCTCATGAAAGACCTTTGCTTTAATGGAGACGAGCTTGTTGCAGCCAAAGGCGGTAAAGGCGGAAGAGGAAACGTTCATTACAAGAGTTCAATTCGTCAGGCACCTAACTTTGCCGAGGCAGGTGGCTTTGCCAAGGAAAGAACAGTAATACTTGAGCTGAAGCTGATTGCTGATGTAGGTCTGCTCGGCTTCCCAAGTGTTGGAAAATCGACGCTTCTTTCAGTCTGCACAAGTGCAAAGCCTAAGATCGCAGCATATCACTTTACAACTATCGACCCTAATCTGGGAGTTGTAGATATGTACGATAAGAGCTTTGTTATGGCAGACATCGCCGGAATCATTGAAGGTGCATCAGAAGGAACAGGACTTGGATTTAAGTTCCTTAAGCATATTGAGAGAACCAAAGTCCTTATTCATGTTGTTGATGTATCCGGCTCAGAGGGCAGGAATCCTATTGATGATTACAGGAAGATCAATGCTGAGCTTGAGAAATATAATCCTAATATCCTAAAGAAGCCACAGCTTATTGCAGCCAACAAAATGGACATCGTCCAGGACGAGGAAAAGCTGCAGGAGTTCATGGATTTCATGCAGGCTGAGGGAAGAAAGGTACTTCCAATCAGTGCAGCAACCAAATCCGGAATCAAGGAGCTTCTTGACGAGACACTGTATCTGCTTGAAACATACGAAGAGCCTGAAATCGAAGAATATGAAATGTTCGATTTCGAACAGGATGAATACGATGCAGATTACAAGAAGATTTCTGCTTATGAGGACGAAGATGGAGTATATGTTCTTGAAGGTAAGCAGCTTTCCAAGATTTTCAATTCTACTAACTTCACAGATCAGGGTTCCATAAGATATCTTTACAATTATATTGTGAAGCAGGGCGGAATTAAGCTTCTTAAGGCTATGGGTCTGCAGGATGGAGATACAGTAAGAATCGAAGATTTTGAATTCGATTATACTGATGACTAAGCTCTGTAATAATAACTTATTTAATTAAGGATGCTTCGGCATCCTTTTTTGCTGTGATTTTTTTCATATGATTTGTGTCAGAATTTTTGAACTGTGTCAAAATTCATATCATTTGTGTCAAAAAAGTTAAAGCTCTTTTCTTATCGGTGTTCTATCATTTTATTAGAGAGAAAGGAGGTGAATTTATGGATAATGTTACAACAGCAATTAAGCATTATTTTAGTGATCTTGTGTCCGATAAGAAAAAGCTTATAAAGATTTTACTTATAACTTTCATACTTCTTATGGCATTTGGAATTAAGACTTACGAGAACAAGAATAACGACATAACAATAGATTCTGCAGAAGTAGAAGCAGAAGAAGCAGCTACGGAAAGCATCCCAATGTATGTTGACATAAGCGGAGCAGTGAAGGCTCCGGGCGTATATGAAGTAGATTCTCAGACACGGCTATATGAAGTCATAGAGAAGGCGGGCGGACTTACCGAAGACGCTAACATCGATTCAATAAACAGGGCAGCATTTGTTGAAGATGGTCAGAAAATAATAATTCCCGGCAAAGATAACACAGCAGCTGACACCGGATTGTCTTCGGCTTCTGAGGAAACCTCTTCAGCCGCTTCAGCTTCTCCCGGAAGCAAGCTGATCAACATAAATACCGCGAGCAAAGATGAACTTAAACAGTTAAACGGCGTAGGTGATG
The DNA here is from genome assembly GCA_018064665.1 of Candidatus Crickella caballi. Taxonomy (GTDB): domain Bacteria; phylum Bacillota; class Clostridia; order Peptostreptococcales; family Anaerovoracaceae; genus Crickella; species Crickella caballi. The sequence continues at coordinate 5,134 of JAGHUV010000016.1, read as the reverse complement.
CGATTGCAGAAAGAATCATTGAGTACCGAAGCTCGACACCATTCAAATCAGTTGAAGACATTATGAGTGTCAAAGGAATCGGCACAGCAACCTTCGAGAAAATGAAATCACAGATAACGGTATAAAACAGCAAAAGGAGTATGTTAACATAAATATTTTTACAGAAAGGAGGATAAAAATGAAGGAGTACAGTATAAACGTTGTTACAAAGGATGATGAGGTCGTGTCCGGCATTATGCGTGCACTTTCCGCATTCGACTGCGATATTCACGTTGACAAAACAGACAGAGCCAAAAGATATCCAAGCAGATATGATTCTATTTCATTCTCAAGACTTGGCGAGAAGGACGGCAGGAAACCAAGCGATTATAAGAAGGATATGGTTTTCTTTAAGCATGCAAGCGCTGCTCTTGAAAGCTATGGTCTGTCATCAAAGCATAAAGGCTTCAGATACGCCATAGAATGCATCAGGCTTATCATAGTATACGGAACCGACACCTATAGCCTGAATAAGGACGTATATCCAATCGTTGCTGACTGGTACATGGTTACACCTGCCTGTGTAGAGCACAATGTAAGAAACGCGATTATATGCGCCTGGGACAGGACCTGTGGCTGTGAACAGGAATATCAGAGTAAAATGGCTATTTTCGCCAGCAGACCAACCAACTACAAGTTCCTGGATCATCTTGCTAAAATTACTGATTATAGTTTAATGGATGCCACATCATAAGATTTTTGATATAATCCTATTAACAGGAGGATCAAAAATGGACCAGGTAAAAATTGACAGAATTAATGAATTAGCTCACAAGTCTAAGTCAGAAGGACTGACAGTTGAAGAAAAGATCGAGCAGTCTGAACTCAGAAAGGAATTCCTTGCTGCTATAAGGGCAGATTTGAAGGCAACTTTAGATACCATTGAAATAGTTGATGACGACGATGAGTTAAAGTCTTAATTATTGATGAAATAAGCTATTTAAGATGGTATAATAACAGTTAGTTTTTATATTAAGGAGACAATAAATGGAAAAGCTCGGTGTAAATGAATTAAGAGATATGTTCAGAGATTTTTTCGTAAGTAAGGGTCATTACCCAGGCGGAAGTGCTTCTCTGATTCCACGTGAAGATAAAAGCCTGATGCTTATAAATTCGGGCATGGCGCCTCTTAAGCCATACTTTGCAGGTGTAGAGACACCTCCGGCTAAGAGAATGACAACATGTCAGAAATGCATCAGAACAAACGACATCGAAAACGTAGGAAAGACCGCAAGACACGGCACTTTCTTTGAGATGCTCGGTAACTTCAGCTTTGGTGACTATTTTAAAGAAGAGTCTCTTAATTGGGGCTGGGAATTTATTACCAAATGGTTGAAGCTTCCTGAAGAGAAGCTTTGGGCAACTATATACGAAGATGACGATGAGGCATATGAAATCTGGAGAAAGATCGGCATGCCTGATGAGAAAATCGTCAGACTCGGCAAGGACGATAACTTCTGGGAAATCGGTCTTGGTCCATGCGGTCCATGCTCAGAAATTTATTTTGACAGAGGAGAAGAGTGGGGATGCGGCAGTCCTGACTGCAAGCCGGGTTGTGAATGCGACAGATATATGGAATTCTGGAATCACGTATTCACTCAGTTTGACAGACAGGAAGACGGATCATATCCACGCCTTGCTCATCCGAATATCGATACAGGAATGGGTCTTGAAAGACTTGCATGCATTATGCAGGGAGTTGAATCGATTTTCGACGTTGATACTGTTAAATACATCAGAGATGCTGTTACAAGCATGGCAGGTGTTGAGTATCAGGCCGGAAATGATAAGGTAGATGTCAGCGTGAGAATTATTACCGATCACCTCAGATCAATGGTATTCATGATTGCTGACGGTGTTCTTCCAAGCAACGAGGGTAGAGGATACGTTCTCAGAAGAATCATCAGAAGAGCTGCAAGACATGCAAAGCTTCTTGGAATTACGAAGAGCAACCCTCTGAATGAACTCGCTGAAAAGGTAATCGAGGTTTCCGGCAAGGCTTATCCTGAGCTTGTTGAGAAGCATGATTATATCCATAAGATGATCAAGATTGAGGAGGATAACTTCGCAAAAACTCTTGATAAGGGTATGGAAATCCTTGAGGGATATATGAGCGATATGGACGAAGCCGGAAGCTCTGAGCTCGTTGGCGAGCTTGTTTTCAAGCTTTATGATACATATGGCTTCCCACTTGAAGTAACACAGGAGATTCTTGAAGAGAACAACAAGACTGCTGATGTTGAGGGCTTCAATGAGAATATGAGAAAGCAGAAGGAGCTTGCAAGAGCTAATCAGAGAAACACTGACGAAGAGGCGTGGAGAGATGCATCGGCATACAGCACTCTCGATCCAACAGAATTCCTTGGATATACACAGGAAATAGGAACAGGCAAGGTTCTCTTTGTTGGCGACTACGATAAGGATCGCAAGTTTATCATCACAGATAAGACACCATTTTATGCAACAAGCGGTGGACAGATATTTGATAAGGGTGTCATCGTTAAGGGTAGCGACAATCTCAGAGTTGTTGATGTTGAGAAAGAGAACGGAATTTTCCTTCATATCATCAATGCTGATGATTCCGGTCTTGTTGAAATGATCAATATCGGTGATGAAGTGGAGCTTAAGATCGACTCATTAAGAAGACATAAGATCGCAAGATCACATTCAGCAACACATCTTCTTCAGAAGGCACTCCAGGAGGTACTTGGAGACCATGTAATGCAGGCCGGGTCATATGTTGATGATAAATATCTCAGATTCGACTTTAACCACTATCAGGCTGTTACTTCAGAAGAAATTGCTAAGATCGAAGCAATCGTCAATGAGAAGATCGACGAATTCCTTCCGATTACAATGACTGAGATGCCAATAGAAGAGGCCAAGAAGATTGGTGCTATGGCTATATTCGGAGAGAAATACGGTCAGATCGTAAGAGTAGTTAATATGGGAGACTACAGCATTGAATTCTGTGGCGGTACTCATATTGACAATACAGGTAAAGTCGGCGGCTTCAAGATTATCAGTGAGGCCGGAATTGCTTCAGGCGTAAGAAGAATAGAAGCTATCACAGGTTCTGCTGTAATCAGCTACCTTAACGGAAAGCAGAATACTATAAACGAGACAGCTTCAATACTTAAGGCAAATGAATCCGATCTTACAAGAAGAGCAGCACAGCTCGTAGCAGACAATAAGGAGCTTGAGAATACAATCAAGGCTTTCAAATCTGATGAAATCAGCGGAGCACTTGATGACATTATCGCTTCTGCAGTTGCTGTCGGAGATATTAAGCTTATCACCAAGAGATTTGATGATACTGATGTTGAACAGCTTAGAAATCTCTCCGATGCAGTTAAGGAAAAGGCAGAAAATATTGCAATGGTATTTGCTGCAGTTAACGATGGCAAGGTTACATTTATTACTTCCTTAACTGAAGATCTCGTAGGAAAGGGCTATCATGCAGGCAAAATGATTAAGGAAATCGCAGCAGCTGCAGGTGGTGGCGGCGGCGGAAAAGCCAACATGGCACAGGCCGGAGCAAAGGACCCATCAAAAATTGAGGATGCATTTGAGAAAGCAATGGAGTTGTTAAAAGCATAGGAGGTCAATATGGGTAAGAACACAATTATGTTCGAGGGACTTAAAGACACTGATTTGAATAAGAAGGAAGCACTGGTTGAAATCTATACTGCACTTACCGATCGCGGATATAATGCTGTAGACCAGATTGTCGGATATCTTACATCAGGAGATCCTTCATATATTACAAGCCACAATAATGCAAGAAATCTTATTCTCAGAATGGACAGAGATGAGCTGCTTGAAGAAATTCTGGTTAGCTATCTTGGTATCAAGAAATAATGAGAATACTTGGACTGGATGTTGGTGATAAAACAGTGGGGGTCGCAGTCAGCGACCCTCTTGGTATTATCGCTACCGGAGTAACAACAATCAACAGAGTGGGTATTCGTAAGGATACCGGCAAAGTTATTGACTATATTAAGGAATATGACTGCGATACAGTCGTAATCGGTCTTCCTCTCAATCTTGATGACAGTGATTCAATACAGACAGAGAAGGTACGAGCTTTCAGAGCTATGCTTGAGAACAAACTGAGAAGTTCCGGACCTCTTTCCAAGGTCAAAATCGAATGGCAGGATGAAAGGTATTCAACATCTGAAGCTGAAGAAGTCCTTATTGAAGCCAATATGTCAAGAGAAGACAGAAAGAAGATTATAGATCGACAGGCAGCAATTGTAATATTGCAAAGATATCTTGATAGAGTTTAAAGTAATAAACTGATTAAACAAGCTAAATAATTAGTTGGTTATTATTTGATATATATTTGCATTTAATATTTTGCAATTGAAACAGAAACATTTTAAAAACTCGGCGCGGGGGAGTACCTGAGCCGAGTTTTATTATGTAAGAGTATTAAGCACTTTCTTTGTTACAACTATTCCTAAAATCATAATTTTCGGAATAGTTAATACCTGTAAACAGCATATTTCCTGTAACTTGGGTTTTAAATGCGTGTTTGTAACATCTATACGTTACTTATATGTACTATGTTTATGTCACTCCGTCTCGTTTGTTTTTTCTCTGAAATCGCCTTTTTTTCGAAGCTTATATTTTCGATTTAAGCGATTTTATAATACACGGTCGACATATTATACCTTGCATTTTAAGCCTGTTTTATTTCTCAGCCAGATAATCGCGTATCTCTTTGAGAATCTTAACCTCGTCACTTTCAGCCGGTGGTTCAGCTGCTGCTTCTTCTTCCTTTTTGCGTAATTTGGAAAGACTGTTGATTGACTTTATCACAGCAAACATACAGAAAGCTACAATAAGGAAGTTTACGATATTCTGCAGGAACATTCCGTATTGCAGAACTGCGCCATCTACAGTAATTGCCAGGCCCGAAAGATCAACGCCGCCTGAAATAATTCCAATCAGCGGCATCAGTATATCGTTTACCAGAGATGTTACGATTGTTGTAAATGCTCCGCCGATTATTACGCCGACAGCCATATCCATAACATTTCCGCGTGATATAAATTCCTTAAATTCCGATAAAAACCCTTTTGTTTTCTTC
>JAGHUV010000041.1 GCA_018064665.1 Candidatus Crickella caballi | reverse complement strand
TTGTTGAATACTCGGCGTTTAAATATATCGCGACGCTTATAATATTCATAGGTGTAGGGGTGGCGCAGGGACGCCAGCCGCTTCTCAGCTTTTACAACGGACGCAAGGATACAGACAGCATCAACAGGCTGATGAAATATCAGTACAAGACCGTATGTATCCTTATTATTCCGACGATACTTCTTGTCATGCTTCTGGCAAAGCCTGCAGTCATGGTATTTATCACATCAGGCGCCGAGCTGATCGACTATTCGGTTTACGCGCTTAGGATATTTGTTACGGCATGTGTATTCTCGGGCTTCAACATCGTAATGTCCAATTACTTCACTTCGATGGAGAGACCCGCGAGAGGCGCGCTCGTTTCGATAGGCAGATGCTGCATCATGCTTATAGTCGGTATTTATGTAGCAGTTACAGTTCTCGGGCCGGATGGAATCTGGTGGGGAATGCCTATATCGGAAATACTGACAATGGCCGGTGCTATAATAATGTATCAGAGACTAAATAAAGAAAAGGTGAAGAATGTATAGGAGAGCAAGCAGAGCAGTAAGACAATTTATAATATTGCTTCTGACCGTAGAGGTTGTGATGCAGCCGCTTTGTTTGTATGCTGCGGATAAGGATGAGGAGAAAATCCCACAGACCACAGCTGCGCTTGTTCAGCACTATGAAGCAAGGACCGGTACTTTTGAGCTGACTGGCAAATCGAGAATATTCGTTGTCTCTGACGGAGAAGAAGCAGACGGGCTGATGGATACAGTGGAGCTCATGTCTCGCGAAATCGCTGAGTCGGGACTTGCAGGTGAGAAAGCGCCTGCTGTTGTTTACGGCCGCAGAAGCAGAGCGAAGTCAGGGGACATTGTTATAGAGCTTACGGACAATATCGACTTCAGCTATGGCGGAGACATGGCTGACGATGAAGAGGCATACTCGCTTGAAATCGGCGCCAAAGCACAGCTTACAGCCTGCGGAACAGACGGCGTTTTCTATGGACTCGTGACTTTGCTTGAGCTCGCAGCTGAGTCTGACGCCAAGGGCGGAGCAGTTCTCATAAACAAGTGCAAAATCTATGACGGCCCGGACGTTGCGGAGCGAACAATCTTCCTCGACTGCGGCAGAAAGTATTTCTCCAGGATGTGGATAGAGAATTTCATCAGGCGTTCGGCTATGCAGAGATACAATGCGATTCAGCTTCACTTCACAGAGGAGCAGGGTATAAGACTGGAATCGGAAGCTTTCCCTTGGCTAACCGACGGACAGAAGGCTCTCTCAAGAGAGGATATGTCGGAAATCGTTGCATATGCCAGCAAGTATCATATGGAGGTGATTCCGTCTGTTGATACACCGGGCCACAACGAATACATGGTGGCGAAGTATGCGAGCTATGTGAAAAAGCATCCGGACTGGTCGTTCGAATATGACGGTAAGACATACAGCAGCAAGACAAAGGGCTTCTCGTCCATTGCCAATTACTACAGCTGCAACGGCGAGAAAAAGAAGGTGAATTATATAGGCGTAGACATCACAAAGAAGCATGCCGTTGCCTTTGTGGACGCACTGATCGACGATTATGCAAGCTTCTTTGCCGAGCTCGGCTGCACCAAATTTGCGATCGGCGGAGACGAGGTTTTCGGCTGGTATGAGTTCACTTTGGGCGGCAAGTCGTTCGGCTACGAGAACAGATGGGACGCATTTCAGCATTGGGCTAAATATGCGAAGAAAAGCCTCGGAATAGAGAAGGGAAGCTCTCAGGATACATTTATTAACTATATGAATCATGTTGCGGAGCTCGTCGAAGCCAAGGGCTATACCTGCAGGATGTTCAACGACGAGATATATATCAGCAAGAAGCAGCATGTAGATCTCAAGGAAAGCATAGAGATACAGTTCTGGTCACCTGCGGCAGGCAATTACAGGAAGCTTGTCGGTCAGAATCGCAAAATCTATATGGATATCCCGAAGTGGTCGTACTATGTTGTCAAGTCCAGTGAGGGTGCTGACATAATGAGCAACAGATACAGAGCGGTAAATGCCGAGAACATCTTCAGGAACTGGAAGCCGGGACAGATAACTCTGGGCAAGAAGGCCTATACTTTGCCGGCGGATCAGTTCGGCGGAGCTGTATTCAACATATGGTGTGATCAGCCTTCGTATAAGAGTTCGACCAAAATCTGGGAGGAGACCCGCATGCGCACCTGGTCAAGCGGCAGCAGAATGTGGAATAAGGAGATAAACTCCGGGAACTCCGGCTCAGAGAGAAAGCTTAAGTATGATAAATTTAAGCGAAGCGCCAAGAAGTTCAGTTCGGTTATGAGCTTTAATATTAATCCTGAGAAAACGATAGAGCTTGCAGAGACGGGTGAGCCAGAGAAGGCGCTCGGTTTCCTGGAAAAGCTGTTTGGGGCAGAATAATTTAACAATAAAATATGAAAGGATTTTAAAAGGCTCTCCGTGGTCGCGGAGAGCCTTTTGCTATGCGCTGTTATTTGCTGTTGACGCAGACTATTCTGACCTGAGTGCTTCAACAGGGTCTTTCTTGCTGGCCATTCCTGATGGGATAAGACCGGCAACCAGTGTAAGCAGCACGCTTATTATGATAAGAATGATTGCGCCGGATGCAGGCAGTATCGCTTTGAGAGCGCTTATCTCGGTCAGCTTTATAAGTATTGCATTGATAGGAATCAGAAGCAGCAGACTTATGACGATTCCGATTACTCCTGCACAAAGTCCAACGATAACTGTTTCCGCGTTGAAAATGCGGGAGATATCCTTCTTGCTTGCTCCGATCGCACGAAGAATTCCGATTTCCTTGGTTCGCTCGAGAACGGAGATATAAGTGATAACCCCGATCATTATCGATGAAACGATCAGTGATATTGCAACAAAGGCGATAAGCACGTAGCTGACTGCATTGGTGATTTTCTTTACCGATGACAGCAGTACGCCGGTAACGTCGGTATAGCTTATAACCATATCGTCATCGCCGTTTTCTTCCATATCATTGTTATACGTGTCTATGAAATCCATGAACTTTTCCTTGGACTCGAAGTCATGCAGATAATACGAGATCGAGTAAGGGTTGCTTCTGTCTGCCCAGCCGAGTGAACGCAGATTAGCTTCACAGCTTGCGTCAGAGCCGCTTGACATATATGAAGTGATGAGTCTTGTGAGCTCTTCTTCACTCATGTTCATGGAGAATGCCGAAGCGATCACCATAGGGTCCACCTGGAAGGCATTGGACATGTCGGTAATGATGTCTGTTGCCATTGTTACTGCCGAGCTTACGGATTCTGCGGCTGCCTGTGCATTGCTGACATTCTCGGCTGCCTTCTGGATGCCGACAGCGACCTCTTTAGCCTCAACATATGACTTTGGTGCTGCTTGGATAACGCCTGTTACCAGAGGAAGTACCATCGATGACTCCGGATCTGCCGGGTTAGAGATAGTCGGATCAGTGTACTTGCCATCGACAAGTATATTAATGCCCTGCTCTTTCTTTGTCTGCTCAGCAACGCTGCTGAGTCCCTGACAGATTCCGGTACCGTATCCCTGAAGCAGTCCTCCGAGTATCGGTGAGAAAATGCTGCTTGCTGTCGATTCGTCGAGCGAAGGCACGCATGACTGCAGTGACTTCAGCTTGCTCTTGTAAGCCTTGCCGGACATGTACATGGCGATTTCTGTTTTGATATCATCTTCGCTTACCGATAGAACACCGTTTTTAGTATGCTTTTCGATAATGTTGTCACCGATTGATGCGCACATGTCGTTGAGCGCATTGGTAAGAGCCGTGCTGATATCGTCTGAGCTTTCAGTTACAGATGAAGCGATATCGGAGGAGTGCTCCTTGATTATGCTCTGGATCTCTTTCTGCGAGACATTGCCACCGAAAGCACTTGCCAGCTTTCTCCTGTCGACACTGATCATATCGTCAAATCCGAGAGCTTGTTTTTCTTTATTCTTAAGAGCTTCGAAGGTCTTTCCTGAGAACACGTCCTTCTTCTTCTGAGCGCGCTGATGATTGACGATGTCTGATTCTTCTGCAACGTCGATTACGTGGTCGGTAAGCTCCGGCAGATAGCCGATGCCATAGCTCGACATGCCGGAGGTATTGTCCGGGTTAGGGATAGCTATGCATGTGATATGAAGCTTCTCTGCATCTTTGATGAGCGACTTCATATATGCCTCGTCGTCTGACATGTCTTCCCATACATCATATCCGCTGTTGTATTTGTATCTGCTGCTTGCAGGCACAAGTGCAAAGTCCAGATCGAGCAGGTCATCATATGTCCATTCAAGCGGCTTTTCTTCAAATTGAACTTCCTCGCCGGACATAAGCTTGTTGACCATTTCGTTCATCTCGTCCGGGTCACGCAGACCGAGGCTGTAGGACATGTAGTCGGTCATAGTATTTTCATCCTGCAGGATGAGAACAAGCTCGTCGTACTTCTCGGGCCATTTGCCCGCAACTACTTTATAGGTCTCTTTGTTGATCTCGTCATTGTCGATGAGCTCGGAGAATACATCCATGTTGCTGAAGGACATAGCAGTCTGCTGCATGCTGTTCATATACTGCGAAATGAAGTTGTTAGGACACACCTTCAGAACTCCGTATTTGAAGGACGTCGAATATATCTGCGGCTGAATACCGAAGCTGTACTGGATCGCATCAAAGCAACCGCTGAGCTCGGTAGGCTCTTTCTCTTTGACATATTCGTTGAAGGTCTTAAGGTCATTGCTTCCCACGCTTGCGAACATCTGAGACATCAGCTGCTGCTCCTTTACCTTGTCGCCATCCTGCTTCTTGATGTCCTCTGCGGCTGTAGCAAAAGCGGTTACCATTGAGGTCATATCCGCGGTCTCTGACTGTATGGTCAATGGATAGCTTGTCAGCGTGTCGTTCTCCATCTGATCGATGTAGTGCTGGAAGCCGTTGGAAACCGAAAGTATCAAAGCGATACCTATGATGCCGATGCTTCCGGCAAAGGCGGTCAGTATAGTACGCGCCTTCTTGGTCATAAGGTTATTAAGTGACAGCTGCATTGCTGTCTTAAATGACATTGACTTGTTCTTGAAGAGGTTTGATCCGTCTACCGGCTCTTCTTTTGCAACTGCAGCGTTCTGCGCAACTTCATCAATGCCCGATGCGGTATCGGAAGCAAGGACATCGCCCGAAGCGGCACCGAAAGCAAGAGCTGTTCCGGTCGCAGCAGCTGCAAGCTTGGATTTGTCTGTGCCTGCAGAAGGGTCATACGGATCACTGTCGCCTGTTACACGACCGTCCGAAAGATTTACGATACGAGTCGAATACTCTTTGGCGAGATCCGGGTTGTGTGTGACCATTACAACGAGTCTGTCCTGTGCGATCCTTCTGATCAGATCCATGATCTGAACCGAGGTCTCGGAGTCAAGAGCTCCTGTAGGCTCGTCGGCAAGAAGTATGTCCGGGTTGTTGATAAGCGCACGAGCGATAGCAACACGCTGCATCTGTCCGCCTGACATCTGTGCAGGCTTCTTGTTCATCTGATCTCCAAGTCCGACTTCTCTAAGAGCGGCTTCGGCACGCTCCCTGCGCTCTTCAGGGGATACACCCGAAAGAGTAAGAGCCAGCTCAACGTTGGAAAGAACCGTCTGATGCGGTATCAGATTGTAGCTCTGGAATACGAAACCGATAGAGTTGTTTCTGTAGGCATCCCAGTCGGAATCCTTGTATTCCTTGGTGCTGACGCCGTTGATGATAAGGTCGCCGCTTGTATATTGATCCAGACCGCCCATGATGTTGAGCAGAGTGGTCTTGCCGCATCCCGATTGACCGAGAATGGATACGAATTCGCTTTCGCGGAAAGCCAGATCCACTCCCTTGAGGGCATGAACCTTCTCAGCGCCAGTCAGATATTCCTTAGCTATATTTCTAAGTTCCAGCATTTCTTAAATCCTCTCATAGTTCAAAGCGTTGTGCTTTGAAATACTGTCTATATAAATCACGAGAAATTATACTCTAAACATAATAATAATGCTATAATATTCAGATATGTTTGACATATGTGAGACATGTTTCAGAAAAAAGGAGAAGTTATAACAATGGATAAATATACATGGACTACGGATGCTGACGGAAATATCGTATTCCCGATTCCAGAAGGTGTTAATACACCATGGTTCGCAAGCTGCGGAAACCTGCCTAAGACCTTGACATATTTCAATGGAACGATTTTTGAAAAGGTTGCGGATACAGCTAAGAAATATCCAAACAACACGGCGCTTACTTTCATGGGAAAGAATATTTCCTACAAACAGATGGTTGAACAGATCGACATCTGTGCAAAATCGCTTCGCGTTCTCGGTATCAGGGAGAATGACAAAATCACAATTGCAATGCCGAACTGTCCACAGGCTATATACATGCTCTATGCGATCAACGAAGTCGGTGCAATAGCCAACATGGTTCATCCGCTTTCAGCTGAGAGAGAAATCGAGAATTATCTCAACATGTCCGGAAGTGTAATGGTGGTTACTCTCGACCAGTTCTATCACAAGATCGAAGCAATCAGAGCAAATACCAAGATTCAGAATGTAATTATCGCAAGGGTTAAAGATGCTTTGTCCAAGCCTATCAAGGTCGGATACATGCTTACAGAGGGTCGCAAGATTGCTAAGATCCCAAGCAGTGCTCCTGTATTCCAGTGGCCTGAATTCATGAAGCTCGGAAAACACTGTGCATACAACTACAAGGTTAAACGCAAGCCGAATGATGTTGCTGCTATCCTTTATTCAGGGGGCACAACAGGAACCACCAAGGGTATCGAGCTGTCCAACCTCAACTTCAACGCTCTGTCGGAGCAGGTTATCGCAGCAAATCCTATGTTCCGTCCGGGAGATAAAATGCTGGCCGCAATGCCGCTTTTCCACGGCTTTGGCCTCGGAGTATGTCTTCACACCATGCTCTCACAGGGCGGAAGATGCATCCTTGTTCCAAGATTTACACCTAAGAGCTATGCAAAGCTGATAACAAAGTACAGATGCAATTTCATCGCAGGTGTTCCGACTCTCTACGAAGCTCTGCTGAGACTTCCGTCAATGGAGGGCAAGGACCTGAGCTGCCTCAAGGGCGTTTTCTCGGGCGGAGACTCACTGTCGATCGAGCTCAAGAAGAAATTTGACAAATTCCTGTATGACCATGGCGCTGTTATTCAGGTTCGTGAGGGCTACGGCACAACAGAATGCGTAACTGCAAGCTGCCTGACTCCTCCACAGATGTATAAGGAAGGAAGTATAGGAATCCCTTTCCCTGATACATACTACAAGATCGTTGAGCCGGGCACAGACAAAGAGCTTCCTTACAATGAAGAGGGAGAGATCCTGCTTTCCGGCCCTACGGTAATGATCGACTATATGGATATGCCGGAGGAGACTGCGGCAACACTCAGAACTCACGAGGACGGAATGACCTGGATATATACCGGAGACCTTGGCAAAATGGACGAGGAAGGCTTCATCTACTTCAGCGGCAGAGCCAAGAGAATGATAATATCGTCCGGGTACAATATCTATCCGGCACAGATCGAGAACATATTCGACGCACATGAGAAGGTACACATGAGCTGCGCCATCGGCGTTCCTGACAGCTACAAGATGCAGAGAGTTAAAGTCTTCGTAATGCCTGCAGCTGGCGTAAAGGCAGATGATAAGCTCAAGGAGGAGCTGCTCGACTATGCCAAGAAGCATATTGCAAAGTATGCTATGCCTAAGGACATCGAATTCCGCAAGGAGCTTCCTAAGACTCTTGTAGGAAAGGTTGCATATCGTGTTCTTGAGGAAGAAGAAGCCAAGAAGCGCGAAGAGGAAGCAGCGGACAAATAGAAAGAGGAGACTAACGTTATGAAGAACCCATTTGCCAAGGACGGCAGACAGATAGGTGACCGCAGAGACGGAAAGCTTATCAGAGACCTGGATTCACTGCACTATATTACAGGTATCATTTACCCTAATCGCTGTGATAACGAGGCTTTCATAAGTGAGACAATCGATCTTACGGCAATCAATGAGTATCTGAAGAAGAAAAACTGCGAGGGCATTGAGTACAAGTACAATCTTTTCCAGATTATCAACGCAGGCATTATCAAAATGCTCACGCTCAGACCTAAGATGAATCGCTTCATCGCCAATGACAACTTCTATCAGAGAAATGAAGTAAGTACAGCCTTCGTTGTTAAGAAGCTTTTCGCAGATAACGGAGCAGAGGCACTGGCTTTCGTGCACGCTACCGATGATGATACTATCGATACAATTCATGAGAAGATTTACAAGCAGGTAAGCTCCTGCCGCTCGGACAAGGCTGACAGCACTACAGAGAGCATGGACGTGTTCAACAAAATCCCGAGATTTGTTTCCAAGGCAGCGATTCACGGAGTTATGTGGCTCGACAAGCACGGCTGGGTGCCGGCCGGCCTTATTGAGACTGACCCGTATTATTCAAGCTGTGTAATATCCAATCTCGGATCCATAAAGATGAAGAGCGGCTACCATCACCTGACCAACTGGGGCTCATGCTCTATGATTACACTCATAGGAGAGATCAAGGACAAGCCTGTTCTTAAGGAAGACGGAACGACCGAGGTAAAGCCTTGTGTAGATATCGGCATCACTATTGATGAGAGACTTGCGGACGGTTATTACTATGCAAAGTCAATTCGCCTTTTCCGCAAGCTGATGGCCAATCCGGAGCTTCTTGAAAGACCGATGAGTGAAGCAGTCGAGTTCTAATCACAACACACGGAAAGAAGGACCCAATGAATATAAATGGAAAAATTGCAGCTGAGCTCGGGATTCGCGAGTCTCAGGTTGCAGCAACCGTACAGCTTATAGATGAAGGCAACACCATACCATTTATTGCCCGTTACCGCAAAGAGGTAACGGGTTCTTTGGATGACGAGGTGCTGCGTGCGCTCGACGAGCGCCTAAGGTACCTGCGTAATCTCGAGGAGCGTAAGGAGACAGTCATTGCTTCAATCGAGGAGCAGGGCAAAATGACCGAGGATCTGCGCAAAGCAATCGATGCGGCGGAGACTCTGGTGGCTGTCGAGGATATTTACAGACCGTATAAGCCTAAGAGAAAGACTCGTGCAACCATCGCCAAGGCAAAGGGGCTCGAGCCTCTGGCAGAGACGATCAAGGCGCAGGAAATCAAGGGCTCGCTTCAGGACGAGGCTGCAAAATATGTTAGAACTGATGCAGAGCACCCTGAGCTTGAGGTAGCTGATGCTGCTGCAGCAATCGCAGGTGCCTGCGACATAATTGCCGAAGAGATATCGGATTCGGCAGAGTTCAGAGCAGCTGTAAGACGCATGACCTTTGAAGGAGGCATGCTTGTCTCGGCAGTCAAGGATGAGGATATCGATGAGAAGAAAACCTATGGCTCCTACTATGATTACTCGGAGCCTGTAAGAAAAATGCCGGGCCACAGAATTCTGGCGGTAAACAGAGGCGAGAAGGAAAAGGTTCTCGGTGTAAGCATCGAGGCTCCGACAGACGAAATCATTGCGTATCTGCAGGGCAAGATAATTACAAGGACCAATCCTGCTACAGGAGAGGTGCTTAGAGCAACAATAGAGGACGCTTACAAGAGACTTATCAAGCCTTCGATCGAGAATGAGATCCGAAGCGAGCTTACAGAAAACGCAGAGGACGGAGCGATAAAGGTATTCGGGGAGAATCTGGGGCAGCTTCTTATGCAGCCGCCGATTGCGGGCATGACAGTACTGGGCTGGGACCCTGCGTTCCGTACAGGCTGCAAGCTGGCGGTAGTAGACCCTACAGGCAAGGTGCTTGATACCACAGTCATCTATCCGACACCGCCGCAGAACAGAGTAGAGGAGTCTGTTGCTGTTGTTCTCAAGCTTATAAAGAAATACGGAATCAATCTCATTTCGCTTGGAAACGGTACTGCAAGTCGTGAATCCGAGAAGATCATCTGCGATATGATCAAGGACAATGGTCTCAAAGTACAGTACATCATCGTAAACGAGGCGGGCGCGTCCGTTTACTCGGCTTCCAAGCTGGCAACAGAAGAGTTCCCTAACTTTGATGTAGGCCAGAGATCGGCAACCTCCATGGCAAGACGTCTGCAGGATCCGCTTTCGGAGCTTGTCAAGATCGACCCTAAGTCGGTCGGCGTTGGACAGTATCAGCACGACATGAATCAGAAGAAGCTTGAGGCTTCACTTGCAGCAGTAGTTGAGGACTGCGTTAATGCTGTAGGTGTAGATCTGAATACAGCATCGGCATCGCTGCTTCAGTACGTTTCGGGCATCAACAAGACGCTGGCTAATAATATAGTAGAATATCGCGAAGCAAACGGAAGCTTTGGCAGCAGGAAGGAGCTGCTCAAGGTTGCCAAGCTGGGACCAAAGGCATTCGAGCAATGTGCGGGATTCCTGAGAATAAGAGGCGGCAAGGAGCCGCTCGACGGAACAGCAGTGCATCCTGAGTCCTACGATGTAGCCAAGAAGCTGCTTGCCAAGCTGGGACACAGTGCGGGCGACCTCAAGGAGAAGCTGGCAAAGGGCGGCATGTCCGGAGTTGCATCAGGTATCAAAAGCTATAAGGAGACAGCAGCAGAGCTCGGCATCGGAGAGCCTACTTTGAGAGATATCGTAAAGGAGCTTGAGAAACCGGGAAGAGATCCGAGAGACGAGATGCCGGCACCGATATTAAAGTCTGACGTACTTGAGATGGAAGACCTGACAGAGGGAATGATACTCAAGGGCACAGTCAGAAATGTTATCGATTTCGGAGCCTTCGTAGACATAGGAGTTCATCAGGACGGACTTGTTCACATTTCACAGATGGCAGACAGATACATCAAACATCCTCTCGAGGTGGTATCTGTAGGAGACATTGTCGAGGTGAAGGTCCTGTCGGTAGACTTAAAGAAACAGCGTATAGCACTGACTATGAAGCTGTAAAAGCGAAACAATGGGGGCAATTCTTGTATTTCTCTTAATACAGAAATGCCCCAAAGCGTTGAAATTGCTGAAAAAAATACAAAAAATCTTTGTATTTTTTGTTTTTGATACTGACAAAGCACTAAAAGGTGTTATAATTAACAAGTTATAAAACCGCTGAGAACCGGCGGTCTATAAAACGTTATAGTATTCAAGGAGGAAACATGGATAATTATCTTGCTTTTTTCACCCTTCTCGGATCGATTCTTGCCCTGGGCTTTGCACTGCTGCAGGCTAAGAAGGTTCTCAAGTTCGATGAGGGAAATGAAAGAATGATCAAGCTCTCCGGCAGCATCAGAGAAGGAGCTATGGCTTATCTGACTCGCCAGTATAAGATCCTGATCATTTTCTTCGTAGGTATGTTTGTTGTACTGTCAATCATGGCATTCTTCAAGCTGCTTACACCATTCGTACCATTCGCATTTATTACAGGTGGTTTCTTCTCGGGTCTGTCCGGATTCGTAGGAATGAATATCGCTACTCGCGCTAATGCAAGAACTGCTAACGCTTGTCAGGAAGGTCTGAACAAGGGACTCAGAGTTGCATTCTCCGCAGGAAGCGTTATGGGATTTACTGTAGTAGGTCTCGGACTTCTCGACATCTCCATCTGGTATCTGCTGCTGAAGATGGTATTCCATCTGAATCTGTCAGATCTGACTACAACAATGCTGACATTCGGAATGGGTGCTTCTTCAATGGCACTCTTTGCACGTGTAGGTGGTGGTATCTATACTAAGGCTGCTGACGTAGGTGCTGACCTTGTTGGAAAGGTTGAGGCAGGAATTCCTGAGGACGACCCACGTAACCCTGCAGTTATCGCTGATAACGTAGGTGACAACGTTGGTGACGTTGCCGGAATGGGTGCTGACCTTTACGAGTCATATGTAGGATCAATCCTTTCTTCATGCGCACTGGGAGTTATCGCATTTGAAAATTCTGCAGCACTTCAGGTTTCCGCAGTAGCTATTCCTATGGCAATGGCGGCTATCGGCGTTGTTGCTTCCATCTTCTGCACATTCCTGGTTAAGACAGGCGAGAGCATCGATCAGGCTACACTGCTCAAGGCTCTGAGAAGAGGAACTAACACAAGTGCTATTTCCATCGCTGTAATTGCATTCCCACTCGTATACTTTGTATTCGGAATGGAATACATCGGACTGTACTTTGCAATTATCGCAGGACTTATTGCCGGCGTACTGATCGGATTCTTTACAGAGTATTTCACATCAGATACATACAAGCCGACACAGAAGCTTGCAGGACAGTCTGAGACAGGTGCTGCTACTATTATCATCGGTGGTGTTTCACTCGGAATGGTTTCCGTTGCTGCACCTATCGTTATCATTGCTATCTGCGTAATGCTCGCTTATGGACTTGCAGGCGGATTCAGCAATGGCGCACTCGGACTTTACGGTATTGCACTTGCTGCTGTAGGTATGCTTTCAACACTCGGAATCACACTTGCAACTGATGCTTACGGCCCTATCGCTGACAATGCCGGCGGTATCGCTGAGATGGCAGGACTTGATCCTGAAGTAAGACGTCGTACCGACGCTCTTGACTCACTCGGAAACACAACTGCTGCAACAGGTAAGGGATTCGCTATCGGTTCCGCAGCTCTGACTGCACTGGCTCTGATCGCTTCCTATGTATCAAAGGTTCAGCAGATTGGCGGAGATAGCATCAAGCTCGACATGAGTGTTATGAACCCGGCAGTTCTCGTTGGTATCTTCATCGGTGCCAGCCTGCCATTCATTTTCGCTGCTATGACTATGGATTCCGTAGGCAAGGCTGCACAGAGTATCGTAGTTGAAGTTCGTCGTCAGTTCCACGAGATCAAGGGTCTTATGGAAGGCGAGGCAGATCCTGACTACACAAAGTGTGTAGACCTCTGCACAAAGGCTTCACTCCACGAGATGATCTCTCCTACAGTTCTGGCTATCGTTACTCCTATCGTTGTTGGTCTTGTACTTGGATATAATGGAGTAATCGGTCTGCTTGCAGGTGCAACTGCAACAGGCTTCCTCCTGGCTATCTTCATGGCTAACTCCGGCGGAGCATGGGACAATGCTAAGAAGTATATCGAAGCAGGACACTTCGGTGGCAAGGGCAGCGACGCTCACAAGGCAGGCGTTGTCGGAGACACTGTTGGTGATCCGTTCAAGGATACATCCGGCCCATCAATCAACATCCTTATCAAGCTCCTGAGCATGGTATCGATCGTATTTGCAGGTCTGGTTGTAACATTCCATATCTTCTAATAATAAAAAGATGTATAATGGGGATGCGGTTAATCCGCATCCCTTTTTTATATGAGAGAGTTATTGGAGATAGTATGAAAAAACCGAAGCTCACCAAGGTAATGACACTTCACTATATTAAGCTCCTGTACCGGTCACTGCTGTTTCTGGCAGTCGCGGTGCTGGTCATCTATTTTCATGTGAATGATATGGGCTCGCTGCTCGATACAGTCGAAGACAAAACCCCTTTCTTACTTTGGATAGTCTGGATAGTGTTTATGGTAGAGATGATCCTCAGGTTTTTTCCATCAAAACTGGAGAGCCCGGGCTGCCAGAAGATGTTCGCCGGCAATTATAAGCCGACCGGACGTACGGATGCGGTAATAGCAGACGATCATGCAGGCTTTATCGTTGCGCTGGTATGGATCATTTTTAATATGGCGATAGGAGGTCTGTATCAGCTGAAGCTCATAGACGTTGATGTGCTGCTGCTTGTGGCACTGGCGTATTCTGTGTGCGACATCATATGTATACTGTTCTTCTGCCCGTTTCAGACGTGGTTTCTTAAGAATAAGTGCTGCACGGCGTGCCGCATATACAACTGGGATTTTGCAATGATGTTCACACCTTTCTTCTTTGTGCCGAGGGTGTACACCTGGACGCTGCTTGGTGCATCTGTTGCATTGCTGGTGCGATGGGAAATAACTTTATGGAAGTATCCGGAACGCTTTTCGGAGAACACCAACGGATATATGAGCTGTCAGAACTGTACAGAAAAACTGTGCGTGCACAAGAAACAGCTCGTGACATTCAGACAGCAGCTTGAGCTGTACGCTGAAGAGAGAGTCACACAGGTGCTTACAGGCATCAGGAGAAAGACCGGCATCAGATAGAACAATATGAATCAGGAACTGAAGGTCATAACAGATAAGGAGAAAACTATGGAATACTTCACACCTACACATGTTTATTTCGGAAAGAGCGTTGAAGATAAAGTCGGAGAGGTGCTTAAAGAAAACGGCGCTACCAAAGTGCTGGTTCATTTCGGTACCGGCTCCGTTAAGAAAAGCGGTCTGCTCGACAGAGTCGAAGCAAAGCTCGAAGAAAGCGGAATTGAATACGTTGAGCTCGGCGGAGTAGTACCTAATCCGAGAGTGACACTTGTTCGCAAGGGTATCGAGCTGGTTGAAGCGGAGGGTATTGACTATATCCTGGCAGTAGGCGGGGGTTCTGTTCTTGACAGTGCCAAAGCAATCGGCTACGGTGCTTACAGCGGCGGAGATGTCTGGGACTTCTATTGCGGCAAGAGAAAGGTAGAGGGAACACTGCCTGTCGGTGTTATCCTTACTCTGTCTGCAACAGGCTCAGAGATGAGCGACTCATCTGTTATTACCAACGATGAGGGCGACCCTACTTTCAAGCGCGGAGTTAATACCGACTACGGCCGTGTAAGCTTTGCAATGCTCGATCCTGAACTTACTTATACTGTAAGCAAATATCAGACAGCTTGCGGTTCGACGGACATCATGATGCACACTCTTGAGAGATATTTCCATGAAGGCTATGCGCTTGACTTCACAGACGAGCTTTCATTTACTTTGCTTAAGACGGTTATCAAATATACACCGATAGCACTTGCTGAGCCGGATAATTATGATGCAAGAGCCAATCTGATGTGGGCCGGCTCACTGTCACATAACGGATTGATGGCAGCCTGCAACAATACCAAGGGTGATTGGGCATGTCATCAGATAGAGCATGAGCTTTCGGCAGAATTTGACGTAGCGCACGGTGCCGGACTTGCAGCAATCTGGGCAAGCTGGGCAAGATACGTGCTTGATGTAGATCCTTCAAGATTTGCCAAGCTGGGAGAAGGCGTATGGGGCGAATCCGATCCTAACAAGGCTATCGATAAGTTCGAAGAGTTCTTCGCATCAATAGGAATGCCGACAGACATCAAGGGTCTCGGACTTGAGTTCGATGATGAGGCATGCAGGAAGGCTGCTCTTGGAGTAACATTCCGGGATGCAAGAACAATAGGTAATTTCAGGGTTCTCAATACCGAAGATATTTACAATATCTATAAGATGGCTTCGCGCATTTAGATGCGTGGTGGAAGTGAAATAAGTTACATATAATGAGACTGCATATAAAAAGTTCACAGGAACAGATTGCTTTCTGTGAACTTTTTCATTTTTGAGCCGGTATTCACATTGCTAGTCGATCTCCATAACCTTCCTGAAGACCTCTCCGATCGAATCGTGAATTACGAGATCTGCATCGTTATCGGCAGGTGTAACAGACTTGTTGATCAGCACGAGATTTTTTCCTCTGAAATATCTGATAAGACCCGCTGCCGGATATACGATGAGCGTAGTTCCTCCGATAATCAGAGTATCTGCGTTCCCGATGGCTTTGATTGCACCGTTAACAACATCGTCGTCGAGCATCTCTTCGTAAAGAACAACATCAGGCTTAATACGTCCGCCACATTTGTCACACTTAGGCACGCCTGTACTGCTGAGGATCGTATCGATATCATAGAAAGCTCCACAGTTCTCGCAGTAGTTCCGAAGTACGGATCCGTGAAGCTCATATACATTCTCGCTTCCCGCTTTCTGGTGCAGACCGTCTATGTTCTGAGTAACAACAGCCTTAAGCTTGCCCTGCTTCTCAAGTTTGGCAAGAGCCTTGTGACAGTAGTTAGGCTCTACGTCAGGAAAGATAAGCTTGTCTCTGTAGAATTCAAAGAAATCGAGAGGGTGCTGAACGTAGAATGTATGAGAAATCATTTCCTCCGGCGAGACCTCTCTTCCGAGATCCTGATTGTATAATCCGTCAGCACTGCGGAAATCAGGAATGCCGCTTTCGGTTGAAACTCCGGCACCACCGAAAAATACGATGTTCTTGCTATCTTCGATAATCTCTTTTAAATGCCTGATTTTGTCTTCCATATTGTCTCCTGTTGTCTGAAATATGTGTTTTATCGAACTTAAACGTCCGCTCTTTAATAAAATAATACCACAAAAAATACCTGATATGGGTTATACTTAATGCGTATGAAAGGAATTGGAATATGATTATTTTTGATTTGGACGGAACCCTGTGGGATGCGGGCGAAGCGCTTGCGGAATCCTGGGGTGCTGAGATAGCCCGTCAGCTGGGCAAAGACACTAAATTCACTGTTGAGGAGATACATTCTGTGCTGGGTCTGACTATGGATCAGATTGCACTTCAGCTGCTTCCTGATTCGAGTCCGGAGGACAGAGAAAGAATCTTCAACTGCTGCATGGGCAAGGAGATGGAATATCTCAGAGAGCATGGCGGTACTCTCTTCGAAAGAGAACGCGAGACGCTCGAGCAGCTCATATCGGAAGGATATAAGCTGGCAATTGTAAGCAACTGCCAGACCGGATACATTGATACTTTCCTGGATTCAATGAACATGAGAGAATACTTCTGCGATATCGAGGAATGGGGCAACACAGGCCTCTCCAAGGGCGAGAATATCAGGCTTGTAATGGAGAGAAACAAGGAGCCTCACTCGGTATACGTCGGAGACATTCAGAAGGACTGCGACTCTGCACATGAAGCGGGTGTTCCCTGCATCTGGGCAAGATACGGATTCGGTACTATGAGTAATGCTGAGGGAGTAATAGATCATTTCTATGAGCTCCCGCAGGTGCTTAAAGAACTGGGATTTTAGCTTGGACATAATTTTATAAAGGACTGTTATTGAACTGGATATGATTCGATACAAGTCGTTATTAGATTAGACACGATTCGATATATAGCCGTTATTAAAAAGGAGCAAAGTATGAAACTGAACAACAAGCGAACCGTATTGGTCGGACTTGCGTTTCTGTCTATCTGCGCTTTCTGGCAGATGTATGACAATGTAATTCCGCTCATTCTGACCAAAACCTTCCACCTGAACGAGACTTTCTCGGGCGCTATCATGGCGGCGGACAATGTGCTGGCGCTCTTCCTGCTCCCGTTCTTCGGAAGCCTCTCGGATAGAACAAATACACGCTTTGGCAAGAGAATGCCGTATATCGTAATCGGCACGATCTGTGCGGTTGCAGCATTGCTGGTGCTTCCTAGCCTCGATAACGGTTACTTTCAGGCGCCTTCAACAGGAAAGCTCGTCGGCTTTGTAGTCGTACTCGGACTGCTGCTTGTTGCAATGGGAACCTACAGATCACCTGCTGTAGCTCTGATGCCGGATGTTACGCCAAAGCCACTGCGTTCCAAGGCAAATGCCATCATCAATCTGATGGGTGCTGTCGGCGGAATTCTTTATCTTGCGGTAGCGGCTGTTATGTATCCGAACTCCAAGGTGCAGGGCGTTGAGCATGTTAATTACAGACCACTCTTCCTGGTTATTGCAGCTATTATGATCGTTTCGATCGTTCTGCTTGTCATTACTACAAACGAGCCAAAGCTGACCGAGGAGAATCGTGCGCTTGAGGCAGAGCATCCTGAGTGGAACCTTGCAGAGGATGACGGAAGCGGCAATGAAGTCCTTCCTGCGCCTGTTAAGAAGAGTCTCGGCTTCCTGCTTGCGTCGATCGCGCTGTGGTTCATCGGATACAACGGAGTTACAACCTGGTTCACAACCTATGTAGATCAGGTTATGGGACAGGGACTTGGCGGAGCTTCGACCTGCTTACTTATTGCAACAGCCGGAGCTATCGTTTCATACATCCCTATCGGAAATATTGCACAGAGAATCGGACGTAAGAAGACGATTCAGATCGGTGTTGTCATGCTGGCAATCTGCTTCCTGCTCGGATACTTCCTTACAACAAGCTTCAACAGCATCAACGTTGTGATGTTCATCGTATTTGCGCTCGTAGGCTTTGCGTGGGCGGCAATCAATGTAAACTCACTGCCGATGGTAGTTGAAATGTGCAGAGGCTCTGATATCGGAAAATTCACAGGATATTACTATACAGCGTCAATGGCAGCACAGGTTCTCACACCTGTACTCGCAGGCTTCCTTATGAGAAATGTAAGCTATAAGGTGCTGTTCCCTTATGCAGCATTATTCGTTGCAGCCAGCTTTGTAACTATGATTTTCGTTAAGCACGGAGATGCCGCGCCTGAAGCTAAGAAGGGCCTTGAGGCATTTGAGGATATGGATGACTAAGACTAAATTAAGCAAGATATACGCACATAGAGGATTCCACGACAAGCCGCAGATTCCGGAGAATTCGCTGCCTGCTTTCAGAAGAGCAGTAGAGAACGGCTTCGGGTCTGAGTTTGACGTGCATATGATTGCAGACGGATCTCTGGTCGTTTTCCACGACGAGGAGCTGGAAAGAGAGACCGGAGTGATCGGAAAGATAGAAGACTATACACTTACTGAACTCAGAAAGCTGAGACTAGAAGGAACTGACGAGTACATTCCTACATTTGATGAGGTGCTTGCGGTATATGACGGAGTGAGACGAGAGGACGGCTCTGTTATGCAGCTTCTCATCGAACTCAAGGTCGACAGAGGAAACCACAGGGAGCTCGTCAAAGCAGTGACGGACAGACTCGACAGCTTTGACGGAGAATTCGTGCTCGAGAGCTTTGACCCGAGAGCAGTCTTTGAGCTGAAAAGACAGAGACCTGAGCTTACAAGAGGCCAGCTTATTCAGAATTATGTGGTGCACGACATGAAGATGCCTAAATATCAGGGCGCAATTCTTGCTGCGATGCCATATAACAGATTGAACAAGCCGGATTTCATTGCATTCAGATTTGCAGATAAGGATATGCCTAGTCTGAAGAGGGCCTTTAAGAATAAGGACGTGGGCAAAGCGGTCTGGACGGTACGCACACCAAGAGCCTTTAAGGTGGCTCAGAGAATGGGCTGCTCGATAATTTTTGAAAAGTTTAACCCCAACACAGATTTATAAAGAGGTGAAACCATGAACGAGAAGAGAATGCAGAAGATTATCAGAAGAGATAAGCAGAGAAGAACCGCACAGGGAATCGGCGCAGGCTTTGGCGTTATTACATCACTGGCAGTGCTCAGCCTGATCTTTCCTGAATCAAGAAAAGAAATAATTAAGAAGCTGGAGAAGTAATATGGCAGGTCCCGGAGGAAGAATGGGTGGACCTGTGCATTTCCTCACTGAAGAGGAGAAGCAGAGTATGCCTAAAGTAACCAAAGAGCTGCTGACAAGGATAATGTCCTATCTGAAGCCGTATTGGGTGCAGTTTGTTTTCGTATTTATTACGATACTGCTCTCTGCAACAGTAGGTCTGCTTCCATCGATCATCACAGGAAAGATCGTCGATGAAGCGCTTGTAGGCAAGAACATGGAGCTCCTTATCAAGCTTCTGCTTGCAGCCTTTGGAGCACTGACGGTCAGTCAGCTTGTTGGTGTAATTGAGAATTATATCAATGCGTGGATAGCTCAACGCATCATCTTTGACATGCGCAATCAGATGTATAAGCATCTGCAGTATATGCCGCACTCCTTCTTCACAACAGAGAAGCAGGGCGACATCATCACACGCATGAACACAGACATAAGCGGTGTCAGCTCGGTTATAAGCGGCACGCTTTCCAATATCGTAAGTAACATAGCAACAATAGTCACGACTCTGGTTGCGCTCTTCACAATGAGCTGGCAGCTTGCAATCGTAGGCATTGTTGTTATTCCGCTTCTGGTTATTCCGACACGTTCAGCCGGCAAGACGAGATGGAAGTATCTCAATGAAAGTCAGGCCAAATCGGACGAGCTCAATCAGAAGATAGACGAGACGCTCTCCGTCAGCGGCTCAATGCTGGTCAAGATATTCACTCGCGAGAAGAAGGAATATGACGATTTCGTAACTATCAACAAGGAAGTAACAGATCTGAATCTTAAGGAGCAGCGTTCGGGACAGGTTTTCAGAGTTGTAATGGGAATGTTCACACAGCTCGGACCTCTGCTGATTTACTTTGCAGGCGGCTACTTCATTATCATGAACATCGACCCGACACTCACCGTCGGAACGATTACAGCTACAGTTGCACTCATCAACAGACTTTACCGTCCGGTGGAGTCGCTCATGAATGTTTCGGTCGACTTTACCCGCTCGCTGGCGCTGTTCACGAGAATCTTCGATTATTTTGACCGCAGGAATACGATCACCTCGCCGGAAAACGGCAAGAAGCCTGATGTTGATAACAAAGCTATCAGATATGAGAATGTCGCATTCAGCTACAATGAGGACAACCCTATTCTGACCGATGTTAACTTCGAGGTACCGGGAGTCAAAATGTATGCCATCGTCGGACCGTCCGGCTCCGGCAAATCGACAGTTGTTAATCTCATCCCGAGACTGTATGACGTCAATGCGGGAAGAGTCACGATTGCAGGTGTCGATGTCAGAGACTTTGACCTTGAGTATCTGAGACAGTGCATAGGTGTTGTAACACAGGAAACTTATCTGTTCAACGGCACCATACTGGACAATCTGAAATATGCCAATGAAAAGGCTACTATGGATGATGTAATTGATGCGTGCAAAATCGCCAACATCTACGATTTCATACAGGGACAGCCTGACGGATTTAATACACAGGTAGGTAACAGAGGTCTTAAGCTCTCCGGAGGAGAGAAGCAGAGATTGTCGCTTGCGCGTGTAATACTGAAAAACCCTAAGATACTTATTCTCGATGAAGCTACATCCGCACTCGATTCGATTTCGGAGAATTCCATCCAGGACGCTTTGGCACAGATGATGGAGGGCAGGACCTCGCTGGTAATCGCTCACAGACTGTCGACAATACTGCAGGCAGATCAGATTCTTGTAGTTAAGGATGGAGTAATTGCTGAGCAGGGAACTCATGAGGAGCTTCTTGCAATCGGCGGTACATACAAAGAGCTTTACGAAACACAGTTCAGACAGGCAATCGATTACGAAGAAGGACAGGGCGAAGAGTCATCCATCAATCTGGCGGCGCTGTCAACTGAGTACAGAGCAGAGAGACTGACCAAGTCGGAGATTTCGCCTGTTTACAGACTGGCCAAATCGAATATCAGGTATTATGAGACAATAAGATCCGTGCCGACTGTAGAAAGTCTCACGGAAATCATCTCCGAGGTGCCTGAGGGTGCAGGGAAGAACGACAAGAATTTCGTCGGCTTCTACAACAAGGACGATGTTCTGGTTGCTGTAATGGATCTGATAACCGGATATCCTGAGAGCGATGATGCGTTCATCGGATGGTTCATGGTAGACGGAGAAATGCAGGGCCGCGGAATCGGTTCCGGCATAATCGCCGATGTTCGAGCGGCAATGAAAGCAGGTGGTTATGACTATCTCTCGCTCGGATGCATTAAGGAGAATACAGAAGCTCTCAAGTTCTGGCAGAGCCAGGGCTTCAAGCCTACCGGAGAGGAAAAACAGGAGAGCGGATACACAGTAATCACTTTGGCAAGGAGCATATAATGCAGACTAAACCGGGAAGACAAGGAGCATATAATGCAAACTAAACTGGGAAGAAAATTCTGGATATCAATGCTGATTTTCGGTCTGATGGGCCAGGTTGCATGGGTAGTTGAGAACATGTACTTCAACGTATTCATCTATAAGATGTTTCACGCAAGTGCAGCTGACATCTCTGCCATGGTTATGGCTTCGGCAGTGACTGCAGCGCTCACAACTATCATTATGGGAGCCGTGTCCGACAAGGTCGGAAAGCGTAAGGCTTTCATGAGCATCGGCTATATTATCTGGGGAATAAGCATAATCAGCTTTGCATACATTAAGAGCGTGCTGATGACCATTGTTATGGACTGCGTTATGACCTATTTCGGATCCACTGCCAACGATGCAGCTTACAATGCATGGCTGACAGACAGAGGCGATGAGACCAACAGAGGCAGGATCGAGGGTGTAAATTCCATGATGCCGCTTGTTGCCATACTTATCGTTTTCGGCGGATTCATGAGCTTCAACCTGGATACATCCGAAGCATGGACAAAGATTTACTATATTATCGGTGTCGGAACGACCCTGATAGGAGTTCTTGGATGGTTTATTATCGAGGATGCTTCGGACCTGAAGAAGGCCGAAGCCGGCTTTGCTGAAACACTTGCGTACAGCTTCAGACCGTCGGTAGCACGCGAGAACAAGAGACTCTATCTTGGACTGCTGAACTTCGCAATATTCGGAATCTCTATTCAGATATTCATGCCTTATCTGATTATCTATTATGAGCAGACGCTAAAGATGAGCAACTATGTGCTGATTATGGCGCCGGCAATTCTGCTGGCTGCAGTTATAACCGTCTTCTACGGAAGGCTTTATGACAGCAGGGGCTTTATGGCGGGCATTATTCCATGCGGAGGAATGCTTCTTGCAGGCTACGCTATTCTGTATTTCACAAGAACTATGATTCCTGTGTTCATCGGATCGCTTCTGATGATGGCGGGATATCTTACGGGAATGTCTATCTTCGGAGCTCTCATAAGAGACAACATTCCGGAAAATCGAGCAGGACAGTTCCAGGGTGTCCGTATCATAGGACAGGTATTCGTACCGGGACTTATAGGACCGGCAATAGGAGCTGCTGTACTTAAGAATGCGGAGCTTATTACCAATAATGACGGAACAACGTCCTTCCTTCCTAACACAAATATCTGGGCAGCAGCCTTTGCGGTGATAGTTGTGCTTCTTCTCATGCTGCCGCTTACTATGAAGGATAAACAGTAGTCGTTAACGTTGTACAGGTGATTGCGCTTAAGAGCCGATAAGGCAGAAAGGAGTATTATGGGGCTTTTTTCTAAGGACAAGACGCCGAGTGCTGAGGAATTGGCGGCACGTAAGGTAAACAGAGAGAAGCTGGAATGCTTCAACATGACCAGATCATGGGGCATCAAGAAATATGCCACAGCTACGCAGTTCATTTACGATGAAGAAATGAAGGCCTTTGTCGTAGTAGAGGGACCGGACGAGAGCTTCAAGGAAAGAGAGCCTTGGGTTATCGATTTTGACGAGGTTGAGGATGCCTGGCTTGAGGTTGATGAATGGTGGTCTAAGGAAGGCAAGCAGTTCGATAAATATCATGATTATCACAGACTGCTTCAGGAAGACTATAAGAATGTGTTCTGGCATTATGACCTGTATATGAACATTAAGACAAAGCATGAGTATGCAGGAACAATAAGATATAAGATGAATTACAGGACCAACATTCTAAAGGTTCCCGGCTTTTCGTTCTTCGTTCACAGAGGGCTTGAGCTGAGCGGAGAGTTCCGTGGCAGGGAAATCAAGGAGCAATCCGAGAAGCTGGAGAGCTTCTGCGATAAAATAAAGGGAAATGTGAAGAATGAGAAGACCTTTGACATTCTTACACATCGCAGACCGGACAGCATCGCAGACAGACTGAAAGAAGACCTGACAGATGAGTGGTATATCAGCAGAATCGAAAACGTTGATGCACACGTCAAGAGAGCGTACAGAATATCTGCGCTGCTCGGCGTTAAGTAAATATAGAATTTGCAGAACAGGACGGAAATTAAGAAGTGTCATATAAGAAACCCAATGCAATAACATATTCGGCGCTCCATAATCTCGCGCTGGTTTTGTCGCGCTCTGTTTTCAAGAATGAGAAGCTGAGAAACGAGCTCAAGAATGAGAAGGGCCCATGCGTGGTCATTGCGAATCACGAAAGTGCGATGGATCCTGTAAACATGCTCGCGGCATGTCGCAGACCGGCAACCTTTGTGCTCAGCAATGCGTATGCAAATACCATGCCTGAAATAATTCAGCCGACTCTCAGACGGATGAATCCTATTGTGAAGCAGCAGTTTCAGACTTCCATCAAGGATGTTAAGAGAATGCTTGATGTTGTTAAATCGGGTGGGGTGCTCGTTATATATCCGGCGGGCATGATGACTGAGGATGGCGCTTCGACACCGATTCCGGAGGCAACCTACAAGCTTGTCAGAAAGCTTGGCGTAAACACATATGTTGCACGCAGTAGCGGTATGTACTTTGTGCACCCGAAGTGGACCTCGGGAATACGAAAGGGCCGCACGACGCTGGATATATACAAGCTCTTTGACGCTGAAGAGCTGAAGACTCTCGGCGATGACAAGATCAAAGAGGCTATAGCTGAAGCGCTCCTGTTCGACTCATACAAGGATCAGGAGTCGGCACTTGTAAAATATGACAGCGCAAACAATATCGAAGGACTCGAGAAGGTGCTGTATCAGTGTCCTGAATGTGGCGAAGAATTCACCATCAATGCCGTTTGTGCAGAAGGTTCCGAGGTTAAGAACACTTTGAGATGCGCCTGCTGCGGATATGAGCAGACTGCGGATGACTATGGCATTTTTCATAACAGAAAAGGCCTCGGCAGAGAGATTAAATTCCCTAGTGAGTGGAGCAGGAAAATTCTGGACAAGCTGAAGGCGGATATTGAGGAGAAGGAATTCTCCATCAGCTGTAATGTTAGAATAAAGAAGCTCGATTATAATAGCCATTCGTTTAAGGAAATAGGAGCGGGCAGGCTGTCGCTCAGCAGAGAAAACCTTGAGCTTGTATCCGAAGAGGCGGGAATCAGCATTTCCCAGAAGCCGCACAAGTTCCCGATACTGCCTTTCGTACCGGGCAAACAGATAGACATACAGGATGGCGAGGACGTATACAGATGCTTCCCTGAGAATCCTGAGATCGTAATGAAGATAATAAATTCTATTAAAGCTATACATATACTTGCTGCAGAGAAGAAATAATATGAGTCAGATTTCACTTTTTGAACAAGAGAACAGTAACGAGCCGCTCGCCGCAAGAATGCGTCCGAGAACGCTCGAAGAATATGTCGGACAGGAGCACCTTCTGGGAGAAGGAAAGGTCCTGCGTAATTTGATTGAGCGCGACCAGATAAGCTCGATGATCTTCTGGGGTCCTCCGGGAGTGGGAAAGACTACTCTGGCCCAGATAATCGCAAATACAACCGACGCACAGTTCATAACCTTCAGTGCTGTAACGAGCGGAATCAAGCAGATCAAGGAGGTTATGCAGCAGGCGGACAGAGTGGCTTCGCTTGGTGCAAAGACTATAGTGTTCATAGACGAGATACATCGCTTCAACAAGGCGCAGCAGGATGCGTTCCTGCCATTCGTTGAGAAGGGAAGCATTGTTCTGATCGGAGCAACTACAGAGAATCCTTCGTTTGAGGTAAACGGGGCGCTTCTTTCGAGATGCAAGGTGTTCGTGCTTCATATGCTCACTCAGGATAATATAGAGAAGCTTATAAGAAACGCCATTAAAGATCCGAGGGGCTTCGGCAATCAGGACATTCGAATCGACGATGATGTTATCAGTGCATTGGCGGGCTTTGCAAACGGAGATGCGAGAACGGCACTGTCCACCTTGGAAATGGTAATTCTTAACGGAACGATAAGTACAGATGAGGATGGACACGAGGTAACTACCGTAACGGCGGAGAATTTTGAGCAGTGTACCTCCAAGAAATCTCTGCTCTATGATAAGAAGGGTGAGGAGCACTACAATCTCATCTCGGCTTTGCACAAATCTATGAGAAATTCCGACGCGGATGCAGCTGTTTACTGGCTTGCAAGAATGCTGGAGTCGGGAGAAGACCCTATGTATATCGCAAGACGTGTAACGAGATTTGCTGCAGAGGATGTCGGACTTGCCGATCCGAGGGCGCTTGAGCTTTCTGTGGCAGCTTTTCAGGCGTGCCACCTGATCGGAATGCCTGAGTGCTCGGTTCATCTGACCGAGGCTGTAATATATAACGCTTTGGCACCAAAGTCTAATGCCATGGAGGTCGCTTATCTTGAGGCTGCGGCCGATGCCAACAAACAGATAGCAGAGCCTGTTCCGCTTCAGATCAGAAATGCGCCTACAAACCTCATGAAAGAAGAGGGTTACGGCAAGGGCTATATTTATGCGCATGATACGGAAGACAAGATCGCAGACATGGAGTGCCTGCCGGATTCGCTAAGAGGCAAGGAGTATTATCATCCGGGTAATCAGGGCTTCGAGCCGAGATTCAAGGACAGATACGAGTCGATCAGGAAGTGGCGCAAAGAGCATAAAAAATAAATGACATTAAGAAGTATACTGTGATATAATTTTTAGGCTAATGAGCAATTCATTTTAAAGGGAATTTGTTATGAAAGACGATATTGAAATCAGATTATTATTTAAGGACCCTGAAGCTTATGCAGGTAAGGAAATTACCGTACGAGGCTGGGTAAGAGGAAACAGAGCAAGCAACCAGTTCGGATTCATTTCTCTGAATGACGGAACTTACTTCTCTGCAGTACAGGTAGTATACGAAGCAAGCAAGCTCAGCAACTACGAAGAGGTAGCCAAGGCAAGACTGTCTGCAGGCATTAAGGTTGTGGGCGTACTCGAGCTTACACCTGAGGCACAGCAGCCTTTCGAGATCAAGGCAAACGAAATCGTAATTGAGGCTGACTCAGATCCTGACTACCCACTCCAGAAGAAGAGACACTCAATGGAGTTCCTGAGAGAGATTGCACATCTCAGACCAAGAAGCAATACTTTCTCGGCAGTGTTCAGAGTAAGAAGTGTAACTGCATTTGCAATTCACAAGTTCTTCCAGGAGAAGGGCTTTGTATATGCACACTCACCTGAAATTACATGCAGTGACTGCGAGGGCGCAGGCGAGATGTTCCAGGTAACAACTCTGGATCTCGACAATCTGCCAAGAGATGAAGAGGGCAACATCGATTACACTCAGGACTTCTTCGGCAAGAAAGCAAACCTGACTGTATCCGGACAGCTTGAAGGCGAGATCATGGCTTTGGCATTCAGGAACATCTACACCTTCGGACCTACCTTCAGAGCAGAGAACTCCAACACAGCAAGACATGCAAGTGAGTTCTGGATGATGGAGCCTGAGATGGCATTCTGTGAGCTCGAAGGCAATATGGATATTGCTGAAGAGATGATCAAGTACATCATCAACTATGTTCTGGAGAACTGTCCTAAGGAGATGGAGTTCTTCAACAAGTTCATCGACAAGGGCCTGCTCGAGAGACTGGACAATATCGTTAATAACGACTTCGGTCGCATTACATATACTGAGGCAGTTGAGATACTGCAGAAGTCAGGACAGAAGTTTGAATATCCTGTAGAGTGGGGACTTGAGCTTCAGACAGAGCACGAGCGTTACCTCACAGAGCAGGTGTTCAAGAAGCCTATCTTCGTTATCAACTATCCAAAGGACTGCAAGGCTTTCTACATGAGAGTCAACGAGGACAACAAGACTGTTGCAGCTATGGACATGCTGGTACCGGGTGTCGGCGAGATTATCGGAGGCAGCCAGAGAGAAGAGCGCTACGACGTGCTGGTAGAGAGAATCAAAGAGATGGGACTCAACGAAGAGGACTACGGATGGTACCTCGACCTGCGTAAGTACGGCGGAGTTAAGCACTCCGGCTACGGTCTGGGCTTTGACAGAATCCTGATGTATCTTACAGGAATGAGCAATATCAGAGACGTCCAGATGTTCCCAAGAACACCGGGCAATGCTGAATTCTAAAATAATTAAGTGAAAATATATTACTAGGAGGAACACATGAAAGGCTACACAAGCGACAAGATTCGTAACATCGTACTGCTCGGACACCAGGGCAGCGGTAAGACAACCTTCCTTGAAGCAGGCCTGCTGAACACAAAGGTTATCAGCAGACTGGGTAAGGTAGAAGACGGAAACACAGTTTCTGACTACGAGAAGATGGAGATCGAAAAAGGATTTACTATCAGCCAGACTATCGTACCTGTTGAGTTTAAGGGTACAAAGCTGAACTTCATCGACACACCGGGATTCTTCGACTATGCAGGAGAAGCAAAGGCTGCACTTTCAACAGGCGCTGCTGCTGTAATCATGGTAGACGCTTCCGCAGGTGTACAGGTTGGTACAGAGAAGGCTTTTGAGCTGGTTAAGGAGTACAACGCACCTACATTCTTCATCATCAACAAGATCGATAAGGACAACATCAACGTTGATAACGTTGTTTCCGCAATTCAGAGCCAGTTCGGTTCAGCTTGCGTAACTCTGGACGACAGAGATGCTCTTGAAGAGGCTATCGCAAGTGCTGACGAAGAGCTCATGGAAGCATATTTTGAGAACGGCGGACTTACTGACGAGCAGTTTGCTCAGGGTCTCGGACTCGGAATCAACTCAGGAGACGTTATGCCTATCTTCAAGATGAGTGCTGTTTCCGGAGAAGGCATTGAGGACGTTCTTGATTCGCTTTGCAAGTATGTTCCAAAGCCTGAAGAGTATGTAACTGCTACTAAGGAAGACGGAGACCTGAAGTGCGATCCTAACGGAGACCTCGTGCTTTACATCTTCAAGACTCTGGCAGATCCGTTCCTCGGCAAGATTTCATATGCTAAGGTTGTAAGCGGAACACTCAAGCCGGGTGCTGATTTATATAACCCACGTTCAGAGAAGGCTGAGAAGCTCGGTTCAGTATTCTTCGTAAGAGGAAAGAACCAGGAGATGGCTGATAGCGTTGCTGCCGGAGATCTCGTTGCTCTCGGAAAGCTCCAGTTCACTAAGACAGGTGATACTCTTTGCAGCAAGGCAAAGCAGGTAGAGGTTGTTGAGATCAACTTCCCTAAGCCATGCTTCTTCGTAGCTGTAGAGGCTGCAGATAAGAATGAAGATGAGAAGATGGCACAGGGCCTCATCAAGCTCATGGAAGAAGACCCAACATTCGTACTCGAGAGAAATGCTGAGACTCACCAGACTCTGCTCGGTGGACAGGGAGACATGCAGCTTAACATAATCAAGGCTAAGCTGAAGGATAGATATAAGGTAGACGTAGTTACAGTTCCTCAGAAGATCGCTTACAGAGAAACAATCAGAGGTACATCTGACGTTCAGGGTAAGCACAAGAAGCAGTCCGGTGGTGCAGGACAGTACGGTGACGTACATATCAGATTCTCCCCATCACAGGAGCCTGGACTCGAGTTCAGCGAGGAGCTCTTCGGCGGATCCGTTCCTAAGAACTACGTACCTGCAGTTGAGAAGGGACTTCTCGAGTGCATGGAAAAGGGACCTCTGGCAGGATGCAAGGTTCAGAACATCAAGGCTGTTCTCTACGATGGTTCATACCACGAAGTAGACTCCAACGAAGTATCATTCAAGATTGCTGCATCACTGGCATTCAAGAAGGGTATCGTTGAAGCTAACCCTGTACTGCTCGAGCCTATCATGAAGCTCGACATCACAGTACCTGCTGACTATGTAGGTGATGTAATCGGCGGAATGGCATCGATCAGAGGAACAATGCTCGGACAGGACCAGGCAGGAAGCAACATCGTTGTTCATGCAGAGGCACCTCAGAGCGAGCTCTTCGACTATGCTATCAAGCTGAGACAGATGACTCAGGCAAGAGGATCCTTCACTCTTGAGTTCTCAAGATACGATGTACTTCAGCCAAACCTCGCTGAGAAGGTTATTGCTGCATACAAGAAGGAGCAGGAAGAGAAGTAGGCTGCCTATCTGCAATGTGTCGTTTCCGGCACCTGGCAGACAGATCATTCATAAAGACAGACTGATTTATGGAATCGGTAAAAATGAGTGGAACAGATATATAAAAAAGAACGGGAGCGTATCCCGTTCTTTTTTTCTGTTGCTTAGCTGCTGCTGTATTGTCTGGGGCAGACAGTTAATATTTGTTGAAAGTTGCTTTTGTGCAAAATTATTTTTTCTTGTAGATGAAAGCGAAATCCTTTCCCAAACTTATTACATCGTCCTCACTGGCTCTTTCTACAAGAATGGTTCCTTTTTCATCATATCTGAATTCCATTGTTCCTTTCCCCGTGGTGATAAGAGTGTTGTTTTCTCCTTTTTCCCATGTGCCGGAATCAATGTCTTCATCTCCGCTCTTTCTTTCGAAGGAGTTATCTGCGTTAATAAACAGCTGCTCCTCTCCGAACATTCCGGAGAGCTCCTCTTCGATACTTGCTGACAGATAGCTTTCAATGTCATCGGACACCTCAAACGTCACACCTGCCAGTTCATACTCTCCTATGACGACATCCTGTGGAGCTACCGGCTCATTTGGCTCCTGTTTAGTCCCGGATGCAGAACTTCCGCATGCACACATTAAAAATACGCAAAGGGAAACCATCATAAGTGCTAATAGTATTTTTGATTGCTTATTCATACTCTCCTCCTTTAACTTTCTTATTCCATATACAAATTGATCGCATCTCGAAGGTTGCCGGCACCATGGATGCGAATGGACGTGGTGGCGGATGGATTGCGGCGAGCATGTTCAGCGTTTTTTTCAGGCATTATTATTGCATCGTAGCCGAGGCGGATAGCCTCCTGAAGTATCTTGTCAGTGTTAGGTATCGAGCGAAGGTTACCGGTGAGGCCGACTTCTCCTACTGCAACGATGCGCCTGTTAGAGGCTTTGGCTTTGCAGGAGCTGTAGACAGCAAGTGCCACAGCCAGATCTGTTGAAGGATTGTCGGATTTCATGCCGCCAACCATGTTTACATATACATCGAACTCGGCAAGCTTGATGCCTGTCTTTTTCTCAAGCACAGCAAGTATCATGTTGAGTCGGTTGTGGTTGACACCTATAGCTGTCCTTCTGCCAAAGCCGCCGCCTGCCTGCGTTGCAAGGGCTTGTATCTCAAAGAAAACAGGCCGGCTTCCCTCATATGTTGCGGAGATAACAGAGCCCTCCTCAAGGGCGGTA
The DNA here is from genome assembly GCA_018064665.1 of Candidatus Crickella caballi. Lineage (GTDB taxonomy): Bacteria > Bacillota > Clostridia > Peptostreptococcales > Anaerovoracaceae > Crickella > Crickella caballi. The sequence continues at coordinate 3,070 of JAGHUV010000041.1, read as the reverse complement.
CTTTCGATAAGGCTGTCGGAAAGATCGCTGACTTCAGTCATTCCATCTGCTCCCATCCTGAAAGCTCCGATCTCATCCGTTGTTCCAAAACGGTTCTTGAAGGAACGAAGTATACGAAGGTCGCGGTCTCTTTCGCCTGTGAAGTTGAGCACGCAATCCACCATGTGCTCGATCGTTTTAGGTCCTGCAAGTTCGCCTGACTTGGTTACGTGCGCAACGATGAATACAGGAACGTTGTTGGTCTTGGCAAACTTGATCAGAAGATTGGAGCAGGCTCTTATCTGTGTTACAGCGCCTGCGACTGAATCAACTGATGATGAATACATAGTCTGTATAGAGTCGACGATAAGGAAGCAAGGCTTGATCTCATCACAAGTGCCGATGATTCCTTCAATATTGGTTTCCGGATATATCAGGAGATTGTCGCTGACATTGCCGCATACTCTGTCGGCTCTCAGCTTGACCTGTTCTTCCGATTCTTCTCCACTGACATAAAGTACAGTTCCGTTTTTCTCAGCAATTTTGTTTGCTGCCTCAATAATAATTATAGATTTACCGATACCCGGTTCTCCTGATTCGAGAGTAAGGGATCCGAGAACGATGCCACCACCCAGAACTCTGTTCAGCTCACCGATTCCGGAATCCATACGTGCATAATTAGCGGTTCCTACGCCGGAAAGCTTTACCGGTTTTCCTACTGTACCCGTTCTGCGCCTGTCGTCGGTGGCCGGATCTGCAATGTCGCTCACCTTGTGCTCGACTATGGTGTTCCAGCTGCCGCAATATGAACACTGTCCCTGCCAGGAGGGATATTCGTTGCCGCATTCTGTACACATATATACTGTTTTAGCTTTCTTGGCCATGATTACCTCGCTAATTATCAAATACTACGACGTCGTTATCGTACTCAGGGTCGCTCTTGCTTTTATTTCGAAGTTCCTTGTCGGTCGGCTTCTTGGCGATTTCAAGCTCGAACCAGAAATCCGAGCCTTTGCCCTCTTCACTGACTACACCGAAGTTTGCATTGTGAAGATTGAGAATTCCCTTAACGATCGAAAGGCCGAGACCGGTTCCTTCGATGTCTCTTTCGTGATTGGCAGAGGTCCTGTAATATCTGTCCCATACATGCTGCTGGTCTTCCTTAGGTATGCCGACCCCGTGATCGACACAGTGGAATACGACCTTCTTGGAGGACAGACGTTTGAGCTGTACATCGACGTACTTGTTGTCACCCGAATACTTTACGGCGTTGGAGATGAAGTTGCTCATTACCTGCATGATACGGGTTTTATCTCCATAGACATAAGCAGACTTGCACGGGTGGAAGTGAAGCTCGTAGCCTTCGTCGTTCAGCACTTCAAAGCTGTCATATACCTCTTCGGCTGCGGCAACAACGTCGAAATATTCCTTGTGAAGCTCAACATTGTTGGACTGGAGATTGGAGATCGTCATCATCTCGCTTACGAGTCGATTCAGTCTCTCTGTCTCGGATATGATGATATGAAGATCGGAGTTTCTCTTCTCGGGATTATCTCCGGAAATATCGATGATTTTCTCTGCATATGAACGAATCATAGTGAGCGGAGTTCTGAGATCGTGCGAAACATTGGCTATGATCTCGCGCTGGTAAAACTCGGTTTTCTCCATTTCGTAGGAAGCTTTGTTAAGAGTCTTGGCGAGTTCCTTGGTCTCGGTAAATCCGGCCCCGTCAAACTTGACATCGTAGTTGCCCTTGGAAAGCTCTCCTGCTGACTTGGTGATATTCTCTATAGGTCCCGCCAGCCTGTGTGACAGGTAATATGCAAGCAGAGCCGCAATAATAAGAACGATGATAGAAATATATACCAGCATGTTCTTTACGATTGAGATCGTAACCTGGTCCGGATACAGGGGCGCAATTATGTAAAGCGTGTTTATGCTGTACACAGACTCGATGTAGGTTGCATAGATGAGTCTTGAGTTGCCTTCCTGAGTTGTGCTCTTCTGAATTCGAGTCACAGCGATGTCAGGAGACTTGCGAAGCTGCTCGGAAATCATGCTAATATCAGAAGCAAAATTGCCGGAATCTCTTAATGTGTTGGTGCCGTCAAAGATGAGTGAACCGTTCGGTGAATCTACGCGAATATATACTCCGCCGCTGACGGCCACCTGAGTCGCATAATCATTAAAGCTTCGAGGGTTTTGCTTGAACTGTGTTTCAATAGAGCTTGCAAGTCGCATTGCTTCCTGCGTTCTCATTGAAGCATAGTATCTGTCGATAAAGAAGGTACCAAGGCCCCAGATAATCGACACGATAAATACAGCAAAAATAACGAAGGACAGCATTGTTGTGAACTTGATGCTGCTTCGATCCATCGGCTTTCTGTATTCATAAGGTGTCTTATAAGGTGTGGTTGCCAATTTTATAATACCTGCTTAGTTCTCGTACTCAAACTTGTAGCCTATACCTCTTAGGGTAACGATGAACTTCCTGTAAGGTCCGAGATTGTTCCTGAGATTCTTAACATGGGTGTCAATTGTTCTGTCGTCTCCGAAGAAATCATAGCCCCAGATATCCGAGAGGAGCTTATCTCTGGACAGAGCAATATTCTTGTTCTGAATCATATAGAAAAGAAGGTCATATTCCTTAGGAGTCAGCTCAATGCGTGTGCCGTCAACAGAAACGGATCTTGCGGTAAAGTTCACTTCAAGACCTTCATACTTCTCGACGGATGCAGCTGGCTTGCTGTTCGTGTCGGTGCGTGCAAGAACTGCGTTAACTCTGGCCATAAGTTCCTTAGGACTGAAAGGCTTAACTACATAATCGTCAATACCGAGATCAAAGCCGTGCAGCTTGTCATATTCTTCGCCTCTGGCAGAAAGAACGATGACAGGGATGTTCTTGATTTTCTGAATCTCTTTCACTGCACTGAAACCGTCCAGCTTTGGCATCATAATGTCCATGATGATGAGATCGTAATCATTGAGCTTGACCATGCCGATAGCACTCATGCCGTCAGCTGCTTCATCAGCTTCATATCCGCTGAATTCTGCGTATTCTTTAATTAAGTCGCGAATGCCTTGTTCGTCA
>JAGHUV010000006.1 GCA_018064665.1 Candidatus Crickella caballi | reverse complement strand
GATGTAGGCTTCAGTGTGAAGGCTGACCCGTAAACCTTGGAGTATGCTGCATTTACGTTCTTTATTGCCTGTGTTTGCTTTGCAAGCGGCCCGAACATCATGAAGACTTCTGACATCTCAACGCCGTTAACGTAGATTCTGTTGATGTCATAAATATCAAGATCGTAGTTGAAGCTCGGAACAAATGCATAGCAGCATCCGAGCGCAAACTTATCGGTTGATTCCATTAGCTGAGCACCATCTGTGGAAGGAGCGTTCGGTAAGAAATACCACCAGCATACCTGATTGGAAATCGGGATGTCTGCACTGTTTGCACTGAAGGTCTGGGCAGGAGTATTGCCGACCTTAGGTTCAGCCACTGTTATCTTAAGGTCAATTTCTCTAGACAGATGACTAAAACTGCAATATTCTCCGTTATATGTGTCACCATTAACCTTTATTGTGTATGAGCCCGGAGCAAGTTCTTCGCCCTTCCAGCTGTATTTAGGCTGTGCGTAATAGTCATAGCCTGCTTCAAATTTTTCTCCCTCTTTCATTTTTACAGCTTCAGACCATTCGTATTTCGACTTATACCAGTCAATACCTTCATATGAGATGTCATCATTGGCTTCCAGTGTGGCCTGTCCCGGAAGAGCGCCTTCCTTCGGCTCAGGGATCGTGAACTCATAGATGTTCTTCTGTGCTCTCTGAGCCGGAAGATTGATTTCGATGTATGAAGGGTAGGTTGAAGCCGATCCGTTAGCTGCGAAAATGTCAAACCCCTCTGCGGGCATATCATATCCCGCTATATGAATGTTTTCAGAAGTAATGTTCTCGAATGAATAATCGTAAGATGCCTCAAGTCGAATATGCATCCAGTAATCTTTGCCGTCCTCGAAGCTACTTGCTTCATTTTTATGCATCACATTATCAATGTAATAGCCTCTCCCTGAATAGACGTGCCCGGGATCGGCTGTCTCATCGACTGACAATTCAGCAGGCGTTGTTCCCATCTTTACCGGCTTATAACCAGTGAGATAAATGTCGCTGACAGGAGTTCTCTTCAGAACGCCTAAAGAGAAGGCTTCATCATTCCCTTTAATATACATGACCTCCTTGTTCTCGGAAAAAACAACCGGAACCGGTTTTCCGTTTATGGATAAGGTTTCGTTTCCTGTAAACCTTTCGCCTCCCGTAGCAGAGATTGCAGTATGGAACAATACTTCCTGATCATAACTGAATTTATCACCCGGTCGCATAGGGCTGCTGATACTGCCGGATTTTGCGCGCAGGCATGTATCATCACTCAGCGCGATTGCAGGAGCAGATGACGCACAGGACACTGAATAAAAGTCTTGTGGAACAGCCTGTCCGACTACAGGCTGCCTTACGGATATCTTGTACGTTGCATTATCCTCGCTTTCAGCTGCAAATGCCACGCTTCCCATCATAGGAATCATGGTCAGCACCATTGCCAGGCTGAGAATAATGCTTAATAGTTTCTTTCGCATTATACTTACCTCCTTGCTTTGGAATAACAAAAAACCGCAGGACGTTATCATCCTACGGCTAATTACATGATTTTGTGCACACCGAAACAGGCCTGCCAAAAGAGCATTTAATTGATTGATTGGTTAAATAATTGATTAGGTGTGTCATATCAGTGCACTCCTTG
>JAGHUV010000042.1 GCA_018064665.1 Candidatus Crickella caballi | reverse complement strand
ATTAATAGGAGAGAAGGTAAATGAAGAAACGCAATATTGTATTAATGATATTGATGCTGATCTTATGTACGGGCTTGTGCATTACAACAGCCTATGCGGAGACAACAGAGGACGGCAACTTTGAGTATACTGAATCAGAAAACAGTATCACAATAGACAAATATACCGGAACAGCAGAAAGAGTAACTGTACCGGCAGAGATCAACGGCAAACCGGTAATCGCAATTAAAGGAAAGGCTTTTAGCGGTAATCCGGATATTAAGGAAGTAAAACTGCCTGACAGTCTTATAGAAATAGGAAAATGCGCATTTAAAGACTGCTCCTTCCTTAAGAAGATCAATATTCCGGACGGCGTTAAAATACTGGAAGATGGAACTTTCCAGAACTGCATCGCATTGTATGATGTAGGTCTGGGCCTGGGTCTCGAGAGTATACGTGAAAAAGCATTTTCAGGATGTACAAGCCTCGATATTGTTTTATTACCCGATAGTGTCACGGTCATAGAAGGAGACGCTTTTAGCGGATGCGAAAAGCTGCAAGAGGTTGAATTATCAAAAAACCTGAAAGATATCTGCCCAAATGCTTTCAGCGGCTGTATATCACTTGAAGAAATAAGTCTTCCGCAAGGACTTGAGACTATAGGAGGGGGTGCCTTCAGCGACTGCAGTAATCTTGCATCAATAGCAGTTCCGGATAGTGTTGAGGTAATAGGCCCTTATGCTTTCAATAAGTGCACTAAACTGCGTGAAGCTTTGCTGATGGCTAATGTAAAAACAATTGAAGAAGGTATTTTCTTTAACTGCACAAGCCTTGAAGATGTTAAGCTCCCGGAGGGCCTTGAGGTCATGGGTGGCAGCATGTTTTATGGCTGCAGCAAACTTTCAGCAATTGATCTTCCGGACAGCGTCAAGATAATAGGCGGCGCAGCTTTCATGGACTGCCAGAGTCTAAAAGACGTGACCATTCCGGAAAATGTAGAAGAGCTTGGCAATGATGCTTTCAGCGGATGTACATCACTTGCTGAAATCAGACTTCCGGAGAGCATTGAGAGCATAGGACAGGGATGCTTTGAAAACTGTTCCGCTTTGACTTCAGCTGATATGTCGCCGGGACTTAAGAAAATCGGAATGTATGCTTTTAGGGACTGTCAGAATTTAAAAGAAATATATTTCTCACCGGTACTTGAAAGCGTTGGAAGCGATGCCTTTGAGTGGTGTGAATCACTTAAAGATGTATATGTCTGCAACCTGGATCATTATGACACTGTTCAGTTCGGGGAGGGAGCATCCGATCCGACGAGCATAGAAAGAGTTGTTGTTCATGCACCATTAAATCTTACTGATGTGGAATTTGCCGGCCTGAACTTCATATATGACGGAATGGAACACACTGTAGAGCCGCTTAGTAAATCACTGTCTTTTGATGATATCACCTATGACAAGCTCATAATTACAGAACCCGGTATATACGAGCTGACAGTAAAATCCGCTGATCCAAAGACATGCTACGGTGAGAAGACACTGAAAATAACAATGTCAAGGAAGCAACTTGAGAAGGACGATGTAACAATCAGCGGAATTGAGGACCTCACATATACGGGGAAAGCTTTGAAACAGAGTCCGATAGTCAAGCTGGGAGAGCAGGAGCTTACAGAAGGGACTGACTATAGGGTTTACTATGATGATAATGTTGACGCTGGAGAAGCAAAGGTATCTATATACTTCAAAGGTAACTATTCAGGAAGTATAGATGACCTGACATTTAATATTCTTCCTGCAAAGGCAACATGCGCTATTTCATCAAAGCCTTACATCTATACAGGTAAAGACATAAAGCCGACAGTGACTGCGCGCAATGCGGATGGAATACTGATTAATGCATCAGAATATACTGTAAGATATTCAAAAAATAAGGCAGTGGGAAAAGCCGTCGCGAAGGTGGAATTCAAGGGAAACTACTATACAGACAAAGTGACCCTGAACTTTAAGATCAATCCTGCAGCAGCAAAGCTTTCAACGCTTACCGCAGGCAAGAAAAAGCTGACGGTAAAGATGAGCAGCAGTCCTTCTGCCAAGGGTGGCTCAAGGTACCAGATCGCCTATAAGCAGAAGGGCACATCCAAGTGGAAATACACAACAACTACAAAGCAGTCCAAGACAATCAAGAGGCTCAAGAAGGGTAAGAAATACTATGTAAAGGTACGTGCTTACAAGACTGCAAATTCGACGAAATATTACGGAGCTTGGACCAGGACAAAACTCAGTAGCACGATCAAATAGAGTTATTAATTTTGCATGAGGGTGTTCACTTGAGCACCCTCATTTTGATTACATGCCTGGGCAATAACGCATGGGCTTTTCTATTACTCAGAAACAGGGAGATATATTTATGGCATTCGCAGAATTTACGTAAAATATCCTATCATATGATTTTATGAAGGGCTTTTAATGGTGTATATTGTAATTGATAAAAAATCTATTCATGGAGAATCAAAATGAATTTTGAAGAAATCAAGAAAAACGAAACAATCAACACATATATTGCAAAAGCAGACGCATCGCTGACTGCCCTGGGATTCACAGAACACAGCTTTGCTCATGTAGGCATTGTGGCCGAGAGAACAGGATACATTCTCGAGACTCTTGGGTTCTCGGAGAGAACTGTTGAAATTGGCAAAATTGCTGCCTACCTTCACGACATAGGCAATCTGGTTAACAGAGAAGATCACAGTCAAAGCGGTGCAGTAATGGCCTTCCGTATCCTGGACAATCTTGGCTTCTCTGCAGAGGAAACTGCAGAAATTGTTACGGCAATCGGCAATCATGATGAAGGAAATGGTGTACCTGTAAGCCCTGTTGCCGCTGCCCTCATTCTTGCAGACAAGTCTGACGTTCGAAGAAACAGAGTCAGAAATACCGACATACCTAGTTTTGATATTCACGACAGAGTCAACTACTCGGCAGAGAAGTCTGAATTGAAAATCAATAACGAGCGTACTCTCATCAAACTGAAGCTTACTGTAGATACACATATCAGCAGAATCAGCGAATACTTCGAAATATTTATGAAGAGAATGCTGCTGTGCAAGAAGGCCGCAGAAACTCTCGGGCTTGAATTCAAACTGTTCATTAACGAGCAACAGCTGATGTAGCAATATAGATAGATGAACAATATAGAGAAAGAATAGAAACGCTCAAGCGTTTTGCAATGAAATACTATCCCGATGAACATATGGTGGATGAAGAAGCCGAGCGTTCAGCAAAGGCCGTTCAGATGTTCGAGATTGAAATTGAGCATATCAGTGGAAAAGAGGTGACGGCGCTTTAGGAGAGGCGTTGATGGCTCATACACGAAAAGGGAATAAGCTAAAGACTGTCGCTTTTATGATACAATCAGACCAGCAAATAAGACTTTATGGAGACGTTTAGAATGAGAAAGTATTCGAAAGAAATTGCAGTATTAACAGTACAAATGCTCTTGTTTTATGTATTTCCATTGACAGCGGGACCTACTGATACTATGGGACTGGTGCTTTTGACTATAGCCGCAACCTTTATTCTTGCGATAATTATGGGCAGTGTATCAAAGAAAAAAGTCAGGTATGTATATCCTGTTTTGGTATCTGTTATATTTATTCCCTCCATTTTCATCTATTATAATGAATCTGCGCTCATATACTCCGTTTGGTATCTGGTCATTTCTTTCGCCGGATTGTTGATAGGTGCGCTGATACAGTTTTTTATTAGATTAATAAGATAAACGAGAAGGATCAGATAAGATTGTGCTATGCATGTTATTATGATGTAAGAGGAGCGTTTTACTATGAAGGAAATAGAAAAAAATCTGGATGCGATCAAGGGCTGCATAATAGGTGGCGCTGCAGGTGATGCTTTTCACCGCAACAGGTCTGCTTTTCGCCGATACCAGAATGCACACAAAGGGAATAGGCGCAAACCCGTCATTTTATGTCAATCTTGCATATAAAGACTGGTATAAAACGCAAACTGAAAAATACAGGGTTCGCACAGAACCTTTTATGCTCAAAGAGCAGAGCTGTTCATGGCTGCTTGACGTACCTGAACTATTTAGTCAAAGAGCACCGGGAATAACATGTATGACCTCGCTTGGAAATAAAGAGACTCACGAGGATTATATCGAAGCGCATCTTAATGACAGTAAAGGTTGCGGAGGAGTAATGCGTGTTGCTCCTGTCGGCATTGCCTTTAGCAGAATCGAAATAGAGAGAATGGACAAGGAAGCGGCGCAAATTGCAGCGATTACTCACGGACATTCACTTGGGTGGCTCCCGGCGGCGGTATTGGCACATATTATTCGCAGAATTGTTTACTTTAAAAACGACTATGCTTGTATAAAGGATATAGTAATTGAAGCAAGGAATACCATCGCAAAGCTTTGGCCTGGTGATGAGCATATTGATGAGCTTGTAAGTATCATTGATCTTGCGATAGAACTATCAGAAAATGGAGATGATGATTCAACAAACATAAAGATAATAGGTGAGGGCTGGGTAGCAGAGGAAACCCTGGCCATAGCAGTTTATTGCAGCATCAGATATGAAAACGATTTTTCAAAGGCTATAATTGCTGCTGTAAATCATGATGGGGATAGTGATTCGACCGGAGCTGTCACAGGAAATATCGTTGGTGCCTGGGTAGGATTTGATGCTATTGATAGCAAGTGGAAGGATAACCTTGAATTATTTGACATAATTGAAGAGGTAGCAGAGGATTTATGCCATGGCTGCCAAATTGAGAAATTCTCTCCATATCGAGACGAAGAATGGGAAACCAAATATCTTATATAGCTTTTCAAACCATGGTGCAAACATGCTTCACTGCCCTTTGCGGTCTTGTACGGGAAGTCCCACAGATTTCCAGGACCAACGGCAGAATCCGCTGCTGCGATTTGTTTTCATATTACAATTGTTTTATAATGTTAGCAGATAATGGTCACCGGAGGATAGTGTGCCGTAGCACAGGGGATAGTAGATACAGATGGATCTGCAGGCCGCCTATCAGATAAGGTGTCGGGTGAGCCCGGTTGGATGGTTTAGCATCGCCGGGTTTTTATTATACCGGCAGATATTAAGGAGGTTGCTAAGATGAGCAGAACAGATGTAGTACTGAAGCCTTTGCAAATGGATAGTGCATATCGAGGAGTCACGTGGATATTTAGATCTACTGTTTACTGAACTGGATTTTAGATTTGAAAAAGTAATGCACGCTTTGTAAAAAAATGTTTATAATTTGATAGTTGAAGCAGAATTCTCGGAGGGATGATGAAGATTATCGACACAAATGGAATTGCATATATAGAGCCTCTGGCAGAGAATAGTGACTGGTATTGCGGTACAGATTATTCATGTGGGGATTTGTATGAGGCAGAGGAAGTCTATAATAATGAAGGGTCGTTCAAAAGCAATAGATTGATATTTGTCCATCACCCTGATGGGAAATTAGTCGAGCCTATTATTTTAAGCGAAAACCAGTATTTTGGCAGACCAACACAGATCGATGGAATCATCTATCTTATGCTCGTCGATTTCAATAAGCAGATCATACAGGTGTTTGACTGCGGTGATGATTTTCAAAATATTTCTCTTCATGTGGAAGTGCCATTGTCGGAGGTGCGAGATTGTTATAATCTGCTTCTGAAAGGTGACCCTTTGATGATAACCAGACAGGGAACAGAGGATGAATTTGAAGTAATCTGGCCGAAAAAAGTATCTTTCCAAATGGGCGAAACAGAGTCCTTCATATTTAGGAAGGATAATGAATGGGTATTTTCAAAATGGATTGAAGATCCTGACTATCGAGAAGAAACTGTTATTCGAAACTCTAATGGTGAAATCATTAAAACGATTCAGGGTGGGATCTTTATCTCACCAACCGGGGAGACGTGGATATTAAGATAGCACCATAAAACATCGAACAGATATATTGTAATAATGGTATCAGCGACAGACTGAAAATACGTTTATTCTGTATATCGAAAGGATTATTGAATGAAAAAGACATTTTACACGGAGCTGGCATATCTTGTTGGCTTAACTACATTAGCGCTGGGCGTAGCATTGACGGAATATGCAGATTTCGGCCTGTCAATGGTAGTAGCCCCTGCATACCTGATACATTTAAAAATTTCGCAGTATTTCAGCTGGTTCACTTTTGGTATGGCTGAATATTGCCTTCAGGCGTTGCTGATCATTATTCTTTCGATCACAATGATGAGATGTAAGATCAAGTACCTGTTTTCTTTTGTAACGGCATTTATATATGGAAATATTCTTGATGTCATCATGAAAATAATAGGGCTGGTTCCGGAATCCATTATGTCTCTGAGAATAATTTTCTACATACTTGGCATAACTGTATCCGCGCTTGGCGTATCTTTCATATTTCATACATATATTACGCCTGAGGCTTATGAATTGGTTGTGAAAGAAATTGCTGAAAAAACAAATAAAAATATCCATGTAGTTAAAACGATATATGACTGCAGCAGCTGCCTTATTGCGATAACAATGTCATTCGTATTCTTCGGTTTTGGAGTTTTTGAAGGAATAAAGTTCGGTACTTTCTTCTGCGCTCTCATTAATGGCTGGCTGATCGGAAGATGCAGTAAGCTGCTGGAGAAGAAGTTTGAATTTAAAGATGCTTTAAGTATAAAAGAGAAGTTTGAATAACGCATGAAGGCTGGAGCTTTGTCGTTTTTCGATATATAGCCGGATCCGGCGTTATGGAAAAGAAGGAATAATTATGGGGGGGGAGTTATGTTCAGACCACTAAGAAGAAAGAAAAATGAAATAAGCGCAGAGGATGCAAAAGAACTGCTCCGTACCGCTCGCAGGGGCATACTTGCCATGAATGGTGATGACGAGTACCCTTACGCGATTCCGATAAATTACATTTACGACGATACAGATGGGAAAATCTATTTCCACGGATCGCGTTGCGGACATAAGGTCGATGCACTGAAAAGGTGTGACAGAATATGCTTCACTGTTGTCGGAGCCGAAAAGGTGAAGGACGAGGTTTGGGCGCCATACGTAAAAAGCGCGGTTGCTTTCGGTCGCTGCCGTCTGATTGAAAACGAAGAAGAAACAATAAAAACGCTCAAAAAGCTTGCTATGAAATACTATCCCGACGAGCATATGGTGGACGAAGAAATCAGACGTTCTGCCAAAGCTGTCCAGATGTTCGAGATCACAATTGAGCATATCAGCGGAAAAGAAGTGCAGGAGCGTTGACTTCGCTGTAGGGGCGAGGCGTAGAGTGTTACTGATCAGATCAATACCACATATGTGAAGAGCGCCGAAGCCTCCGGTAAGCTGTTATCCGAGCAGATGATAGAAGATGATATTGCGGAATGGCGTCTACTGTTAAGGAAAAAATTACAACCGGCACAGCAGTCGTTAAGAATAAGGTCAACCTTTATACCGAGAAGATCGCAGTAATGATCGTCACGACCTGTGTTATTCCTATATGTGTGCTGCTGCTTGGCATATGGATCATAAAAACGATTTTGGGATTGTCGATACCGGTAAAGCTGCCACAGGCATCCAAAATATTAAAAAAGAACGAAGATGACGACGAGTAAGAGTAACAGAAATAGAAATAGAATGGAGCAATAGCATAGGGACGATCAATAAGTAGAATTGCGAAGCTCCTGGCTCTTACCAGAATAACAGAGAAACAATGACATGCACCCTCACTCCCGGGCATCCGAGATAGAGGGTGCATGTCAAGCGTATTTTGCTTAGGTTTATGATATTTATCTGCGGCGAACTCCGTACATAGGTGTAAGCTCCTCGTATTTTTCGATCGGTGCATCATTGAGGCAAAGCTCAATGATTTCTTTGCCAAGCGGATCAAGCTCAGGAACGAGATACTGTTTGAGCTCCTCCTTGAAGAAGTCAGTGATAATTTTTGCACCTGCATCATAGCCTTCAGTACCGAGTCTGGACTGAGTCTCAGGTCTCAGGAAGGTTGGACGGATATACTGGCCGTCGATTTTCATCTCATCGAGAGAATAACCGAAAAGCGGACATCTTGCTTTGACGAGGTGGTTAGCCTTGACGCTGCCTCCGCGCCTTGCCAGGTATTCTCTTGTCAGCCACTCGGAAGCAAAACCTACCTTATAAGTTCCGATGTACTGGTTCGGAATAAGGATGTACAGAGTCTTGGACGCATCCGTGATCTGCTTGAGCAGCATGTTGGCCTGAGTGATCTTCTGACCTGTTGCGAAAGGCCAGTATGAGCCGATGCCTTCGGAAGCCATCTTATTGACTGCTGTTTTGTCTGCGATCGATGGGTTCTTGTAGCCGCGTGGTGCGACCAGTCTCCATAGCCATGCAAGTGATGGCGGGATGATCTGAACAATTCCCATGACACCGTAGTTAGGATTGTCTTTGGTGCTCGGCGGCATTCTTACGCCGAAGGATCTGATGTCTACAACTACAGCTTCATCGCCCGGAACGATGTTTTCTATCATGTTTCTCGGCAGTATTACTCTCGGGTTGGAGCATGGCTTGCCGTTGGATTCGATTGTGTGCTCCCAGATAAGGCAGGTCGAACCCGGTGTTCCGTCGATATTAAAGAATTCGACAGGCTCTGACGGATGTATGCTGGCACGCTCGTAAGCAGGGATGTTACCGTAGTATCTGTCACCATCCACACGCAGGAACCAGCCGTTTTCAGCATCTGTGATAGTCAGCTTGTTAGGAACTGTCTGCATGTCCTTGTGAGCCATTACCATGTCATCGGCGATAGGGTAGATCTCGCAGGTCTCACCTATGCTGAGGTGGAACATTTCGTCTGTGATCGAGTGCTTACCGAGGAGAACTCTGCCATCAGGCTCGCGGTGTATTTCTTCGAGCATTTCGCTTTTGCCGCCGCCGGATGCACCCTCGTGCATGAATACGATCTCATTCTCGTAAGGTGTTACCAGCAGTGCTGCCGAAGCATGGTTGGTGATCCAGCCTTCCTGTTCACCGATGTCGAGCAATATTGAGAAAACTCCCTTCTTGGCTGATGGACCCGGATACAGGTTGTATGAGAATACCTCGTGCATTTTCTCTGATCTGCAGTGAACTACTGCCTGCTTGCCGCCAAAATGAGTATGTCTGAATGGCGGTGCCACGTAGATGATAGAGCGAGGCTCGTAGTTGCCCTCTATATCGTCAAAGCTTGCAAAGTCCTGGATGTTAGCAAGCGCATATGCGAAGAATGCGGCGTTGGCCGGAGCAACAACGAGGCTGTCATACCCGTGTATTTTTCCTCCGATGGAGAACGGCATAACAACGAGTCTCTGCTCGGACAGCCAGGCCATCGTCTCCTCTCTGAGCTTGGAGAAGTCATAACCCCAGGCTTCTGAGAATGTCGGTTTGTCTGTAGGAAGTGCGTCGCCAATATACATGCAGTTAGGATCTCTTCTTCTCATGTATTCCTCTTTGAAGTTTACGGAAGGTCCGTTCTTGCATCTTGCGACTTCTGCCTCAACAATTCTTCCCTTGCCCGGCACCTCATAGCTTACCTCATAGTGTGAGAGTGTAGCGGAACCGTAGCACAGCTCGACGAGGTCGGATTTGCTTGCGGGGAATATGATGGATCTGCATTTCTCCAGAGCGGACATGAGGTCGCCCGGAACAATAAGCCTTTTAAGAATTTGTTTTTTAGTACTCATGTTAATTTCCTTTTCTATGATCTATACCGTATAATCCGCAGCAACTCTGTCTGTTATGTACCCGTGAACGATGGGCTTGACAGCAAGGTGCGCAGGATCGGTTTTGTAATTGGTGAGAGCTTCTTCGCTTTCGAATTCTGAATACAGAACGTAGTCATACTTGCCACCTGTAGTCTGACGGATCTGCATGGTAATGAGTCCCGGAACGACACCAACAAGAGCTTCCAGTGCGGTACGTATCTCTTCTACTGCCGCGGACTTGTCACAGTCCTCACGAAGACAGTACATTACTATGTGCTTTACCATGAATATAACTCCTTTTCTGAAACAATATCCTTATAATGATACCATTAAAGAATAGAATATTAAACAAAAGTTTCTCTTTTTGTTATAATAAAAGCGAAGAAAACAATGCGCGTATATATGGACTGCACTGTTCTTAGGATCGATACCAATGCCAGAAACAGGACAGCAAGAAAAATGTATGCAAGCCTCGGCTTTCGCGAGGCAGATATTGTTCCAACGGTGTTCAACGGTATACCGGGCGTGGATCTGGTGCTGCTGGAGAAAAAAACAGGACAGGACAGGCGAGCAAATTAAACGAGCATTTTTTACTCATTTATGGTACCATAGATAAGTCGGCGGCTCGAGAACCGACATTTTTTTTCGAAAATAGAATCAGCATATATTTGCTGATAATTAATGATAGGAGTTAGAAATACATGAGTATCGTCTGGTGGGTAGTAATCATTACTGCGCTTGCAGGTATCTGTGGCACGGGTGTCGGAGGTGTTGTCGGAGCAATACTGAAGAGCGACTCTGCCAAAATAGTCAGCCTGCTCGTGGCTTTTGCGGGTGGAATCATGCTCGCGGTAGTAATGTTTGATCTTATCCCCGAGGCCTTTATGCCTGAGGGTGCAGCGTCCGAAATGCCACTTCTGCTGGTGGTCTGCGGCGTTGCTCTCGGATATGGTGCAATTTACATTCTTAATATCGTTATAGATAATCACGCAAACCCGGAGGTTGCACACATTGATGCTGATCACCCGCTGACTGCGGACGACCTGGATGAGCTCATTCATGCTGACCACTTAAAGAAGCATGCAGATGCCGGCGAAAAGCAGGATCTTTTCATTGCGGGCATAGTAATGGCCTGTGCAATCGGTCTTCACAATATTCCTGAGGGAATGGTAATCGGAGCATCGTATGCGGGTGATGGAGGCGCGATCGTCGGTGGCGCAGGATTCATTATCGCAATCGTAATCGGCCTGCATAATATTCCTGAGGGAATGTCTGTATCAGTTCCTCTGATAGCCGGCGGAATGTCCAAGGGAAGAGCGATTTTCGTAACAGCAATGTCCGGAGCAACAACCGTCATCGGTGCGGTGATCGGCCTGTGGATCGGTCTTATCAGCCCGATATGGCTTTCTCTTTCACTGAGCTTTGCAGGCGGAGCTATGCTCTATGTAGTACTCGGAGAGCTTTTGCCGGAAGCGTTCCTGATGTGGAAGTCCAAGGCTCCGGGAGCAATGACGCTTGTTGGTATTCTGCTCGGACTTGTGCTCATTCACATATAAGAGAAAAACTTGCATTTTTAAAGTGGCTTCGGCCACTTTTTGGTAGATGCGGTTTTTTAAGAGATGTGGGTTATTGTTATAACCATAAAAGCCTGTCTCGAGATAAATATTTTACTTTTTTGGCTTGAAAAATGGTATTATAAAATTAATACAAATGACAAGGGGCCGAATATATGGATGACCGACAGCAGAGCAGAAAGCAATTAGAGATAATCAATATCCTGGCTGGAAACTTTACGGGACTGTATTATGTCAATCTCAAGGATAGAACCAGCGAGGTTATTTCTATTTCCGATACTATTAAGGGAGATACAGGCAAGCTTGTTGCACAGTCAATCGACCTTAAGGAAGCAATGGACCTGTTCATCAATAATCTTGTTCATGTTGATGACAGAGAAGAATTACTGAAGTACGCCGAATATGATGCAGTGTATAACTTGCTTAGGAATGTCAAAGAGCACCGCATCCTGTTTAGGCGTAATTTTAATGGCATATACAGACACACTGAGATGCTCCTAGCCAAATCCGAGTCTGTGAATGAAGAGCCCGTCAATGTTGCGATTGGCTTTGAGGATGTCGAGGATAAGTATCGTGAGCGTAAGGAACAGGATCTTCAAAAGGCGGTAGTGTCTGAGCTCGCTAATGACTTTGAATATGTATGCTATGTCAGCCTGACAGCAGAGTCGAATGAGGATGTAGCTAAAGAGTATCGAAGTGATGAGGCGCTCGAAAGACATATACCTGAATGGAAGGAAGAAAAGCGCTTCACCAAGAAGCTTGATCTTCTTATGGATCGTATCGGCTATGTGCAGGACGTGGAAAATTTCAGAGCGCTTACCAGGCGAAATGTAATCGTAGGACATCTTGAGAAGGAACACGTTTATTTCGTAAATGCACGTGCAGTCGTTGATGGTGAGGTGGAATATCACCAGGTTAAATTCGTTGCAGACAGAGACAGCGAGGGAAATCTTCAGGGATTTATCTTCGGTATACATAGTGTCGATGAAGAGACCAGGCGTGAGCTGGACTTCAGAGAGGGCGTTGAGAAGCTTGTAGAGATCCAGACCGAGGAACTCAAGCAGAAGAACCATGAGCTTACCAAGGTTAATGAAAATGTCGTTACTTTGCTCGGATCCATTGTCGAGAGCAGGGATACAGACAGTGGCATGCATATACAGAGAGTAAAGAGATACACATATATTCTGGCTAATCGTGTTATGAAGGATCACCCGGAATACGGTTTGACTCCGTATAGGGTGAATATGATTACCTATGTAAGCGTTCTTCACGATATCGGCAAGGTTAAGATTCCGGATGCAATACTGCTCAAGCCGGGTCGGCTTACGGAAGAGGAATTCGAGGTGATGAAAACTCACTGCGATGAAGGTTGCAAGATACTGGAGATGCTTCTTGGCAGCTGGGGTGAGGATTATCTGAAAACCTCGACTGAAATCTGCAGATATCATCATGAAAAGTGGGATGGCAATGGATATCCGTACGGACTTAAGGGCGATGGAATTCCGATTTCGGCGCAGATCGTATCGGTTGCGGATTGTTTTGATGCGCTCACAACCAAGCGAGTATATAAGGAAGCTTACGATCCTAATGAAGCCTTTGACATGATACTTGAAGGAAAATGCGGCGCATTTTCAAACAAGCTTCTCGGAAGTCTTGTAAGGTGTAGGGCGGAATTTTGCAAGGGCGTTCATGCGATAGATGACTTTTATATTGATACTACATCAGAAGACTTCAAGAGTATGGCATTTGATGGCCTGAAGATTCTGCTTGTGGATGATGATGACCTGACAAGAGAGATTAATAAGGAAATCCTCGAAGCAGAGGGGGCTGTCGTGACAGAGGCTACCAACGGAGCAGAGGCTATCGTTATAGTTGAAGACAGCGAGTGGTTTGACGCGATTCTGATGGATAGCTCAATGCCTGTTATGGACGGAATTGAGGCAATCAGAAGAATCAGATCGATGATACCTAATAAGAGACCAAATCTTCTTATTCCGATAATTGCGCTAACGTCTGAAATATCAGAAAATATGATTATCGAATGCAAGGATGCGGGTGCCAATGACTGCATAAGTAAGCCGCTTATCATCTCAGAGCTGGCAAGATCTCTTATCAGTGCGATGAAGGAGAACACGACCATAGTCGGTGATCAGCTCAATGAGACCATCAGGATTGCCAACACCGATGCTTTGACACAGGTCAAGAACATTACTGCATATACAGACAAGGTGGCAGAGCTCGACCGAAAAATCACAGAAAGCAGCAATAATGAGCTCGCAATAGTAATGTGTGATATTAATGATCTTAAGCTGGAGAACGACACCTACGGGCACGATGTCGGAGATATGTATATCAAGAACTGCTGCAAGATCATATGCTCCGTTTTCTCACACAGTCCTGTTTACAGAATCGGTGGGGACGAGTTTGTTGTAGTGCTTACGGACATTGACTACAAGAACAGAGATATGCTGATGGCGCAGATGAAGGGAATGGTTGCTGCGGCAATGAAAATCGATTCCTCTGAGAACGGTAAAGCGTCCTTCGCTTCGGGAATGGCAGTTTACGACCCATATAGGGATAAGACTGTTGGTGACGTTGTTCGAGAAGCGGACATGCAGATGTATCGTAACAAAAGGGAATTTGAAAAAGCATAATATGCTTCAGAGAATATAGCGGACACAGCAGAAATCTATCCATACTTTGGCAAAATGCTTGAAATAGCAAGTGTTTTAAGTTAGAATAATAACGTACTTTTTTATTTAAAAAAGAAAGGAGATTACAATGAATAAGGCAGAACTTATCGCAGCAGTAGCACAGGAGGCTGGCCTGTCAAAGAAGGACGCAACTGCAGCAGTAGCAGCAGTATTTGGAGAAATCACTAAGGCTCTCGCAAAGGGCGAAAAGGTTCAGGTTCTTGGTTTCGGTAACTTCGAGACAAGAGAAAGAGGCGAAAGAACAGGAAGAAACCCTCAGACTGGCGAAGAGATCAAGATCGCAGCAAGCAAGGTTCCTGCATTCAAGGCTGGTAAGGCTCTCAAGGACGCTGTTAAATAGTAAAATAGCACATTTTATAATAAAAATGTCTAACGAATCCCCGGACAGGTTCCGGGGATTTTTGTTGCCTGTAAATATAAACCGTTGTAACTGTTGCAATTAAAATGACAGCATCGGGTATATCTTGGGGTGAAGCTGCAGATCGGACACTCCAGGTAGCGTGTTGAATTAAAGCTGCATAAAGTGGTATGATTAAAACAACTATGGCTAAGAATAAGAAGAAAAAAAGTAATAATCAAAAAGGTAATATTGACGAGTCTGCATTAAAGAGGGACGAGACCAGGCAGAAGATTAAAAGAGTCCTCGAGGCGAGGGCGGAGAAAATCGAAAAGGCTGCCGAGGAGATCGCACCGGATTTTGACTATGAGAAGGAGTCGAAGGAGCTGGCGTTTGAGGAGAGAGGAGAGGCGATCCTTGAGAGTAAGGGCCCGCTTCCGCCGGCAGAGGTAAGCACCTCAAAATATCCTAAGAAGCGCAGAGAGTTCAAGACCAGGCTTGGCAGACTTTTGTTTAAAGACAGACATTCCATAACAATAGGTATAACCGCGCTTATGCTTGTAGGCGTGATTATCTGGGTTGGCGTGTACTGGAAGCCACTTGAAAAGGCAGAGAGTGTTCTTGCATATCTGAGAAACGGCAGCAACGAACAGTCCGATGTAATCGAGACAAGGGTAGAGGAGAAGACGGAGAAGGTCAAAGCAGAGAGTAAGGTGGTGCTCGATCCGTCTTTGAGCTCAGGAGTCCAGCAGATACAGGAAGGAAAGAACGGAAAGGCTGTCTATACCTATACGACAACATATGTAAACGGAACCGGCATTAATACCGAGAAGAAGCTTAAAGAGTGGATAAGCAAGCCGAAGGACAGAGAACTGAGGCTTGGAACCTCGGCCACCGGTCAGAAGGGCACGTACAGAATAACAAGGACTTTCACTGCGAACTGCACAGCCTATACATCCAGACCGGGTGCGGGTGGTGCGCTTGGACTTGGAGTCCATTACGGAACCTGCGCTGTAGACCCAAGATTCGTCAGCTACCGCTCGGAGATGTGGATCGAAGGCTACGGATACGCATTTGCCAATGACTGTGGAGGAGCGGTCAAAGGAAACATCGTGGACCTGTGGATGGGAAGCACATCGGCCTGCATAGGCTGGGGACGCAGAAACTGTACAGCATATGTACTTGAGCCGGTAGGATAATAGAAGTGTCAAAGAAAGATAGAGAAGAAACCAAGAAGAAAATAGAAAAGGTCATGAAGGCCAAAGGCGAGGAGCTCGAGAAGGCGGCTGATGAGATAGCGCCTGGATTTGATTACGAGACAGCTGCCGAAGAAATCGAGGCTGAAGAGGCCGCAGAACCGGCAGAAGAATCATCGGACGCAGAACCGGCACCGCTTCCTCCGGCTGAGGTATCAAAGTCGAAGTATCCTAAGCCGCGCAAAGAATACAAGACCGCAATCGGAAGAGCCTTCCTCAGCGACAATAACGGAAGAGTGCTCGGAGCAACTATTGTGTTACTTGTATTTGTGCTCATATGGAGTGCTGTTTACTGGATGCCACTTGCTGAGAAGGAAGCTGCAGAGGAGCTCATTTCACTGGGACAGCACACACAGATGGGAGCAATCACAGTCAAGACTGAAACCAAGGAAGAGATGGTCAAGGCTGAGAGCCTGGTTATACTTGACCCAAAGCTGGATTCCGGAGTGCAGGAGAAGACCGAGGGACACGATGGCAAAGGCGTGTTCGCATATTCTACCTATTGCGTCAGCGGCAAAGAGCTGCTCACAAACAGAGATCTGCAGGAGTGGATCGACGAGCCTGTAGACCATGTGCTGCACCTCGGAACAAGCAGAACAGGACATGAGGGGACCTATGTGATCAAAGGGACCTTTACAGCGAACTGCTCGGCATACTGGATGGGAAACAACTGCAGAGGCGCTTCGGGCGGAAGATGTGTTTACGGAACAGTAGCGGTAGACCGTTTTAAATACAGCTATGGAACCCTGTTCTGGATAGAGGGCTATGGCGATGCTGTTGCCAATGACTGCGGAACTTCAATCAAGGGGGACAAGCTTGATCTGTGGATGGACTCATATGCAGAGTCCTGCAGATGGGGCAGAAGACATATGACAACATATATTCTTGAGAAGAGGTAAGAGATATGTTTAAGAAATTCAAGGAAAGTGCATACTGGAAAACTGCAGGAGTGATGCTGGTGTGCGGTGCTATTCTGATAGTTTTTAATAACTGGATCAGCAAAGCGACCCTCACAAGCGGAATCAATGCGGTGATCAAAGCGATAACGCCGTTCTTCATCGGAGTTATTTTCGCATTCCTGCTTTGTCCTTTATATAACTGGATAGTGAGAAATCTATACGCTCGGCTCGGCGGGGAGACTGCGGCAGACCGACGCAGAAGTCTGTCGATTTCCAGAGTGGTAGCCTCTGTAGTCAGCCTTGTGCTCGTTGTGGGAATCATAACGCTGATTATATATGCTATTGTTCCTCAGTTTGTGGCAAGCTGCGTCGAGCTTGCGAATACAATGCCTGAGAGACTTGCTGCTTTGTCGGACTGGCTGTCGGTACATTTCAGCAGATTCCCAATGCTCGCAGCCTGGGTAGATAATATTGCCAAGGGTGAGACAGATGCTGTTATCAGATGGATGCAGGAGAACATAATAGGCGGAGATGCGATGACCGTTGCATCTGCGATTTCCTCCGGAGTTATGAGTGCGCTGAACTTCGTGGTAGATATGATCATCGGAATTCTGATTATGGTGTATCTGCTCAATTACAAGGAGAGGCTGTTCGCAATCGGACGCAAATTCATCGCGGCAACCTGCAAGACCAAGACTCAGGACGGCATTTTCGAGTTCTCGGATATCATCAATGAGACCTTTATCGGCTTCATTGTAGGAAGAATTATAGATTCCACCATCATAGGAATCCTTACATACGTGGTGCTGCTGATATGCGGCATCTCATTTGCACCGATGATCAGCGTAATCGTAGGAGTTACCAATGTAATTCCTTTCTTCGGACCGTTCATCGGAGCAATTCCGTCATTCTTTATCCTCATGCTGGAAAATCCGACTCAGGGACTGTGGTTCGTTGTGATCATAGTGATTATTCAGCAGCTTGACGGTAATGTCATCGGACCGAAGATCGTCGGAAATGCAATAGGAATAGACAGCTTCTGGGTACTCGTTGCAGTTCTTATAAGCGGATCGCTGTTCGGATTTATGGGAATGCTCTTCGGAGTTCCTGTTTTCGCAGTGATTTACAGATATGTAGATAAGCTGACAATGAGAAGTCTGCGCAGGAAGGAACGCGCTACTCACACTTCCGATTACTTCACGCTCAATCAGTACGGAATAAGAGCAGATGAGGTAGACCTCGAGAAGGTCAAAGTAAACGAGAAGAACTTCCTTTCCAAATTTAAGAAAACGAATACGGTGCAGGAGGAGATCCTTGAGGAGATCAAGGAGAATGAGGCTGAAGAGGAGCGCGAAGAGGCACAGAGAGAAGAAGACCTCGAAGAGTTGAAAGAAAAGATAGCGAAGGAGCTTTTGGATGATAAATAGATTAAATGCAATAATACCGGATGAACGAGTGCTCGCAGATGAGCCTATGTCTCGCCATACATCCTTTAAGATCGGAGGACCGGCCAAAGCCCTGGTGATCGTGAATAACGAAGAGGAGCTTGCATCGGTTCTTAAGCTTATGAATGAGGAGCAGGCCGAGCATATCCTCGTGGGTAACGGCTCGAACTTCTTAGTATCGGATGAAGGATATCCGGGAATCGTAATCAAGCTCGGCGGAGACTTTGAAAGCGTAACACGCGATGAAGAAGATCCTCTGCTTGTAACGGCAGGCGGCGCAAAGCTGCTGTCAGCTGTCAGCAGCTTCCTTATCGAGCAGGGGCTTGCCGGCTTTGAATTTGCCAGCGGAATTCCGGGCAGCATAGGCGGAGCAATGTTCATGAATGCAGGAGCATACGGCGGTGAGATGAAGGACATCGTAGAGAAGGTCAGACTGATGACACCGGATGGCTCCGAGATATTCGAGCGCAGCAATGAGGAGATGGGCTTCGGATACAGGAACAGCGCAATACAGGAGGACGGCTCGATAGTTCTCAGCGCAAGCTTCAGACTGAGCGAGGACGATCCGGCGGAGATCACAGTCAGAGTGCTCGAGCTTCAGCAGAAGAGAAATTCAAAGCAGCCGGTTAACTATCCAAGTGCCGGAAGCACCTTCAAGAGACCTGTCGGCGGCTATGCGGCGGCACTCATCGACGAAGCCGGACTCAGAGGCTACAGAGTGGGAGACGCAATGGTTTCGGACAAGCACACGGGCTTTGTTGTAAATGTCGGAAACGCAAGCTGCGAGGATGTACTCTCTGTAATGAGACATGTCAGAGAGGTTGTTAAGGAGAAGTCGGGAATTGAACTCGAACCAGAGGTTCGTCTTATCAATTGCGCATTATAATTATGGAAGAAATAATCAAGAAATTCAGAATAAATAAGGACCTGCATACGCACACCATATATTCGAGAGTTGGACTGTACTTTCATGGCAAGGGTCGCATCATCGACAATGTCAGAGCGGCACACGAAAAGGGTCTGACTGAGCTGGCGATAACAGATCACGGTCCGACCGATTTGTACGGACTCAATGAGAAGAAGATCCCTAAGATGAGAGCCGAGATAGCAGAAGCTCAGGCAAAGTATCCTGATGTTAAGGTCTATCTTGGGGTGGAAGCGGATATTGTGAACAGCAAGAACGGCATTGATATCAAGCCGGAGAACATCGGCCTGTATGACTTTATCAATGCGGGTTACCACTATGTGCCTAATTGCAGGATGCTTGCAAATTATCTGGTGTTCCATCTGCCATGCCCTAAGATGCTCAAGGCGATGATGTGTCAGTATAATACCGGACTCGTGCTGAGAGCCCTGTACAGCAATGACATCAAGGTGCTTACACATCCGGGCGACAAGGCATATGTCGATATGGATGCAATAGGCAAGGCGTGTGAGGAGACGGGCACGCTGCTCGAGATAAATGCAAGGCATAAAAGGCCGGATACAGAGGACCTCAGATGCCTTGCGAAATATGCTGTTGATTTTATTATAGGAAGCGATGCACACAAGCCGGGCAAAGTCGGAAGATATGCGAAGAGCGTAGCCCTCGCTTTGGCGGCAGGCATCGAGACCTGGAGAATAGTTAATCTGGTGGAGAGATAATTATGAAAGTCGTTATCATTACAGGGCTGTCCGGAGCGGGCAGAAGCAGAACTGCAGAATGGTTTGAGGACCTCGGGTATTATTGCGTTGATAATATCCCGCCTATGCTTATCATGTACTTCATCGATATGGCAGAGAAGCTCTCTAATTCGATCGACAAGCTGGCATTTGTTGCAGATGTAAGAAGCAGCAACTTCTTCGAGGACATGGAGAATGTAATTGAGCAGCTCAGAGCGAGCGAGAAGGTCGAGCTCAGCGTCGTATTCCTTGAGGCCAACTCACACGACATAGTTAAGCGCTACAACGAGGTCAGAAGGAAACACCCTCTTACAGGCGGTGTTGCTTCGGTTGCTGTCATTGACGAGGAGAGGGAAAAGCTCAAGAGTGTGCGCACCAAGGCAGACTACATTGTCGATACAACCAACCTGAAGACATCGGAACTTCACAAAGAACTCGAGAGAACCATGTTCGACGGCGATGGAAAGAAGCATTTTGCGATCAATATAAGTTCATTTGGCTTCAAGTACGGAGTACCTACGGAGGCGGACGTTATGTTCGACGTCAGATTCCTGTCCAATCCGTATTACGTAGCGAGCCTTAAGAAGCTGACCGGAAACAACAAGAAGGTGGTTGACTATATTTTCAAGGATGAGATGGCTTCGAGTTTTGTAGAGTCAATTCATTCACTCGTGCAGAATCTGATGCCGGGATATATTGAAGAGGGCAAACACCATCTGAATATCGCTTTCGGCTGCACAGGCGGACATCACAGATCTGTTGCGATTGCCAACGCGGTAGCCAAGGCATTCATGGCAGACGGTATAAGAGTTAAGGTTTCACATCGCGACCTGGATCTTCAGGGCAAAGGTAAGTAAGGATAATTAATGTCGTTTTCATCTGATGTAAAGGGCGAACTGGCCCGCAAGAAAATAACCAAGAAATGCTGCATGCTGGCAGAGATTGCCGGGTTCCTCAGGGTATCCGGTTCCATTAGACTGGCCGGAGGAGGCAAGTTCAGTATCGTTGCATCTACGGAGAACGCGACCATTGCGAGACACTTCAAGACCCTGATCAAAGAATATTTTGGCAGTAATCCCGAGCTTGGAGTCGGCGACTCACAGGTGCCGGGAAGAGGCACCAGCCACAACCGTTACTACCTGATTATAGGACCGGACCAGAAGTCCTCACAGATACTCAGAGAGACCGGAATGATGCTGGTTCGTGAGGGAAATGACTACTTCAGTGATGGAATTTATCATCCGATAGTCAAATCCAAATGCGACAGGAAGGCGTATATCAGAGGAATGTTCCTGGGCTGCGGCACTATCTCCGACCCTAGGAAGAGCTATCATCTGGAGTTCGTACTGGTAAGTGAGCGTAATGCGGCTGACCTTAGGAAGCTCATCGGAAGCTTTGTAGATCTCTCGGCGAACATCAGCAAGAGGAAGAGCGATTCGATAGTATACATTAAGCGCGCGGCATACATAAGCGATATGCTGGGGATAATGGGTGCTGAAGAGGCAATGCTCGAATTCGAGAACATCAAGATACAGAAGGAATTACATGGAGAAGCTCAACGTAGAGCGAACTGTGATAATGCCAATGTGGACAGAGTGGTTCAGGCGTCTGAGGAGCAGCTGCGATGGATAAGAATAATAGATGATGCGGAGGGCTTAAGCTGGCTGCCGGGACCGCTCAGAGATGTAGCGTTGCTCAGACTTGAAAATCCTGCGGCGAGCCTTACGGACATCGGAGAGATGCTCGATCCGCCAATCAAGAAGCCGGGAGTAAACAAGAGATTTGCCAAGATAAGACAAATCGCGGAGGAACTTAGTAAGTAGCTATGAATGTAAATGATATCATAGAAGTTAAAATTGAAGATCTTATCAACGACGGCAGAGGCTTTGCAAGATGCGACGGCCTTGCTGTTTTTATTGCAGGAGGTGTCCCGGGCGATACAGCAACGGTGCGCGTAAGCAAGGTCAAGAAGAATATTGCTGAGGCTGAGCTCGTCGAGATAGTTGAGCCGTCGCCTGACAGAATGGAAGCCGTGTGCCCGTATTTCGGCAGCTGTGGAGGCTGTTCGCTTCAGGAAATGGATTACGATGCCCAGCTGAAACTCAAGGAGACACAGATAAGAAGCAAGCTGACCCGTCTTGGTGGAATCGAAGAGCCGACGGTCAGAGAGATAATAGGAGCGAATACGCTCGAAGGGTACAGGAACAAGGCCACCTTCGCAGTAGGCCCGCATGGTGAAGTCGGCTTTCTTAAGAACAGGAGCCACTATGTTATTGACGTAGAGGACTGCATGCTGCAGAGCGAGCCTGCGATGGCATGTGCAGCTGCACTTAGGGAATTCCTTCATGGCAAAGCAGGCTGCATCAAACAGATGATAGTAAAGACGGCCTTCACAACCGGAGAAATTATGGTAGTGCTTGAGTCCGACAGAAAGGAAATTCCCGGCATCGAGCGTCTGGCTGAGCTCCTTGATGAGCAGGTCTATAATGTGGGGTACGACTACACTGACGAATCAGGCGATCACTTCAGCACCGATATGACATACTCATTGGAGTCGCTTAATGTTATATGCAACGGAAAATGCAGAACTGTAGCCGGCAAACCGACAATAATTGAGAAAATAACAAGTGCAGATGGCAAGGATCTGCAGTTTGAGATATCGCCACAGTCATTCTATCAGGTAAATCCTGAGCAGATGGTCAAGCTCTACAGCAAAGCAATCGAGTACGCCGGTCTCACAGGCGATGAGACTTTGCTGGATTTGTACTGCGGAGTGGGGACGATCGGAATATTCGCAGCAGACAAGGCTAAGTCAGTGATAGGTATCGAATCAGTCAAGCCTGCGGTACTTGATGCCAACCGCAACTCAGTCATCAACGGTATCATCAATACGAGATACATCTGCGGTAAGGCCGAGGAAGAGCTGCCGGGCATGATGGGCATTGGTAAGCTGTATAAATATAATGAGGTTAATGAGATCGTAGAGCGCGAGCCGGAAATCAGGCTGAGCAAAGCAGATGTTGCAATAGTCGATCCTCCACGTGCCGGATGTGATGAAGCCCTGCTCAATGCAGTAGTTACCGCTGAGCCTAAACGCATCGTTTATGTATCCTGCGACCCGGGAACCTTGGCAAGGGACATTAAATACCTTGAAAGCAACGGGTACAGATTTGAAGAGGCGACACCGGTCGATATGTTCCCTTGGACAAATCATGTGGAGACAGTAGTCCTCTTGTCTCGGGCATAGGTTGAGACTACAGAACTATTGCCAGAGTGACAAATCAAAATCTATGAGGTGAGGATAATGATTTCAACAGCTCGTTTGAATATTGAAGCTGCATCGGATGATGAGATGCGGCTGCTTATAGAAAAGCAAACATCGGAAGAGATGAAAGCGGCCT
>JAGHUV010000014.1 GCA_018064665.1 Candidatus Crickella caballi | reverse complement strand
TGTGTGTTAAGAAATTGAAGGGACTACAAATTTACATTTGTTGTCTCTTGTATCTCAGTCTTTGTATTTTGGATGTTTTCATCCATTAAGACCAGTTCTACGCTATGAAGTTTTCAAGGTTCTGCTGTCTTCTGCGTGGCTTGCGCTTTTCAGCGACAGCTTCATTATTATAGCTAAGCTATAGGGCCTTGTCAACATCTTTTTTAATGTTTTTTGAGATTTTTTTATATTTTATTTTGGGCTCTCTGCGAGCCTTAATT
This sequence comes from Candidatus Crickella caballi, assembly GCA_018064665.1. Lineage (GTDB taxonomy): Bacteria > Bacillota > Clostridia > Peptostreptococcales > Anaerovoracaceae > Crickella > Crickella caballi. The sequence continues at coordinate 144,782 of JAGHUV010000014.1, read as the reverse complement.
CTTCGTATTCAGCTTCGTACGGAGGATAGCTCATAAGATACTTTCTGAACTCATTTCTGGTCCTGCAGATGTTGTTATGTCCGAGCACCACACTCTGCCCGGATTCGAAATTAACATATCCGTTATCTATATCCCGAACATGGTCAAAGTTGACTATAAGGCCCTTAATCGGTCTGAAAAAGTTTTCGTCCTGCAGCATGGCGTCAATTGTCTTCATAGATTCATATACGCAATAGTCTCTGTCGGCAGTTACTATATGAAGTATCCTCCCATCCTTCTCGATAAGCTCTATATCGTCAATTCGAACCCTCGCCACCTTAGCCGCACTTATTATTGTAATCATTCTCGGCTTAACTCTGTCGCCTTCATTGTATATAGGTCTGACATTCACTCTCATGTGATAACCTCCTTATCTCTTATCACATATATGTTAATGCAGCCCGTGGAAAAATATCATCCGCAAATAATCTACATATCCCCTCCCGCTTCGAAGAAAGTAATATTGTTTTGATGGCAAATATATAATATGTTATAATCCGTTTCGTAGAGTAAATATCAAGCGTTAAGTGTCCCTGGGATGGGATGTTGCCCGGGAACGAAAACTACTTAAAGTTGCGATTTGGTATTGCATCCGCTACTGCACATAACAAGATTCGGATCAGATCCTTCTTAAAAGAAAGTATGTTGCAGTTATGCGTATTCGTTATTTCCTTGCAATTACTTGCTTTGGGAGGGTTTTTATTATGAAGAAAAGGAATATAAGCACCGAAAAAATCGTAATTATGGGCCTGATGATCGCACTAGAGATTGTGCTTTCCAAGCTCGTATCCATCAATGTATCGTTCCTGAGAATCGGTTTTGGCTTCCTTCCGATAGTTATTTTGGCGATTTTGTACGGACCGCTTTGGGCAGGCGTCGGATATGCCATCGGAGATCTGATTGGCGCCTTCGTGTTTCCTACAGGAGCTTTCTTCCCGGGATTCACGGCAACCGCTTTGCTGACAGGTCTTATCTTCGGATGGGTATTACATAGACATGAAATTACTGTATGGAGAGCGCTGACAGCCAGCGTGCTGGTATGCATAATCTGCAATCTTCTGCTCAACACATTCTGGCTTACATTTATAATAGGAAAAGGATTCAAGGTTCTTCTTGCGTCCAGAGCCGTTAAAGAGCTCGTTGCGATACCTGTTATGACCCTGCTCATACTTGTAGTGGACAGGACAGTGATCAAGGCAATTAAGCACTAATCCTTATTGATGACCTCATAGAGATTCTGCGCATCATCCTTGCGAACATTTTCCGTCAGAGAAACAACGCGAACGTCGAGTACGCTATTCCCAAAGCTTATGCATATCTCATCTCCGAGCTTGAGCTCGAGGCCCGGCTTTGCTACACGTCCGTTCACAGCAACCCTGCCCTGCTCGCAAGCTTCCTTGGCAACGGTACGCCTTTTGATTATTCTTGAATTCTTGAGGTATTTATCCAGTCTCATATTTTCTTCACTTTCTATAACAATTGAATTTAGATAATAAAAAGACAGGTAGTAAAATGCTGCCTGTCTTTTCTTAAGTCTACTACTTATTAACTGCGTCCTTGAGTGACTTTCCTGCTTTGAATACAGGTGCTTTGCTTGCCGGTATTGAAATGAGGTTCTCAGGTTTCTGAGGGTTTCTTCCCATTCTTGCCTTTCTGCTTCTTGTCTCAAAAGTTCCGAAGCCAATCAGCTTTACACTTTCGCCCGATACAAGAGATTCCTGAATTACTTCCAGAACTGCATCGAGGGTTGCTTCAACGTCCTTCTTCTTGAAGTTGGTATTATCTGCAACCTTAGTTACTAATTCAGCCTTATTCATATCGTAACCTCCCTAAACAAACGCCCAATCGACAGCATTTTACATTGATTGAATTATAAAGTCAATAATTTGTCAAAGATTTGTACTATGTACGTAATTTAATAATAATGCAGTGATAATTGGGCAAAATTGTCTAAGTTATTTGATTAAATGAGCTTTCTCAGCAAGCTTCATAAGCAGATCTCCCTTAGGGATGAGCTTTGCATCCTCTCTGTTGATCGTACCTGTCTTGAACACAAGAACAAAATACACGAGAACAGCAACCATCATTGAGATAAGAACTGCTACTGCCGAGTGTCCCATTGAGTTGTTGAGCAGTCTGTATACAGCATATGTAACAATTCCCATAATGCCGGATGCAATAAGAGGCTTTACGAAGGTGCCGGCTACATCGATTCTGACATCCGCGTATTTTCTCAGTGCTCTGAAGTTGAGCAAAGCAGCGATCAGATATGCCGAAACGCTTCCTATAGCAGCACCGTTGATGTTGAGCGCCGGGATTCCCACGAGCGTGTAAGATATAACGATTTTGGCAAGCGCTCCGATGAAGAGATTGCAAACAGGCAGATACATCCTACCCACCCCCTGCAGTGAACTTGAGAAGGTTCTCATAGTTCCAAGGGTAATGATACCTATTGAGAAAATCTGCAGGCTGTGAACTGCCAGCTCAGCTTCTTCGAGCTGGGTCGGATACAGCATGTAAAGTATAGGTCTGGCCAAAACGATAAGTCCTATTGCGCAAGGATACGCAACGACCATCATCGTCTTGATGCCGGCCTGCACATTTTTATTAAGGTCTTCCTTGTTATGCAGTGTGAACGCTGCAGTAACAGCCGGAAGAAGGCTTATGGAAATTGCATCTATAAATACAACAGGGAAATTCACGAGCGGATCGCAATATCCGCTGATGAGTCCGTACAAGGTCTTGGACATTGCAAGACTCCATCCTGTTGCCTGCAGTCTGTTCATAATGACGAAGGAGTCAATTATCATCATAAGCGGCATGATTGAAGATCCGATCGTGATAGGAATTGCTATATTGATCAGTTCCTTGATAAGTGAACCCCTGTCTTCCTCTTCTGTATCCGAAGCCTGTATTTTTGCAGCCCTCTCGGCCTTGCCTTTTGAATAAATTACAGCAAGAACAACCAGAGCAAGCATAAGACCTGCCGAGGCTCCGAAAGTAGCTCCTGCGGATGCGTACTCAAGGCTGTATTTAACAAGAACAAACGAGAGAGTCAGACCGACGCCTACCCTGATCATCTGCTCGAATACCTGTGATACACCTGTCGGTGTCATATTCTGCTGTCCCTGGAAGTATCCTCTGAGCGAAGCTACAACAGGCGCAAACAGAAGCGCCGGGGAAATAGCTCTAAGAGACATAGCAGCGCCCGGGTTTCCTACCGCTTTGGCAAAAGCACCGGCTCCGAAGAAGCAGATAATAAATGATACCGCACCTATCGCAAGCATAAGATACATAGAGATCTTAAAGGTTCTGTGTGCGTTCTTGTAGTCGCCCAAAGCAATTCTTCCGGAAACCATTCTTGAAATAGCAACCGGGAAGCCTGCCGTGGACAGAATAAGGAATAAGGAATAGATCGGATATACGACTCCGTAATACGACATTCCCTCCGCTCCAATGAGATTAGTCAGAGGAATACGGAAAACAGCGCCAAGCACTTTGCATATGATTCCGCAGACTGCAAGGATGGTTGCACCCTTGACCATACGTGAACCTGCCGCTTCGCTGTTCAGAAGTTTTTCTTCATTAGGTTTTATATCTTTTAAATCACTCAATTATGCTTTCTCTCCTGCTCTTACTGCTGCCAGCATCTTGTCCTTGGCCTTGTTGGTTTCTGACATGCATTCTTCAATATCTATAGTTGTATATTCTCCTTCGCGGTAAATAACCTTACCGTCTACCATTGTCATCAGTACATCCTTGCCATCTGCGGAATATACCAGATTGTTAAGAACGTTGAAGACAGGCTGCATATTAGGCTGGTTCATATCCACTACTATAAGGTCTGCCTTAAAGCCTTCCTTAACCAGTCCGCAGTCCTCCCTGCCCTGTGCCAAAGCTCCGCCTCTTGTCGCACTGTAAAGCACCTGCTTTGGTGTCATTGCGGAGGCATCACCGGTCTTGAATTTGCCCAGAAGAGCAAGCAGCTTCATCTCTTCGAAGAAGTTAAGGCTGTTGTTGCTGCATACACTGTCAGTTCCGATTGCAACGTTGATTCCTGCATCGTACAGATCGCTGACTCTGCATATTCCGCTTGCCAGCTTGAGATTGCTGATAGGATTGGACGAAACACTGACGCCTTTTTCCTTGAGAATTGCAATGTCCTCGTCATCGACCCATACACAGTGAGCTGCATTTGCAGGCTGATCGAAAAGCCCGCAATCTGCGAGGTACTTAACAGGCGATTTACCGTGTCTTTCGATGCACTCCCTTACTTCCTTCTCAGTCTCCGATACATGAACGTGAACTCTTGTATCATACTTCTTGGCGAGCTCTGCGATAGCTCTTATCATCTCCTCAGTTGTTGTATATTCCGAATGAGCAGAAGCCTCAATAATAATTCTTCCGTCAGCCCATCCGTCGTACATCTTAATTGCATCAATTGATTCCTTGTATCCGGCGCACTCTTCAACAGGGCCACCAAAATGAGAGATGGAACGCGACAGATTAGATTTAAGCCCCGATACCGTAATCGCTCTTACCATGGCATCTGTAAAGAAGTACATATCGCTTGTCGAAACGATACCGAATCTTGCAGACTCAGCCATGCTCAGCAGTGTGCCCCAGTAAACGCCTTTGTTATAAAGCTGATCCTCGAAAGGAAATACGAGCTCGTTCAGCCATCTGTCCAGAGGCATGTTCTCGCCGTAGCCTCTCATCAGCGCCATAGTCGAATGAGCATGCGCATTATAGAAACCTGACATGAGAACCTTCTTGCTTCCGTCGTAGACTTCACCGTACTTTTCAGTGTCTTCAGGCAGCTCGTCTGATATATATGTGATCTTGTCGCCTTCTGTGCCGACAAACATATTCCCCTGATATTCAAAATTCTCGTTGATTAATCCGATGTTTTTAAAAAGCATAGTCTTCTCCTTTACTAACCAAGTTATTATTATACTTGATTTTGTATTTCTTGTGAAGATTCGTGGGCGTTTCTGAGAGCCCTCATAAGAGCAACCAGCTTGGTCATAGGCAGTATCCTGCCGGTGTACAGGCTAAGGCTAGGTCTTACTCCGCTCATTATTGTGAGAGTGTCACCTACCTCCTCTTTGGCCAGAATCAGCATGTATGCGTCGACATTATTCGTCTCAGCAAACTTCAGGTTGATCCTGTCTCCTCGCTGTGCGATCAGCTCGACTCCTACTGCTTCAGCATGCGATCTTATCTCTGCCACTCTGATGAGATTGAGGGTTTCGTCCGGCACATCTCCGTATCTGTCAACAAATTCATCATAGAGTTCATCGGCATCATCCTGAGAGTTGATGCATGCGATTTTCTTGTATGCCTGGAGCCTCAATGATTCATCAGTGATATAGCTTGCAGGAATCGATGCCTGTGTCTTGATATCGATCGTGATCTCAGCTCTTGTCTCCGGTACCTGCTCACCTCTGAGTCTTCTTACGGCCGCATCGATTTCCTTGCAGTAAAGCTCGTAGCCTATACCCTCAATGTGTCCGCTTTGCGCTTCTCCGAGGATATTGCCTGCACCTCTCATCTCAAGGTCTCTCATTGCGATTTTGAAGCCGGAGCCGAACTCCGTGAACTCTCTGATAGCCGTAAGTCTCTGGGCAGCAAGCTCAGTCAGAACCTTCTGAGGCTGATACATCAGATAAGCATAAGCGATGCGTGACGATCTTCCTACTCTTCCTCTCAGCTGATACAGCTGAGCAAGTCCGAGCTTGTCCGCATTCATAATAACTATGGTATTGGCATTCGGTATATCTATTCCGTTTTCGATTATCGTAGTAGCAACAAGTACATCGGTATTGCCCTCCACGAAATCAAGCATGGTATTCTCAAGAGCCTCCTCGCTCATCCGTCCGTGTCCCGTAGCCACTCTGGCCTCCGGAACAAGACGTTCTATCGTAGCGGCAATCGTGTTTATTCCTGTTATTCTGTTTTTTACAACAAAGACCTGTCCGCCTCTTGCCATTTCCTTCTCAATGACACTCTTAAGGAGCTTCTCATCATAAGGAGTTACAAATGTCTGCACAGGATACCTGTCGCTCGGCGGTTCAGCAATAGTGCTTATATTCTTGACTCCGGTAAGCGACATGTTCAGCGTTCTTGGAATCGGCGTTGCCGACAAGGTCAGTACGTCGACATTGCTGCGAAGCTTCTTTATTTTCTCCTTGTGCTGAACACCAAAGCGTTGCTCTTCGTCAATGACGAGAAGCCCGAAATCCTTGAAGGTGATATCGTTCGACAGCAGTCTGTGAGTTCCTATAACAAGGTCGATGCTTCCGTCGGCAAGTCCTCTGATTACATCAGCCTGCTCCGCCGGAGTTCTGAATCTTGACAGCTCATCGATCTCAAACGGGAAGTTGGCAAATCTCTCCTTCAGGCTGTGATAATGCTGGTTGACAAGAAGTGTTGTCGGCGCAAGAATAGCCGCCTGCTTGCCATCAGCAATGCATTTGAAAATAGCTCTTGCAGCAACTTCAGTCTTACCGTATCCTACGTCTCCGCACAGGAGCCTGTCCATAGGAATCGGCTGCTGCATATCTTCTTTGATCTCTTCGATTGCACGAAGCTGATCATAAGTCTCGGTATATGGGAAGTCTGCTTCGAATTCGCTTTGCCATGCACCATCTTCAGGGAACGCATAGCCGCCACAGGATTCTCTTTCGGCATACAGCTTTACGAGATCCTCAGCGATCTCCATAACAGCCTTTCTGGCACGCTCTCTTGTCCTGCGCCAGCTTCCTCCCGAAAGCCTGGACAGATTAGGCGCACTTCCGCCGCTTCCTATATATTTCTGAATAATGTCCAGCTGCTCTGTAGGTATATACAGAACATCAGAACCTGCGTATCTTATTACAAGGTAGTCTCTTGTAACGCCATCGGCAGTCATAGGCTTGATGCCTTCGAATCTACCGATACCGTGAATTTCATGTACAACATAATCTCCATTATGGAGATCCGAGAAGCTGATTTCCTCCGACGACGGCTTCCTGCGTCTTGCAGGCTTCTTGCGCATGCGAGGGAAAATGTCTTCCTCTGTAATGTAGCAGATTTTCTCATCGTCAAATACAAGTCCCCCGCTGAGAGAACCGATTCTGTATGAAATATTTCCGATGACATCCGCGATTTCCAGATATTCTTTGATACTGTCGATTCTGTCCTGAGACGAACATACGATAGTGATATGAAATCCGGACTTGAGCATCGACGCCATTTCTCTTGCAAAGAGGTCTATCTGACCGTTGAAGGCCGCAACCTGTCTGCTCTTGACATTATATATTCTGTCAAGCCTGTTCAGGCCCTGCACCTTCTCAGGGAAAGGCGTGTAGATTGAGCAATCGCCCTCATATATCTTCGCAAAGTCCTCCTTGCTCTGATACTCAGGAATCGACTCCATTACTCTTGCAGGATCGCATACGATACGTATGCCCTCGTCCATCATATCCCACAGGAAGTGAGTCTCAACATCGAACAGCTCGAGATAGTCAGCATATATCTGCACATCCGACTTCTGCTCAAAGACCTCCTTGAGCATGCCGTCATCTATGCTCTCGATTGCCAAAGCAAGCTCATCAGCTGTCGGGATATACTCTGCCGCCGGTCCGATGGTAACGGACTGAATATTCTCGATGGAGCGCTGAGTTTCTGAATTATAGAATCTTATCGAGTCGATTTCATCATCGAAGAATTCTATTCTGATTGGATTGGCAAAGCTTGGAGAGAATACATCCAGTATTCCTCCCCTTCCTGAAAATTCACCGGCACCCTCAGTAACAATGCTATGCTGATAGCCGCCGGCAACAAGCCTGCGCTTAAGCTCATCAGGCTCAATTCTCATTCCCACAGTAATGTCTGTGGTATTCAATATATATCTGTCTCTGCTGATAGTAGGTCTCAGAGCGGCACTTGCAGGTGCAACAATTGCGACAGGCTTCTTATATATGCCACCGTCATCTTTGCTTAACTTCTTAACAAGTGCACTGATACCTCTTAATCTGCAGATCTGGTTTTCTCTGTTTCTTGCCTCATATACAACAAGGCTTTTCTCGTCTTCAGGCAGTACGATAATCTCTGCACCGGGCACAAAAAAAGCGAGGTCATCCGCAAGTCGTTCAGCAACACGACTTGTAGAGACCACTATAACAGCCTTTCCCTTATTCTTAAGTTCAGCGGCAGCAAGAAGTGCTATCCTGCTACCGCTGATGCCTGTGTAATTACTTACCATCCGACTCCGATTCCGTTGCTGTCTCTGCAACCTCTTTCTTCTTCTTAGGTGGTGTATAGTTGTGCTTATTCATTGCATTGTCGATACCGGCAGCAATGATATCAATAATTGCATCCGCAGTCTTCTCGGCAGATTCCCTGAGCAAAGCCTGCTCGTCCTTAGGCACCTTACCGATAACCCTGTTTACAAGGTCCTCATTCTCCTTGGCTGCACCGACACCTATCCTGATTCTTGGAAAGTCAGTGATGCCGAGCTCCTGAACAACGGATTTCATTCCATTGTGAGTTCCCGGACCTCCGGATTTGCGTATTCTTATTGCAGTAACAGGCAGGTCGATATCGTCATATATTACTATGACATTCTCTCTTGGAACGTCGTAGTACATCGCACATTCACGAGCTGCTATACCGCTTCTGTTCATATAGGTCTGCGGCTTAACAAGTAAAACCTTCTCACCTGCTATTCGCCCTTGTCCAAGGAGCGAATGAAATCTGGATTTCCTGACCTCGATGCCCGCCTTGTCTGCCAAAGCATCAATGGCTTTGAAGCCCATATTGTGTCTTGTATTCTCATACTCCTTGCCGGGATTGCCCAGCCCTATAATTACATACATTACGCTACTCTATACAAACATTACAGATACAGGTTCGTTCTTGTAAATTCTGCTGATTGTCTCTGCAAAGATGTGTCCGACTGACAGGATTGTCATCTTGTCGAGCTGCTTCTCTGCAGGAAGCTTTATTGTGTTAAGCAGAACCATTTCCTTGATTGGGCTTGCTTCGATTCTCTCGATAGCAGGTCCGGAAAGTACAGCGTGTGTTGCTGCAGCATAAACGTTCTTAGCACCAAGATCCTTAAGAGCCTTAGCTGCGTTGCAGATAGTTCCTGCTGTATCGATCATATCGTCGAGGATGATGCAGTTTTTATCCTTGATATCTCCGATGATGTTCATGATCTCGCTCTTGTTAGGCTCAGGTCTTCTCTTATCTATAATTGCGATAGGAACATTAAGAGGCTTTGCCATGTTTCTTGCTCTTGTTACTGAACCGTGGTCAGGTGAAACAACAACTACATCCTCGAGTGCCTTATTCTGGAAGTACTCTGTGAGTATCTTCTGTCCGAGCATGTGGTCTACAGGAATATCAAAGTAGCCCTGCTCCTGTGGTGCGTGAAGATCCATAGTAATAACTCTGTCGATGCCTGCTGCAACGATCATGTTAGCTACCAGCTTTGATGTGATCGGATCTCTGGCCTTTGCTTTTCTATCCTGTCTTGCATAACCATAGTAAGGCATAACTGCTGTTACGCTCTTAGCTGATGCTCTCTTGAGAGCGTCTGTCATAATAAGGAGCTCCATAAGATTGTCATTAACCGGGTCATTGGTTGACTGAACTACAAATACGTCCTTACCACGTACCGACTCCCAGATGCTTACGCTAATCTCGCCGTCACTGAATTTGGTTACTGTTGCTTTTCCCAGACTTATACCAAGATCCTTTGCTATCTCCTCAGCCAGCTCCGGATGAGAATTACATGTGAAAAGCTTCATGTTAGAAAATGCTTCGCCTACCATTTTTGCCTCCTGCGTGTTCCTTAAATTTTTATTTTTTAACTGCTATTTGAGGAGCAGTTTACCCACTTTGTAAACGTCGCCTGCGCCCATCGTCATTGCGATGTCGTCCTTCTCAGCGAACTTGGTAATGTAGTTTGCAATGTCCTCGAAGTCCTTGACATAGATTATCCTCCTGTCAGGATACTTAGCCTTCATTGCGTTGTACAGCTTGTATGTGGACATGTCGTAAACATCCTTCTCTCTTGCAGCATAGATGTCTGTAAGAATCAGAACGTCTACATCGTCAAAAGCGTCCACGAACTCATCGAAGAGCGCTTTGGTCCTTGTATATGTGTGTGGCTGGAATACCAGCCAGAGCTTGTTGTGTCTGACATTCCTTGCTGCCGACAAAGTAGCCTTGATCTCAGTCGGATGATGTGCGTAATCATCGATAACCTTGACGCCCTTGTCAGTAACACCCGTTAAGTCAAAACGTCTGTGAGTGCCCCTGAATTCCTTGAGTGTCTGTGCGATTATGCCAAAGTCAACTCCGAGGAAAGCAGCCGTTACGAAGGCCGCCATTGAGTTGAGTACGTTGTGCTCTCCCGGTACTGAAAGTGAAATCCTGCAGATTGCTCTGCCTTTGCGGCAGATATCATAGCTCGGATTGCCGTTCTCGTCGAACTCAATGTTCTCAGCATAGAAATCGTTGCTCTCACTGTATCCGTATGTAATCTTGTTGGAGTGATCCTTAAGAATGTTCTTAACGAAAGGATTGTCTCCGTATGCGATTACGATGCCGCCCTCAGGAATCTGTTCAACAAATCTGCGGAAGGACTGCACTATATGATCCATATCCTTGAAATAATCAAGGTGGTCTGAGTCAATATTCAGAATAACTCCTATGCTCGGTCTGAGCTGGAGAAAGCTGTCCATGTATTCACAAGCCTCAGTAACGAAGTACTCATTGCTGCCGATCTCTACGTTTCCGTTGATCTGCTCAAGATTACCGCCTACGAGAATAGTTGGCTTGTAATTCGCATTCCTGAGCACCAGAGATGTCATGGAAGTTACTGTTGTCTTGCCATGAGTTCCGCAGATTGCAATGCTGTTCTGGTACTTGTCCATAAGCATTCCCAGCACCTGTGCACGTGAAAAAAGAGGGATACCAAGTTCCTTAGCTCGTACCACCTCAGGGTTTTCATCTGATACGGCTGCCGAATAGACAATAGCGTCAACACCTTCAACATTCTCTGGCTCATGACTATAGAAAATCTTCATTCCCTTGCGTTCCAGATTAGCTGTGATATCTGAAGGGTTAAGGTCTGTTCCGCTTACCGTATGCCCATTGTCAGCGAGAATCTCTGCAACGGCACTAAGGCCGATACCGCCGATTCCGAGGCAATGAACTTTCTTATATTGTGAGAAATCTACCATACAAATCTCCATTCATTCTTCTTCGTTTATTATAAGTCCCAACGCTCTATATTTCAAGGTTTAGAGGTCTTCATTAGGACTAATTTTGATGGTCTTTCCTTCTTCGTCAATGCTGTCGAGATACAGTATTGAGATATAATCGCTTATCTTCTTCTTGGCCGGCTCTCTTGAAGCCATTGCTACTGCAGAGCCGATTGTCTCTATATTAAACTCCGCAAGAATTTCCTCAATTCCCTTAATGCTTCCGCCACCCCTCATGAAGTCATCAACAATGACCGCCTTGGTGCCGGGTTCTACTGCCCTCTTGGCAATAGACATCTTCTGAATCCTGTCATAGGAACCCGAGAAGTAGTTAATGCTGACAGTCGAGCCCTCTGAGTACTTGGCTTCTCTTCTGATAACGACCATCGGTATGTCAAGAAGAGATGCAACCTGTGCCGCAAGAGGAATCCCCTTAGTCTCTACAGTTACAACATAGTCAGCACCAAGCTTGTTGAATTTCTGCGCAATGAATCTTGCCATGTTACGAACATAGTAGCCGTCAAACATGATGTCCGATGTATAGATGAAGCCTCCGCCGAGAATTCTTGACGGATCCTCAAGCTTCTCAATCAGTTCCTCCTGAAGTTGGACGACGCTTTCCTTAGATATGCCCGGAATATATCTGATTCCTCCTCCTACTCCAGGAGTACTTTCGATATGACCGCTGCCTCTTTCTTCTAAAATCTCATTGATCATCTTGATATCTTCGCTGAGAGAAGACTTGGCAATGTCATATTTATCACAGAAGTGTTTGGAGTCATACAGTCTGTTAGGGTTGTTAACCAGCTCGTCAACTATTGCTCCGATTCTCTTATTTTTCTTCATTTTAAATCCCCGTCTTTCCTGTTTAATTCTATGGTATTTTTGCCCTATGGTCAACAGAATCGGGTCGAAATCCATAGCATTAGTGTTCGTTATTCGCCAATCGTTCGACATTTGGAGTATAGCAATTTTTGATACTTATACTTTGTCGGATATTGTATTATAATAAAACAACATTATTAGAATATTGAAGGAGTTACATGAATAATATCTATCTTGATAACGGCGCCACTTCTTTCCCAAAGCCTAAGGAAGTCGCCGATGCAGTTTATGAATATATGACCAATTGCGGATGCAATATCAACCGCGGCGGATATCAGTCGGCATACGATGTCGAGGGAATCGTATTTGAGACAAGAGACATGCTTCGCGAGATGTTCAAAGCCGAGGATTGCAAGAATGTAGTATTTACCAAGAATATTACCGAGAGCCTTAACATTGTTCTCAAGGGCTTCCTGCAAAGAGGAGATCACGTGCTGACATCATCCATCGAACATAACGCAGTGATGCGCCCTCTCGTACAGCTTCAGAAGAAAGGACTCGAATTTGACCGTATCCCTGCCGACGAGAACGGAGTTATGCAGCTTGATGCTGTTGAAGGCATGATCAAGCCGAATACCAAAGCGATCGTCGTTGCAAGTGCAAGCAACGTGTTCGGAACCATCAATCCGATCGCAGAGCTCGGCAGAATATGCAACGCGCATGGAATCAGGTTCATAGTGGACAGTGCACAGACCGCCGGAGCACTCCCAATCGATATGGAAGCAATGAACATTGACGTCCTTTGCTTTACAGGACACAAGGGTCTGCTCGGACCACAGGGTATCGGCGGATTTATTCTTAAGGAAGATATGATATCGCTCATCGACCCTATCATCTCAGGAGGAACAGGCTCCATAAGCCACAGCGAAGAGATCCCTGATTTCATGCCAGACAGATTTGAAGCCGGCACAATGAATATTCCCGGAATCATCGGACTTCACGAGGGTCTGCTTTGGATCAAGAACAAGGGACTCGATAATATTTACGAGCATGAAATGAGCCTTACTAAGAGATTCCTGGAAGGCATCTACCCTCTTGCCGAGGAAGGTCTTATAAGAATTGTCGGGCTTCCGGGCATCGAAGGAAGAACCGGAGTTGTATCGGTTCAGACTCTTAAGAAGGATTGTGCAACAGCAGCCTTCGAGCTTGACTGTGAATACGGAATTCAGACAAGAGTCGGACTCCACTGCGCACCTCATGCTCACATGACCTTCGGCACCTATCCGACAGGAACGATCAGATTCTCCTTCGGAAACTTTAATAGCGAAGAGGATGTGGATACAGCAATCGAAGCCTTGAGCAAAATAAGCGCTGATTACAAATAAGATAAAAGCGACCACCGCGTGCTATACGCGATGGTCGCTATTAATTTGCCTATCGATCTGATGTAGGCTATTGTCTTACACGAAGCTTATTTAACAGCGTTTGCTACTGCTACTGCTGTTGCAACTGTAGCTCCAACCATTGGGTTGTTACCCATTCCGATGAAGCCCATCATCTCTACGTGAGCAGGTACTGATGAGGATCCTGCAAACTGTGCGTCAGAGTGCATTCTTCCCATAGTATCAGTCATTCCGTAGGAAGCAGGACCTGCAGCCATGTTATCTGGATGCAGAGTTCTTCCTGTACCGCCGCCGGAAGCTACTGAGAAATACTTCTTGCCTTCAAGTACGCATTCCTTCTTGTAAGTTCCTGCAACAGGATGCTGGAATCTTGTAGGGTTAGTTGAGTTTCCTGTAATGGATACGTCAACGCCCTCAGCATGCATGATAGCAACGCCCTCACGAACATCATCAGAACCGAAGCATCTAACCTGTGCTCTTTCGCCCTTTGAGTAAGCGATTTCCTTGACTACCTTGAGCTCGCCTGTGAAATAATCGAACTCAGTCTGTACGTATGTGAATCCGTTGATGCGGGAAATGATCTGAGCTGCATCCTTGCCAAGTCCGTTCAGGATAACCTTGAGCGGAGTTTTTCTTGACTTGTTAGCGTTCTTAGCGATACCGATAGCGCCCTCTGCAGCGGCAAAGCTCTCGTGACCTGCAAGGAAAGCGAAGCACTTTGTCTCCTCGGAAAGAAGCATTGCTCCGAGGTTACCGTGTCCGATGCCGACCTTTCTGTCATCAGCAACTGCTCCAGGAATGCAGAATGCCTGCAGACCGATACCGATTGCGCCTGCGATTTCAGCTGCCTCAGTGAGACCCTTCCTGATAGCAATAGCTGCACCTACAGTGTATGCCCAGCCCGCGTCCTCAAAAGCGATAGGCTGAATTCCCTTAACGATATCATAAGGATTGATGCCCTTCTCCTCGCAGATTGCTTTAGCTTCTTCAACAGATGCAATACCGTACTCAGCGAGAACTTTATTTACACTGTCTATTCTTCTTTCATAACTTTCGAATAATTCCATGATGTTCCCCCTTTCCTACTCTTCACGAGGATCAATGTACTTAACAGCTTCATCAAATCTGCCGTAAGTTCCAAATGATGCCTTCTTGCACTCTTCCATGTCTGCGCCTGTCTTCATTGCCTTCATGAATTTGCCGAGGTTACAGAATTCATATCCGATAATCTCGTCGTTCTCATCAAGAGCAACTCTTGTAACATAGCCCTCTGCCATCTCAAGATATCTAGGGCCCTTCTTGTTAGTTCCGTACATAGTACCAACCTGGGATCTCTGTCCTTTGCCGAGGTCCTCAAGTCCTGCGCCGATAGGCAGACCATCTTCTGAGAAAGCAGTCTGTGAACGTCCATATACGATCTGCAGGAACAGCTCTCTCATTGCAGTGTTGATAGCATCACATACGAGGTCTGTGTTCAGAGCCTCCAGAATTGTCTTTCCGCAAAGAATCTCTGATGCCATTGCTGCAGAGTGAGTCATTCCGCTGCATCCGAGGGTCTCAACAAGAGCCTCCTCGATAATTCCCTCCTTAATGTTCAGAGTAAGCTTGCAAGCTCCCTGCTGTGGTGCACACCAGCCCACACCATGAGTCAGACCGCTTACATCAGAAATCTCCTTAACCTTGGTCCATTTGCCCTCCTGTGGAATTGGTGCTGCCCCGTGGCGTTCAATTCTGCCAACAGGACACATGTTTTCAACTTCTACTGAATACTTCATTTTCCACTCCTTTCTTATTTATTGTTCATTTTCTCTTCTTCTCTTTTTGCGATGTCATTGTTGTCCATTTCATTTCTGTAAACAACAAAGGTATCGAACAGGTACTCAGTCACCAGATTAAGTGACATGTTCATGATAGTAACGAGGTATTCGTTCCATAAGAGCGTACCTGCAAGATAGTTTCCGAGAATAGTAGTAACTGGTGTAAATACACAGTAGTATCCAAATATCATTGCCATAGCTCTCGGTACATTCTTGGTTGACTTGAATGTATAGCGTCTGTTGATTGTGAAGTTCCACAGCACAGACAGGATGAGAGCCGTCAAATAGCATGGCCAGTAGCTGTCTGTCCATACAAATTTGTCAAATATAGTGAAGCTGCCGATTTCGATAAGTCCGGCAGACATTGAAACGAAGAAGAACTTTATCGCTCTGATCGTTTCCCTGGTGTTTCTCTTTTTCTTGATTTCAGGAGCTGCTTCAGCGCTGTCCTGAGTCATCTCTTCAACGTTTGTAAGGCTTTTATCTTCCATTATTTGCTCACCGCTTTGTAAAGTTTCCTGTTGGTCGAATATATTTTCTTGAAGGTCTTGTAGTATGGCTCGTACAGCTCATGGTTCTTCATGTCCGGAACATAGGTCTCAGTTGCAGGTACGAACTTCTTAACCGACTCAAGATCAGGAATAAGTCCGAGTCCTACTGCTACAACAGCAGCTGCACCTACCGCTCCTACATTCTGAGGCGAAGCAACAGTCTCGATTGTTCGACCTGTAATGTCGGCCAGCATCTGGCACGATACAGGTGACAGCGCGCCGCCGCCTACGAATCTTATAACGTCAGATGTCTTAACCTTTCTGTCCTGGCATTCGAGCATCCATCTTAAGTGATAGAACACACCTTCAAGAACAGCGTGGATCATCTCAGTCTTGCCTGTTTCGAGTCCTATTCCAAAGAACATTCCTGTTGCATCAGGATCCTCGAAAGGACATCTGTTGCCGTGAAGCCAAGGTGTGAAAATCACGCCTCCCGAACCCGGTGCTACATCCTTAACGACATCAGTCATGTAGCTGTACAGACTCGAGTATCTCTCTTCATAATCCGAAGGAATGCCTTCCTTCCTAATATATACTCCAATCTCATCAAGAGCAAGGTGGTTCTTCACCCATTCAAGACATTTTCCTGCGGTTTCCATTTCCGCAAAGTAATTGAACTTTCCACTTTGTGCTCCTACAGCAGCAGCGATCATTGCAGTTACATCGACCATCTGCTTGTCTGTAACAGTGATTACCCAGCCGGAGGTTCCGCTGTAAATATGGGTATCTCCCAGCTCAACGGTTCCCGCACCTACTCCGATAAGTGAAGAGTCTCCGCCGCCTCCGAATACAGGTGTTCCCGCTTTGAGTCCAAGCTCAGAAGCAGCCTTCTCGGTTAGTCCGCCAACAACATCCGTCGACTTGATGATCTTAGGCAGATGCTCCATATTGAGGTCGAACATATCGCACATTTTCTTGCTCCAGCCTTCTTTGCCCGGTCTTGTATCATAGATCAGAGTTGCGAAAGCCGAATCCTCTGTCATCGTGAATTCCCCGGTGCAGCGGCAGATAAGATAGTCCTTAACGTCCAGCCATTTGTAGGTATTCACATAATTAGGTTCATGTGCCTCAAGCCATTTATACTTCCATACAGGGTCCTTGACACTGCAGGTGATGGCTCCTGTAATCTTCAGACTCGGGATAACCTTGAAAATATTAGCGCCTGCGATCTGCGGACCGTAGGCAATACCCTTCTTGATCTCTTCCTTGGCACGCTGATCCATGTAGCTCATCGGACGATGAATAGGTACTCCGTCCTCATCTACGAGAACAACGCCCTGCATCTGTGAACAGAAGGACAAGCCCTGAATCTCTTCAGGCCTGATATTTATTCTGTTGAAAAGCTCAGCCGTGCTGTCGCACATGCCCTTCCACCAATCGTCTCCGTCCTGCTCTGCACCGCCGTTTTCGAGAATGTACAGCGGATAGTTGGCAGATGTGGATTCAATCAGATCTATCGTTTCATTTACATCGAAAAGGCAGGTCTTAACGCCTGTCGTTCCGATATCATAAGCCAGTATATAAGCCATGACGCTCCTTTACTTAAGTTTAGAATATTTTTTAAGATAAATATATCTCTGCATATTGGCATCAGCGATGCTGAGAGGCTTGGTATTTCGCGCATAGCATACTGCCGCACAGTTCTTGCTTATTATCATGGCAGCAGCCTCAGCGTCCTCCCTGGTTCTGCCTGTACAGATCGCACCGACATCTCTAACGAGTACAGCATTCCTGCATATCAGTCCTAATTTGATCTTTAAAGAGCTGTTCGGACAAAGCCTGGCATCAGGTCCGATAAGCTGCGCAAAATCATCGATATACGGCATGAGTGTCTGTCCGGAGTAGCAGCATTCCATTACATACGGATCCTGAACAAGCACCGCATACTCATCATTCTCATCTATCACACTGCTGATGTTGCAGCTGTCGAGATCATAAACATCCATACTCGGAACCCTCAGATCGAATTCCTTCTTACTGTTTACCTCAAGCTCTTCAGCAAGCTCAAATGCCTGCTCATAGCTGTCTCCCAACAGAAGCGTTCCGTGCTTCTCAAGCAGGAAGCTCTTGGATTCAGGATTATGAGCAATGCTCTTGGCAACATTGTTCCTGAGCTTGTCTGTTCCCGGAAGTGCATATGAAGCGCAAGGTGCAAAATCAAGGTCTCTGCCATTGGCAGCAAGTGCCGAAGCAAAGAACTGATGCGTATGAATTACGAAGTTGCAGTCCTTCCTGTAAGCATAAGCGGCTGCATGGATCTTCTTCTCGCTCGATGGCTTGATATCGCCCTCATATGAGCAATCCTTGATCTTAACTACAACGAGATCCTCAGGTGTTAATGTATCATAGCCTCTACCACTTGGTGTGATAACAAATTCAGTTGCCGAAATCCTGGCGCTGATATTGCCCCAGGTTCTTGCAATAAGCTTCTTTTCAACAAGCTTGTGACCCGCCTCTATAACGAGCTCACGAGCTTCTTTCTCGTTATACATAATCTCTCCTTATTTAAGCAGACCGCAGTTGTCGAATACTCTGTCGAATCTGTCAAGTACATCGTCTATCATCTCTTCAGTATATGCAGCACTTGTATACAGTCTTGAACCTGCCAGAGTTACAATACCCTCTGCCATATAAGCTGCACCGATGTGCTCCATTTCAGTCTGTCTTCTTCCGGTCTGCTTGAGAATCATAGGTACCTCCCAGAGCTTGCTCCAGTCGATCGCATACTGCATAGTACCTACGCTGTCAAGGTGACATACCGAGCCCTGATTGAAAGCTACGAAAGGAAGTCCGTGCTTGCTGATGCGCTCCTGCAGACCCTTGGTGAGTCTGTCTCCCATTCTTCCGGCAAGCTCGCACGCGTTTCTCTTCTCAATCTCGCAGATAGCAGTATAGCCCGCAACACATGAAATCGGAGTTGCAGTAACCGTACCACCGCAGAGAGCTTTGGCAACCTTCTTGCCTGTCGAGTCAAGGCCTGCACCAACGTGTGCCATGCAGTCTGCATGTCCGCCTACTCCGCCTGCTCCCGGATATCCTCCAGCTACGACCTTACCGAAAATAGTGAGGTCAGGGTCAATGCCAAAGTAGCCCTGTGCACCGCTCATTCCGATACGGAAGCCGGTAACTACCTCGTCGCATACGAGAAGTGCACCGTACTGGTGTGCAAGTCTCTCAACTCCGCGAACGAAAGCCTTGGTTACAGGGCGCGTGCCGCTTTCAGGACCGATAGCTTCGATGAAAACAGCTGCAGTGCCGCCATCGAGTTTGTTTCTCTTGAGCTTTCTCTCGAGATCATCGAGGTCTCCCGGGAAGAACTCGTCAGTATGTGAAAAGATGTAGTTAGGAATACCCTTGCTCTTGATTCCCTTGGTGCCCGGAATTCTGATTCCGTATGCCAGCTGATCGGACCAGCCGTGGTAAGCACCACCCATCTTAAGAATGTTCTTGTGTCCTGTCTTAAGTCTTGCAATACGAGCCGCAAGCATGCATGCCTCAGTTCCCGAACCCATCATTCTGAATTTCTCTACGCTCGGAACACAGTCGGCGATCTTCTTAGCCAGCTTGTATTCATATTCATGGAACAGACCTGTCGAAGGTCCGCAGGTCCTGAGCAGATCAATTACAGCATCTCTCACTACAGGGTCATTGCTTCCCAGCATTGTAGGGCCGCCTGCCTGCAGCAGATCGTAATACTTGTTTCCGTCCACATCATAAAGAAATGCTCCCTCAGCCTTTTCGATTGCCAGCGGGAACGGATAGTTGAACGCAAGATTGTGCTGAACTCCACCCGGAATAATGTTCTTGGCCTCATCAGTCATCTTCTTGGATGTCTGACACTTCTTCTCGAAGTAATTCTCAACATAATTCCTGAGCGCATCTTCCTTCACACCATATATCGGTGCGACCTTCAGTTCATCTAATCGTCTGTTGATTGCATCTGCATCCAGATACTCATCAATTGCAAAACCGTTGTAAGCCATAGTCTCTCCTTTATCTGTTCATTTATATAATTCTATTCGCCCGGTTCATGCGAAAGAACTTTACCTATATTCCACAGGTGCACTGCTTTGCGTGCCGCTTCAAGTCTCTCATCATCCGATCTGAATCTGACCTCTGCAGTATGACAACCGCAGTCCCAGCACGTTACGTAGTAGCACCAGCCATTCTCTTCTTCAAGTGTTGCAGGACCGTCACATATCGGACAATCCTGTATATCCAATGCATTGAGTATTTCCTGTTCAGTCATTTTATATAAATCCCCTTGTCCTATTCCCAGCGGAAGCCGACCTCTACATTGTTGTTGTACAGTACAATTCCAAGCTCTGTCATTGCATAATCAACCGTGAGAGTATCTCCGTCAAGCTCCCACTTATCTGAAGGAAGCTGCTCATAGTATTCTTCATCGACAAGCACCTTGATAGTTTTGTCATCGAGATAAATGAGCCTGCCCTCTACTCCGGGATTTCCGGCTTCATTATCGTAAATTGTGAAGTATGGTCCGTCTCCCTCATTATCCTCAAGTATAGCAAGGTGCCAGAAGGCATCAACATACTCATCATTCTCTGCATCATATATTCCGCTTGCCTGATATTCACCCGCAACAGTGCTGAGGCATTCTGCATCGATCGAAACCTCGATGTCTTCGCTACCACCGTTGTCCTGAGTCCCGCATCCTATACACATAAATGCGAGCATCGCTACCAGAATAATTGACCATATTTTCTTCATTACAGTTCGTCCTCATCAAAATCTGCAACCCATGTCGCAACATCGATCACTTCAATTCCGTTATCTGCCAGCTTTGCGGCACAGACTCCCATTCCCGGTATCAGCTTCTTGCTGAAGGTACCGTCGTAAATCTGCGAAGCACCACAGCTCGGACTTCTCGACTGAAGGATGGCTTGGGTAACGCCCTCTCTGAGTGCCAGCTCAAGCGCAAGCTCAGCTCCCCTTCTGTACTCTTCATCGACGGAAGTTCCATCCTCATTCCTTACTACGCCATCCACGATCTCACCGGGCGCCCTTGGCGTTGAAAGACCGCCCATCAACTCAGGACAGATGGAAATGATATCACAGCCTTCAAGACTGCGCAGGAGCTTCTCGTTAAGATTATTACCTCCGTTGTACTTGCAGTTCTCTCCCAGAAGACATGCACTGACCAGATATTTATCATTCTGCTCTGCTTTCATCATATGACTTCCCTCCCGTTTTTTTATTATATCACACAAAAGCGTATTCGACATCGGACTTAGTGATGAGAATTGTATCTGTGTTGATTTCCTGCTTGAGTCTCTCTCCAAGCCTGATAATCTCGTCCTCATCCTCGCCGATCACGACCACTCTCATGCTCGTCTCAGTCGTATATCCCTTGTTGTGAGAATAGCCACCGAGCTGAGTGAGAAGCGAGAATCCTATCTTCTTCTCAGCACATATCTCCGACAGTATTCTCCTGCATTCATCCGCATCAAGTAGCTCCTCATAGCTGTCCTTGTCCTTGGTTCCGATGAATATCTCATATTTAATTCCTTTTTCGAAAATCTCGTCATTTAACATATCCGCACCTCACATCAGCTGAGCCCTGACAGGCTGTCTTGTAATCATCAGAAGCTCCTGATTCATGTACATGGAAAGACTCTTAGCGAATCTGGAGATATCAAGCTCCGAGTCTCCGATGAAGTTCACGCACAAAGTGTCCTCCGTAACAAAGCAGCCGTCTTCGTAAAGATATCCGCCCGTTACATTGAATATGGAGAAGTCGATGCGGTTTCGCTCGAAGAACTGGGCAATCATCACCTTGAGCTCTTCCCCTCCTACCACCTCATCGTGCGTCTGCGCATCGTTGCATCCGACGAAGATTTTGTATTCATAGCAATCTTTCAATTCGTGCATTTTAATCTACCTCTTCCTGCGAAGGCGTGCGGTAATTCCTTCTGCCTTGTGCAGAAAATGCCTCACACTTTTCTCGACATCAGCCGTCTCTCTCAGGTCATCATATACGCGATTGACCAGCCTGATGTATTCGTCATGGTCAAGCTCCTGCACCGTCTTGTCCAAACGCTTCTCAAGATGTCTGCTTATTGCCGATCTCTCTGTCAGATATACAAAGCTCCTGCGGCTGACCTGCCACGAGAATGGATCATGCTGCATGAAGCCTTCTGCGTCACTTGAAACCACCAGCTGAGGCGGATTGTACATGATAATACCGACAATTGATGCCTCAGGTACAAACGTGAAGGTGCGGTCTCTGACTGACTGATAGCCCTCGCTCTCGACCACCCTCCTTGACAGCCCCGGTGAATCAAAACAGTACACTCTCACAAGTCTCTTCTTAATGTCTTCAGGCAGATGTGATGCCGCCCATATTGCCAGATTTCCGCCCTTGGAGTGTCCCCCCAGTGCGATCCTGGCATCCGGGAACCTGTTTGCGATCATAGTTACATACTCTGTTGCCTCAAGCTGTGACGGAGTTCCGTCTATAACAGCCATATTAAAGTCCTCTTTCCAGCCCACGAGAGTGTGATCCGTACCCCGGAAAGCGATGAACACATTACCATCCGGGAACAGGAATGACATTGCAGAGAACTGCTTCTCGATCTCGATACCCGAATGCTCCACATATGCGGTTATGCGTACGTCCTTGAATCTCTTGGACTCCGAGATCGCCCCGGCAAGCTTCTCGGTCCTGCGTTTAACCACAGCAAGACCTCTGTACTTCTCATCATCGGGCAGCTTAAGCCACTCTTCGTAGCCCTTCCTGAAGCTCGTGACATTCTCATCGGCATTAGGATAGTTGATATATGTTATTGTGGACAGAATCAGCGCGTCAATCGCATTGAATCTGTTGTATGTAAACGGCAGGTCGCCTCGCCATTCAAGATAATCCAAAATGTTACCAGGCATGTGAATCCCCAATCTGTGTAAAAGTTCTTATTTTTCTTGTTAACTCAAAAGCTCATGGACGGGATATATGAGATGATGTATATTCAACTACTTCAACATATTTCTCGAAATAATTTCTGAGATTATCATCGCATACATATAAGTATGTTCCTTTTATTCCCCTACTCATAAGAGTAAGGTAAATGTTAGTTAAATACTCACGCAAAGCATCTGTATCATCAGCACATCCGGATTTTCCCTGCTGGTCCTGATAGCAGGTCTTGTCTGGATATATCTCACCTTTAGTCGTATCAAATTTTAGGTCTTCACCTATAATTAATCCGACGTAATTTAAATCATATCCTTGCAAAGTATGAATGCATCCTATTTCGTCTATTGACGATTCTTTACTGATCCAATTCTCGTAAGTCGTGTTCCAACGATATTTATGACCCTGTATTTCAATATCGTATTGAGTTTTATCCTTCTTGCTGACCCACTTCCATGCATATCCGGCAGCATTTCTGCAAAGGCCGATTTCCTCATTCTTTGCTTTAATGTCTTGTACCATCTTATCTACATCCTTGTACAGTTTGAATTCATAGTTTTCAAACTTCTGTGGGGATTGTTCAATACAGCTCAATATATTTTTAATATAAGTGATATAGCTGTTTCCGCCTTCACATCTCCATTGTGATGAGAGCGCAACCTCTGCAAGCTTCTGGTTGCTGTATTCTTCAATAATCGATTTAAAATCTTCGGCTGTAATATCGCATGGTCTAACTGTTTGTAATTCATCTCTAAAGAATATTTGATTCTTACTGCACTTCATAATCCAATCCAGCTCATTGCCTTTTTCTTTAGGCATATCAAGAGCTTTAGTGCAGTAATCAAATTTAGGATATGAACTCAAGTGTCCGTTCCATCTGCATTTAAGTCTATGTGCTTCATCAACGATAATTAAATCGAATTTTTCGTTTGTTTTTAAGTATTCTTCTACTACTTCAGTAGTTCCGAGAACCATATTCTTGCTGAGTCCGTTTACGCTATTGAAAACGTCTTTTACCGATGCTTTAAGAGTGGATTGTGGCATAACAATTCCGATTTTCTTAATTCCCTGAATGCTCTCTGTCGCCACAATTGACTCTACGTCCTCATCAAAATAATCCCTCTGTTCTGACGCAATAGCACTGTTGTTGATATCTGAGAAAAGCTTCATCAAATATATTGCAAGTATTGTTTTTCCTGTTCCGGCTCCTCCACGCACAATAACGGTTGACCCATTGTCACTATGCGTAGTTTCAGCTAAAGCAGCAAGAATACATGCTTCTGCCTGAACCTGATCCGGGCCCAATGACTTGTACGGAGAATATTTAAACAGATTTGAATTCTCAATAAATTCTATAGTGTGCTCAACTATTCCCTCTCTTCTTAATTTATTCCAAATCTTCTTAAAAGCTTCTTCGTACTCGGATCTGTTATAGTAATCATGGTTTTGTAAGCCGTGATTTGCATTCTGTAATTTGAATTTACCATCAGATCCCATGTGCTTAATTAAGAAAGCCTCCAAGTCCAGAATTACAGACTTATTAAAGTCTTTGTCTGTAATAATTCTGATTTCTGTAAGCTTTCTTCTCTCCGCATTACTTAAATGCTGAGCCATTCTAACAGAAGCATGATGCGTCTCTCCGACATATGCTTCTTTCTGGTTGTTAAGAATATAAACTACAGGCCAGTTTTCTCCGACATCTTTTCCGTAATGTCTAATGTTCTTTAGTTCATCATTAACATTAATATTAAAATCCAACGATGTTATAGTAGCCATTATCTATTACCTATAATTTGTCATATTTGGTGCTTATGCCCTTAGCCTTTTCTACGGGATATTTCTTTTTTGTTTTCTCCAGCTTGTCTAATACAATTTCGTCCAAATCGACATTCAGTTTATCTGCAAGCATAATGCAGTACGAAGTAACATCTGCAAGCTCCTCACATACGTCCTGCTGATTAAAATCATTATTCCACTGAAAGCACTCCAGCAATTCTCCGGCTTCTATACATATTGATTTTGCAAGGTTTTCCGGTGTATGGAACTGATCCCAATCTCTTTCTTCATTGAATTGTCTAATCGCTTCTAATGATTTCATTTGTTCTTCCCTATTTTATGTTGTTTCAACTTGATTTTATCATTATTTTCCAATGTTTGCATCCTTCAAGTAGTTAGAGATAGAAATCTCTGTTAGCAACTTAAAGCATAAAAAAACCTATGATATGAATCATAGATTTTTTAATCATTCTCGGGCTTCTCCCATCACAGATTCTTGCGTATCCTCATCAGATAGAACGCCATCATTATTCTGAATCTATTCTCGTTTAGCGTAATATCATAGCCGAGTATGTCTCTTATCGCTGCAAGCTTGTACTTGATGGTATTCCTGTGGAAGAACATGTCGTCCGCGGTCTGCGTTACAAGGCATTCGTTAGCCATGAACGACTCGAGCACCGCCATATGGTCGCTTCTGTTCTCTTTGTCATGCTTGATCAGCCTACCGAGAGTTTCTTCGATAAACTCATCCGCAGCACTGCCGTTCTTAATACTGTACAGCAGCTTGTAAATCCCAAGATGGGAATTATTACTCTGATTCTGGTATGCACGTTCTTTATAACCTCCGCAGATTCAGCAGTAATCGTGCTCGGAATCTTCAGCGAAAACGGAGCTTTGAATCCATCCAAGAAAACCCTGCTTATGTGGGGAATCCTGGAAGGTGTGTTCTCCATCGTGCTGATGATCGGCAGCAAGGATGCCCTGACTACAATGGAAACACTGGCAATAGTCGGAGCCTTCCCATTCATATTTGTTGAGATAGGTGCAGCCCTTGGACTGACCAGGGGACTACGAGCCGAGAAGCTCAAATGATCCGCATCTGTCACCTAAGTAACAAGAGCTGATACGCAGAGTATCAGCTCTTTTATTATCCATTGAATCATAATCGCAATTTGAGATGTTATTAAAATTGATGGAGGATTAGAGACTGTAATGGAAATCAAAGTAAGATTAGCTACTCTCATATCACCAACGCAAGCTACGCTGTTGAGAATAATATCCACGCGCGTAATCTCTATCAAGGCTCGGCTTCAGGCAGATTGGCACGATCGAAGGCGGTCTTAAGCTTAAGGACGGTACCTACGCCAATTCCTGCCCATATTATCTGCCACTGGTTTAACAGACTACACCGGCAACTCTGTTATTATTCGTCGAGGGTCATAAGCCCGGTATTAAAAAAAGAGCCTCACGGCTCTGAACAATCAATTGGTTGCGGGGGGAGGACTTGAACCTCCGACCTCCGGGTTATGAGCCCGACGAGCTACCAACTGCTCTACCCCGCGTCATTAAGTTGTGTGGTACCGGAGACCGGACTCGAACCGGTACGATATTTCTATCGGGGGATTTTAAGTCCCCTACGTCTACCAATTCCGTCACTCCGGCTTAAAAAAATGGCTCCGAGGGTGGGGCTCGAACCCACAACCTACCGGTTAACAGCCGGTTGCTCTGCCATTGAGCTACCTCGGAACATTCTGTCGTTCGCGACTTAATTAGTATAACCTTATTTGCTGCTAATGTCAACAACTTTATTAAAGGTAATGCAAAAACCTTTAATAAAGTTGTTTATTAATTCTAACGCCATGTCATATGCCTCAGCTATACGATCTGCGCCTTCTCAAGCTCAGCATAGTGGCCTCCTGCCGCCAGCAGCTCCTGTCTGCTTCCCTGCTCAAGTATCTCGCCATTATCTACCACGGCAATGCAATCCGCATTCCTTACCGTAGACAATCTGTGAGCTATCACTATACTTGTTCTTCCTGCCGACAGCTTATCAAAGCTTTCCTGTATCATGCCTTCTGTTACGCTGTCGAGCGCAGATGTCGCCTCGTCGAGAATAAGTATCTTAGGATTCTTAAGGAAGACACGTGCGATAGAAATTCTCTGCTTCTGTCCGCCCGACAGTGCGATACCTCTCTCCCCTACATAAGTATTATAGCCATCCGGCATATTCATTATGTCGTCGTGTATCTGCGACATTCTTGCAGCCTCAATTACCTCTTCATCAGTAGCTTCAGGATTACCATAGCGTATATTGTCCATTACAGTACCTGCGAACAGGAATACGTCCTGCTGAATGATACCGATCGCTTCACGAAGGCTCTTCTGTGTCACGTCTCTAACATCCTTGCCGTCTATCCTGATACTTCCGCTGTTGATATCATAGAATCTCGGCAGCAGATGACAAATCGTGGTCTTTCCTCCTCCGGATGAGCCGACAAGCGCAAAGGTCTGTCCCGGCTTGATATGGAAGCTGACATTCTTAAGTGTCTCCTGCTCGTCATTGTATGAGAAGCTGACATTGTCAAATTCAATATCGCCCTTAACGTCGCTCAGCGCCTCAGCGTTCTCAGCATCGACTATATCAGGCTCAGTTCTCATAACATCAAGGAATCTCTCAAAGCCGGCTGTACCCTGCGAGAATATCTCCATGAACTGTGCAAGCTTCTTGACAGGTGTCGTGAAGGTCGATACGTACAGCGTGAATGTGATCAGGTCGACATAATCCATTGAATTCCTGATCGTCATGGCTCCGCCCATCGCAATAACAGCAACCTGCATTATGCCTATTGTTGCCTCAACACTCGAATTAAAGGAGCCCATAGCTTTATAAAAGCCCACTTTGCTCTTCTTGAATTCCTCATTGCTTGCCCTGAATTTCTCAAGCTCTATATCCTCATTGCCAAATGCTTTGGATACTCTCACGCCCGAGATTCCGCTCTCGATCGCAGCGTTGATTTCGCCGGTTCTCTTCTTGACCGCTTTGTTACTGCTGAGCATACGCAGTCTCTGTCTCCCGGAAAGTGCAAGGCATGCCAGTGCAAGCAGGAATATCAGCATCGCAAGCGAAACATTTATTGTCGAAAGAATGATGATCGCGCCGACAATTGTAATGGTGCAGGTCAGAATGTTCTCCGGACCATGATGCGCAAGCTCAACTATCTCAAAGAGGTCGTTCGTTACTCGTCCAAGGAGCACTCCTGTGCGGTTCTTATCGAAGAACGAGAATGACAGATGCTGTATATGATTGAAGATGTCTTCCCTCATATCCGCCTCTACTAAGGTTCCCATTCTGTGGCCTATTACAGTGACCAGATACATGAATACTGCTCTTAAAATGTACGCAAGTAAAATGATGCCCATTACCACGAAGAAAGCCTTGTATCTCTCCTGTGACAGGAGCCTTTGCATTGCCCATCTTGACGCATACGGGAATACCAGGTCAATGGATGAAACAATTACCGACAGGAGCATATCAATAATGAAGAGCTTCCTGTGCGGTTTGATGTAATTTATAAATATTTTAAGTTTTCCGTCGTTATAGTTCATAATGAAGTCGCCCGGAACATTTCCGGGCGACGGTTTGTCTAGTGCTCGAATAGCAGAGTATCTGTCCTGTCAAGAAGCTCAATGAGCTCTTTCTTCCAATGCTTTATCTCCTCCAGCTTCATTGGATCGTCAAGGCCTCCTCGCCTGATGGATCATCTGATAAGTCTGGTATATCCGATTATACGTGCCTTATCCTCTACGCTGCGAACAAGCTCTTCGTCTTCAGTACCGAGATAAGCTTTTAAAACTCTATTCCAGAATTTGCAGGATACCTCATAGCTGAAGCCCTGGAATTCTTTTACCCCGTCAGGATCAAGCTCGTAGAATCCGATGTATGCATTGTATATCGAAGCAAGCTCAAATACAGGATATCCAACCGCAAGCGTATCCATATCGATAAGAAGTACCTCATCATCCTGAAGCACCAGATTCTTGGAGTGGTAATCTCCGTGAATCATATGATTATCCTTAGGAACAGCTTCTACAAGGGACATAAGCTTGTCCCCTGATTCTTGAGGCAGATGCTCCTTCATGAATTCTGCCCATGATACAACAGTCTCCCTCATATCTGGAAGCTTGCCTTCAGGAACTTCTGTGCTGTGTATGAGCTTCAGCATCTCGACATACTCGCGAACACACCAGTCCATGTTGTTCGGATCCTCTGCGAGAATTTTCGAGAATGATTTGGAATGAAGAAGCTCGAATACCGAACCGTAGCTTTCTCCAACTCGAACGATTTCATAGGAAATTGCAGTCGGTACTCCGAGTATCAGAGCAAGCTTGGCAACTTCCCTCTCGCGATGGATGTCATCGAGAGCATCAGGGTTGTAGTAAACCTTAACAACGTTATCGTTATCAATACGATATACGATTCCGTTAGCGCCACATCCGACAGCCTCGCAGCCTTCAACGGAAATCTTTCTGTAAGTCTTGGATACATCCATCATTTCCGTAAAGCCGGTCATTTCCAGTACTCCGTAAACATCCGGATTTACATTTATAATGCTGAGAGCTCCGCAGCCTTTTCTAAGCTTCAGAACAAGTCTCAGGCCGGCACTTGAAATATAATCAAGTGACTCAGCATCGATTATTATGTTTTCAGGATGCTTGTCTGCGATTACATCGCGCAATTCATTTTCAATGTCAGGGGCATTAGAGGAATCAACGTGACCCGACAAGCTTATTATTAAAGTCTCTTCATTCCATATATGTTTCATAACAGCCTTATATCCTATTCTCCGAGATATCTCTCGAGTTCAACGTTAGAATCTGCAACAACCTTCTCTTCGTCAATGCCTGTGATTCTGCCATTCTCTACAGTTACCTTACCATTGATAACAGTATAGTCCACAGCACCTCTTACTCCAACTGTACCCAGAACTGATTTTGGATCATAGCATGCACCTGTAAGCTCAAGGCGATTTGAATCGATCATGAAGAAGTCAGCGCACTTTCCTACCTCGATTGAGCCGATTTCCTTATCTCTTCCGAGAAGTCTTGCAGAACCCATAGTAGCGATCTTCAGGATGTCATATCCTGTAGGAGCCTTGTTGCTTGAGTTCAGTCTGTGCAGAAGGAATGCTACGCGGAGTTCCTCCAGCAGATCGGAACCGTCATTGGAAGCGGAACCGTCTACGCCGAGACCTACAGGGATTCCCATCTCAAGCATCTCCGGAATACGTGCAATTCCTGATGAAAGCTTCATGTTGGAAATCGGGCAGTGGCATACACCGGTGCCTGTATCAGCAAGCAGCTTCAGCTCTTCATCATTGAAGTGGATGCCGTGTGCATACCATACGTCATCACCGATCCAGCCTACTCTCTCCATGTAAGCAAGAGGTCTGATTCCCTCGCGCTCTATCATGTAGTTCTCTTCGTCCTTGGTCTCGCAGAGATGTGTATGAAGTCTAACGCCCTTCTCTCTTGCCAGAATAGCAGACTCTCTGAGCAGGTCTTCCGACACTGAGAAAGGTGAACATGGTGCGAGAGCTATACGACGCATCGATGTAAACGAAGTATCGTGATACTTATCGATAAGATCGATGCTGTCCTTCATGATTTCATCTACAGTCTGAACAACACTGTCAGGCGGAAGTCCCCCATCCTTAACAGACAGGTCCATTGATCCGCGTGAGAAATGCATTCTTACGCCGAGCTTATCAGCTGCAGCTGCCTGTGCTCCGATGAGATCACCTGAATTTGCAGGGAATACATAGTGATGGTCGAATACGGTAGTGCAACCGTTCTTCATCAGTTCTCCCATTCCTGCAAGTGATGACAGATAGATCGTGTCCTGATTGAGGTTCTTCCATATCTCGTACAGAGTCTTGAGCCAGTCGAACAGCTCCATGTTCTGAACCTTCTCAAGGTTACGTGAGAACACCTGATACAGATGATGATGGGCATTTACAAGGCCTGGGTAGCAAAGCATACCGCTACCGTCAATTACAGTATCAGCTTCACGAGTCTCAGGTCCGATATATGAAATAAGACCGTTCTCGCAGTAAATATTAGCGTTTTCGTATACAGTATCGCTGCCATCGCAGGAAACTATAGTTCTAATGTTTTTTACTAGTAAAGTATCCATTTTTCCTTGCCCTTTCTCCATATGGCCATATATGGGAAGAATAGCATATTATCCTTATTAATACAATACACCCCCATACCCTTAGTGTGGATATGGGGGTGCAAATAGCAATAAGTTAATTACTTAATGTCGTTGTTTGTCTTTCCCTGACGGAACTGGCTTACATCGTCTGTCTTCTCCTGATCAGGATACAGAGAAATTGCAGCAGCATACAGAGCAGCGCATGTAACGAGGTCCTGCTTCCATGTGATCTCGTTTGGAGCATGTGCCTGGCTCTCAGCTCCAGGTCCGAATCCTACGCAAGGGATGCCGTAACGTCCCTGGATGGATACACCGTTTGTTGAGAATGTCCACTTGTCGCAGAGAGGACGTCCGTCTCTCTTATCCATAGCTGTTGGGGATCCGATTCTCTTTTCGCCGAAGAGAGCCTTGTGAGCTTCTGTAAGAGCCTTAACGTGTGCTGAGCTCTCCTTGTTGATCCAAGTTGGGAAGTAGCACTCAGTCTCATATACTTCGCCTGTCCATGATGGACGGTCATACATGTACATTGAAACCTTTACATCATCGCCATACTTCTGGCAGCTAGGAAGCTGTCTGATCTCCTCGAGGCAGCTGTCCCAGGTCTCGCCTGCTGTCATACGACGGTCAATTGAGATAGCGCAGGAATCAGCTACAGCGCAACGGCTTGGTGATGTGTAGAAGATCTGGGATACAGCGCAAGTGCCGCGTCCAAGGAATCTTGCATCTTCATAGTGATCAGGGTTGAACTTAGGGTCAAGCATCTTAACGAGTCCGCGGATTGCAGTGCTGTCATCGCAACCGTTGTTGTTCAGAGCTCTTACATCGCTGATGATGTCAGCCATCTTGTAGATAGCGTTGTCGCCTCTCTCAGGAGCACTTCCGTGGCAGGAAACGCCCTTAACGTCTACTCTGATCTCCATACGACCTCTGTGGCCACGGTATACACCGCCGTCTGTAGGCTCAGTTGAGATTACGAACTCGATCTTGCTTGCAGCATCTTCCGGTCCGTTGAAGTATCTGTTTACGATGTGCTGCCAGCACATTCCGTCGCAGTCCTCTTCCATAACGGAACCAACTACCATGATCTTGTAACCTTCAGGAATAAGTCCGAGGTCCTTCATGATCTTAGCGCCATAAACTGCTGAAGCCATGCCGCCTTCCTGGTCAGATCCACCACGACCGTAAATAATGTCGTCAGTCTCATAACCTTCATAAGGATCCTTTTCCCAGTTGTTAATGTTTCCGATACCTACTGTATCGATATGTGAGTCAATAGCAATAATCTTCTCGCCATCGCCCATCCAGCCGATAACGTTTCCGAGCTTATCAACTTCTACTTTGTCATAGCCGAGCTTCTCCATCTCAGCCTTGATGCACTCAACTACTTCCTTCTCCTCAGCACTCTCACTTGGATGAGAAATCATGTCTCTTAAAAATCTGCTGATTTCAGGACCGTAAGTCTCTGCTGCTTTCTTAATTGCTGCATAATCTGGTACCATTGTTTTTCCTCCGTAATGTAATGCTAGATATAATTAGTTATATTGTAAAAAAAATATTTTATGATAGAATAAATAAAATTTTGATTCTAATGATATGAAAAGGTACTGCTAATGAATCACGATAATGATTTTGAATTTGCAAAACGCATAGCTAAGGGTCTGGCCGGTCAGTTCGGAAGCAACTGTGAGGTTGTCATACACGACCTGCGCGGCAATGACCATGAACATTCAATTATTGCCATTGAGAACGGCTATGTAACAGGACGTTCTGTAGGTGACGGTCCTTCACATATTGTACTTGATGCCCTTAGAGACAACGATGCAACACCTGAGGACAGAATATCCTACCTTACGAAAACTTCCGACGGTAAGGTTCTCAAGTCTACAACCTTGTTCATACGCGATGATGCGGGCAAAGCGATTGGCCTTATCGGCATCAATTTCGACATCAGTATGTTCGTCGCATTTGAGGAATCCCTGCGTGGCTTTACAAGCTTAGGGGTTTCCAATCAGGAACCTGAAGCAATATCCGGAAATGTATCCGATCTGCTTGACGAGCTTCTCGAGCACAGTGTTGCCCTTATCGGCAAGCCTACGGCTCTTATGAGCAAGGAGGAAAAGATGCGTGCCATCAAGTTTCTTGATGAAAGAGGCGCCTTCCTCGTTACTCGCTCTGGTCCTAAGATCTGTCAGTATTTCGGAATATCTACCTTCACACTGTACAGTTATCTGGACGAAATCCGTTCTGAGAACAAATAGCTTATGCATCAAGGTGCGCCGCAATCAGCGGCGCACTCTTTTATTATGCGTGGATTCTTGTACCTGTCTTGCCGTTGATGCCGTCCTTAGCCTTCTCGAGCAGTGTAATCAGTGATGTTCTGCCTTCCTTGGACTGTGCAAACTTAAGCGCAGCCTCTACCTTAGGAAGCATTGAACCTGGAGCAAACTGTCCTTCTGCAATGTACTGCTCAGCCTCAGCCGGAGTGATCTCATCGAGCCACTTTACATCAGGCTTATTGAAATTGATTGCAGCTTTTTCAACTGCAGTCAGAATAATCAGATAATCTGCATCCAGGTCCTCAGCAAGAAGCTCTGAAGCAAAATCCTTATCGATTACTGCTGCTGCACCGCTGAGATGATTCTCAGATGTGCGAACTACCGGGATGCCGCCACCGCCTGAAGCGATAACGATCTGTCCGGCATCAACAAGAGTTCTGATTGTTTCAAGCTCTACGATAGCCTTTGGCTTAGGGCTTGCAACAACTCTACGGTAACCTCTTCCTGCATCTTCCTTAACATCATAACCATGTTCCTTAGCGACTGCTTCAGCCTCTTCCTTGGTCATGAAAATTCCGATTGGCTTTGAAGGATTCTTGAATGCAGGGTCTTCTGCATCAACCTCAACCTGAGTAAGGCAGCATGATACTTCCTTCTTAATACCTCTGTTGGCAAGCTCTTCTCTGAGCATGTTCTGAAGGTCATATCCGATATAGCCCTGGCTCATTGCAGTGCATACTGAAAGAGGACATGCACCGTATTTCTCAGGATTGGACTGATTGAGAAGAGTCATTGCATCGTTGATCATACCTACCTGAGGTCCGTTACCGTGTGATACGACTACTTCGTGTCCCTCTTCGATAAGGTCAGCTATAGGCTTTACAGATTCTCTTACAGCTGACATCTGTTCTTCAAGATTTTTACCAAGTGCGTTGCCGCCGAGGGCAACTACTATTCTTTTCTTTTCCATGTTATGACTTACCGCCTGTTTATCTTAGAATTCTTTTCTAGGTGATGCTTCCTCGTCAAGCTTCTTGAGAGCAGCTACAGGATCCTTAACCTTAGCCAGGAAGATCATTGCAGCGATTACGTATGGCTTGTAAGAAGCTTCCTTGTAAAGCGGGTCAATGTATCTGTCGAATACGGAGTTGTCAACTTCTCCCTCTTCGCATGAAAGGCCTGTGATGTCAGCAGGCAGGCAGTGCAGATAGAGTGCCTTTCCGTCCTTAGTCAGGCTCATCATCTCTTCGCTGCAAGTCCAATCCTTGAACTTAGCATTGTTCTCGAGGAGTTCCTGCTCAAGAGCATCGATTCCGTCCTTGTCGCCAGCCTTGTAGAGCTCAGTTCTCTTCTCCATTGCTGCGTAAGGTGCCCAGCTCTTAGGATATACGATATCAGCATCCTTGAATGCCTCTTCCATGCTGTTAACCTTCTTGAAGCTTCCGCCTGTCTTTGCAGCGTTCTCAGCACCGATCTTCTCAACGTCTTCCATGATGTCATAGCCTTCAGGATGAGCAAGAACTACGTCCATGCCGAATCTTGTGAAGAGACCTACAACGCCCTGAGGTACTGACAGTGGCTTACCATAGCTTGGTGAATATGCCCAAGTCATAGCAACCTTCTTGCCCTTGAGGTTCTCAACTCCACCAAAGTAGTTGATGATGTGAGCCATGTCTGCCATGCACTGTGTTGGGTGGTCTACGTCGCACTGCAGGTTAACCAGTGTTGGCTTCTGCTCGAGTACTTCGTGCTGATTACCCTCAGTTACAGCATCCATGAATGTCTTCTGATACTTGTGTCCTTCTCCGATGAACATATCATCTCTGATACCGATAACGTCAGCCATGAAGCTTACCATGTTAGCAGTCTCACGAACAGTCTCACCGTGTGCAATCTGTGACTTCTTCTCGTCGAGGTCCTGAACCTCAAGTCCGAGCAGGTTGCAAGCACTTGCGAATGAGAATCTTGTACGTGTTGAATTGTCTCTGAAGATTGAAATTCCGAGTCCGGAATCAAAAATCTTAGTTGACTTGTTGCGCTCTCTGAGATCTCTGAGTGCGTCAGCAACTGCGAATACAGCAGCTAACTCATCGTCAGTCTTATCCCAAGTCCAGTAAAAATCGTTCTCATACATGTCGGCAATGTTAAGCTTTGAAAGCTTTTCTGCCAATTCAGTTGTCTTAGACATCTCTCTCTCCTTTTTAACTCTTTAAAATCAGCTGATTTGAAAACCTAAAAAATATTTATGTTCCCTAAACTATTTTTATTATACGCGATATCCATATAAATTCAAAGCATTTTTGCAAGGATTTTTGTATATTTATCGTCCTGAAACAAGTACACTCTCCTTGCGCTTCAGGTACTTGCCGTCACCGCGTTTTCCAAGGAACTCACTGCCCTTCACGATCTCGTTTCCTCTGAGGAAAACACTGTCGATGCAGCCCTTGAGTTCCATGCCTTCATAGCACGAATAATCCGAAGCTCCTCTGATATAGTCAGCGTCTATTACAGTCTTGCCTGTAGGGTCGATAATTACGATATCAGCGTCCGAACCGGTCGCAAGGCTTCCCTTTTCAGGATACATGCCGAACATGCGGCACGGCTCAGATGAAGCGTATTTAACCACCTGCGGCAAGCTGATGCGTTCCTTCATGAAGCCCTCCGAGAACAGCAGCATCAGTCTCTCCTGTACTCCCGGAGCTCCGTTTGGACATTTGGTGAAATCATTACGTCCGTACTGCTTCTCTGCCTTGCCTGCCCTGAAGTGGAACGGACAGTGGTCTGTGGCCACAGTATCAATGTTTCCCTCCTCAAGAGCCTTCCAAAGCGCTTCTATGTCAGCATCCTTTCTGAGCGGTGGTGACATGATTGCCTTAAGTCCCTCATCAGGATCATCATATTTGCTGTCATTGAGCGTCAGATACTGAGTGCAGGTTTCTACGCCTATATGGGACCTTAATCCCGCTCCAGCGTTGAGCACTTCCTTAAGTCCCTCGGCACTTGACAGATGGACTATGTAGAGCGGTGCATCTCCTGCCATAGCAGCTATATGGATCATCCTGTTAACAGCTTCTGCCTCACATCTTGCAGGACGGCTTATCGGATGATACTTGGCTTCGAGGCATCCTGCTTCCGGTAGTTCGTTCCTAAGCTGGGTTATAACGCCGTGGTTCTCACAGTGAACCGTAATTACCACTCCTGCTTCCTTTGCTGCTCTTAAGACTTCGAATATTTCGTCATCGTGAAGTCTGTAATCATAGGTCATATACACCTTGAAGCTGGTGATTCCCTCCTTCTCCTTGATGTCTCTCATCTCAGCAAGAGTCTCATCATTGAGATGCTGGAATACTCCGTGGAATCCGTAGTCAACAACGGCATTGCCGTCTGCCAGCCTGTGATATTCCTTGACCTGGTGCCACAGACTGCAGTCCTTAGGTCCGAAGGCCATATGGTCAACTATTGTAGTAGTTCCGCCGCATGCAGCAGCTACTGTACCTGTGTAGAAGTCATCGATTGCTCTTGCAAAGCCCACGTCCAGATCCATATGGGTATGAACGTCAACAGCACCCGGCAGGACATATTTGCCCGCCGCGTCGATGATTTCCGCATCATCAGCCTGAAGGTTTGGTCCGACCTCGAGAATCTTCTCTCCGTCGATAAGGATATCGCCCTCGAATACTTCGGTATCCGTTGCAATCATTCCGTTTTTAATAATTTTCTTCATAATGCAGCCCGCCTTACTTCTTCGGTTTCCTGTAATATGTGTTCTCCATTGGAAGTGTTGTCCTGAGCACTCCGTCTCTTGCGTAATATGCGCCCGCAATGGCTGGAGCTGCAGGGATAGTTGTGATCTCTCCTATTCCCTTAGCACCGTATGCTGTCTCCAGAAGCCATTCCTTCTCAACATGAATAGCATGAATATCCGGAATATCGGTAGCTCTAAGAAGACCGAGTGTACCGTACTTGGCAGTAGGCACGCAGTCCTTAAGAGGCCAGTTCTCAGTTGCAGCATAACCCATTCCCATGAGTACACCGCCTTCAATCTGTCCTGACATGGACAAAGGATTAACCACCTTACCCGCATCGAAGGCTGCATAGATGTCCGTAACCTTTCCGTCTTCATCGAGCACAGCTACATTGGTAGCATAACCGTATGCGATGTGGCTCTTAGGGTTAGGCTTGTCTGAACCAAGCTTGTCTGTCGGTTCAAAATACTCATAGAAGAATTCTCTTCCGTTGAGTCTCTCTATATTGTCTTCGATGATACCGTTCTCATCCATTGCTTTTCTGAGAAGCTTGGCAGCACCCTTTACAGCTTCGCCTGTAAGCAGCGTCTGACGTGAACCTGAAGTAGTTCCCGAATCAGGCGAATTCTCTGTATTGGCAATACCGTTTCTGATGCGGGTTATCGGAAGCTCTGTAGCCTGTGCGACGTCCTGACAGAATACAGTCTGGCATCCCTGACCTATATCTGAAGCTGCTGTATAGATATACACAACTCCATCCTCGACTACCAGCTTAGCTCTGCCCTTGTCCGGAAGACCTACGCCTACGCCTGCATTCTTCATTGCACAAGCGATTCCGACTCTGTCAGAAGGTGCATTGTCGAAGTACGGCTTAACAGCTTCCAGTGTCTCCTTGAGAGCCGTAGAAACATCCGCTATCTGTCCGTTAGGAAGCTCCATACCCGGCTCGATAGCATTTCTATATCTTATCTCCCATGGACTGATTCCAACCTTCTCGGCCAGAATGTTGAGAAGCGATTCGAGTGCAAACTGGCTCTGGCATACTCCGAATCCTCTGAATGCTCCTGCAGGAGGGTTGTTCGTATAATAGCCGTAGCCTCTGATATCTGTATTGTGGTAGTTGTAAGGTCCTACACTGTGAGTGCAGGCTCTCTCAAGAACCGGTCCGCAAAGGCTGGCATATGCGCCTGTATCGAAATTGATCTCGCAATCAAGCGCTGTAAGTATACCGTTCCCATCACAGCCTATGGTGAAGCTTCCATCCATGGCATGACGCTTTGGATGTACTTTCAGCGACTCGGATCTGCTTAACCTGATCTTAACAGGTCTTCCGAATTTTACAGCAGCAAGTGCACTGATATGCTGAACAGTTACATCCTCCTTGCCGCCAAAACCTCCGCCGATAAGCTGGTTCTCAACTACGACTCTGTCAGGAGTATCCTGCCATCCCATCATTATCAGAGTTTCCTTACGAGTATCGTATGCGCCCTGATCGGTGGAGAGTATCTTTACTCCATCTTTATATGGGAATGAAACTGCGCATTCAGGCTCAAGGAATGCATGCTCCGTGAAAGGCGTATGGAAGTCTGCGCTGGCCGTATAAGCAGCTTCTTCCAAAGCCTTGGCGGCGTCTCCTCTTACAACGTGTCTCTGCTGACAGAGATTTCCGCCTTCGTGGATGAATGGTGCATCCTCCGCCTTGGCTTCAGCGATATTTCTTACGGGTTCCAGAACCTCGTACTCTATTTCTATTTGCTTCTTAGCCTCTTCAAGTATGTATGGCGATTCTGCAACTACAAGGCAGATAGCATCTCCTACCATTCTTGTAGTGTCCCCTTCAGCGATGAAGACATCCCAGTCCTGCTGGATATGTCCGACCTTGTTGTTCGGCACATCCTCCGCAGTCAGTACTCCGAGTACTCCCGGAAGTGACTCAGCCTTGGCTTTGATAATCTTCTTTACTACGGCTCTCGCATAATCTGAGCGAACAGCAGAAGCATATGCCATCGGAGGCATATCCGGATCAACGATAGTGCATACATTGCAGCCGTGTTCACCTGAGCGGTGAATCGTCGCACCTGCTTTGATATCTCCTCTTTCAAGAGCCTTATCAAGTTCCTCTCTGCTCCAGCCTGCAAGCTCCATTATCTGCTCAGGCTTGTCGGCAGGAACGAAATATTCAGGACCTATATCATCAGGATATTTGCCGTATCCGAGCACTTTCTTTCTTACATCAACTCTGAATACATTCTGACCTACTCCGTATATCGAAGCTCTGCCGTAATTCTTCTCTTCGTAATTCTTATAATTGGCAATTCCGGAAGCAATTGCAGGATCATATCGTGTTCCTACTTCCGAAATATACTCTACTTCGCCTGACTCATCTTCATCAGCGAACTGGCTTACAAATTTAATCTCTTCGTCTCCTCTAAGGAGTGCAGCTGCTCTCTTAATTCCGGCAACGATTTTCTTGTATCCGGTGCATCTGCAGATATTACCTCTGATAGCCTTCTTGATTTCTTCGTCAGTCGGGTCAGGATTAACATCTATAAGAGCTTTGGCTGACATAACCATACCCGGTATGCAGAATCCGCACTGGACTGCACCGCAGGAGCCAAAGGCGAAAACAAACGCTTCCTTCTCCTTAAGAGTTAAGCCCTCTACAGTTACTATGTTCTTACCTTCTGCTTTCTGGGTCGAAAGAACGCAGGACCTCATAGCACGACCGTCAACTATGATCGTACAGGTTCCGCAGGCACCCTCTGAGCATCCGTCCTTAACCGAATACAGCTTAAGGTCGTCTCTCAGGTATCTCAGCAGTGGTTTTACTTCTTCAGTTGTTCTTGTTATTCCATTTACAGTGAATGTATATGGCATAACTATCCTCCATATCAATCAATTAATTTATTGAGGCCGCCATTGAAGCGAAGAATTGCTTCAAGAACGCCTCCTCCTATAGCATTAGCTTTATCCGAAACAGTCATATAATCGACTGTACGTCCTCTTGGGTCGACATCTCCGGATTTAAGCCCCTTGGTTACGTGAACTCCATCCTGAAGCATACCGCGTATCATACCGCCTGTAAGCGCATATACAGGTACGCCGTCAACATTGGCCACACGTTCACCCTCTTTGACGATATCTCCTATTTCCTTCTCAGGATGAAATATTCCGTCAGCAGTGGCTTTGATCAGTCTCTTGATAGTCTGACCACCGATATTTCCCGGTACTCCTGTGTTAGGAATAGCAGAGCCTTTGAGTATAACTCTTCCGAGTGAATGTCCCCTCATGGTCTCAATTACCGCATCACAATCAACCCCGGCAGTAAATCCGGGTCCGAGTGCGATAAC
This sequence comes from Candidatus Crickella caballi, assembly GCA_018064665.1. Taxonomy (GTDB): domain Bacteria; phylum Bacillota; class Clostridia; order Peptostreptococcales; family Anaerovoracaceae; genus Crickella; species Crickella caballi. The sequence goes on along the minus strand of JAGHUV010000014.1, from coordinate 104,596 downwards.
AAATGGTGCATCATCGATGCATGTGCCGAGATTTCTCTTGGCAAGAGTAGCATCAATAATAACATCAGGTTTCAAAGTATTAATAATCTCAGCTTCGGGATCTACCACAACAGGTATGACGCCTCTTGAGAGACAATCCTGTATGTCTTCTGTGGTTTCTGCTTTCTCAGCCCTGACATCCTCAACAGATGCACTGCCGAGACGTACAGCCTCCGAGAAGGCAACGGTTCTCCGAACTGCCATTGGCACCGGCAGATCCGTCATCACCACGTCTATGCATGAGTGGTGCAGCCTTAAGGCTACACCACTCGCCAGATCACCGGCACCTTTTATGCATACTAACATTATCCTATAAGATATCCGTAATTCTCTTCTACTGCCTTAATGAATGACAGAACACCGGTAGGCAGACTGCATGCAGAGTCAGCGATATCATGCTCTGAAATCTCTCCGAACAGTCTTACACGCACCTTAGTTCCCTCAAGTGGCAGGAATCCATTGTTTTCACTATCGTTAAAGTCTTCCTCACTCCAGAAGAGTGTGAACTTGTTCTTGAAAGGACGACCGCTGTATGGGCAGAAAATAGCGCAGTTGCCGCACTCATTACACATGCCGTCAACGTGCAGAATCTGAGCCTTTGAAAGTCCAGGTACCTCGATAACAACATTAGCTCTGTTAGGACATACGTCTGCACATACTTCACATACTGTTGAGCATCCGAGGCAACGGTCATCAGCCTTGTCTGCAGGAGGATCTGCGAGGTTGCCCTTTCTGTCGATGAGCTTGTCCATCTTGCCTTCTGCATTAGCTGCTTCGTACTTGTCGAAGGATACTCCTGTGATTGCAGCAGTAATTGCCTGAGCATCAGCGATAGCCTTAACTACAGTTGCAGGACCTCTGCGGCAGTCTCCTGCAGCGTAGAGTCCGGGTACAGTTGTCATAAGAGTCTTCTCATCAACAACAGGTCTTCCCTTGGCATCAAGCTCAGCGCCTGCAGCCTCATAGATATCAGCCTTGATCTGCTCACCTACTGCAGCGATTACAGCTGTTGCAGGAACCTCTGCGAACTTGCCTGTTCCTACAGGTGAACGTCTGCCGCTCTCATCAGGCTCGCCAAGTACGCAAACTTCGCACTTAAGCATGCCGTTCTCAACGCCTTCTGGTGCAAGGAGTTCCATGAACTCAACACCGTCATCCAGTGCCATCTGCAGCTCTTCCTCATCTGCAGGCATATTTCTTCTGTTTCTTCTGTAAACCAGTCTTACGTTCTCAACGCCAGGCTGAACCTTAGCAGCACGAGCAACGTCCATAGCAGTGTTTCCGCCGCCGATAACAGCAACGTCAGTGCCAAGATCTACAGAACCAGGTGCTGCCTTAACAGCTGCAAGGAACTCGAGAGCATCAAGTGCTTCTCCATACTTGAGAGCCTTGCGTCCGTGTGCCCATGCTCCGATGCATACAACAACATCTGTGAATCCCTCATCAGCGAGCTCCTGAACGCTCTTGATCTCTCTGCCTGTTACCATCTTTGCGCCATAAGCTGAGCAAAGAGCAACGTCGTTATCAATAGCTTCTTCACTGATTCTGAAGCCAGGAATTACATAGCGAGGTACTCCGCCCATCTTGTCGTTCTTCTCAAATACAGTTACGTCTGCGCCTGCACGTGAGAGGAATGATGCTGTAGCAAGTCCTGCAGGACCGCCACCGATAACAGCAACCTTCTTGTCAAGCTCTGCGCCTGCCTTGAGTGTAGGAAGTACTGCCTTATATGCATCCTCAGCTGCCATCAGCTTGACCTCTCTGATCTTCAGAGCTGTCTCGTAGTGGTTTCTCATACATCTGTCAGCGCAGGTATGAGGACAAATTGTTCCTGTTGTGAATGGAAGTGCGTTCTTCTCAAGAATAATGTTGAGAGCATCTTCGCTTCTTCCCTCTTCCATAGCCTCGAGGTATGCAGGAATATCCTGGTTGATTGGGCATCCGCCGCTGCATGGAGCTGTGAAGCAATCGAACATAGGGAGTTCTTCACCGTTCTTGCGCTCCGGGAGAGGCTTGATAGGCTTGCGGTTACGCTCGCCCTGTGACATCTCTACGAGTGCTTCAACCTGCTTGAGGTCTACGCCGTCAAACTTCTTGCTTCCGCAGTTTCCGAGTCTGTCTGCAATCTGTGACATTCTCTGATATCCACCTGGTTTAAGAACAGTTGTAGCCATTGTGATAGGCCAGATACCTGCTTCGAAGATTTCCTTAATATTGAAATAATCTGCTCCGCCGGAGAAGCTGATTCTGAGCTTTCCGTCAAACTGCTTTGTGATTCTTCTTGCGAGTTCGATTGTCAGAGGGAATAAGCTTCTTCCTGACATGTACATCTCCTCTGATGGGAGCTCTCCTGCCTTAACGTCTACAGGGAATGTGTTAGTCAGCTTAACGCCGAACTCAAGTCCCTTCTCATCGCAAAGTGCCTGAAGACGCTCGAACATAGGAACTGCATCTGCCCACTGAAGATCCTCAAGGAAGTGATGATCATCAAATGCGATGTAATCAAATCCGAGTGAATCAAGGCGTTCTCTTGCGAACTCATATCCGAGAAGAGTCGGGTTGCACTTGATGAAAGTGTTAAGGTTCTTCTCCTTGATGAGATAAGAAGCGATTCTCTCGATCTCATCAGGTGGGCAACCGTGAAGAGTTGACTCTGTAATAGAATCGGAAATTCTTGAAGGAATTGACTTAACAAATGCCTCATCAACGTTCTTGAACTTTCCGTCCTTAACAGCCTGAAGAGTTACTTCCATTGCGTTCTTGAATACCTCAGTATTGGAAGCATCCTTCATGCCGTCGATATATGTATTAACTTTGTCCTTCTTGATACCCTCGAGGTCGTATCCTACTGACATGTTGAATACGAATCCGTCAGGATCGCCAAGTCCGAGTTCCTTAGCAAGGATCTTGCAGACAAACCAAGCCTTAACATACTCGTCGAAAGCCTGGTGAACATAAAGCTCTGTTGACCACTCGCAGTTGTAGCACTCATCGTGAGCTGTGATACATGGCTTAGCTACGCATGCAGCGAGTTCAGCACCGTCCATATCCTGAACTGTCTTGAGCTCGAAGAATCTTGAGCCTGCGCAGTAAGATGCAATAATGTTCTGTGCCAGCTGAGTGTTAGGACCTGCAGCAGGACCAAAAGGAGTCTCGATCTTCTCTTCGAAAATAGGAAGAGCTTCTCCATCTGTACGTTTTACGAGCTTGGAAACACCGAAGATGCTTCCGCTCTTGTTGTATTCGTCAAGCACCCAATTAAGCAGGTGTTCGTACGAAATAGGTCTCATAATATCGCTCATTCTGTAACCTCCTAGTATTGTCTGTGATTGAGATCGCCCCAGAGCTTCTTGCTCTGCTCGAGTGTCCATGCATTGATAGCTTCTTCATCGATGCCAATGAACTCTCTATCCTTATACAGAACCTTACCGTTGATGATAGTAGTTCTGCAGTTCTTGCCCATCATTCCGAAGATCATGTGTCCGTCGATATTCTCGTTGGAGAACGGAGTGAACGGCTTGTAATCCATAACGATAACGTCAGCAGCAGCGCCTTCCTTCAGGATTCCGAGAGGCTTCTTGAAGTATTTAGCGGCAATATCTCTGTTGTTGTTGAACAGCATGTCAGTGCCCTCGCACCATGCAACGTTAGGCATTGCAGCATTGTGTCTCTGGATAATAAGGAATACCTTAAGGCTCTCGAGCATGTCGTGAGTGTAAGCATCTGTTCCCATACCTACCTTGATGCCCTTAGCCATCATCTGAAGTACAGGTGCGCAGCCTACTGCATTACCCATGTTGGATTCAGGATTGTTAACAACCATTGTGCCTGTTTCCTTGATGATATCCATTTCAGCCGGGCTTACGTGGATGCAGTGACCGAGCAGAGTCTTCTCGCCAAGCAGTCCGTTGTAGAGAAGTCTGTTAACAGGTCTGCAGCCGTAGTTTCTAAGGCTGTCATATACATCGTTCATACCCTCTGCAATGTGGATATGGAATCCTGTCATACCGTTATTTGCCTCAACCATCTTCTCGAAGGTCTTGTCTGAAATAGTGAAAAGTGCGTGGCCTCCGAACATGGCTTTGATCATGTCGTCATCCTCGTCCTTAGCCCACTTTGCAAAGTCAGCGTTCTCCTGGATAGCCTGTGCAGTTTTCTCTGCTCCGTCTCTCTCGGATACCTCGTAGCATAAGCAGGATCTCATACCGAGTTCTTTCGCAACATCCTTAATTGCGAAGAGTGATCCCGGAATCTCGCAGAAGCTTGCGTGGTGATCGAAGATAGTAGTAACACCGTCTCTGATGCAGTCGAGAATTGTAGCATAAGCACTTGCCTTAGTTCCGTCGATTGTCAGATGTCTGTCGATGTTCCACCACATTCCGTCCAGAATCTCAAAGAAGTTAGTAGGATTGTGACCGTCGATTGCAAGACCTCTTGCCAGTCCTGAATAAATATGAGTATGAGCGTTGATAAGACCAGGCATAATAATGCCGCCCTTAGCATCTACAAACTCAGCATCAGGATAAGCTTTCTTCATGTCTTCCAGAGTACCGACATCCTTGATAAGCTCGCCGTCGATTACGACAGCACCGTCTTTGAAGTACGGCTTATCGGAATCTCTGGTAATAACTTGACCATTTCCAATTAAAAGCATGTTTTTTCCTCCCGTTTGTATTTTGAAGTTATCGTAACTTATTTGACTTAATTAAATCTTACCCAAAGCCTTCAGAACCTTCTCAGGTGTCATCGGCCAGCTTCTGAGCCATACTCCACACGCATCGTGAATAGCGTTACCGATTGCAGGAGCTGCTCCGTTGCAAGCGATCTCGGATATGGATTTAGCACCGAATGGACCGTGAGCGTCATTGACGTCAATCAGTACAGCCTTGAAGTCTTCAGGCTGCTCGGATATCATCGGTACGCCGTAATCTGTCATATTGGCGTTGATGCAGCGACCGTCCTTGTCAAGCTTCATGTCCTCGTACAGCGAGTGTCCGATGGACTTAAGCGAAGCACCGTACATCTGGCAAAGTGCAGCCTCAGGGTTGATAGGAGTTCCTGCATCCTGAAGTGCATAGAACTTCTGAACCTTGATCTCACCTGTACGTACATTTACTGCAACCTGAGCAAAGTGTGCTCCGTAAGGTACTGAAGATGCTGCTGTTGTGAAGCTGCCGGGAGCGATAAGATGTCCGCGTCCTGTACCTGAGGTTGCTGTATGTATGATGTCGTAGAAGCTGAGTGATGCGCCCGTCTTTGTCGAACGAACCTCTGACGGCCATACAAGCTCCATATCTGCTACATCCTCTTCGAGCTGGAATGCAGCCTCGTCAAGAATCTTTTCCTTGAGATTGTTAGCAGCTACAACTGCAGCGTTACCGCTGAAGAATGTACCTGATGATGCGTATGAACCGGTATCAAATGCACCCGAATCAGTATCGCCTGATACAACAGTTATCTTGTCCATAGGTACCTGCAGAATGTCGCTTGTAACCTTGGCAATAATTGTATCAAGACCTGTTCCTATATCTGCAGCACCTGAGAGTACGATGATAGAACCGTCCATCTCGAGCTTGGCTACAGCATTAGCATGGTCGAGTCCAGGAAGTCCTGAGCCCTGCATTATCATTGCGAAGCCTTTACCGATCTTCCAGTCAGGGTCATCGCTTTCTTCGCGCTTGCCCCATTCGATCATCTCGCAGCCCTTCTCGACAGCTTCTCTGAGTCCGCATGAACCAACAGGTACTACATTGCCTTCACGACCTTCGCCGAGTCCCTTCAGGATCTCCAGCATATATCCTTCTTCGACATGGTTCTTGATAACCATGTCCTTATAATCTACACCGAGCTTGTCAGCAAGCTCGCCCATGGCCATCATCAGTCCGTAAGTACCCTTAGGTGTACCATAGCCCTGATATGCTCCTGCAGGTGGCGTATTGGTGTAGTAGATCGTAAGGTCATATTTCATGTTGTCGCACTTGAACAGTGGCAGTGTCTTGGAGCAGCTGTTCATAGGTACTGTCAAAGCATGGTTTCCGTAAGGACCGGTGTTGGCATCCACCTTCATGTAGATACCTGTAATAGTACCATCCTTCTTACCTCCCATCTTGACATGAACACGCATAGGATGTCTTGTGGAGTTAGCTATAAACTCCTCCTCACGAGTATTGTGATACAGTACAGGTCTGCCTGTTGCAAATGTTGCATATGCAGTAAGATCCTCTACCAGAATATCCTGCTTGGAGCCGTAGCCTCCTCCAACCCTCGTCTTGATAACGTGGATCTTGTTTTCGGAGAGTCCGGTAACCCAGCTTACGATGCGGCGTACATGATATGGGACCTGAGTGCTCGCATAAACGATAAGTCTGCCGTTCTCAAGCTTGGAGTAGCAGATATGTGTCTCGAGCGGTGTATGCTGGATCTGGCTTGTCTGATAAGTCGCCTCCACTACAGCATCAGCCTCCTCAAAAGCTTTGTCCACATCACCGATACCGCCATGGTTAGCTGCAGCTACGTTATGCAGAATATCTCCCTGCAGTGGGAACTGATATACTACCTTGCCTTCTCTCTCATCTCCTGAGAGCTTTTTGTTGTAATCGTCAAGATCGTCAGGTGCGCCCGAAACGTACTCTACCTTGCCGTTGTGAACAAGTGGTGCACCCTCAGTCATAGCCTCTTCTACTGTGAATACCGCATCCATAGGCTCGTACTCAACTTCGATGAGGTCTCTTGCCTTAATAGCATCCTCAAGAGTTTCGGCAATGACAGCCGCAACTCTGTCGCCGACGTGTCTTACCTTCTTGTTCAGAAGCTTTCTGTCGTGTGGTGAAGGCTCAGGATTGCCCTGTCCTGCAGACATGTAAGTAACATCAGGACAGTTGTATGCGGTAATTACCTTAACAACGCCCGGGATCGCTTCTGCCTTGGATGTATCGATCTTGCTAACATATGCACTTGCGTATGGCGAACGCAGAACTACCATGTAGCAGGTATCTGCATCCACGTAATCCTCTACGAAAGCTCTCTCGCCTGATACCAGCTGAGGTGCGTCGATCTTTGGCATTACCTTGCCTACAGACTTAAGCTCAGGTCTGAATTCAGGTGCGATTTCTGTCTTGTATTCTCCGCCGTTAAGCTTCTCCTTGATGAGCTCTGCAGCGAGATAGTAATGCTCATATCCGGCATCTCTTATGAATAATCCGGACAGAATATCCTTGACATCTTCTCTTGAAGGATTCGGATTCTTCTCGAACAGCCATGTGAACAGCAGTGCTGCTGCAGGTGAATTGTACGCGCTCTGAACTACTCCGGCGTCAATAAGTGCCTGCTGCACTATCGTCAGGTCAACCGAGTTGCCAAGACTGTCAGGAGTTCTTATCTCACTTCCGTCAGCCTCTCCCGCAAGAACGAGATTTGAGAATACAGGAATACCATCCATAATGACGGTGTCACTTCCGCAGAATCCCTCTGCATCGTCACTGTCTCTTACTGCGAAATTGCCGTTCTTAAGCAGCAGCTCGCGAAGTCTTATAGTAGGGTCTACATCGAATGACCTTGCTTTTCCGTTAATAGTAAGATTGATCATGCCTATACCTCCTTTCCTGACTCAGCGATGAGCTGTTTGCACAGATCATATGCTGTAATACCGAGAAGATAGCGCTTATAATCCACGCTTCCGAACATATCATCCTCAATGTCCTTGATCTCATAATTCTTGAAGAAGGCTACTGCAGCCTCTTCAGTCAGCCTGCCGCTTGATGACAGATTAAAGCTTAAGATGCCTGTGTTCTTAACAGCAACTGCAAGCTTTACGCATTCAGCTGTTGATGCTGCGCTCATAGTGATCACAGCATGGCTCTGCGCTGTGTTGGCATAGCGCTTGGAAGCTACCTGTACACTTTCAGGAACAGTAATTCCCGTAATTAAGCTGTCATCATTTTCTTCATTAATGTATAAGTTGATATTCTTACTCTCCTCAAGATCCCCGGTGAGTAAGCTTAGCTCAGCATCTACAGCGCACAGAACAGGAAGCAGATATGAATCGCTTCTTCGTGCTGCAATATTTCCTCCGATCGTAGCCATATTGCGCTTAGTGCGTGAAGCCATGAACAGAGCTGCTTCTTTCAGATAAGCAGGAACATCCTCGGATTCAACTATGTCCTGGAAAGTGCACATAGAACCGATATGGACCTTGTCTCCATCCTTCTTAATGCTGTTAAGTCCCTCACATTTCTTAAGTGATATCAGTGTTTCGGCTTCAACAGTCGAGCCCAGACGATTAACCTCTGTACCGCCTGCAAGGAAGGCCGCTGACGCTATCTTAGCATCAATTGCCTCGGCCGCATTCTTAGCCATCAGCAGTGTCTTTGCCATAATAATTCTCCTTTTCTTATTTGAATGGCATAGGATCAGGATACTCGGTGATACCCTGCGAATTAACCAATTCTGCCTCTTCGTTCTTGCCAAGGCGTCTCAGCATTGTTTTCTTAACAGCACGGAATATGTTCTCATATCCCGTACATCTGCAGAGGTGTCCTGACAGAGCCTTTCTCAGCTCATCATCAGTATATTCTCTGCCTGAATTTACTATCTCCCAGCTGGTCAGTATGAAGCCCGGTGAGCAGAAGCCGCACTGGATAGCTCCTTCATCGATGAATGCCTGCTGAATGTCGGAAAGCTCGCCTCCCGGACCTGTCAGACCTTCAAGAGTCCATATTTCCTTACCCTCAGCCCATACAGCCAGATAGATGCAGGAATTAAAGCTCTCGCCATTGATGATTACGGTGCATGCTCCGCACTCTCCTACTTCACAGCCCTTCTTAACTGATGTCAGTCTGTAATCGTTTCTGAGCATATCTGTAAGAGAAGCTCTTACGTCTACGATCTGGGAAACCTCCTTGCCGTTGATGGTGCAGTGAACTACCTTGTATTGATTATCCATTGATCTCACCTCCCGCAAGTTCTACGCACTCCTTCAGTGCTCTCTCAGCCATTACTACCGAGATGTGGCGTCTGAGTGCTTTTCCGGCTCTCCAGCTGTCTCTTGGATTGATGTCCTCGAGTACAGTCTCAGCAAACTTCTTAATGTTTTCTTCGGTAATTTCCTTACCCTTGATAAACTCCTCAGCTGTATATGCTCTTACAGGGATAGGTGCTGCAACACCGTATCCGATGCGTACGCGTTCAAAGCTCTTCTTGTCAGCGCTGAGAACTGCATTGACAGAGCAGCCTGTTGTAGCGATATCGAGGGCATTTCTCATTGAATACTTGATATAGTGACCAAAGCAGTTTTCATATGATGCCTTAGGAATCAGTATTGCTGTCTGAATTTCGTCAGGCTTGATGTCTACAACCTTAGCCTTGATATAGAAGTCCTTAATAGGTACTCTTCTTACTCCGTTTGCTCCTGTCAGCTCGATGATTGCATCCCAAGCCATAAGAGTCGAAGCGGAATCTGCCGAAGTAACTCCGTTACAGGTGTTACCTCCGATAGTTCCGATTGCTCTGATCTGAGGTCCGCCGACCATGTCGACTGCCTCGCCGAGCACGTTGATATATTTCTGAATTATTGGATCCTTAGTAATATGGGAGAAGCTTGTCAGCGAACCGATGCGAATGTTCTCTTCCTCATCGATGCTTACGCCTCTAAGTTCATCGAGCATATATATGCTTATGAACTCACAGCCTGCTCTTCTTCCTTCTCTGATCTGCACCAGCACGTCCGAACCGCCTGCAAGTATCTGGGCTTCCGGATGTTCCTGACGCAACTGTACAGCGTGTTCTACGCTTTCAGCTTCATATAAAGCTTTAATATCATACATATCTGCTGTCTCCTTTCACCGCATTATTCTGCAAACGAATCATCAATGAGGCCGGCTTCTGTAAACTCACGGAACAGAGTGTGTGGTGAGAGCGGAAGCTCATTGATGTAGATTCCTGTTGCCTGTCCAATAGCATTTCTGATTGCAGGAGCTACCGGGCATACCGGCGGCTCACCGAGTCCCTTTGTGCCGTATGCACTTGTAGGCTCGTAGTTTTCAACGAATGCTGCATTGAGTCTAGGATGATCCATGAAGGATGACATCTTGTAGTCGAGCAGATTGTTGTTGAGTGGCTTACCTGTCTTGGTATCCCACATGAGCTTCTCGGACAAAGCATATCCGATTCCCATGCTTTGTCCACCATGCACCTGACCTTCGGCAAGCATAGGGTTGATAACCTGTCCGCAGTCATGAACGTTTACGATGTTCAGAAGTCTTGCACGGCACATCGGAATATCTACCTCAACCTCTGCGAAGCAGCAGCCGAATGAGTATGCGTTGGATTTAATCTGATAAGTGGATTCAGCTGTGAGATGCTGTGAACCCTCTGTTGTGTACAGTTTGCTCAGAGCAAGCTCACCTATTGTCATAAGCTCACGTCCGTCAGTCTTTCTGATTATCATGCCGTCTACGATATCCAGATTGAATACCGGCATGCGTGTGAACTGATGAGCCGCCTCCAGAATCTTCTCCTTGAGAAGCATTGATGTCTGCTTAATCGAGAATCCCAGAGTATATGTGCCTCTTGAAGCATATACTCCTGTACCGAATGGAGTTATATCTGTATCCTGGCAGGACATCGGATGTACCATGTCCAGAGGAATACCTACTGTATCAGCAATCATCTGAGCTGCAACAGTATCAGCTCCCTGTCCGATTTCAGTCTCTCCGAGCTGGAACTGAACAGATCCGTCCTGATTCATAACTATACGGCAGGATGATGTCTCAAGTGCGATAGGATATACTGCAGTGTTGTACCAGTATGTGGATACTGCGATACCTCTTCTGATATCTCCTGTCTGGTTCTTATACTTCTCCACCTTATCAAAGTATCCGATGATCTCAGCTCCCTTATCGAAGCACTGATTGAATGAATCAGAATAGAGCTCGTTCTTGGAGAATGCGTGGTAATATCCGACAGGCATCAGATTCTGTCTGCGGAACTCCAGCGGATCCATGCCCATTGCCCTAGCGCAGTCCTCAGTATGGCACTCGAAAGCATAGCTTGCCTGAGGCATACCGTAACCTCTCATTGCACCTGCAACAGAGCGGTTGGTGTATACAGTCCAAGTCTCTCCGTCAAAGTTGTCACATGGATAGAGCTGTGGGAATGCGTTGAGTCCCTTAGCAGCAATTGCGTGGCAGTGTGAACTGTATGCACCGTTGTTGCACCATGCCTTGAATGTACGTGCTGCAAAGCTTCCGTCAGGTCTCATCCATGATGTTATATGATACTTGATGGCATGTCTTATACGGTTGCAGATGAATGTCTCTTCACGAGGTACATCAAGCTTAACCAGGCGTCCGCCGAGCTGAATGCTTATCCATGCAGTAAGTGGCTCATAGAGTACGTCCTGCTTGTTTCCGAATCCTCCACCTATGTAAGGCTTAATTATACGGAATTTGCCCCAGTCCATACCTGTAGCCTGTCCTACTACTCTGCGTACAATGTGCGGAATCTGAGTGGAAGATACGATTACAGTTCTGTCTCCTTCACCATATGCATAGCAGATGAAGTTCTCGATGTGGCAGTGCTGTACAGGCTGAGTCTCGTACCAGCCTTCAACCTTGGTAAGGCCCGGCTCCTTGATAGCCTCCTCAACGTTACCCATGTGAACCTCGCTGTGTCCGAGTACATTGTTAGGATACTTCTCGTGAAGAAGCGGTGCGTCCTCCTCCATTGCTTCCTGTGCTTCAAGAACGAACGGAAGCTCTTCATATACAACGGCTTTCTCAAGTATGCTGAGTGCCTGTGAAGCTGCTACCTCATTCTCTGCTACTACTGCACCGATATCATCGCCGTAGAACAGAGGTCTGTCCGTCATAATGAGACGGTCTGCAATGTCCTGATGAGCAGGATCAGTTGACCATGGATGTCCTGCTGTAGGATAATAATGCTTCTCTTTCAGATCGAAGCACGTGAACACCTTGACAACGCCCGGAACCTTCTCTGCTTCAGTCGTGTCAATGCTCTTGACAATGCCGTTAGCCACAGTTGAATGAAGCACTCTTATAATCAGAGCACCCTTATCGCACAAATCGTCTGCGTATTTGATGCGACCCATGGCCTTGTCACGAGCGTCCAGCCTCTTAACGGCTTGCCCGATGTACTTGTTAGACATATATGCCCTCCTTTTATCTGTATATTTTTATCATAACTTTAGTAACAAAATTGTTTTTATCTGCCTCAACAAACTGGTCAACGATGTCAATGCAGATAGCATTCTCATCGAGAATGCATCCTTCATCGAGTATGCTTGGTGCTGCGTCCCGCATCCTCTCGAAGGTGTTTTTTATATCTTCATGCGGGCCTCTGTGGAAACCCACCAGATATTCATCGTTCTTAAGGACTCTGAACTTGTCCTCGTACTTTTCAAATTCAGGCGTCGATTCTCCCGGTATCCATACGGCAAATCTTCTCTCATCCCCCTCGTAGAAAACAAGTGTAGGATAGAGGTAAAAAAGCTCATCTACGAAGATATCCTCGATACCTCCGATTTCGATATAATACATCTCCTCCTCAGAGTAAATGTATATCTGATCCGCTGCAGCATATTTCATCTCACGATTGATGAGCGAAAATCTATCATTCAGAACCGATTCCATTTTAAGCAATTTTTCATATCTTGCTCGCTCTGCTTTAATGCAATGCTTAAGATATCTTTCGGTATTCTCCGAATTACGTGCAGGCATGAATGAGCCGATATCATCCAGAGAACAATTAAGCTGCCTCAGAAAGCGAATCATACCGAGAGGATAAATCTGATCGTATTTATAGGTTCTCCACTTGGTCTTGTCATTTCTGATAGCAGGAACCAGAAGACCCTCCTTGTCGTAATGACGCAGGAGTTGAACATTAATATCGAACATATTAGCAAGTTCACCTATTTTCCATGTTCTATCGTAATTCTTCTTCATTCTAGTCTACCCCACGTATATTATAATAGGTAAAAAGAACCAAAACAAGAATGCAAAGGCAAAAACCTAAAATAATTTTGGTTTGTACACTCTTGTATTTCTTTGCGTTGACCTGTCCTGCTCCTGAAGGTAAAATATCCTCATGAAGACATGGAATTTAAAAGGTATACAAAGCAGCATCTCAGAGGCTCTAAGGCTCGAACTTCCTGATCATGCTGTAATAAGCGTAGTCGGTGCAGGCGGCAAGACCTCTCTCATTTTTGCGTGGGCTAAGCAGCTTGCTGAATCAGGCAAGAGTGTTATCGTGACAACCACCACCCACATGCGACATCCCTACTCTACTTCGGATGAGATATTTAATCCTTACATCGATGTAGTTTCGCTTATACAGAATTCAGTAGATTCGGCAGACTTATTATGCCGGGACATTAACGATAATCTTGCGAAGCATGGAGTAGTTTTTGTTGCAGCAACAGATCCGGATAACCCGCGCAAAGTAATTATGCCGTCATCTGAAATAATGGATTATATCTATACGGCTGCCGATGTTATTCTTGTAGAAGCAGACGGCTCTCGTCACATGCCTTTCAAATATCCGTCGGAGCACGAACCGGTAATTCCCGATTGCACTGATATAACAGTATGTGTTACAGGTTTATCCGCATTTGGTAAAAATACTCAGGACGTCATGTATTGTGCCGATGTAGTTCCAGATAATATCTACAGAGATACTGTTGATGAAACATTCATGCGTGCTGTACTTGCATCGCCTGACGGTGGTGCCAAAGGATTCCGTGGTGAATATCGCGTTTTCCTCAACCAGGCAGACAACGAAAAGCTTCAGGCTGTAGCTCGTAAGCTGCAGAAAATGCTTGCCGTATCGGGCATACAGAGTGCCTGGGGAACACTTCTTCCTGACTCCTGTGAGCCACGCATTGCTGTAATACTTGAGGCTGCCGGCAACAGTGTGAGATTTGGAAGCAATAAGCTTATGCATATTATGTATGACGGACGTCCGATGATATCCGGTGTGCTTGATGCCGTCAACTCCTCGGATTGGTTTAAGAAGATAATCGTCACTCAATACGATGAAGTGTCGGCGCTGGTGCCGGACTATGATGTGGTTATTAATGAAAGGCCTGACCTCGGTATATCTCACAGCATGCAGCTTGGTATCGAGGCTGCCGGAGAAGCTGATGCGTATATGTTCTGCGTATGCGACCAGCCGGGTCTTACTAACTCAAGTATTGAAGCTCTGACTGAGGCATACAAAAAAGGGACTGCAGGCATCGTTTCACTTGCATGGCAAGGAAGGATGTGCAATCCCAAAATATTCTCGTCTTGTTACAGGGATGAGCTCATGACTCTTTCCGGCGATGTCGGCGGCAGACAGATCATCTCTGCTCACCGTGACGACCTTCTGCTTGTTGAAGCAGCTTGCGAAGAAGAGACAATGGATATCGACAGCTTAGACACGCTCTAACAGCACCTCTATTACGCCGCCGCATATCATTCCTTCATCTTCAATCTCCTGTCCGGTCATATCGACCTGTATCACGAAAGGCTCTCGGCTGTCCTGACTTAGCATCTCGGCAGCCTTTTCTAATGTTCTGGCCTCAGCAAGACCTCCGCCTATGGTTCCGGCCAGAAGCCCGTTCGGCCCGCATAACATTCTCGCACCGGCACCTCTAGGTGCAGAACCCTTCTTGGATACTATACTTGCAAGTACTGCAGGTCCTCTTCCATCATTTATAAGAGCATCCAGCAGCGGACCCGAGAATCCGCTGTTTCTTTTTACGGTATTTTTAACTCCAATTATCTCCGCAAGAATCGAAACCGCGATTTCCTCAGGTGTCTCAGCTCCGATATCAAGTCCGATCGGCATATGTACAGAGTCTATCACAGCTTCAGGTACATCATTGGCGATAAGGAAATCTCTTACCATTCCTATCTTGCGTCTGCTTCCAATCATTCCAATATATGCATGTGGTTTCTTAACTATCTCGAGCAGACAATCCGAGTCATATTTGTGACCTCTGGTAACGATGACAAAATACGTATCAAGACTCCCCGGTATGTTTGGCAATGCCTCCGAAAAGCCGGTGCATATTCCCTCATCCGCTCCATGCTTAATAGCGTTGCTGACAAACTGTTCTCTGTCATCAATTGCAACTACTCGAAATCCCAGTGTTTTGGCCAGATCAATTACAGGCATCGAAACGTGCCCTGCTCCGCAGATCACAAGCTCGTCCTTATTGCCGAGAAGTTCGGAGTAAACCTTAACTCCATCAATCTCTGTCACTTTATTGTTAGCAGCTGTCATCACATCTTCAGAATGTATACTGAAATAGCCGCTTTTATCACTCATCCACACTGTTCCTTCCGAAGATGTGATCATCTTCTCTCCGATGTGCTCGCCTGAGCACACTGTAAACATGTGATTCTCGGCATTTGTATTAAGTTTACTTATTACTTCGTAAAATTCCATAACTTTGCATCTGCTTTTTTAACTATTTTAGTGCTGCCGCACACAGAAGTGGCACGGCTGTTTCCGTATAGTGTGCATCCACTTTGAATGCTTTGTTATGCCATGCTGCATTATCTTTTCCCGGAGTTCCGCTACCTACCCAGTAGAAGAATGCAGGTATCTCCTCTGCCAGAACAGCAAAGTCTTCAGATGCCATACACGGCTTGGTGTCAAGAATATGCTCTTTGCCAACAACAGTTTCAGCAGCCTCCAGAGCAATGGAATACATCTTCTCGGAATTATTGACTGCAGGGACAAGTCTGATTATCTCTATATCCGATTTGCATTCATAGGCATCCGCAATGCCTTTCGCAAGCGTGCTGAGTCTTTCCTCCATGCGCTTGTGTGCATCATGATTGAACGACCTGATATATCCTGTAATCACAGCATCCTCTGGAACGGCCACATCCGGCTCTCCTGCCCTCAGGCTGTTAACAGTGCACATTACCGGGTCAAACGGATCAACATTCTTACTTACTATAGTCTGTATACTGCTTACCAAAGCAGCAGCCGGTGCAATAGGATCAATGCACTTCTGCGGCATCGAGCTGTGTCCTACAACACCAGTGTACCTGATATTGAACGAGCTCTTCTCGGCCATCAGTCCACCCTGATGAACTATGATATCACCGCAGTCTGCTTCAGGCCTGTTGTGAATGCCGAACAGTCTGATTGGCTTCTGAGGTGCTTTGTCCAACAGACCGCTATCAAGTATTGACCTCGCTCCCGTTGTATCCTCTTCGGCAGCCTGAAAAATGAACATCACATTGTGAGTGAGCTCATCCTTAATATTGCAAAGATAGTGCATGGCTCCGAGAAGCGACGCTGTATGCGCATCATGTCCGCATACATGCTTAGGGCCCTCCTCTGTCGGAACGGCATCAATATCCGCTCTAAGCGCTACTGTATCATCCTTTCCTGCATCAAGATAGCATACAACACCGGTTTCCATTCCGATATCAATAATATCTACAGGATAGGACTCACAGATTTTTCTGATATAAGCTGTAGTCTTATGCTCTTCATAAGCTTTCTCGGGAACACCGTGCAATAAAGCACGATGCTCCTCCGCAAGCTTGATTGATTCTGTTATATCTGAATTGTTTACTGACATATTTAACATATTACTTGATGAATCCCGATCCTTTGTCAGATACTCTGTAAAGACCTCTCGGTGTTACTCTGAGCTGAGGAATAACCGTAAGAGCCATGAAGGACAAAGTGATGAACGGATCGAAATCTTTGGACACACCCATCTCAAAAGCTTTTTCCTTCATAACTTTGAGCTTCTCGTTAACTTCCTCAAAGTGTACATCTGTCATAAGGCCCATGATAGGCAGTGGCAAAGTCTCATAAACCTTGCCGTTCTGTACAACAGTGTATCCACCCTGCACGCGTGCAATTTCATTAACCGCAATTGCGATATCCTCGTCATTGTCACCGATAACGATAATGTTGTGTGAGTCGTGAGATACGGAGGAAGCTATAGCTCCACCCTTAATTCCGTAGCCCTTGGTAACAGCAACGCCGATTTTACCGCTGTTGTGATGTCTTTCAACAGCTGCAATCTTGAGATATCCGTCGTGTGGCACGAAATTATCAGTTTTGTCAAAGTGCGCTGTGAGATCGCTGGTTACTATCTGCTTAGGCTCCATGCCGATAACATGAGTTGTCTGAGCTCCGATAGGAAGAGCGAAATCAGATGCCTTAACCTTGCTGATATTAACAGTATGCTTCAGTGCTGATGGACACTTCTTAACCTTGACATTGGCTTCCTTGTCGATTTTCTTTCCCTTGAAGTATACATCAAGTACGTTGAAGTCCTTCATATTGTCGAAGATGACAAAATCTGCCTGATATCCCGGTGCGATTGCTCCGAGGTCCTTCAGGCCGTAGCACTTTGCAGTATTGATTGTAGCCATCTTGATTGCCTTAAATGGGTCAAGACCGAGCTCAACGGCTCTTCTAACGTTATATACGATATGTCCTTCTCTCAGGATATCCTCGATGTGCTTATCATCTGTGCAGAAGCTGAAGTTATCAGTATCAATACCTGTTCTGACAAGACCGCTTACGATGTCATCAACGTTGTGAGCTGCAGAACCCTCTCTTACATGAACGTGAATACCTCTTCTTGCTTCCTCAAGTGCATACTCGAATGTAGATGCCTCATGGTCAGTGTCTACACCTGCCAGCTTGTATGCCGACAGCATTTTGTTAGGCAGGAATGGTGCATGACCGTCAATAGTCTGATGCTCGAAAAGTGCAAATTTAGCAAACATTCTCGGGCTGCCGTTTATTACAGCATCATCGTCCATTACTTCTCCGAGTCCGAGGATACGAGGATTGCCGATAAACGGATACATATCGTTGGCAGCAATCATGCAACCGTTATCGTCTATGTCAGTTGCAGGTACACAAGATGGCAGCATCACAAATACGTTTGCATCTGAGTTCTCAGTCTGATCAAGTATGTAGTTGATACCGTCAGCTCCCGATACGTTAGCGGCCTCATGCGGGTCAACGATGAATGTTGTGGTACCGCAAGCTGCAGCAGTCGCAACGAGCTCTGCAGGAGCTACCATTGTTGACTCAAGATGCAGATGCGCATCGATAAATCCGGGTGCGATATATGCTCCGCCCAGATCGATTTCCTTCTTACCCTTATATGACTTGGAAACACCAAGAATGATGCCGTCCTTAACACCTACACAGGACTCCACCACTTCTCCTGTGAATACATCTACGATTTTGCAGTTCTTGAAAACCAAATCAGCTTTAACCTTGCCAAGTGTAGCACTTGAAAGTTTCTTATATGTCTCGTATTTCAAGTCATTTCTCCCTTCTATGCTATAAAAGGAAAGCACAAAAGTGCCTTCCTTTTAAGTGATTTAATATTAGTATTGTGTTACCTGTCTTCTCTGAAGTACGGAAGTCCAAGCGCTTCAGGTGGCTGACTGTCCTTCTTGTTCTTAACACTGATGAAGATAAGAACAATGATTGTAACGATATAAGGAATCATCTTGTACAGTTCCTTAGTGGCAAAGTTGGTGCCTGTAGGAATGTAGAGGTACAGGATGAGCAGTCCACCGAAGAGGATAGACTCAAGTACTGCAACGTTAGGACGCCAGATTGAGAAGATAACCAGTGCGATAGCAAGCCATCCTCTGTCACCGAATGCGTCGTTTGACCATACACCACTTGCGTAGTCCATTACATAGAAGAGTCCGCCAAGTCCGGCGATCATGCATCCTATGCAGATCGAGAAGTACTTATACTTTGTGATATTGATTCCTGCAGCGTCTGCAGTAGCCGGGTTCTCACCAACAGCTCTGAGCTCAAGTCCCGTACGGGTCTTCTTGAGGATGAAGTGTGCTATAAGAGCAATTGCAATAGCTACATATGTCATGAATCCATATGAGAACAGAACCTGTCCTATTGCGCCACCTCTCATCGAAGCAGGGAATCCGGTCTTAAATGCACCACTTGTAGCAGTAAGAGCGATTGAAGGAACGTCGGATCCTGTCAGCTTCATGATGGAACCTCCGAAGAAGTTACCGAAACCAACTCCGAATGTGGTCATTGCAAGACCTGTTACGTTCTGGTTAGCTCTCAGTGTTACTGTAAGGAGACAGAATATGAGTCCCATAAGCAGTGAGCCTACAAGGCAGGAAATAAGCGGAATAAGTACACCGACTACTCCGTTAAATTGTGCGCCTGAGTTCTCGTAAAGGAATGAACCGATTACGCCTGAAATAGCTCCTACGTACATAACTCCCGGGATACCCAGGTTGAGGCTTCCGACTTTCTCGTTAAGAGTCTCACCTGTACAACCGAGCAACAGAGGAATACTCTGAACGATAGCTCTTGGTATGAATGTAACAAGACTAAACATCTGCAGCCTCCTTTCTGTGTGACTTACGGAAATGTACTTCGTAATTAATGAAGAACTCACTTCCGATTACGAAGAACAGAATAATTCCTGTCATAATATCTCCGAATGACTCATTCAGTCCGAATGCTGTCGAAATTTCCGAAGCACCTCTTGACATGAATACGATCAGGAATCCTGAAAGAATCATTCCGATAGGGTTAAAGTGAGCAAGCCATGCAACCAGTACTCCGAGGAAGCCTCTGCCTCCGCCGAGAGTAGTAGTGATTGTATGGTCAGTACCAGCTACCATGAGCCAACCTACAAGACCGCAAATTGCTCCTGTAAGAAGAAGAGTTCTCATGATAACTCTGTCAACCTTAACACCAACATACTTAGCAGTGTTCTGGCTCTCACCTACTACGCTGATCTCAAAACCATGCTTACTATAGTTCATATAGATAAACATGCCAACTGTTACGGCCAGTGCTACCAGAACAACTAAGAGATACGGCTGACCGAAAAG
This sequence comes from Candidatus Crickella caballi, assembly GCA_018064665.1. Taxonomy (GTDB): domain Bacteria; phylum Bacillota; class Clostridia; order Peptostreptococcales; family Anaerovoracaceae; genus Crickella; species Crickella caballi. Next base: position 84,674 of record JAGHUV010000014.1, on the reverse strand, counting down.
GTTAGGCAGCCAGCCTGCTCCACTGCTCTGGTTGATAATTCCAACCTTACCGGAGCCCTTAGGTGACTCCCAGATGATAATGTAGTATGCAACAAGCTGCATTCCTACATAGTTCATCATAAGGGTGAACAGTGTTTCGTTAGTGTTCCACTTAGCCTTGAAGAATGCCGGGATGAATGCCCAAAGTCCACCTGCAAGTACAGCACATACCAGAGAAACAGGGATAATAACTGCACTAGGTAAATTCTTTCCCATGTATATCATACATGCTGCTGTAGCAAGTATTCCTGCAAGCATCTGACCCTCTCCACCGAGGTTCCAGAACTTCATCTTGAACGCAGGTGCAAGAGCAACAGATACCATCAGAAGAATTGAGAGCTCCTTGGCAAGTATCCACATCTTACGAGGGCTGCCGAATGAACCGTCGAATATCTCTGCATATACTGCAATAGGATTGAGGTGTGTAGTAACAGCCATAACTATAGCGCAGACGATAAGTGCAAAGAGTATACTTAAAAGTCTGATCGTCCATTCCTGCTTCTTAGGAATAGCCTTACGCTTAGTGATATGGATCAATGGTTCTTTAATATCTTTATTATCCAATTTCACCACCTCCGAGTTTAGTCATGAGAAGTCCGACTTCATTCTTCTCTGCAGTTTTTCCGTCTACGATACCGCTTACCTTGCCTCCGCAAAGTACGAGTATACGGTCAGAAAGTTCAAGCAGTACGTCGAGGTCTTCTCCGACGAAAATTACAGCTACTCCACGTTCCTTCTGCTTGTTGACCAGATCATAAATCATGTATGAAGCGTTGATATCCAGACCTCTTACAGCATATGCTGTCATAAGAACTGTAGGATTAAGCGCAATTTCACGACCTACAAGCACTTTCTGGATGTTACCACCCGAAAGTCTGCGGACAGGTGTATCGATGCCCGGGGTTACAACCTCGAGCTCGTCTACGATCTTCTCAGCAAGTTCTCTAGGTGATTTACGATCTGTAAAGCTACCCTTGCCGGCTCTATAGGATCTCAGCATCATATTGTCAGCAAGGTCCATATCAGCTACAAGTCCCATACCGAGTCTGTCCTCTGGCACGAATGCAAGGGATACACCCATGCGGTCGATCTCTACCGGATCAATGCCGACAAGATTTGTTTCCTTGCCATCATCCTCAATAAAGAGGATCTCTCCGCCATCGATTGCCTGCAATCCTGCAATAGACTCCAGAAGTTCCTTCTGGCCGCAGCCGGAAATACCCGCGATACCAAGAACTTCGCCTGTGTTGGCAGTAAATGAAACATCGTCAAGTTTAACTATGCCGTCTTCAGACTTAACCGTAAGATTCTTAACCACGATACGAGGCTTAACTTCCTTTGGTTCAGGTCTGTCTATATTCAGCTTAACCTCACGCCCTACCATCATGTTGGTCATTTCCTGAGCGTTGGTATCTTTTGTAATCAGTTGTCCTATGAATTCGCCTTTTCTGAGGACTGCCACCTTATCTGAGATGGCCTCTACTTCATGCAGTTTATGAGTAATAATTACAACTGTCTTGCCATCAGCCTTCATGTTGCGAAGTACTGCAAAGAGCTTTTCTGTCTCCTGCGGAGTAAGTACGGCTGTAGGCTCGTCAAGTATCAGAATGTCAGCGCCTCTGTAGAGAACCTTAACGATTTCTACAGTCTGCTTCTGTGATACTGACATATCGTAAACCTTCTGATCAGGATCTACGTCAAATCCGTAGAGTTCACATATCTCACGTATACGCTTTGATGCTTCTTCAATATTGATTTTGCCCTTAGGAATAGGATTTCCATCCGGATCTGTTTCCATTCCGAGAACAATATTCTCAGCAGCACTGAATACATTAACAAGCTTAAAGTGCTGGTGAATCATTCCGATGCCGTGATCAAACGCATCCTTAGGTGAAGAAATCATGACAGGTTTTCCGTCAATATAGATTTCTCCTTCATCAGGAAAATAAATTCCTGAAAGCATGTTCATCAGGGTAGTCTTACCGGAACCGTTCTCTCCAAGAAGTGAAAGAATCTCGCCACGGTAGATATCCAAATTTACTTTTTTATTGGCAATCTTGTCGCCAAACGCTTTTGAAATATTCCGCATTGATACTGCGGGTGTTCTGTTATCTTTCAAAATTATGTCCCCCTTCTGTTTTGGGTCTGTTATTTTGAAATATGACCGGTCCCACTCCCTGGGGACCGGTCATTTCTAATTATTAGTTAATAGTGAGTACTGTATCCTACACCGAATTAGAATGCTGTATCAAGCAGGTTGATACCATCAATCTGGAGATCGAAGTAAGGAGCTGATCTGAACTCTGACTCATGGAAGTAACCATCAACGATTACCTCTGTGTCTGGTGTGTAATCAGCATCAGTATCTACGTCAGCCTGATAGCTTGTCAGTGCAGCGCCGTCCTTAGTGAACTTAGCAGCATCGAATACGTGGATGGATCCATCGATAAGTCCAGCCTTAACCTCTTCCAGCTTCTCAGCAGTGCCTGCTGCAGCAGCCTTCTCGTTAATGTCTGTAAGCTCTACAGAACCTGTCTCAAGAGTTCCAGTCCAGTCAGCATCGATAGCCTCACCGTTCTGAGCAGCAGTGATTGCATACTCATAGTAAGGTGACCAGTTGATCTTTGATGCAACGATGAATGTGTTAGGGCAAGCATCAACTGTGCTTCCGTTGTAGGAAACGTCAGGTACTCCTGCCTCTTCACAAGCTGTAGGAGCTCCCATGGAGTCAGCGTGCTGTGAAATCAGAACGCATCCGCCCTGGATCAGCTTGTTAGCGCCTTCCTTCTCAGCTGTCTCGTCATACCATGAACCAGTGAATGTTACGTCCATAGTTGCGGATTCGCATACAGAACGAGCGCCAAGGAAGAATGATGTGTAACCGGAAACTACTTCTGCATAAGTGAATGCTCCAACATATCCGATCTTAGCCTTGTCAGCAGTGATAGTGCCAGCCTCGATCATCTCGTTCAGCTTCATACCTGCAGCAACTCCTGCAAGGTAACGTCCCTGATAGATAGCTGCGAATGCATTGTGGTAGTTGTCAAGACCCTCAGTGTGAGCCTTAGTTCCTGTTGCATGGCAGAACTGCACTTCAGGATATTCCTTAGCTGCCTGGATCATGAAGTCCTCATGACCGAAGGAGTCAGCGAAGATAATTGAGCAGCCCTCGTCTACGAGCTCACCAGCTGTATCGTAGCACTCCTGTCCCTCTGGAACGTTAGTCTTAACGATACCTGTAACTCCCAGCTTCTCGCATGTTTCGTTGAATGCGTTGATGAAGTTGAGGTCATAAGTTGAGTTCTCGTCATGGAGACAGATCAGTCCAACTTTGATGCCATCGCCAGCGTCAGAGTCATTACCGCCGCAGCTTGAAAGAATAGGCATCATTACCATGGTCAGGCAAACCAGCATAGCAATAAGTTTCTTCTTCATAAAATGTTCCTCCTGTAATAATAATAGAGAGTTCTCCGCTTAGTGCCAAATTGCCTTTACAGCACATCAGCGAATTATAATATGATAGTACCATTATAATTCTTAAAATCCGCAATATCAAGAAAAAATGGTTCTATTCACAGCATAAAAATATCCTGCATAATGCAATATAAAGGGGGCGACATTAAAATGTTGTCCCCCTCCTAATATTAAAGCTTCTTCAGCAGGCCGGTAGCCTCGTTGAACTCGTTGATAAGCTCATCAACCTTAGCTCTCTCTTTTCTGAGAGCACCCCAAGTGTTCTCCTGATCATACCAAAGAGCATTAAGTTCATCACTTGTCTTACCCTGCTGCTCAACCCAAGTGTAGTACTTGAGGTTGTGGATTCTCTTTCTGTCTGTGTAACGCAGCTCGAGCATGTTGTCAGCCTTCTCGCCCAGAATGTGCTCATGATAATCAAGAGCAGCCATCTCGTGAGTGTACTCGCCATCCTCGTCCTGGAGTTCCTTGATTCTGGAACCGTACATAACTGAAGAGTCAGTCATAACTGTAGCAAGAACATCGTTCTCTGTCAGTTCATAGTATTTAGCCATCTTAATGCAACAAAGCATATTAGCAATACCGCTGATACCAAAGTAACCGAGCATGTCTACGAGCTCAGGGTCGATACCCTGCTCCTTAAGATACTCGCGGCCAACAGGCTCGTTGAAGAGTCTCAGGATCTTCTGGGAATCTTCATCGTCGATGTCGATAACCATGTCAGTATTCTTAACATTGTGGATCCATGGAACGTGCTTGTCGCCGATTCCTTCGATTCTGTGAGCACCAAATCCGTTATCAAGCAGAGTTGGGCACTGCAGAGCTTCGCCTACTGCGAGCTTAGCGTTAGGATAGAGCTCCTTCAGTCTGTCGCCGGAAGCCATTGTTCCTGCAGAACCGGAAGTGAATGCCATACCTGCGAGGTTGCCGTTCTCACCCTTAATCTCTTCGAATGCATCAGCAATAGCATTACCTGTTACATTGTAATGCCACATATAGTTACCCATCTGCTCGAACTGGTTGAGAATCCATACGTCTTCTCTTGTCTCTCTGAGTTCATGAGTCTTGTCAAAAATCTCCTTAACGTTGGACTCTGTTCCAGGTGTAGCGATTACTTCACTTGCAATATTCTTCAGCCAGTCGAATCTCTCGCGGCTCATGCCCTCAGGCAGAATAGCAACAGAATAAACTCCCAGAAGTGCGCTGTCGAAAGCACCGCCTCTGCAGTAGTTTCCTGTTGAAGGCCATACAGCCTTGTGATAGTTAGTATCAAACTGTCCTGTTACAAATTCAGGAATAAGGCAACCATAAGAAGCGCCTACCTTGTGGCATCCTGTTGGGAACCACTTACCGATCATGCAGATGATGCGGCACTTTACGCCTGTCAGCTCAGGTGGCAGTACGATGTAGTTAGGGCCGTGGAAAAGTCCGCCGGACTCCTTCTGCTCGTTCTTCCATGTGATACGGAACAGGTTAACAGGATCGATATCCCACAGTCCGACATTAGTCAGCTTATCGAGAATCTTCTGAGGAATCTTCTCTGGATGCATCTGCTGCTCGATAGTCGGCAGGATAATGTTCTGAGCCTTTGCACGCTCAATGTTGTTCTTTAATCCCTTTTCATTGATTTTGAGATCAAGCATTTCATACCTCCGTAAATACTTTAATTTGACATATGTATACATGTGTATAACATGAATATCTCGTGTATTTTTATATTGCCAAAAAATTTTTTATATGTCAATAATATGTCAAAAAAAGCTGCCCTAAATTGTACAAATTCAGGACAGCTTTCCCTTTATATTATCTTATGTTTACTTATCCGATTCGAGCACCTTGCGCAGCTTATCCATATCAGGCTCAAGTCTGATTGGCTCTCCTGCTGCCTTGATTCCGTTAGCAGTATCCTTAAGTCCGTTTCCGGAGATAATTGATACAACTGTTGCGTCAGCAGGAATCTTGCCTTCCTTGCAAAGCTTATAGAGTCCTGCCATACCGGTAACGCCTGCAGGCTCGCCGAATACTCCGCACTCTCTTCCGGTCATTCTCATTGCCTCGAGAATCTCATCGTCTGTAACCTCAACAGGAATTCCGCCGGATTCAACGATAGCGTTGATAGCTTTGTCCGGATTACGTGGAACGCCTACTGAGATGGAATCAGCCAGAGTGTTCTCTTCCATTGGCTGCCATGGCTCGCCTGTGCGTGCAGCAATGTTGATTGGGCAAGTGTTAACAGACTGAACTGAAATCAGCTTAGGAAGTTTGTCAATAAATCCGGCATTGTAGAGGTCCTTGAAGCCCTTCCATACGCCTGCGATAGTGCATCCGTCACCTGTTGACAGAGCAACATAGTCAGGAGCCTTCCATCCGAGCTGCTCAGCGATCTCGAGAGAAACAGTCTTCTTACCTTCCATGAGGTAGCAGTTGATAGCAGCGTTTCTGTTGTACCAGCCGTATTCATCAATAGCGTCCTTGGAAAGCTCGAAAGTCTCCTCATAGTTACCCTTAACTGAGATAACCTTAGCTCCGAAGATCAGAAGCTGTGCAACCTTACCGATAGGAGCTCTCTCAGGAACGAAGATTACAGTCTTAAGTCCTGCTGCAGCAGCATTACCTGCCAGTGAACTTGCTGCATTACCTGTGGATGAGCATGCGATAGTGTCATAGCCTGCCTCGATAGCCTTAGCTACTCCCATTGAACTTGCTCTGTCCTTGAGGGAACCTGTAGGGTTAAGACCGTCGTCCTTAAGCCAGAACTTAGCAATACCGAGCTTCTCAGCCATGCGTGGCTCTTCATAAAGCGGTGACCAGCCTACTCTCAGAGGTGGCTGCTGTGTGTCTTCCTCTACAGGGAGGAATGGACGGTAACGCCACATTGTGTTGTTGTCACTTGCAGAAATGCTTTCAGGACTGTAGTTCTCCTTGATATAGTCATAATCATAGACTACATCGAGAATGCCACCGCATTCGCAGGTTGTTGCGTCAGGAAGTGCCTCATACTCCTTACCGCACTTGATGCATTTAAGACATTTTACGTTTTTCATGAGTGTTGAACTCCTTTCAATATATTGTAAATATTATAGACTAATTAAAGACCGATTTCGTCTGCGATTTCAAGCATTGATTCAAGAGCTATATCAATGAACTCATCCCAGCTGATTCCTGTTTTCTCAATTTCCATGAGATACTGTCTGTTGGCGCCGGCTGCAAATCTTGTTTCATTAAATCTCTTATTGACCGACTTGTGCTTAACACTTGCAAGCTTCTTGTCAGGATAAATCTGAGCAACCGCTTTGACAAATCCGCTCATAGGATCTGCTGCAATAAGTGCGTACTCAAGAGTAGTCTCAGGATTCTTACCGCAGAGAGGATTGTGAGCCATAATGGCGTTTGCCATTACCTCATCATCCCAGCCTTCATCCTTAAGAATCTTAGCAGATGTAGGACCATGTGTTGAAATATCATCTCTCCATGGGCAAGTTTCCTCATCGAGATCGTGCAGAAGTCCGCAGCAGCCCCAATACTCTACATCATCCGGAGCAAGTCTCTTAGCGAGCCCCTTCATGATAGCCTCTACAGCCATACTGTGAGTAATATAGTTCTCACCCTTAACATATTTGCGAAGCAGTGCATCTGCCTGCTCATGAGTCATTTTCTCAGCCATAACAATCCTCCGTTATCTCTCGATTTCAACCATTGTGAAGCACTCGATGATGTCATCAGGCTTGATGTCATTATATTTCTCGATGCCGAGACCGCACTCGTATCCGGTAGCAACTTCCTTGGCATCGTCCTTAAATCTCTTGAGTGAGGATATAACGCCTTCGTGGATTACGATACCGTCACGAACAAGTCTGATCCGCTCGTTACGCTTAACGATACCTTCGTTTACATAGCATCCTGCAACGATTCCGATGTTAGGAACCTTGAATGTATCACGTACAACTGCCTTACCGAGTACCTGCTCCTTATATTCTGGATCAAGCATACCCTTCATAGCATCCTGGATATCATCAATGATATCATAGATAACTCTGTAAAGCCTGAGCTCTACATCAGCATCTGCTGCCTGCTTCTCGACTGCGGAAGTAGGTCTTACGTTGAATCCGATGATAATAGCGTTGGATGTTTCTGCAAGCATTACGTCGGACTCGTTGATTGTACCTACGCCGGAGTGGATAACTCTGATCTTGACCTCAGGTGTCTCAAGCTTCTCGAGTGATGAAATAATAGCGCCTACCGAACCCTGAACGTCTCCCTTAACAATGAGGTTGAGTTCCTTGGCTTCGCCTTCCTGAATCTGTGAGAAGAGCTTATCGAGAGTCATGCTTGCATTCTTGGCAAGTACTTCTTCTCTCATCTTCTCTTTACGGTTGTTAGCGATTTCCTTGGCAGTCTTGTCATCTCTTACAGCATTGAATGCATCACCTGCTGCAGGGACTTCCGAAAGTCCGAGGATCTCTACTGCAGTAGCAGGACCTGCCTTTCTGATCGGCTTGCCCTTGAAGTCTGTCATTACTCTGATCTTGCCGGCAGCTGTTCCTGCAACTACGCTCTGTCCGGTCTTAAGTGTACCGTTGGAAACGAGCAGTGTAGCAACAGGGCCCTTTGCCTTGTCAAGTCTTGCCTCGATAACTGTTCCGAGTGCAAGTCTGTCAGGATTTGCCTTGAGCTCGAGTACCTCTGCCTGCAGAAGAATCATCTCGAGAAGGTCTGTGATTCCTTCACCCTTCTTAGCAGATACAGGAACTGATATTACATCTCCGCCCCAGTCTTCTACGAAAATACCGTGCTCTGAAAGTTCCTGCTTTACTCTGTCAGGATTTGCGCCCGGCTTATCCATCTCGTTGATAGCAACGGTGATTGGAACGCCTGCAGCCTTGGCGTGGCTGATTGACTCTACTGTCTGAGGCATTACACCGTCGTCTGCAGCTACTACGAGTACTGCGATATCTGTAACCTGCGCACCTCTTGCACGCATTGTTGTGAACGCTTCGTGTCCCGGAGTATCGAGGAATACGATTTTCTTATCGTTAATGGTAACCTCTGAAGCACCGATGTGCTGTGTAATTCCGCCGGACTCGCCTGCTGTTACATTAGTGTTACGAATAGCGTCGAGCAGTGAAGTCTTACCATGGTCAACGTGACCCATTACAGTGATAATAGGTGGACGTGGCTCGAGTTCGCTCTCGCTGTCCTCGTGGTTGTCGATACCCGGCTCTTCAAGCTCAGGGATTTCCTCAGTAACTACAACCTGAAGTCCGAGTTCTTCAGCGAGCATTTCTACTGCATCCTTGTCAAGAGTCTGGTTGATGGTAGCCATAACGCCCATCGACATCATTGACATAATAATCTTGGTTACGCTGATTTCAGCCTGTTCTGAAAGTCCTGCTACAGTGATAGGAACTGTAACTGCAATTGTGCCCTCCGGAAGAAGCTCTTCGATTGAAGGTGCTTCCTCTTCGACCTTCTTCTTGTAATTCTTCTTATGACGCTCTTTCTTCTCCAAAGCAGCCTCATCGTATACGTTGTTGTTACGACGGTTGCCCGGGCCATCTTCGCGTCTGTCGAATCTTGACTGTTTGTCACGATCCTTATTGTCAAAGAACTTTTTGCTCTTGCCCTTGGACTTGTTTGCATTTCCGGCATCAGCTACAGGCTCGCCGCTGCCCTGTCCGGAATTGTTGCGGCGCTGAGTATGATTGCGATTGTCATTCTTATCACTGCGTGCTTTGTCGAACTTGCCGCCTTTTCTGTCGCCTTTGTCGTTATTTCTGTCTTTATTGTCTCTGTTATCCTTGTTGCCGTCCTTGCGTTCAAGTCTTGCAGCATTCTGCTTCTTTCTTTCCTCAGCCTTCTTCTTTTCAGTAGCTGCGTCGGAGATTTTCTTGAAACGCATAGGCTTATTAGGAGCATTTACATACTCCTCTTCAGCTTCCTTTACAGGCTCTTTAGCCTTCTCAGGTTCCTTCTTGGCTTCCTTTGCCGGTTCTTCTTTAACCTCAGGAGCTTCCTTCTTCTCAGGCTCTGCAGCAACAGGCTTCTCCTCAACTGCAGGCTTCTCTGCCGGTGCAGCCGGAGCCTCTTCAGCCTTTTCTGCCTTTGGCTCTGCCTCTTCCTCAGCCTTCTTAGGCGCAACAGGCTTACCAATAGGTGGCTTGGACTTTACACCATCCTTGTTGATGATCGGTATTGCTTTCTTCTTAGGCCTGTTGCTTGCAGCGTCTGCTGCAGGTCTTCCGAGCATCATATTAACAGTCTTGGCAAGTCTCTCCGCCGAAACCTCATCTACGCTGCTCTTAGCGGAATCTATCTCAATACCCATCTTGTCTGCATAAGCCTTTAATTGTTCAAAATCTACGTCAAGCTCCTTAATAAGATCGCTTATATTTTTTGGCATTAGCTATCCTCCTTTTCAGTGCCGCTTCCTGACACTTAGGGTTGTCGCATATGTAGTAACCCCGTCCGTTTATATCGTCTCTGTTTAATATGCCGTCTGTGAGTACATATCTCAGTAGTTCGTCCTGCGGGAATGACTGACGGCATCCGACGCATCTACGCATCGGCTTCTTCGACTGATGTCTCCTCATCTGTTCCCTCATACTCATCAAATGCAAATCCCATTTCCTTGAGCTGTTCATTGCTCTTGATGTCTATCTTCCATCCGCTTACCTTGGCAGCAAGACGAACGTTCTGTCCTTCACGGCCGATTGCCAGTGAAAGCTGCTGTTCCGGTACTACTGCTGTAGCGGATTTGTCTTCTTCGTTCAGATATACGCCTTCTACGATTGCAGGCTTAAGTACATTGCTGATAAGAACTGCCGGATCCTCATCCCATACGATGATATCGATTTTCTCACCATTAAGCTCATCCGCGATATTCTGTACTCTTCCGCCTCTGTTTCCTACGCATGCTCCGACAGGGTCAACATTCTCATCGTGAGAATATACTGCAATCTTGGTTCTTGAGCCGGCTTCTCTTGCAATTCCCTTAATCTCAACTGTTCCATCAGCGATTTCAGGAATCTCAAGCTCAAACAGTCCCTTAACAAGTCCCGGGCTTGTTCTTGAAAGTATAACATGTGCACCTCTTGAGTCCTGTCTTACTTCCTTAACCAGCACCTTAACGTGCTGTCCTGCTCTGAAGTTCTCTGTAGGCACCTGCTCCTTGGTTGGAATAATTCCGTCTGTATTGCCGAGGGAAACCTGTATAGCATTGTTTCCCACTCTCTCAATTTTGCCGGAAATAACCTGATCCTTCTTGCTTGCATACTCATTGAATGAATTTGTACGCTCAGCTTCGCGGTTTCTCTGTGTGAAAACCTGCTTAGCGCCCTGAGCTGCAATTCTGTCAAATTCCTTAGGGTCAATCTCAAACTCGATGATATCGCCTACCTCGTACTCTTCGTAGATGTCTCTTGCATCCTCAAGTGAAATCTGAGTTACGTCATCTTCTACATCTTCCACTACTGTCAGCTGAGTCAGCATTGTAACAGCACCCTGCTCCATGTCGATATCAACACGAACATTGTTCCTGTCAAACTCTTTCTTGTATGCATTCTCCATTGCTGCTGTGATAGCGCCGATGATTTCTTCCTGTGACAGATTCTTTTCTCTCTGAAGATCTGCAAAAGCTTCCAGAAATTCGTTGCTCATTGTAATTTTTTCCTTTCTTAAATCACGTTGTTAGAAGATAACCGCAAGGTTGATCTTCGAAATCTTTTCCTGAGGAATTGTAATCTCATCTTTGCCATTCTCATCTGCGGCAATTACCACGCCGTCAGCTGTCTTACCGATAAGCACTCCCTCAAAGTTCTTACTGTTGTTACCCGCAAACTGAATTGCTTCGTAGGTCTTGACCTCAACAATTCTTCCTGCGAATCTCTCAAAGTCACTGTCCTTGATCAGCTCTCTGTCAAGACCCGGGCTTGAGACCTCAAGCTTGTAGCTTCTGTCTATGAAATCCAGTTCGTCAAGCTTGTCATTAAGGTATCTTGTTATTGTCTCGCATTCATCAATGCTGACATATTCTTCACTCGCCTCTGCTGTCTTATCGAGAAAAACTCTCAGTATCCAGTCCTTGCCCTCCTTCCTGTACTGAACTCTGTAAACCTCCAGTTCACTGACTTCAGCACTCTCGGAAGCGAGGTATTCCCCGATCAGCTCAGTAACGCGAGCTGCAATATCTTCTTTAGCCATTTTTTCCTCTACATAAGTGAAAGAGTGGGACGACCCACTCTTTCTTTAAGTAATAACTTATTTTTAATACTTATACCACTAAAACGTTCAAAATGCAAGTGTTAATCTTCCATAGGCACTCCTTCGGTGCCCTCGGCTTCATCATATCCGGTTCCGGCTTCCTCCTTCTCAGGTTCCTTAACAGAACCGTCCGGATTCAGGTCGTTCGAATCGGTTGCACTCGGTACAGTGCCCTTTGTATAGTACTCATTACCGACCTTGACTACGTTGCTCGGTTTCTTCTTGTAGTCGCCTTCCTTGGCTTTAGGAATCTGACCCATAATCTTGCTCCAGAGCTTGGCCGCTGCGCCTGATGTAGTTGTAAGTCTTACATTCTTATCTGTACCGATCCACAGAGCCGCAGCATAATTAGCTGTAAAGCCGTCGAACCAGATATCGTATCTGTCGTTGGTCGTACCTGTCTTGCCACCAACCTTGACGCCGCTGATTTTGGCTGATGTTGCAATTCCGTCGGTTACTACGGACTTAAGTACATCTGTCATGATCCATGCAACACCCGGGTCGAGCACCTGGCTGGTCTCTGACTTGCCTGTAAGAAGGACGTTTCCGTTCGAGTCTTCAACACTCGTATAGCAAATCGGTGTATTGACAACTCCACCGCCCGGGAATGCAGCATAAGCACATGCCATCTCAAGAGGAGTTACACCATTTGACATTGCTCCAAGAGCCAGCGCTGCAAGATTGTTATCGTTAACGGAAGCGTTTGCATCATCAACTATTGTAGTGATTCCCCAGCTCTTGAGAAGCTCTCTGGAATAATCAACGCCTACCTGCTGCAGAATTCTTACTGCACAGGTGTTGAGCGAAAGCTGAATAGCTCTTCTGAATGTCTTACTGCTTCCCGAATAACCTCCATCTGCATTTCTCGGCCATGATGAGCCGTTCAGTTTGATAGGCGCATCAAGTACCGATGACGAAGTTGTTATATAGTCTCCAAAGGATTCCGCATTCCCCTTGTTCTGGAACGAGAACTTATCGCCCTTAGCCTGACACTCAAAGCTCTTCTGAAGTGCCGCTCCGTATACGGCCAGAGGCTTTATCGATGAACCCGGCTGACGCGTATTAACTGCTCTGTTGAACAGCATCTGACCCTGAGGGTCTCTTCCGCCTGCCAAAGCTTTGACCTGGCCCGTTCCGACCTCTACGATAGCCATCGCCGCTTCAGGATAATCGCCCTTCACGTCCTTAGGGAAGTTGCTCTCGTCCTTGAATTCCTTGGCCACTATCTTCTGTGCCTTGGTATCCATAGTCGAATATATCTTAAGACCCTTGGCATATACCATATTGCGGGCTTCCTCTTCAGTCTTGCCGTATTCATCCATAAGATCGGAAATTACCTGCTGGATGAGGTAGTCCTTGAAATACGACTTAGCTGCCGCCCCACTGTTAAGGTTAGGCTTGATGAAATCCTTGAGAGGCTTTTTCGCATTTTGGGCATCATCTTCGGAAACCAGGCCCTGATTCTTCATCAGAGAAAGTACCAGATTACGTCTGTCCTCCGAAATGTCGTTGGCATAGACGCCCTTCTTCTTGATCTTGGTGCATTTCTCTCCCTCTTCAGACTTGATTAGCGCATATGAATCCGGTGCCTGCGGCAAAGCCGCAAGAGCCGCACACTGCTCTAGTGTCAGGTCTTCGACATTTGCAGAGAAATAGGTTCTGGCTGCCGAGTTTACGCCATAGCATCCGTATCCGAGGTATATAGTATTGAGATATGCCTCAATGATCTCCTCTTTGCTGAGCTGCTGTTCTATCTCATATGCGTAATACATCTCAATTATCTTACGCTTTATGGACCTCTCGCTCTTGATCTCTGAGAGGAATACATTTCTGGCAAGCTGCTGAGTTATTGTACTTGTTCCGCTTATTCCACCGCCGCCAAGGGACTTAAGAATCGCTCCTATAAGTCTCTTGAAGTTGAATCCGTGATGTGTCCAGAAGGTCTTATCCTCTATCGCAATAAATGCGTTAACAAGATTTTCCGGCATCTCCTCATACCTGGTCACCTTACGGTTCTCAAGATAGTAGATTGTCTCTACAAGCTCTCCCTCATCGTCATAGATGTTGGTACTTATATCCAAGTTGTCATATATCTTGTCCGGATGGATCGTCGGTGCACCCGCAATGCAGTAAGCAGCATAGCCGCCACCTGCAAATATTCCAATAAAGAATAAAACAAGAAAAACGCGCAGCACAACACCGAATACGCTGTGCTTGCGTTTTTCTTTCTTTCTCAGCTTCTTATATTCTTTCTTCTCGTCAGTTCCTCTTGAAGGCTTCTTTGCTGTATTCTTAGCTGCAGTATTGTCTCTGTAGCTTTCTCTTCCCTGCTTGGCATCCTGTCCCCAGAAATCATCCACAGGATCCCTGTTGATGAACTCATCAAGGAAAGCGTCGCTGTCAGCGCGGCTCTCGGTCTCTTCCTGAGCATCGAACTGTCTGAGAAAATCGTTAACGGAAGACTTGCCTCCTCCAGTCTCTTTCCTGTTGTCGTTATTATTATATCTGTCAATTCTGGACATAGCACACTCCTTGCCGCTTTATCTAGTATTGTCGGATGTAATTATAACACAAGATTTTGCGTTTATTCAAATCTGAGCATTCTCATTGAGTTGATAATGCATATCATAGCTACGCCTACATCTGCAAAGACCGCAGCCCACATATTTGCGATTCCGAGTGCTCCGAGAACAAGGCAGGCAATCTTGACTGCAAGCGCAAATGCTATGTTGAACTTGGAAATCCCTATCGTCTTGCGGGCTATTCTGATGACTGTCGGAATCTTGCTGATGCGGTCATCCATGATAACTATGTCTGCTGCCTCAATGGCCGCATCCGATCCAAGCGAACCCATAGCAATACCCACATCGGCTCTGGTAAGAACCGGTGCATCGTTGATTCCGTCACCCACGAACGCAAGTCTGCCTCGGGACTCCTTGAGACCGTCAAGAAGCTCTTCAACCGCTTTGACCTTGTCCTGCGGGAGGAGCTGCGCTCTGTATTCTGTGATACCGAGCTCTGAAGCGACCGCTTTGGCTGTACCCTCAGCATCGCCTGTGAGCATGACGATATGATTTACCTTCTCTGCCAGCATCTCACTGATAGCCTGAGCCGCCTCCGGCTTTGGCGAGTCTGCTACCTCAATTCTTCCTATATATTTATTACCCTTGGCAACATATACAACTGTTCCGGTCTGTCTGCTCTGCTCAGGAATTCTTATTCCCTCGTATTCGAACAGAGCTGCATTTCCCACGCATATCTTCGAACGTCCGACAGTTGCGATCATTCCCTTGCCGCTGATGTTCTCCACATCGCTGACTTTGCGCTCGGAAACAGGATTGTCACAGGCCTCGCAAATTGCTGAAGCAATCGGATGAGTCGATCCTGTCTCGACTGCGGCAGCAAGTCGTATGATTTCCTCTGTTGTGTATCCGTCAACAGCTTCGACAGTAGTAACACGGAATTTGCCCTCTGTCAGAGTTCCGGTCTTGTCGGTTACGAGTGTATCAAGCTGTGACATCATCTCAAGGTAGTTCGAGCCCTTTACCAGAACGCCCACCTTGGATGCAGCACCTATTCCGCCAAAGAATGCAAGCGGCACGGATATTACAAGTGCGCACGGACAGCTGATAACCAGGAACGTGCATGCACGAAGCACCCACTTGCCGAATTCTGCAGCAAAGCTTCCACTGATGAGAGGCGGCAGGAACGCCAGCAGTACAGCACCGATAACAACTACTGGGGTATAGTAGCGAGCAAAGCGTGTGATGAAGCTCTCTGTCTGAGACTTCTTGCTTGCCGCATTCTCAACCATATCAAGTATCTGTGCAACTGTAGAGTCATCATAGAGTCTGTCTGCCTGTATCTTGAGAAGCGTCTCACCGTTGATGCACCCTGAGATTACCGCATCGCCTTCCTCTACATTCTGAGGCATGGATTCGCCTGTAAGCGCCGACGTATTCACAAGGCCCGCGCCCTCGATTACAACTCCGTCGATAGGAATTTTCTCGCCCGGCTTAATTACCAGAACATCTCCTATCTTTATATCATCAGGATCAATGACCTCGATGCTTCCGTCTTCAAGCTCTCTGTTGGCATACTCAGGTGCAATACTCATAAGCTCCTGAATAGCATTTCTTGACTTACCGACTGCATATGTCTGGAAGAACTCTCCCACCTGATAGAACAGCATAACAGCTACTGCTTCCGTATATTCATTGCAGCCAAACGCACCGACTGTCGCCAGTGTCATGAGGAATGTCTCATCAAACATCTGACCGTTTGCAATTCCCCGTATGCAGTTTATGACCACATCATAGCCCACGATGAAATAAGGTACCAGCCACAGCAAAAGCATGCGCCGGCTTCCTTCGTTCTCACGGCACCATTCAAGGTTCCCGCCGGCAACGATGAGAGCTGCAAACAGCACCATTGAAATAATAATTCGTATCAGGTCTTTCTTCTGATCCTTGCTTAACTTACCCATTTATTGTCCTCACTATGCATTAATACTGTACGGCGTTTTTCCTGAAACCGTTACTTAATGACAAGCTTGGTGTCATGATGAATCTTGCTGATAATTCCGCATGCCTCCTCAAGTACAGCATCAAACTTATCGTCCTCAGCATCAAGCATGAACTTCTGTGTCAGGAAGCTTACAGAGCAGTCATTTACTCCGTCAAGCTTAGAGATAGCTTCTTCCATCTTTGCTGCACAATTAGCGCAATCAAGGTTTTCCATCTTAAATTTCTTCTTCATTTTCTACTCCTCTATGTGTTCTTTACCCATTGCAATAATGGTCTTAACGTGATCGTCTGCAAGTGAATACAGTATCGACTTTCCGTCGCGCTTGCTCTTGACCAGCTTGGCTGTCTTAAGTGCCTTAAGCTGATGCGAAACAGCCGACTGATTCATCTCGATGTCTTCGCATATCTCACCTACGTTCTTCTCCCCTTCGAAGAGGTCGTAGAGAATCCTGATACGCGTTGAATCGGCAGACATCTTAAAGAGATCCGCCAGATCGAGCAGCTCCTCTTCTTCCATGTCCTTAAGTAAATATTCGTCTTGAGTATGCATAATGCCCTCCGATTTAATTATGAATGGTTTTTCATATGAATATATTATCATATATTCAATACATGTCAACCACTTAAATAAAAAACAGACCGAAGATTGCTCCTCAGTCTGTTTAGATATTCTTATGTAAGTATGATTCGTCAATCCGTACGACCCTGAAGTCCCAGCATTTATATCTATATGCTTCTAATGACGCACGACAGCTTATCGAGGGTATATTCTTTCCTGTTATATTCTATCGTCCTCGTATCGTAGCTTCTGTTGGCCAGAACAAGTACCGACTCCTCTTCATTTCGTCTTATGAAAGCCAGCACATCATCGCTTTCCTCAGTTTCTCCCATTACAGGAATGAACTCTCCTGTCCTCAGCACAGAGTGCTCGTTATAGTACTTTCCGAGCTGGACGTAGTGCTTACATATGTTAGGATTTTCTTCTCCCCATGCAAAGCCGTTTCTGTTCGCCGGATCCACATCTCCCGTCATGCCGATTTCATCTCCATAGTAAATGCATGGAATACCCGGCAGTGTGTACTGAAGTGTTGCCAGCATTTTCAGCTTGGATGTCGCTGTGTTGTAATCATAGTCTGCACCCAGCATTGTGAGTATTCTTGTCTGATCATGGGTTCCGAGCATTCCCAGAGCTGAGTTGAACTGCTCCGGCGGATAATTCTCTTTTATTGACATGATATATGACAAAGCCTGTGGCGCAGAGCATTCATAATTCATATATGCCAGAAGAATATCTCTCATCGCATAATTAGTAGTAGAATCAAACTCCGATCCGAGCAGGAATTCTCTTGCAGGACCGCATCCTGTGCACCTGCTTGCATCGTCTCTCACATCACCAAGGACAACCGCATCCTCTGATTCATTCCTGATTCTCTGTCTTACGGCCTTAATGAAATCATCAGGGAGCCCGTCTGCCTCATTTATTCTCCAGCCCGACGCACCTGCTCTCATCCACTTTACCAGCACACCGTTGCTTCCGCATATGAGCTGACGATAAAGCAGATTGTTCTCATCAACCTCCGGAAGTTCCGACATGCCACGGTGGCACTTGTATGCATTCCGTCCGTCCGTAACATGACCTGTCCCGTTTCCGAACGAATACCAGTATCTGTATCTTGAATTCGGATCACCGTATGCACCTCTGCCTCCGTAATTTCCGAATTTGTCGAAATATACACTGTCCGCTCCCGTGTATCCGAAAACACCGTCGAGTATGATTCTGATGCCCTTGCTTCCGGCTGCTTTGCATAATCTGCGAAAGTCCTCTTCTGTTCCGAGCATAGGATCTATGCTGAGATAGTCAGCTGTATCATAGCGGTGATTGGAGACTGCCCTGAATATAGGATTCAGATAGATAACGCTTACGCCAAGCGCTGCAAGGTAATCGAGTCTGCTCTCGATTCCCGCAAGGCTTCCGCCATAGAACGGCCAGGCTGTAACATTGCCGGCTTCATCTCTGACATAATATGCAGGCTTATTCCAGTCCTGCTCCATAAACTGCTTCTGTCCCGATGCATTCTCTCTTAAGCTTATTGCATTGCGACATCTTTTCTCCCACATGCCGTCTCTTGCAAAGCGGTCAGGGAATATCTGATACATTATCGCATTCCGGTACCATTCAGGCGTCTTGCTCTCCCGATATATCGTAATCTGATATTCCGGAGTATTGCATCCGTCTTCTTCCGAGCTGTCGTAAAGGCATCCTTCTCCACCGAGCTGCATGTGGTTATTGCCATAATACAGGGTGCGAAGCTCTCCATCCTGTTCAATATCTATCGCAAAATAATACCACAAAATGCATGGTCTGACAGGGGCTCTGAACTTCACAGAGTAGAAGCCGCCTATCTCATCTGTCATATGGAGAACACCGGGCTCGGCACCATCCCGTCTCAGCATAAGCTTGACGGACATGACCGAGATGTCGGTGCTGTCTCGCATCAATTTGACTTTGAGCCTGATCCAGCCACCGACGGACACAGCGCCGAATGGTTCTCTATATTCAGTATCATGCGAATTGTGGTAGATTTTCATTATTTATAGCTCAAACAATGTCATCTGAGCACTTTCAGGCAGTCCCTTGAACAGACCGTGGCGCTTCAGATCTTCAATATTGGTTCCCGACAGTTTGCTGCGGCTTCTGACGTCTTCAATGTTGCTGAAAGGTCTCTCCGCATATGCCTCAACAAGTGACTCGGCAGCCGTATCTCCGATTCCGTTGATTGCATTGAACGGCAGCTTAACCTTGCCATTAACAACCTTGAATTTGCATGCATCCGATACACCTAGTTCAGGCTCTCCAAAGTCATAGCCTCTGGAAAGCATCTCATACATGACTTCATATACAGTCAGCTGATCCTTCTGCTTAGTGGTAGCCGTATTGCCCAGCATCTCGATTTCCTGCATTTTGGCCTCAACCATCGATATTGCACGCATATTGACAGGCGAATCGTCTGACCTGTCGCCCGCACCTATAACATCTGCGTCGAAGTTGTCGACCTTGGATGAGAAGTATGCAGCATAGAAAGCCTCAGGATAATTTACCTTGAACCATGCCATACGTATCGACATCATTACATATGCCGAAGCGTGCGCACGCGGGAACAGATATGTGAGCGTCTCGCAGGACCATATATACCAGTCCGGAACGCCGTGCGATTTCATGAGCTCAAGATCCTCTTCGGTAAGAGTCTTGTTCTTACGCACCTTCTCCATGATTTTGAAGGAGTCGCTGTTGTCAATTCCCTTATTGATGAGGTATCTCATAATATCGTCTCGGCTCGAGATAAGCTCGTCAATCGTTGCCTTCTTGCTTCGAATAAGATCCTGACCGTTTCCCTGCCATACAAGAGTTCCGTGCGAGAAGCCGGACATCTTGATAAGTGCCGAAACAGTCGTAGGATGAATATCATCGAGCATGCCTCGCGTAAAGTTCGTGCCGAATTCAGGTATTGCATAGGTTCCGTGAACAAATTTGTATTCAGGATTCTTGATGTTGAGTTCATCAAGAGATGTAAATATCGAAAGTGTTCTCGGATCGTCAAGCGGGATGTTCATAGGATCCACACCCGTCATTACCTGAAGATGTCTGATAAGCTGCGGCACATCGTGTCCGAGAATATCCAGCTTAAGCAGGTTCTGGTCTATCTTGTGATAATCGAAATGCGTAGTAATTACATCAACATCTCTCTTGTTCGCCGGCTTCTGGATTGGACAGAACTCGTAGATCTCATGGTCGTCAGGAACGACGATGATTCCACCCGGGTGCTGACCTGTAGTTCTCTTAACACCGCTGCAGCCCTTTACAAGATAGTCGATATCGTATTTGCTTGCAGGGATTCCGAACTCATCAACATAATGCTTAACATAGCCGTAAGCAGTCTTCTCTGCGATAGTTGCAACAGTTCCCGCTTTGAATACGTTCTTCTCTCCGAATATCTCTCCAACGTATTTATGTGCAGTTGCCTGGTATTCGCCCGCAAAGTTAAGGTCGATATCAGGCTCCTTGTCTCCCTTGAATCCAAGGAATGTCGCGAACGGAATATTCAGACCCTCTTTCTTCATTCTGGTACCGCAGTCAGGACACATCTTCTCAGGCATGTCATATCCGCAGTCATATTTCTTTAGATCATCGGTAAACTCAAAATGCTTGCAGTTAGGACATATGTAGTGCGGTTCCAGAGGATTTACCTCTGTAATGCCGGCCATTGTTGCTGCAAAGGAAGATCCTACCGAACCTCTGGATCCAACCAGATATCCGTCGGAGTTTGACTTCTGTACCAGCATCTGTGCTGCGATGTACATTACCGCATATCCGTTACCGATGATGGAAGTCAACTCTGTTTCAAGTCTGTCTTCGATTGCAGGCGGAAGCGGGTCTCCGTATATCTCATGCGCTCTGTCATAGCAGGTCTTACGAAGTCTCTCGTCGGAGCCTGCGATATGAGGCGGGAATTTCTCCTTAGGTACAGGAAGTATGCCGCCGTCTATCATGTCGGCAATCTTATTGGTGTTCTCGATTACAATCTCTTCAGCTCTGTCTCCGAGATACGAGAATTCCTCCATCATCTCGTCTGTTGTACGCAGATAAAGCTCATCAGACATAATGTCGTTAAAGCCGATGCCGTGCATAATAATTTTCCTGTAGACAGAGCTTTCTCTGTCCGGATAGTGAGCATCTGTAGTTGCAACGGTGATTTTGCCATTCCTGTCGCCCGCTTCGATGATTTTCCTGTTCAATGCAATCAAAGCATCCCTGTCTTCAACAGTTCCGTTATTGATCATGAACTGATTGTTTCCAAGCGGCTGTATCTCAAGATAGTCATAAAAATCCACTATCTTGTCTATTTCCTCATCGCTTCTGCCGTCGAGAACAGCTCTGTAGACCTCACCTGCTTCACAGGCACTTCCTATGATAATTCCCTCTCTGTGCGCCTCGATAACCGAACGCGGCATTCTAGGTCTCTTGTAAAAGTAGTCGATATGTGACAGGCTGACCAGCTTGTACAGGTTCTTAATTCCTGCCTGATTTCTGGCAAGAAGAATAATATGGTAGGTTCTGTTCTTCTTGATGTCGATTGTTCCGTCAGCTGCGATTGCATCCTCATCCGGATAGAGATATCCCTCAACACCGTATATAACCTTGATTTCCTTGCCTTTGTCGGCAAGCTTCTTGGCAGCCGAAGCCGCATCCGGAAAGCTCTGCACAACACCGTGGTCTGTTATTGCTACCGCAGGCTGTCCCCAATGTGCAGCCTTTTTAACGATATCTGCAGCCTCGTTAAAACCGTCATTATCGCTCATTCTTGTATGACAATGCAGCTCTACTCTGCGACCGTTCGGATATACATCATCCTTGATGTGCTTCTCAACCTTCTTGATTGATGCAGCCATCATTACATTTTCATGCTCGAAGGTATCAAATTCAACGGTTCCGCTTACCTGAATAAGGTCGCCGTCGCTTAGTGCGTCCTTTATTTCTTCAAGCTTCTTGTCAGATACAAAAGCTTTGATGCAGAAGGTTCTTGCCTTATTGGCAACAAGAATGCTGATAAGGAATCTGCCGTTTTTAATAGCTCGTTCCTCAATCTTGAAGACCTCGCCTTCAAGTGTTCCCTTGTCCTTGCTTCCTACAAGCTCAGCAAGCTCTGTGAAGTCCATCGGCTTGCTCTTAATATCCTTGCCGAGAAGCACCAGCTCACCCTTGTCGTTAGTAAAGGCAGGTTCATCCTTCTTTCGCTTGTATAAGCCGCCCGAATACTGCTTTCCATCACTCTCAGCTGGCTCATCATCATGCTGAACGACCTTGATACCTGTGTAATTGTAATTGATCCTGATAGTATTCACTGAACCCAGCTTTGCTCTTATCCTCTCCTTGATAAGATTTTCGAAGGTCTTAGGCATACTAAAATTGAGTGACATTTCAATATTGATTGTCATGCTCTTCTTCTCGAGCTCTACATTGTCAATCGAAACATCAATCTCTTCAGCCTTCCTTCCGGCTGCCTCAACCAGTTCTTCAGTTGTAAGAATATCCTCAGGTATCTTAATCATTCTCTACTATTTCTATAAGTCTGTCTATGAGACGGTCCTCAGGGACCTTCTCAATTATTTCTCCATGTGAAAAAACAAGTCCTTCGCCTTTACCTCCGGCGATTCCGTAATCAGCCTCGCGGCTTTCGCCCGGACCGTTTACTGCGCAGCCCATAACTGCGATTTTGAGCGGTTTTCTTCCCGCTTTTCGTCTTAGCTCTGCGATTTTCTCAAGTCTCTCCTCGGCCTCATTGGCAAGTCCGATGAGGTCTATCTCAGTTCTTCCGCATGTTGGACAGGATACAACCTCTATTGCCTTCTCCCTTAATCCAACTGCCTCAAGAATACGCTTAGCGAAAAGCACCTCCTCAACAGGGTCTTCTGTCAGCGAAACACGCATTGTATCGCCTATTCCTGCCAGCAGCAGCGAACCTATTCCTACAGCGGATTTAAGCTTGCCGTTTCTTGGTGTTCCGGACTCTGTTATGCCGATATGGATCGGATGATCCGTCATCGACTTAAGCAGAATATGTGCATCGTAATTCATCTTAACATTGGAAGACTTGATCGACACTACGAGCTTGTCATAATCAAGGTCCTCGATAAGTTTGAGGGTTTTTGCTCCGCTTTCTGCCAAAGCAGCAGCAGTCACGCCACCGTGTTTTTCGATAAGCGATCTCTCAAGCGAGCCGGAATTAACTCCGACGCGAATAGGAATATCTCGCTCCTTAGCAACAGCGACTACCTTTCTGACGTTCTCAAGACTCCCGATGTTTCCCGGATTAATTCTGATCTTGTCCGCACCATTTTCCATAGCTGCAATTGCCAGCCTGTAATCAAAATGAATATCTGCAACAAGCGGTACTCTTACAAGCTTACGCGCTTCTCCGAAGGAAGCAGCCGCTTCCATATCAGGAATCGCACATCTTACGATATCGCAGCCGGCATCTGTCAGCTCTTCTATCTGACGTACGAGCGCTTTAACATCTCTTGTATCTACATTAGTCATTGACTGTATCGACACAGGAGCGCCTCCACCTATTATTATGCCTCCACAATTAACACTTTGGGTCATATTTCATCAATGCGGCTGATCCGCTTTAGAAAATCAACCGTTTCTCCTTTGCTTTAGTGAAAAAGATTGCTTACATCATTTATAGTTATAAGTATGAAGAGAGTCATAAGCAGCACAAAGCCTACCAGTGTTGCTTTCTCTTCCATATCGTCATTGATCTTGCCTCTTGAAATAACCTTGAGGATAACAAAGAGTATCTTTCCTCCGTCAAGTCCCGGAATTGGAATCAGATTGACAAGAGCCAGATTCAGGCTGACAAGTGCAAGAAGCAGCAGATATGAGGCAGCTCCATAGTCTGCAGTCTGGTCAACTACCTTAACAAGCCCTACAGGTCCTGCAACCTCGTCTTTGCTGACCTTGCCGGAGAACACCATCTTGAAGCCCTCTATCATTGATTTATTGAGAGTCCAGGTATATCTGGCTCCGTAAGGAATTGTTACCAATGGATTCTTGGATGTTGTAGCGACTATTCCGATGGTATATCTCTGTGCCTCTTCATTGAATTGCGGCTCAAGGAATACAGACTTTTTATCACCATCACGTTTAACAGTGACTTCCATTCTGTCTCCCTCCTGATATGTCCCTATCTTGTTCAGTACATCCTGCCAGGAATCGATCTTTGTTCCGTCAATGTCAATGATTTTGTCTCCGGCCTGAAGCCCTGCAACAGCTGCCGGTGAATCCACAGTTACCGATTCCAGAGTATTTACAGGTACCCCTGAAATACTGATTGCGATTGTTGTTATTATTATCGCCAGAAGAATGTTCATCGTAACACCTGCCAGAAGTATGGCAAGCTTCTTAAGCGGTGCCTGATTGTTGAAAGCTCTCGGATTGTCACTTGAGCCTTCCTCCCCCTCCATTGCATTGTATCCGCCCACAGGTATAAGCCTCAGCGAATACTGAGTCTCGCCCTTCTGCTTTTTCCATAGCAGCGGGCCCATTCCTATGGAGAATTCATTTACCTTGACATTGCACAGCTTGGCCACAATAAAATGACCGAATTCGTGCGGTGCAATCAGTACCAGAAGCATTAAGATGAACAGTATAGCTGTCTTCAAGTCATTATCTCCTTACAAGTTCTCTCGCCATAATGCGAGCTTCTTTATCTATATTCAGAATCTCTTCAACCGAAGCTGCTTTGCCCGGCTTGTGAGCATTCATTACCTTCTCAATAGTATCAGGAATATCAAGGAAGCTGATTTCTCCCTTCAGGAACATAGCTACCAGTTCCTCATTGGCTCCGTTCATTGCAACTGTATATGAACCGCCCTCCTCGAGTGCTCTGTATGCAAGATCGATACACTTGAACACTTTGCGGTCCGGCTTCTCGAAGGTCAGCTCCTTGCCGGCTGTAAAGAAGTCAAGACTGCTTCCGCCGTACTGAAGTCTGTCCGGATAATTGAGTGCAAGACTAATAGGAATTCTCATATCAGGGAGCCCCATCTGAGCGATAACCGATGTGTCACAGAATTCGACCATTGAGTGAACAATGCTCTGCGGATGAACATGAATATCTATTCTGTCCGCAGGAACATCGAAAAGCCACTTGGCTTCGATTACTTCCAGACCTTTGTTCATCATTGTTGCGGAATCTATTGTTATCTTGCTTCCCATACTCCACTTTGGATGATTCAGCGCCTGCTCGACGGTAACATCCTTAAGAGATTCTAGACTGCGGCCTCTGAAAGGGCCGCCGGAAGCTGTCAGGAGTATCCTTCTGACCTCTCTTCCCTTGTTTCCCTCCAGGCACTGGAAAATTGCGCTGTGCTCACTGTCTACAGGAAGAAGCTTTACGCCCTTCTCCTCGCACAGTCCTGTGATAAGTGCACCGCCCGTAACAAGTGTCTCCTTGTTGGCCAAAGCGATATCTCTTCCCATCTCTATTGCACGATAAGTCGGAGCAAGGCCGCTTATTCCCATGAGCGAGTTGAGTACTATATCACAGTCGATATTCGCAAGCTGAACGAGACCATCATCACCGTAATAAACCGTAAGATGCGGAAACTCATTCTGAACTCGCTTGGCATCCTCGGCATTGCCGACACATACCGCTTCGGGCTCGAATTCGCGAATCTGATTAATTAAATTATCAATACGCGATCGGCAGCTAAGACCGATCGCGCTGAATTTGTCTTTATTTTCTCTGATAATGTCGAGAGCCTGGCATCCGATTGAACCGGTGCTCCCGAGAATCAAAATCTTTTTCATTTTACATGCTACCTATCATGATCATTAAAGCGACAATGCACATATATACGAACGGTGCCGTAAATATTACACTGTCAAATCTGTCCATTATTCCGCCATGTCCCGGAATAAGATTGCCGTAGTCCTTAATGCCCATCTTCCTCTTGAATGCCGATGCAGTGAGGTCTCCGCACTGAGAAACAGCTCCTGTAACAGCTCCAAGTACAAAGTACAGCAGAAGTCCCATTCCCGGTCCGTCGACTATGAGTCCGAATACGAGACAGAACAGACCTGCTCCGACAACTCCTCCTACAGCACCTTCGATTGTTTTCTTAGGGCTGAGGTTAGGAGCAAGCTTGTGTTTGCCAAGAAGCATGCCTGTGAAGTACGCCATTATATCTGAGCCGAATGAAGCGATTATCACGATCCATATCATGTTGTGAAGCGTGCAATCGATTAGCACGATGTGGAATGCGAAAAACACAACATAGATAAGACCGATTGCTGTAGCAACAGCATCATATGTCCCTCTTTCGTTTATCTTCCATCCGTAGATGAGAGAGACTGCAATCGAAAGTACAACCCAGATAAGCAGGAAATAATTTTCCGCCTCTTGAATTTCTGTCAGTTCGCACACTGCATGCATGATAAACAGCAATGTGGTCATTACGTATGCGATAGGCTTGGAGGGATGAACATCTATGGCCTCCCATCCGTTGTAGAACTCTGTAACTCCTATGTAGCATATAGCTGCTGTGATTATAAGCAGCGGCCAGCCTCCCCAATACAGGAAAAGCAGCAGTGGCAGCATACACAGGCCTGCAATTATTCTCGTTTTCATTATTTATCGTCCTCTTCTCTTCCGCCGAAACGTCTGTTTCGATGAGAAAATTTCTCAATCATTTCAGCATATTCTTCGGGCGTAAAATCAGGCCAAAGCGTATCTGTGAACATCAACTCACTGTATGCGGCCTGCCACGGCAGGAAGTTGGAAGTGCGTTCCTCCCCGCTCGTTCTTATGATAAGATCAGGATCCGGAATATTAAGATGCTCTGAACCTGAATACAGATGCGCTGAAATATCATCTTCAGTCAGTTCATCTATTGTCTTATTGCCGTTCTCTATCTCCTGATAAAGCTCCTTGACTGAACGCAATATCTCGTCTCTTCCACCGTAATTCAGGGCTATGTTGAATACGAGTCCGTCATTGTGTTCAAGTCTTGCAACCATCTTGTCGATTGCTGCTACAGACTCCCTGGGAAGCATGCTGTAGTCGCCCATAATGTTGATGTGAACGTTGTTCTCATCAAGCTCTTCAAGCTCTGAGTTAACGTATTTAACTATCAGCTTAAAGATGCCGCCTACTTCCTCAGCGCTTCTCTTCCAGTTTTCAGTCGAGAAGGCGTATACTGTCAAGTACTTTACTCCGAGCTTGGAGCTGGCAATTACTATTTTCTTCATGGACTCCATTCCGGCATTGTGCCCCATAACACGAGGCACGTGGTGAGCTTTGGCCCATCTGCCGTTTCCGTCCATAATAATTCCTATATGCATAACACCTTAATAGGAAGCTTATACTTCCATGAGTTCCTTATCTTTTTCAGCGATGATCTCATCGATGGACTTGATTGCCTTCTCGATTGTCTTCTGAGTCTCTTCAAGCTCAACCTTCAGATCGTCCTCAGTCAGCTCTCCGTCCTTCTGAGCCTTCTTAAGCTCGTCGTTAATGTCTCTTCTGAGGTTTCTGATAGCAACCTTAGCGTCCTCGCCGTAAGTCTTAACAACCTTGGTAAGCTCCTTACGTCTTTCCTCTGTCAGCTGTGGGATAACCAGTCTGATTACCTTGCCGTCATTAGTTGGGTTGATACCGATATTAGCCTCATTAATTCCTCTCTCGATGTCAGCAATTGACTTTGGATCGAAAGGTGCGATCATAAGAGTTCTTGGATCAGGTACGGAAATATTAGCAAGCGCCTTAAGAGGTGTTGGTGTTCCGTAATAGTTTACCTGTACCTTGTCAAGGAGTGCAGGGTTAGCTCTTCCTGCTCTAACTGTGTTGAGATTTTCCTTAAGATGAGCTTTAGTGCTTTCGATTCTTTCTTCAAGGGATTTCTTGGACATAATTTCCTCCTGTTTCTTTATAGGCAGTTATTAAACTACTTGATTAGGGTTCCGACGTTCTCGCCGTTTATAACTTTCATAAGGTTGCCTTCTGTCTTAAGTGCGAAGACATAGATTGACATGTTGTTGTCCTTGCAAAGGGTTGCAGCAGTCAGATCCATTACCTTGAGATCCTTATCGATGATATCCATATATCCAAGCTCTGAATATCTCTCTGCACTTGGATCGAGATTAGGATCTGCAGAGTAAACAGCATCGATATTCTTGGCAAGAAGCAGTGCATCTGCGCCGATTTCGCATGCTCTCAGAGCTGCTGTAGTATCTGTTGTGAAGAATGGACTTCCTGTGCCGCATCCGAACACAACTACTTTTCCTGCTTCGAGATAATCAAGAGCCTTACGTCTTGAATATCCTTCTGCCATGTCACGGATTTCGATTGCTGTCATTGCTACAGCAGAGCATCCGATCTTGAGAAGTGCATCCTGCAGTGCCAGAGCATTCATAACTGTTGCAAGCATTCCCATGTAATCAGCAGTAGGCTTATCGATTCCCTCGCCGGTTCTTCCTCTAAAGAAGTTGCCACCGCCGACAACGATGCCGACCTGAACACCCATATCTACGATTTCTTTAATCTGCAGAGCTGTCTTGTGTGACATCTCCGGATTAACACCGAACTTGTCATCTCCTGCAAGTGCTTCGCCGCTCAGCTTTATCAGTACTCTTTTATACTTCATAATTCACCCCTACATTGCCTTGCTTGCAATTTCTTCTGTCAGTTTTGCGATAAACTCATCTACTGTGAGAGTTCCGATATCGCCAACTTTGCTTGAACGTACTGACAGAGTATCGTCCTTCTCTTCCTGCTCGCCGATAACGCAGATGTATGAATCACGAGCATTTCTTGCTTCTCTGATCTTGTAGCCGATTTTTTCGTTTCTGATGTCGAGCTCTGTTCTGATGCCTGCAGCCTCAAGCTTCTCAGCAACCTTCTTAGCATACTCAGCATTAGCCTCTGTTACTGTGCAGAGCTTAGCCTGAACAGGTGCCAGCCAAAGTGGGAATTTGCCTGCGAAGTTCTCGATGAGGATACCGATGAATCTCTCAACCGATCCGAAGCATGCTCTGTGAATCATGAGAGGTCTGTGCTTCTCACCGTCTGAGCCAACGTATGTGATGTCGAATCTCTGTGGCATCTGCATATCCAGCTGGATAGTTCCGCACTGCCATGTTCTTCCGAGTGAATCCTCAAGGTGGAAGTCAAGCTTTGGTCCGTAGAATGCGCCGTCACCTTCGTTAATAACGTATGCAGCTCCGATGGATTCGATAGCTTCCTTCAGTGCTGTCTCTGCTGCATCCCACTCTTCCTTTGTTCCCATTGAATCCTCAGGTCTTGTTGAAAGCTCAATGTGATATGTAAGTCCGAACAGCTTATACATGTCATCGTACAGCTGAATTACCTTTGTAACCTCGTCCTTGGTCTGTTCAGGGAGCATGAAGATGTGAGCATCGTCCTGTACGAAGGTTCTTACTCTCATCAGTCCGTGAAGCGCGCCTGACAGCTCATGTCTGTGGCACTGTCCAAGCTCAGCATATCTCAGAGGCAGATCTCTGTAGGACCACATCTTTCTCTTGTAAGCAAGGATCGAACCAGGGCAGTTCATAGGCTTGATAGCATAATCCTCATCATCGATCTTGGTGAAGTACATGTTGTCCTTATAGTGATCCCAGTGTCCTGAGGTTCTCCAGAGCTGCTCGTTCAGGATCAATGGAGTTCTGATTTCCTCATATCCTCTTCTGTAGTGCTCATGCTTCCAGAAGTTCTCGAGCTCGTTTCTGATAATCATGCCCTTTGGAAGGAAGAACGGGAATCCCGGACCTTCGTCAGCAAGCATAAACAGATCCATTTCCTTGCCGATCTTACGGTGGTCTCTCTTCTTAGCTTCTTCGATCTTGTTCAGATACTCGTCAAGCTCTGCCTGGCTTGGGAATGAAGTTCCGTAAATTCTCTGCAGCATCTTTCTATCAGAGTCGCCTCTCCAGTATGCTCCTGCGATAGAAGTAAGCTTTACCGCCTTGACAACTCCTGTTGAGTCAACGTGAGGACCTGCGCACAGGTCTGTGAAATCTCCCTGCTTGTAGAAGGAGATTATTGCGTCTTCAGGAAGATCGTTGATGAGCTCAACCTTGTAGTCCTCGCCCTTTTCTTCCATGAACTTGATTGCCTCTTCTCTAGGAAGCTCAAATCTCTCAAGCGGATAATTGGCCTGCATTATCTTCTTCATTTCCTTCTGGATCTTGAGAAGGTCCTGATCTGTAATCTTGTAATCCAGGTCGATATCGTAATAGAATCCGTTCTCAATTGACGGACCGATCGCAAGCTTTGCTTCAGGCCAGATGTGCTTTACTGCCTGTGCAAGAATATGCGAAGTAGTATGTCTGTATTTATCTCTGTTTTCCTGAGATGTAAAATCATATTTTTCCTTGGCCATTTTATTAGTTCCTCCGTTAAAACTTGACTATTAATTATAGCATTATCGTGGGTTTATAACTACAATTTCTTCCGACTCAACAGCCGCCTGAACAAGTGCATCAACATCCAGTTTGGACTCGCTCTCCTCGATTCTGTCAAGCTTTGGCTTTGTAACCGGATGCTTTGGCAGGAAGACTGTGCAGCAGTCTTCATAAGGCTGTATCGAAATATCGTAAGTGCCTATCTCCTTGGCTTTGTCCATGATGTCGATCTTGTCCATGGCGATAAGCGGTCTCATAACAGGCATCTTTACTACGGAATCGGTTACGACCAAAGCTTCAGCTGTCTGGCTCGCTACCTGTCCGAGATCCTCACCTGTAATGAGCATCATGTTCTTGTTCTTTATCGCAATCTGCTCGGCTATTCTCATCATGAATCTTCTTACGAGCAGAGTTGTTTCATCTTCAGGGCAGTTTGTAACGATCTGTTCCTGGATAGGAAGCAGGTTGATCACGTGCATCCTGATCGTTCCCATGTATCCGGCCAGCACTCTTACAAGGTCTTCCACCTTCTGCTGTGCTCTCTGGCTGGTGTATGGATATGAATGGAAATGTACCGCCTCAATTGTCATTCCCCTCTTGGCCATCATGAATGCCGCAACCGGGCTGTCGATTCCGCCCGACATGAGTATCATTCCCCTGCCGTTAGTTCCGAGTGGAAGTCCTCCAAAACCTCTTATCTTATCTCAGAAAATGTAGGCTCCTTCACGTCTTACATCTACTGTCAGTGTGACATCAGGGTTATGAACATCTACTCTAAGCACCTTGCAGGTCTTGAGAATTATAGCTCCTACTACACGTCCGATCTCAGGTGACTGTATAGGGAAGCTCTTGTCCGCTCTCTTGCCCTTTACCTTGAAGGTCTGAACACCTTCATTCTCAATTATTTTCATCATCATCTCAGCTGCTGCAGCGCCGATTTTGTCAATATCCTTCTCGACCTCGACTGCAGTGCTGACACTTGCTACACCGAATACCTTGACGCACTTGTCGACGACCTCATCTTCAGGAACTGTGTCCGGAACCCTGACGAACATAAGACCATCAATCCATTTAGCCTCGGTATTCTCATAGCATG
Organism: Candidatus Crickella caballi; assembly: GCA_018064665.1. Taxonomy (GTDB): domain Bacteria; phylum Bacillota; class Clostridia; order Peptostreptococcales; family Anaerovoracaceae; genus Crickella; species Crickella caballi. The sequence continues at coordinate 53,296 of JAGHUV010000014.1, read as the reverse complement.
AGAGTGCATTCTTTACCCTCTCCAAAAGAATTCTTTCGAAATATGGCTTGTTCATTCCCTTCAATGCTACTTCACCACATCTCACTAAATATAAGTTCTTTTCCATTGTAACTCCTGTTATATTTTCTCACGCGGCAGCATAGGGCCTGCGTGCAATTATTATTCTTACGCATTCAGTTAGTGACTGCGTGAGAGGCTTTGCGGCAGCCGGTACTTAGCGATTGCGAAGCAGAGCTTAGAACCGCTGCGTCGCCGCAACGAGGCGCGAGCCGTACTCTCAGGCAGACATTAGCCGGATGCATGAGAGTATTGATCGCTTGTATGTAGTCTCAACGCTGTCGCGATGTGTAAATATTATCTAAATGACCCCAGTCTTCTGAATCTTGTAACCGCCGCTTTGGTTTTGGCTATAACAAAATCCATCTCGTCAATCGTATTGAACTCGGAGAATGAGAATCTGATTGCTCCCTCAATTTCCTTATGTGTAAGAGACATGGCCTGGAGCACATGGCTGTCTCCGGTGTGATGAGAAGCACAGGCAGATCCCGTCGAAACATATATGCCATCCTGCTCAAGCGTATGGAGAAGAACCTCTCCTCTTGTTCCCGCAAAGCTGAGATTGAGCACCGAAGGACATCTCTTACCATAGTCCTGCAGACTGTAGCCGAGCTCCATCGGCCCGTTAAGCTCAACATCCTCAAGCTCTGTCATCAGACCCTTTCTCAGATACTCATTGACGGATCCCATATTCCTCATCTTATCTTCAAGTCCGTCATATGACATCGATGTTGCAAGCCCAAAGCCCGCAATAGCATTGGTGTTCTCAGTAGTCGATCTGTATCCGTTCTCCTGACCGCCGCCTGTGATAAACGGAGGAAGCTGCAGAAGTCTGTTCATGTACAGAAAGCCTGTACCCTTAGGTCCGTGAAGCTTATGCGCACTTGCGGATATCAGGTCAAAATCTACATCCTTGAAGGAAAGCTTTCCAAAGGCCTGCACGGCATCGGTATGGAAAATGATGCGGTTACCGTGCTCTTTGCAATATTCCTGAACCACTCTGTACGCAGGAATTACAGCCTCGATAGTTCCGACCTCGTTGTTTACCGTCATAATCGACACGAGTATCGTATTCTCATCCAGTGCCGCTTTGACCGCCTGCGGCTCAACATAGCCATCTACATCTACATCGAGGTATTCGACAATAAAGCCGTCCTCCTCAAGTCTCTTGCAGGTGTTGAGCACTGCCGGATGTTCGATTTTGGTCGTTACGATCTTGTTACCGCGGCGTCTCATCTTGCGTGCTGTTGACATGATTGCCATGTTGTCAGCTTCTGTGCCACCCGATGTGAAAATTACTATTCCGTGACCGTAGAACTGTTTCTCTATCTCAAGTCTCGCATCGTGAAGCAGATTGCCTGCCTCAAAGCCGAGCTGGTGCAGAGATGAAGGATTGGCAAAATTCTCCTTAGCCGCCTTATACATCAGCTCCGTTACTTCGTCATATTGTCTTGTTGTTGCGCTGTTATCTAAATAAACCATATCTCTTAAAAGCTCCCCGCCTAGACGGGGAGCCCCTTTACTATTTTGCAAATTCAGTAGCTTTTGTCTCGCGAACTACATTAACTTTAATCTGGCCCGGATATTCAAGCTCTGCTTCTATCTTCTTGGCAATTTCTCTTGCAAGCATAGGTACCTCGTCGTCCTTAACCTGGTTAGGCTTAACTGCTACGCGGATCTCTCTGCCTGCCTGAATTGCGTAAGACTTATCAACTCCCTTTGTTGTATTGGCAATGTTCTCAAGATTCTCAAGTCTCTTGATGTATGTCTCAAGAGTCTCTCTTCTTGCTCCCGGTCTTGCTGCGGAAAGTGCATCTGCTGCACCTACAAGCATTGACTCCAGAGTTGTTGCCTCAACGTCGCCATGGTGTGATTCAACGGCATTGATAACCTTCCAGGACTCTTTGTACTTCTTGCAGATGCTTACTCCGATTTCAACGTGAGTTCCCTCAACCTCATGGTCGATTGACTTTCCGATATCGTGAAGTAATCCGCCTCTCCTTGCCACCTTAGGGTCAAGTCCAAGCTCGTCTGCCATCATTCCTGCAAGAGTTGATACCTCTATGGAATGCTGAAGAACATTCTGTCCGTATGAAGTTCTGTATTTGAGTCTTCCGAGAAGCTTTACAAGTTCCGGATGCAGATTGTGGACTCCGCATTCGAAGCATGCTCTTTCACCCTCAGACTTTATAATCTCATTAACTTCCTTGGTTGCCTTCTGTACCATCTCCTCAATGCGAGCCGGATGGATACGTCCGTCAACGATAAGCTTCTCAAGTGCAATTCTTGCAATCTCTCTTCTTACAGGATCAAAGCCTGAAAGAATTACAGCCTCCGGTGTATCATCGATAATAAGATCAACGCCGGTGAGAGTCTCGATAGCTCTGATGTTACGACCCTCTCTACCGATGATGCGGCCCTTCATGTCGTCGTTAGGCAGGCTGACTACAGAAACAGTAGTCTCTGTTACCTGGTCAGCTGCATATCTCTGAATAGCAGTAGTGATAATCTCTCTTGCTTTCTTGTCGCCTTCTTCTCTTGCTTCACTCTCAATCTTGGTGATAAGAGCACTTGCATCCTTGCGGATGTCTGTCTCTACGTCCTTCAGAAGAATTTCCTTTGCTTCTTCCTTGGTGTAGCCGGAGATTCTCTCCAGTTCAGCCATCTGCTTAGCTATGAATGAATCAATCTCCCTGTGTTTCTCATCCATAGAGTGTTCTCTCTTGGTGAGATTGTTTTCTCTCTTCTCGATGTTGTCGAGCTTGCGATCGATATTCTCTTCCTTCTGAAGAATTCTTCTTTCCGCCCTCTGTACTTCGTTCCTTCTGATTCTGAATTCGTTCTCGTAATCCTGTCTAAGTTTTTGTATTTCCTCTTTTGCCTCGAGAACCTTCTCCTTCTTGAGGTTCTCAACAGTATTCTGTGCATCAAGTACAATGTTCTTGGCCTGTTGCTCCGCGCTGCCGATGGCCTTTTCGCCTACCGACTTGCGTAAAATATAGCCTACCAGTATACCGACAATAAGGAATACAATGCCAATGATTACACTAATCAAATATGCTGGCATTTTGCCCCTCCTTATGTTATGAAATTTGTAATATATACATCATATCTGGTGTAAAAATCTTCGCACCATTAATTGCATAATAATACATGTTTATTATACTATCAGAGCAATTTCATTTCAAGAAAAAACGGGAAAAGGAACGCATCCTTTTCCCGCAAACACGGCATACTTTATCTTCTTCTTTTCAGATACTTTATGACCTGTTCTCTATCTGAAAAATGAACTTTCTCATGACCCAGAATCTGGTAGTCCTCATGACCCTTTCCGAGTATCAGAAGCGAATCTCCCGGCTCCAGCTTCTTGAGTCCTTTACGGATAGCTTTCGCTCTGTCGAGTACCACCTCATAGTTGTCGGTGTTTACGCCCTTCAGTATATCCTCCATGATTTTCTCATGATCTTCTGTTCTCGGGTTGTCATCAGTAAAGATAACATAATCAGACAGTCTGGTTGCTATCTCACCCATGATAGGCCTCTTGATAGGGTCTCTGTCGCCACCGCATCCGATTACCGTGATAACCTGTCCGGTCTTGTCCTCGAGATTTGCCTCGATAATCTTCTCAACAGCGTCCGGAGTGTGCGCATAATCGATGACTGCTTTGGCACCCTCAACCTCGATGATCTCATTACGTCCGCTCGGCGGATATACATCGCCTGTTATTCCGATGATGTCCTCCATACTGTATCCGAGATTGTTGGTGATTGCTGCTGCCAAAGTGTAATTGTACAGATTGAACTTGTTCAGCAGATTGGTCTTAAGCTCGTAGTCGCGGTCTCCGCAGCCGATAACCATGTCAGTTGTTGCAATGTTGTACTTGTAGCTCTTGACATGATAATCCGCACCGTTTCCCTCTGAAGCGAGTCCGATACTCTTTACTACAGGCGCCTTGAAAGCTTCGGAAGCAGGATCGTCTGCGTTCACGATCATTGTTCCGCCGTCCTTGATGTAATCAACGAGCTTCACTTTGGTCTCGAGATATGCCTCCATGGTCTTATGAAAATCAAGATGGTCCTCTGTCAGATTGGTGAACGCTGCAACGTCAAACTTGATGCCGTTAATGCGTCCGTAATACAAAGCGTGACTCGATACCTCCATGATGACCGTATCTGCGCCCTTGCTCTTGGACTCGAGAATCAGATTGTACATTGCAAGTACATCCGGTGTTGTATTAGGCAGTTCTCTGATGAGCTCGCCGCCAACATAGAATCCGATAGTACCGATATACGCCGCCTTCATTCCGAGAGCATTAAGCATCTGGCTCACCAGATAAGCAGTAGTAGTCTTGCCGTTTGTTCCTGTGATTCCCACAAACTTCATCTCTGAAAACTGCGGACTCACATTTTCAACGAGCATCTCATTAAGCCATTTTTCACTGTTTTCAACAACAGTTGTCTCTACAGAATAAGAGCCATGCTCGCAAATAATGCGAGTGGCTCCATTCTCTATGGCTTTCTCAATATAATCATGTCCGTCAACCGTAAAACCTTTGATTGCAACAAAGGTATCTCCCGGCTGAACTCTTCTGGAATCAGAAGTAATGTTTAATATATGTGCCATTATTGTCTTTTAAACCAGTCCTTACCCTCTACGATTCTGGATACAAGCATGCTGCTTGCTGAGTCTCCGACTACGTTCAGGATAGTAGCAGGAGCATCAATGATAGTTGCGATTATAGTTAAAATAGGAAGTGCTGCTACAGGGAAGCCGAGCATTGTGATGATCAGCATCTCTGAAATAGTTCCGCCTCCGATAGGAACTGCAGTAACCATTACTGTTGCGATAAGTGTCAGCAGAATGATTGTTCCGAGCGAAACTTCTGCATCGAAGAGGTATACCAGGAACATAATCTTGAATACGCTTCCTACGATGGAACCGTCCTTGTGGAAGGAAGTTCCCAGAGGAATTGTTGTATTTGCGATATCCATAGGGCATCCGATATCCTGAGCACACTTTGTGTTAACAGGAATGCACGCTGCTGAACTGCAAGTAGCAAGAGCAGTCAGTGTAGGTGGAATGATATTTGCCCAGTATGCCTTGAAGCCGTCCTTGCCGGCAGCAATAAATGCGTAAAGTGAGTAAACACCAAAGTAGATGAACAGACATGCTACGCAATAAATTATCAGTGACTTAAGATATCCTACTGCGATGCTTGCACCGAAGGTTCCTACGAAGTTTGCAAAGTAGCATGCAAGTCCGATCGGAGCATAGTACATGATGATCTGAATCAGTTTCTGCAGTACTTCATTAGCACTCTCGAGCACGTTGAGGAAAGGCTTGCCCTTCTCACCTGCCATCTGGATTGACAGACCAACGAGTATTGACATTACGATAAGCGCGATGATGTTCTGTCTTGAAAGAAGATTTGCAAAATCGTCTGTGCTGATTGCCGAAACAGTACGCTCGAGCATGTTCATGCCGTCGTCTTCCGCCTGGATGGAATCATCAAGTGCCTGCATGATAGCCTGTCCGTCGCCAGGATCTACCAGAGTTGTGCGAGTGCTGATAATACCTACCATAGCACTGATAAGTGAAGTGATAAGGAATACTGCTACGATAGCAAGAAGAAGCTTTCCTACTCTCTTGGCAGAATCCACTTTGCCGATTGAAGTTGAAATTGTCAGGAAAATGAGTGGTACTACAACTACCAGAAGCAGATTCAGGAAAAGATCTCCGAATGGGCTCAGGACAGTTGCACCCTCACCGGCAACCAATCCGATGATTGCGCCGACAAGAATTCCGCCAAGCAGAATTATTGTCATCTTATAGTTCTTAATAAAGTTTTTCATGAGCGACCTCCTATGTTCATTTTTAGCTTAACATAAGTTTATTCATTCACGGAAACAGTGCAATATTTTCAGACAATTTTATTTATTTTTTCACATATCAAAAATGCAATTATTCGGGCTTAAAGCCGAATAATTGCACCTTGTTTTAGCTGCCATTGTTCGGTATATTTATCGAACAATGGCACTTTCTACTACTGCACTTTTTGCTAATAAAATTCAGTTTTTTCTACTTTTCTCTACCTAGGCGCTCTTATTACGCAGGTATTATACCCTCAGCTCTCAGGCTGGTATATGTTCCGTTACCTATTATGACATGATCCACCAGCTTGATACCGATAAGCTGAGATGCCTCCACGAGTCTCTTTGTTGCCAGAATATCATCTTCACTTGGGGTTGGATCCCCGCTGGGATGATTATGCGCTATTATAACAGCCGCCGCGCCTCTTCTTATCGCAGGACTGAACACCTCTCTGGGATGCACATTGGTACCCGAAAGCTCACCCACCGAAATAACAGCCTTTGATTCCACTTCCCCTTTTACATTGAGGAGCAGCTCTATAAGCTTCTCTCGCTTCTCATACAGCATCTCCTGCATAAGCAGCTCTGCAACGTCACTGCAGTCTCTTATAATCTTCCTGCTACTCCCGCCGGGATCCGATATAAGCCGCTTGGCAAGCTCTATACTTGCAACAATAGAGCAGGCCTTGGACACACCGATACCCTCAATTTCTGTAAGCTCTTTGACTTCAGCCCTGCCAAGATCCCCCAGAACTTCGCACGAATGATTAATGACGTCCTCTGCAAGCTGAACGGCTGACTTCTTATTGGTTCCTGTGCGTATTATCAGCGCAAGAAGCTCTGAATTGCTGAGCTGCTGAACACCGCCGTAAAGCAGCTTCTCCTGAGGCCTTTCACACTCAGGCATACTTTTAATCTGCATTTCACCTCCTATCCAACGGATACAAGGAGATTGTATAACAGCCATGCTCAATAAAAAATGGACGACAGTTGGATTTCCGGTGAAGAAATCTTCTTATCGCCATTTCTCATTCATCATATTTCCTGTATGCCTTGCAACAGGTGGATTCTACGCCTCAGCCTCTGTGGTTTTGGCGATTATTTCAAGTACAGCCTTGATGTTCTCTTCGATGGTCATATCCGAGGTGTCCAGATATATCGCATCCTCAGCCTGTTTGAGCGGATGCAGGTCTCTGTGTGTATCCTGATAATCTCTCTCTTCAATTTCCTTAAAGATAGTATCGTAGTCCGCTTCCTTGCCAGCCTCAAGCAGCTGATCATAGCGTCTCTTAGCTCTTACCGCAGGATCGGCAGTCATGAAAATCTTAACCTCTGCATCTGTAATAACAAACGATCCGATATCTCTTCCGTCCATTATCACATTCTTGGTCGAAGCGATTTTTCTTGTGACAGCGTCTACCTTCTCTCTTACCGGGCCGAATTTGGAAACATTGGAAGCAGCCATAGAAACCTCGTTGGTTCTTATAAGTCCGCTAACGTCCTCTCCGTCCAGTGTTACCTTGCTTGAGACAAAGTCTATATCGGTGCTTTCAAGCATCCCGATAATTGCCGCTTCGTCGTCCAAAGCGACACCGTTTCTGATACATTTTAACGCCACAGCACGATACATCGCTCCTGTATCGATGTATTCGAGGGAAAGCTCTTCAGCTACAGCTTTGGCTATTGTGCTCTTTCCTGTGCCTCCCGGTCCGTCAATTGCAACTCTTAACATACTATTTATTCTCCTGAAGTTTGTTTATCTCGTCAATAAATGTGTCAACGCTCTTGAATTCGCGATATACGGATGCAAATCTAACATATGCAACGTGATCGATTTTCTTGAGTTCGTCCATGATAAGACGACCGATCATAGTCGACTGAATTTCCTTCTCCATTGTGTTGTTCAGTCCGCGCTCGATATTGTCAGCAATCATCTGTACATCATCATACGTAACCTTGGTCTTCTGGCAGGCCTTCATCACGCCGCTTATGATCTTATTCTTGTCGAAGCTTTCCTTGGTTCCGTCCTTCTTAACTACAACAAGCAGTGAGTTTTCAATCTTCTCGAAGGTTGTGAAACGCTTATGGCACTTTTCGCATTCTCTTCTTCTTCTGATAGCGAGTCCTTCCTCAACAGGTCTCGAATCAACAACTTTGGTTTCTTCGTTGTTGCAATATGGACACTTCATACCTCTTCCTCCTATTTCGCAATGCTATATTCCATCACCTTATCCATCACTACCTGATAAAGCATAGATGTATAAAGGTTATTGAGTTCAGCATACTCCTTGATAGTGCAGCCCTTCTGTTCCTCGAAATCTTCTTCCGTATATCCGCTGTCGGTCAGCAGCTTGTTTACAAATTCCTGATAATCGCTGTCACCCGGTTTGATACCTTCCGCCTGCGCTATAGCATGAAGCACAAGTTCCTGCTTAACTGCTGTTTCGCAGGTCTCTTTGGCCATGCTTTCGAATTCCTTCTCTGTAATTCCCAGCTGATCCTCAAGATAGTCTGAAAACTCGATATCGTTTGCCTCTGCATAGCCCTTGTAGCTGTTAACGAGCTGTTCGTATCTGCTGTTGTATTCCTTCTCAGGATATTCAACGACTTCACTTCTGTCGATTATTGTATCAAATACGTAAGTCCTTGCATCCGAAGCAGAATTCTCATTCTTCTCACTCAGCATCTCTGCCTTGAGACCGGCTTCCAGATCTTTCATACTGTCATAGTCGGTGTTGTTCTTGACCCACTCGTCACTGTATTCAGGCGTATCTTCCTCTGAAATGTAGTTAACGGTGATCTTGAACACTGCAGGCTGTCCGGCAAGCTCCTCGTTTCCGTAGTTCTCCGGGAAAGTAACGTTGATATCGAATGTAGTTCCGGCTTTGTGACCCAGTATTCCATCGGCAAAGCCATCGATGTAGTTGTTGTCTGCCATGTCCAGGTCTATGTCACTTCCTGTTCCGCCCTCAAATTCAACACCATCAATGGATCCGACGTAGTCGATATTGATCTTGCTGTCTTCTTTGACTGTTCCGGTAGTGTTTCTGACCTCCTCTGACGACTCGGAAAGAAGCTCGTCAATCGCTTCCTGAAGCTCGGATTGTGATACCTGACTTGCCGCATCTTCGTATTCGATGCCTTTGTATTCTCCCAGCTTAATATACTGTGACAAATCATCATAATTGTACTCATCAGGTACCGTAAGATTATCGACAGATCCCTTGCATCCGCACAGCATCAGTGCGCAGCAAATGACTGCCACATACTTAAATAATCTGTTTCTGTTCTCTGCTCTCATAGAGAATTCAACCTCCGCCAACACAGTATTAGCCTATTATTGTACCTATAATAACACAATATGTTGTGTTTTTCAATTTTGTGTGTCGATTCCTTCACACAAGCGAAATATTATCGACACATTTCGGTGCTATCATATGGGTGTCGAAGGAATTCGGCACACCTTTTTTCTTAAAAATTGTTCTTTCTTAGTTAATAATTTCGCAAAAAATATGACAGGCTGTAAAGCCTGTCATATTTTTATTCTTTTTCATCTGCTTTAGTCTGAGCTTCGACCCTACGTGCCTGCACGCGTTCTCTCTTACGCTTTGCAGCCATTTCCAGTGATATCCACCAGAGCACAGCAGCTACTGCAACAATCACGCATGCCAGCAGTATTGCCGGCAAATGTGTCAATACATATTCCATTATTTAGCCTTTTTAGCTGTCTCGCAGAGTTCTGCAAATCCCTTTGCATCATAGATGGCCATCTCGGAAAGCATCTTACGATTGATTTCAATTCCTGCCTTCTTGAGTCCGTCCATGAACTGGCTGTAGGAGATTCCATTTGCTCTTGATGCAGCGTTGATTCTAGCGATCCAGAGTCTTCTGTATTCTCTCTTCTTGTTCTTACGACCTACGTATGCAGATCTAAGGCCTCTCATAACTGCAGGATTAGCAGCACCGAAAGTGTTCTTTCTTCTGCCATAGTATCCCTTAGCCTGCTTCAGAATTTTCTTGTGTCTCTTGTGTGCGTTTACTCCGCCTTTAACTCTTGCCATTATCCTTACCTCCTTACTTAGCCATTGATCTCAGCATACGCTTCAGATCTGCACTTGTGAGAGTAGTAGCCTTACGCAGGCCTCTTTTTCTCTTAGCCGTCTTCTTAGTAAGAATGTGGCTCTTGTATGCCTTGTTTCTCTTAACTTTGCCCGAACCTGTAACGTGAAGACGCTTCATAGCGCCTCTGTGGGACTTCATTTTGTTCTTTGCCATGATAACCTCCTGTATGCAAATCTTAATCTATAGCGTGGAAACTGCCCGATAAGGCTGCTTTACTTATCTCTCTTAGGGCCGAGGAACATAAACATTCTTCTGCCTTCCATTTTTGCTTCTTTTTCAACTACACCGCAGTCTGAAATCAGTTCAGCGAACTTCTTCATAACATCGAACGCAATCTGCGAATAAGCCATCTCTCTGCCTCTGAATCTGATGGAAACCTTCAGCTTGTTTCCTTCCTTCAGGAACTTTGAAGCGCTCTTTGCCTTAACCTGAAGGTCGTGATCCTCGATCGAAAGAGAGAGTCTGATTTCTTTGATTTCAGTAACTGCCTGATTCTTCTTGGCATTCTTCTCTTTCTTCTGCTGTTCGTAGCGATACTTACCGTAGTCAAGAATCTTGCAAACCGGCGGATTCGCATTAGGCGAAATGTTCACCAGGTCAAGCTCTTCCTCTTCAGCAAGTGCAAGTGCAGCTTCGAGACTCATAATGCCCAGCTGTTCTCCGTCCTCGCTGAGGACTCTGACTTCTTCTGCACGAATCTCGTCATTGATTTGTGTCTGCTTATTGTCTTTAGTTGCTATAGTCTTACCTCCGTACCCATACAATGGTACACATTCATTAAAAAACTGCGGACACAAAAGTATCCGCAGCTACAATCAAGTGTATGTGGCCCTACCAACGCTAGTCTGTAAGGCGAGAAGCGGATAACTTCTGCTTTAACCTCGTGTATTATATTCAAATTGCCTCTTACTGTCAAGAGATATTTTTCTCCTGTAAGCTTTTCGTAACATGGTCTGAGACATCCCTCGGCGAAATAATTTCATCAATGCCCAGAGCTTTACCCAGTTCAGCTATCTCATTATGAGATACCAAAGCCGCAGTATACGGTACGCCCGCATTATCAGCATATTTAGCAAGCATTACATTGAGTGATTCACTGTTCGTAACAGCAACAAACGCGCCCTCACCGCTTACATCGATTGTTTCGAGAATGTGTCTGTCATCATCATTGTCACAGATAACACTCACTCTGTCGTCAACGCGGTCTGCAAAGTCCTTTCCGGCTTCGTCATTATCAACTACAGCAGTAACACTATAGCCACGATCAAGAAAAAGCTGCGTAAGATACAGGGCAGTTCTTCCTGCGCCGACAAGAACTACGGATTTAATATGTTCAGCGCCTTCGTCTCCGGCGCATCCGTTTATTATTCTTTCGGCCGAGATACTGCTTGGATTGAATATGAGATCAACATCAAAGTCATTCTGAACGAAATCCATAAAATCAGTGTCGTATAGCATATCGCTGAATCTTACAGCAGCATATCGAGCACCTCTCTTCTTCGCATAAAGCCCACTCAAAATATTCATCTCATCCGAAGATGTAGCAGAAATAACAGCATCCATATTCTTGACGTCGCAATCTTCAAGGAGCAGGTAGTCTCTCTGGTCGCCTTCGACAACCATCACATCATAATTCTGCTCAATATAAGCCGCAACCTCCGGGTTTTTCTCTATTACAGTTATGTCCCAATCAGCGAATCCCGGGTTTTCAAGAATAGCGCGTCCGACTTTTCCGCCTCCCATTACAAGCATTTTCATAATCAGTTCTCCTTCTTGCGAGGATATGCCCGCTTCAGGATATAAGGAACAGTAAATACAGAAACCTTAGGATTTCGTTCCATTACCTTCTGCAGTCTCTTTGTTGTGTGGTTGTGAAGCATTGCTTCCCAGATGTTATTCGTAACAATAGACCCCATCATAACCGTAATGTTGCGATGAGGCGGAAGATTCTTTGCTTCCTCCTCCACATGCTGTATCAGCATCTCGTTTATGTTTCTGTATGGCGTTGTATCATGCGCAAAGTATACGTTGTCGTCAAGATCAAGCTCAGCAATTTTCTTCTTAAGCTCCAGCGCGTACTCCTCGCTGCCGGAAACATTATATATCTCTATCTCGTCAAACCCGCAACCGAGTGCGCAGTTCAAGGTCTTTACGAAGGAACGGGTAAGAGACGATGTCGGAAGTATAGCTTTGCCCGGACCGGCATAGGACAGAATCTTCTTCACCTCTCCAACCGACTGCATCCTGAGGTCATCAGAAACTATCTCGTAGTGTCTCTTGATTCTGTACATCATCAAAACGAGTCCCGCAATGCATACAAGAGTAACCCATGCGCCCTGAGTGAATTTCATTGCTGCGATAACGACCAGAGTGCAACCCGTAACAAGCGTACCGAAGCCATTTACTGCTGCTTTGAACTTCCATCCTTCTCCTTTGGCACTGATCCAGTGGAACAGCATTCCGACCTGCGAAAGAAGAAAGGAAATAAAAACGCCACTTGCATACAATGGGAGCAGCAGATGCTGACTTCCGTTAAATGCAAATACGAGAATTGATGATGTTGCAAGAAGTACGATAATTCCGTTAGAGAAATTAAGTCTTGTTCCTCTGAGATTAAGCCATCTTGGCAGATATCCGTCAGATGCTATAACAGCCATCAGAAGCGGAAGTCCCGCGTAAGCTGTGTTCGCAGCCAGTGCAAGTATTACTACCGTCATAATCTGAACAACATAGTACATAACGCTGCCTGCTCCGAATACGTATTCTGCAAGCACGCTTATTGCTGTCGCATCCTCTGCAGGTGCGATGTTAAACCACTTTATCAGCAGGCTGACTCCGAAGAAAACTATGCATACAAAGCCCGCCATTGCAATAAGCACCTTCTTGGCATTCTTCTGCGCCGGCTCCCGGAAGTTCGCAACACCATTTGACACTGCCTCAACTCCGGTCAGTGCAGTACAACCTGATGCAAAGGCTTTGAGAATCAGGAAAATCATGGTATCCATGGAATTCTCCGTAACTATCCGGACCTCTGCAGGTGTGTAGGTTCCCGATATGTATCTTATTATTCCTGTCACTATCATCGTCAGCATTACCGCAATGAAAATATATGTAGGAACTCCGAACAGAATCGCAGATTCTCTCATGCCGCGCAGGTTGCCCCATGTCAGAAGTACGATTATAGCAAATGCTATGAAGGCTTTCGCATTAATGAGCTCCGGGAATGCAGAAATGATAGCTGCAGCACCTGCACAGGAACTAACAGCTACAGTCAGTATATAACCGATTATCAGTGCAGCACCAGCGATAAGTCCGGGTATCTCTCCGAGATTTTTGGCCGCAACAATGTATGCTCCGCCTCCATGAGGATATTCATCAATCGTCTGCCTATAGCAGAACACCAGTATCGCAAGCAGAACAATAATTGCTGTAACTATAGGAAGAAAGTACTTATATGACATTGCTCCCAATGCGGGAAGCAATACGAGCAGAATTTCTTCTCCTGCATAGCTGACAGAAGAAATGGCATCACTTGCAAACACAGGAATTCCCCAGAGAATATTATATTTCTCTCCGGATAATTCACTGTCGCTCATTCTTTTTCCGATCAGCACATTATTTATACTGTTTTTATTTACCTTCATTATAATCTAAATCTTACTCTCCAAATTGATCTCTGCATCTTACGAACGAAGCAATGAGCTTCTCGTTGAAGACTCCGCATTCGCCGTTAAGAATCATTTTATAAGCTTTGTCAACAGAATATGCCGGCTTGTAGCTTCTTTCCGACAGCAGTGCATCAAAGCAGTCCGCGATAGAAACTATCTGAGCTGAGATTGGGATCTCGTCACCCTTGAGTCCGTCAGGATATCCCCTGCCGTCATATTTCTCATGATGCCAGCGGCAGATCTGCAGGCTGGTCAGGCGGAAATTCTCATCCCACTCAGCTGTTGACTTATCGATAAGATAGCAGCCCTTCTCGCAGTGTGTCTTCATCTCTGCAAATTCTTCGTCTGTGAGTTTGCCATTCTTAAGCAGAATATTATCGGAGATCATAACCTTTCCTACATCATGAAGCGAGCTGCATTTAGCTATAAGGTTAACCTGCTCCTCGTCAAGACCGTACTCAGGATAATTCATCATAATATCCTCAGCAATTATACGAACATAATCCTTTACTCTGTGAATGTGTTCACCACTCTCATAGTCTCGTGCTTCAACAATTTCACCTATGGTCTCTATAATAGCATCGTTAAGTCTGTTCTGCTGCTCAGCTTCCTTCTTCTTGATTATCTCACCATATGCCAGCGAAGCCGCCGTCTTGAGCGGGAAGGTGTTGTCCATATTCTCTTTGCAGTTATCCACTCCGATAAAGGCTGAAAGAACTCCGCCGATCCATACACCTGCAACAATAATGCTTGTCAGGTCACTTACACCAAGCTTCTGATAGGATAATGACTGTCTGTAGCCGAGCTCACCCTCATTCCTGAATGAGAAGATGCCCTCCTCATCTACCTCATCGATCCAGAATTGAATATCGTCCAAGGTTACTGACTGATACTCTTCGAGCTGCGAATACGATGGATCCTTGACCCATTCATGCTCATAAATAAGCTTGTTGTTATCATAATCGATCTCGTACAGATAAGACCTTATTCCGTCATAGTAATTGCCTACTACATTTAGCAGCGTAGCAATGGCTACATCAGGGTTGGCTTCATCATTTAGGCTGTCCATCAGTCCGTTTATCAGAAGGTCATTTTCCAGAGCCGTATTGCGAGCCATCTCAGCTACGGTTATTTCATGAATATCCCTTATTCCAAGAATCGCTCTATGCTTTTCCGACTTCTCGTGGAGTTTGGCAATGCCGACATCCATATATCTTACGCCTTCTCCGTTCTCCATACGGAAAGCAACATTCAAAGGCTCATCGCTTGATTTAAAGTGTCTGTACAGATTGTCTGAGTGCATCATTGAAAGAACCTGCTGATGATCTTCAGGCAGAATAAAGTGAGAAACAACATCGTCCACCGTCGACCAGTATGGGAGCACATCTCCAACCCACACATCTTCAAGTCTGCTTCCAAGAGTTCTTCCCTTCTTAAGAACCTCGATTGTATCATTATCGACATTGACAATTCCCAAGCTCTCATAGTTGGAGGAAAATGCTATGATCATAGCTTCATCCTCTACGAGCTTTTCGGCCATCCTTATTGACTCATTAATGCTGTGTATACCGATCAATACCCACAGACCGGTTTCATCTTCCTCATTCCAGCTTACAACCACCTGATAGAATATTCTTTTCTTATTTCTATCAACACGGAAATTGAAAACCTGATTTCCTTCACAGTTTTGGGACATCTCCCGAATATTGCTCTTACTCATGAATTCAAGGAAAGCGTCTCTGTCCTCAGGAACGATCGAATTCAAAGCAAAAATTCTGGAAATATTATCAAAGTCCTCGCCAATCGGAAGCTCCGCATCTCCATACTGCGCAGCGATTCCTTTTGCTCTGATTGCCATCATCTCGCCTGTATCAACATTCGCAAGATAAATGCCCTCGTAATCCTCAGCAAGCCTTGCAATCATGTCGTTGGAGCGTTGCTTGAGCTTCTCCTTCTCTCTTGCAAGCTCTTTATCTCTTGTCTCCTTATCTACGCTGTGTCCGCCGATAAGTATCCATGGACCACCGGGACTGAGGTCGCGCACTAATTTGGTCTGATAGTAATTAATTACGCCATTCTTAATAACTCTGTGGTTGAGGTAGAATACATCATCCTTCCTGAGTCTATCAATCAGTGTTTCTGTATTTGTATTGGTCAGGAACCATTCTCTGTCCTCCGGGAAAAGGAACTTTGCAGCAAAGTCTTTGCGATAGCTTTCGTATCCTTTGCTTGATGCTTCTATCGTCCAGTTGGCATCTCCACCCTTGTCCTGATATATTCTGATATCTCCGGTGGAAAGATCCACCTTGAGAATACTGTGATAATCTCCGACAAAGGATTTCATTACATGCTCAAAGTCATCATACTCAGGCAGGACAAAATCTGATTTGCTTTTTTTGCTTTCCAGCTCTTCATATGAACTTGGAATATCACTGTCTATTGCTGTGCTGGATAGCACGTAATTTTTGAGCTCCGTTACGTCTTCTCCGATGCACACTCTGTTCTTAATGCGTTTAGCCAGGTATAGCTGTTTATCTGCTTCATCAAAAGAAGGAGACCTATCAGCATCCGCATATGAACATCCGATACTTATAGTAAGTCGTAGTTCAAATGCACTGGCTATTCTTACTCTCTCAACAGCCGCTCTGATATTCTCCATCTTGTTTACAAAAACATCTTTAGGAATGGAATTAAATACTATTATAAATTCGTCTCCGCCGAAGCGAATAACTACATCATTATTTCTAACCTGTCCCCTGATTGCATCCGCAACAGCTCGAAGTGCAAGGTCTCCTATGGAATGTCCATATTCATCATTTACATTCTTAAATTCATCCACATCGATAACCGCAACAGCCTCTTCATGACTGAATGTAAGAAAGAAGTCCTCATAGTATCTCCTGTTATACACACCTGTCAAAGGGTCTACGTATAATTTGTGATTAACGCTCTCAATAATATCGTTGAACTGACCCTTACCGTAGGCTTCTGCAATTACGTTGTCATCCACGCGAGCAACAGTCTCAACTATGTATTTCTTATCTTCTACATCGATTTCATTTGCCGAAATATGATATACACTCTGATTGACAAATTCATATTTCTCCTGATATGAATGCTGCTTGCTGGCTTTTACCGCAATACAGTTGTCACAGCGTTTAGACTTGCCATAATACTGATAACACGGGTCATCTTCTACGTCAAAACTACCATCCTTATATACCAGGATGACTTTGTTATTGCGTGGATCAATTACACGCACTATCTGATATATCATTTTAAGACTTTCAACAAGTCCGTATAATTCTTTGCATGTCATTTCAGCCCCCCATAGATCTTGCATAAAGGCATTTAACAGATATAACAATACATAATGATTATACACGCACAGAAAGTAAATAAACAGTAAAAAAGCTATCTGCTCATATTTATTATTGAGAAAAAAACAAATACGAATTACAATAAAAAATATGAAGACAATAATTCTGGCATCCAAGTCGCCAAGAAGACTGGAAATACTTAAAAATCATGGCATCGAGCCTCTTCTGATGCCTACGGAAACAGAAGAAATACTTCCTGAGATCATCACTATGGAAGCTGCAGTTGAGATGCTGGCGGAGCAGAAAGCAAGAGCTTGTTATGATTCCATAGATCCTATTGAGTATCCGAATTCATTAATTATCGGTGCCGATACCATCGTATACAAGGATGAAAAAATGGGAAAGCCTGTTGATACCGCCGATGCTTTCAGGATGCTCGACAAAATCAGGAACACCTTCCATTATGTAGTTACGGGCGTATGCATTATTGATACAGATACCGGCCAGACTGAAGTTCTTAACGACGTCACAACCGTATACTGCAAAGATTATACAGATGAACAGATCTATGAATACATAGAACAGGCCCAGCCTTTTGATAAAGCCGGCTCGTATGCTATACAGGGTCTCTTCGGAAAGTATATCGATCACATTGACGGAGACTATGAGAATGTGGTTGGCTTACCGTTCCACAGGATCGAAGAAAGAATTAAGAACTCTTAGATCGATCCGATGCTTGTTGAATTGCTATCTGCAATTATGACAATGTATCGGATAAAAATGTATAAATAACACAACATCCTCTTTACCTATTTCAGATAAAGAGGATGTTTTTCTAATCATAGTTCATTAAAATCACAATTATATTATGAGCGCTATACCGCATACCAATATCAGCGTAAGTGCGAACACTACCATGCTGATCGTGTCTCCTATCAGCTGGTCCTCGCTCTCAAAGGACATCTTGCGAATTCTGACACTCTTACTGTTCTCAGTCCACAGATACGGATTGCTGAAATGAATTCCCAGATACCGGGCAAAGCCGACCAGCTTTCCTTCGCACCATTTGAACAGCTTCTCTGTCACTTTGGCAATTCCCATTACGAGCCTGCACAGGCCCTTACGATAGAACCAGTCAAAGTCAAGTGTAAGATCTTCATGAGGACGCATACGTTTGATGAAGATAACAAACGGAATTGTGCCGCCGATAAATATAGCTATGTATTCTAGCACATGTCCGAGAGCATAAGGATTAACCTCTGCCGCGTATGGAAGAAGTGCATAGAACTGCTGTGGGAATACACCAATCAGCACAGATGCTATCGTTGCCAGAACAACCGCAAGCTGCATAGTCCATGGCACTTTATTAATCTCCAGCTTCTTAGCCTCTTCATCGCACGGACCCCAGAAGATGAAATAGTTCATCTTGAGTGTTATGGACAACAGGGTTCCGACGCCGGCAACAGTAATAAGTATCGATGCTGCCTGATATCCTCCCTCTGCAAGTGCATCCATAATAAGTGCTTTGCTGACAAAACCCGACAGTCCCGGAAGTCCTGCTATCGCAAGTGAGGATATGAGGAAGCAAACCGAAATAACCGGCATTCTCTTACCAAGTCCACCAAGCTCGGTAATAAGTGTCTTTCCTGTTGCATACATGATTGCGCCGACAGCCATTATAAGTGCGCCTTTGTAGAAAATATTCGTTATAGCATGAGCTGCCGCACCGTCTACGCCCATCTCTCCGCCGGCACCGATAGCAGCTACCATCATTCCGAGCTGACTGACGATATGATACGACAGAAGCCTTCTGATTCCGTTCTCCATTATCGCCATGCAGGCTGCATATATTGCCATGAACACGCCTACCCAGATAAGAAATTCCGAACCTGCGAAGAAGCGAATCATTACATAGATTGCTGCTTTGGTCGTAAAGGATGCAAGATAAGGCGTTCCTGTTACCGAGGCTTCAGGATATGCATCGGATACCCATGAGTTAAGCGGTGGAACTGCCGCATTGACAGCAACACCTATAAACAATATCCAGTACATAGGTGTACCTGCCTGATCAGTAATATTAGTCAGAACGTTTCCATAGTGGAAAATATACACTATCATTCCTGCCAGGAACATATTACCGCCAAAGGCATGTACCAGAAGATATCTGAAGGCAGCTCTGTAGGATCTGCGATAGTGACCTGCATATACAATGTATGCCGAAGCAACCGCCGACAGCTCCCAGAAAACGATCAGTGAAAGGCAGTCACCAGCGAGAACTACGCCCATCATGCTTCCGGCATAAACCATCGCCATGGAAGCTTCTTTCTTCTCCTGCGTATTGATGCAATATATTGCTTTGCACATCGCAATCACGCTGAATACAATCATAAACAGGAAAGTCAGCTTGTCATAGTGCATGAAATGAATCGTAATGTAATCGTTGATTCTGTAGTCCAATGCGCAGTCTGCCGACATGTTGAGTGTAAGATAAATGGAGATAGCCGGTCCAAGCAATGAAAGAGGTACTCTGCACTTTGCAGGTAACAGAGCAACCAAAATACCGAAGACTATCATGACAAGTCCCGGATGCAGCATATTAATAATCTGAGCCGCGCTGTTCATTAAGATCTCTTCTCCTCTATTAATTCTATAATCTGAGCCTTGGTAATCTTGCTTGGAAGCTCAACTCTGTATTCTCCCGCAAGTTCAATAAGCTCAGCTTTCTTCATTCTCATTGTAGGCTTTGGCAGATTAGCGATTCTTTCTCTCTCTGCAGCTGCTGCCGCCTCTGCCTTCTCAGCCTCAAGAACAGGGTCTGTAAAGAAAAGCTCACTCTCCTCTTCGCCTGCACAGTAATAGTCTGCCGGTCTCTTCATAAAGAGTGGCATAATAAACTTGCTGAGCATTATCAGTACAAATGCGCCCGCAAAAGCTATTCCCATGTAGATAAGAGTTTCTTTGATCATGTAATTTCCCTGTCAGTTAAAGTGTAAACGCACCGAAGATTGAATTTCCCGCCATTGTAGCAATGTCATAGAGATGGAATCCCAGGTTAGGTGCGCATCCCAGTACTATCGATACAACTGCCGTAATAAGCAGAGGCACGAGCATTCTCCAGTTTGCTTCTCCGCGTTCTGCAAACTCCGGATTAACAACGTCCTTCCTGAATGCAATGAATATAACCGGAAGCAGATATACAAGTGCCAGCAATGCGCTGACAACGAATGTAGCCGCATATATCGGCTTGCCCGCTTCAACGGCACCCATAATTATATTAGCCTTGCTGACAAACCCTGCGAAGAACGGGAAGCCCGCTATTCCGACAGAAGCAAGTGTAAATGCTGTCATAGTAAGTGGCATTCTGCGACCTATGCCTACCATTTCAGTAATATCAGTCTTATGTGTTGTGACAAATATCGCGCCTGCGCACATGAAGAGTGTAATCTTCAGGAATGCATGAGCAATAATATGATACATAGCTCCGGTTGCTGCAAAAGGATTGAGTATGCAGATACCGAGAACTATATACGAGAGCTGACCCACTGTTGAATATGCGAGTCTTGCTTTAAGGTTGTTCTTCCTTATTGCTATCATCGAAGAAACGATAATAGTCGCTACCGCCATCCATGCAAGTATCTCTGCACCATGGCAGGCCTTTGCAGCTTCAGGTCCGAATACATACAGCACAACCCTGAGTGTGCAGAAGGCTCCCGCTTTAACTACGGCAACCGCATGGAGCAAAGCACTGACAGGTGTCGGTGCAACCATTGCTGCAGGAAGCCAGCTGTGAAGCGGCATAACACCCGCCTTGACGATACCTGCGCCTACCATCATAAAGAATACGATGCATGCCCATGGCATAGGCAGAGTGTCCGTTGCAACAAAGCCACCCGGAACGAAGTCCATAGTTCCCGTGAATACATAGATTATTACAATAGCCGCAAAGAATATCTGTCCGCTTATCAGCGTATATGCCAGATACTTGTGGCCCGATTTCTTACCCTTCTCATCTCTGTAATGAACAACCAGAGGATAGGTTGCAACTGTAAGAATCTCAAAGAAGATGAAGAAGGTCAGAAGATTTGCAGCAAAGCAAAGTCCCATGGTTGCACACAGGCACATCGCAAATGCAGCATAATATCCGGTCTGATTCTTTTCATCATGGCCTCTCATATATCCTACAGAATACAATGATGTAAGTATCCACAAGGTCGATGCGACAAACGCGAAAATCATGCCCGCCGGGTCCACATTGAACGTAAAAGAAATGCCCTTTACAATGCGGAATACTTCAAGCTTAATCTCCTCTCCTGCAAGAACAGAAGGAATCATTGAATATACATCCGCAGCCATCAGAACAGCCGCAGCAAATGTAATGGCTTCACGAACATTTCTGTGAACGTGCTCACCGAGAATATATATAAGCGCAGATGCAGTAAGCGCCAGCGCTACCGCATAGAGCGGTCTCAGGTTCATGGCAAGAAAGTCTAACATAATCCCACCTCCCCGAGTGTCATAAGCAGTATATTAACGATCTTAACATTGCAAAGTCCGAGTGCGAGAATAGCAACAAAGCATACAACAACAGGAATCAGTATCCATGCGCTTGCTTCAATGCGACCTCTTTCCTTAATCTGCGACAGATTCCTGTCTTCATTGATGAAGAATTGCTCAATAAGTCTGAAGAAATAAACTGCATTGAGCAGACTGGAAACAACCAGAACTGCAAGGTAAATCCAGTCAGCCTGCTTTGCCGCAGCAAGTCCGAGATACCACTTACTGAAGAAACCTACAGCAGGTGGAATTCCTACCATCGATAATGCTGCAATAACGAGCAGTCCGCATGTCAAAGGCATTTTCTTATAAATGCGGCCGACATCGTCAAGGCTGAATTTTCCGTATCTGTATACAATTGCACCCACACAGAAAAACAGTCCCGCCTTCATAAATGCATGACCAAACATGTGCAGAAATGCACCGGCAAGTGCAACAGGAGTTCCGATTGCAAAGCCAAGGCTGATGTATCCGATTTGTGCAACCGAAGAATATGCGAGAAGCTTGCGCATATCTTTCTGGCCAATTGCTCTTATTGATCCATAGAGCATCGCACATACCGAAAGCACACCAAGTACTTTCAGGAAATAGTCAAAGTATTTGAAGTCCGTTCCGTAAACGCAGAACAGATATCTGAACATCGCATATGCCGGGATCTTACCCATAGCACCTGCGATAAGCGGTCTTGCACTTGTATCAGCATGCGTGTAAGCCGCAGGCTGCCATCCGTGGAACGGGAACAATGCCATCTTGATGCCGAAGGATGCTACAAACAGCACCATTGCAAGAAGCATTGCATCGTCATACTCTCCGTCATTAAGAATTTCAGACATATCGGCCATGTTAAGAGTTCCTGTATTTGCATAGAGCACTGCAACACCAAGCAGATAAAGGGTTGCCGCGATTGTTCCGACAAGCATGTACCTGTAGGCAGCAACCACGCCCTTATTTCCTCCCATCGCGATAAGGCAGTATGCCGACAGTGATGTGATTTCAAGGAAAACATAGAGGTTGAATACATCTCCTGTTGAGGTCATTCCAAGAAGACCTGTAATCAGAAGACACATAACAGTATTCATTCCACCTATGATTGTTTCATCAGAAACCTGATTAAACTCATTACTGAAGAGGCATGTAAGAAGTCCCAGTATGCAGATCAGTATGAGTATCATCGCATTGACAGTATCAATTGAGAACTCGATTCCTATAGGTGCTTTATAGTTGCCGAAATAGTAGTGGACAGGTCCCTTGTCGATAACCTCAAGAAGCTGAATTACAGACATTACAAGAGAAGCGGAAACCGCCGTTATTACTATCCACCTTCCGACATGTCTATGTATCTTGCTGAGAAGCAAACATAGCTGTGCCGCAATCAGTGGGAGCAGTACAATTAAGATAGGCAAGTTCTTCGTCATTGCTTGTCTTTCCCCCTCCTGATTATGTCTCTCTCCTCAATTGAGCCGTATCTGTCCTTGATCCTGTAAAGCAAAGCAAGTCCTACACCGGTTGTACCAAGGCTGACTACGATGGCTGTCAGCATAAGTCCGTGAGGCAGAGGATTGATATAGTCTGCCGCATTTATTACGCTGTCCAAAGCTACCGGAATGGTTCCGCCGTTCTTCTGACCGAGGCACAGGAAGAAGAAGATAACTGCAACCTGCATAATATTCATGCAAATCAGCTTCTTCATATAGTTTTCGCACACAATAATACCTGCCATCCCGATTCCGAGAAGCAGCAGTGTCAGAAAAAATATTCCTTTGCCCGCTAATAATGTCCCTATCATTTGCTCTATTTATCGAATTTAACCTTTTCAAGTATAGCGTTCATTATCGTCACGATTGTTCCCGCTACACCAAGAGTTACACCTATTTCTACCATCAGAATGCCTATGGAATGCTGTTCAGCTGCCGCAACGCTCCATGGGAATTTCTCATATTCGAGGAAAAAGCCTCCCCCTACCAGTGTCAGTATTCCGGCAAGCGCATAGATGAACGTACCGATTCCCGCAACCATTGCCGAGGTTCCCTTGGTGATATCAGGGAAATTTCTCTTGTCAGGTATTGCCATAGCATCCAGAAGAAGTACCGTACCGATAAGTGCACCTGCCTGGAAACCACCTCCAAGACTGACTTCTCCATGGAACAGAACATATATTGCATAAACAAGAATAATTGGCTGCAGCACTGTAATCGTTACATCCTTGTTGATGCCCCTGAACACAGGTTCACCCTTCTTGTGCTTTTTCATTTTCTTGCTTCTTGGTTCAATTATTCTTTTATCCGTCTTGAACACGCCTGCAAGAATTATCATTACACATACGCCTGCAAGGAACATTACCGTTGTCTCAAGCAAAGTATCAAATGCCCTGAAGTCAACAATAACCGCTGTTACCATATTAGGAGAATTAGCAATGCTCTCAGTATGCTCGATATAATAATCCGAGACATGCGAATTAGGGGCCGATGCAGGATCCCCAATTGCAGGCAGCACATCAAAGAACACAAATGGCAGAATCAGTGCCGCACATATTAAAATGATACCGATTGCTTTTCTCATTTATTTCTTTCTCTTG
Source organism: Candidatus Crickella caballi (assembly GCA_018064665.1). Lineage (GTDB taxonomy): Bacteria > Bacillota > Clostridia > Peptostreptococcales > Anaerovoracaceae > Crickella > Crickella caballi. The sequence continues at coordinate 29,130 of JAGHUV010000014.1, read as the reverse complement.
GTTTTTCTCTTAATTGACTTTAATATCATTACAAAGAATATAGTGGAGAGCACTCCGATAACAGCCTCAGTAAACGCTACATCAGGAGCTCCCATTACTATGTAAAGAAACATCGTAACAAAACTGAAGGCGCAATAAACAACGACAGCAGTCATAAGATCATCAACGAAAATGATGACCAGGGATATTACTATTAAAGAAATCAGCAGTATTGCTTCAAGTGACAGAATCTGCATTATTTCTTTTCCTTTCCTTTGCCGGATTTTGTTGCAGTGCTTGCATCCGCATCCCCGCACTGTCTCATCTCGTTATAGTTCTTGTAATCATGCTTGTGCACTGCCGCACTCATAATGACATTGGTAGCCATCGGACTTGTCAGGAACAGTATAATCGGAATAAGCAGAATCTTAATCGTAATCAGCTTAAGTCCGGTCATGACCATCATGCCGGCAACGATGAGCATGCATCCCAGAGTGTCTCCAACGCCCGTTGAATGCAGTCTTGAATAAAAGTCCGGGAATCTGAACAGTCCGAGTGCAGATATAAGCATGAATATAAATCCCAGCGCCATAAGAGCCGCCGCAATGATTTCCTGTACAGTCATCGTCTGTGCCCTCCTATGTATTTAGCCAGAATTACAGTTGTAACAAATCCGAGAATTGCATAGCTGAGTGCAATATCTATGTACATATCATAGCGTCCATCGATAAAACCCACGAACATAATAAGCAGAACAATATTGGTGTTCATGGCAAATATCGCATTCAGCTTGTCATATATGTCCTTTCTGATGCATGTGAAAACAAGCATCGTGATCACGATTGCCACATGCCCTATTAATAATGCCATCAGAACTGTTTTCATCATAATGTATTAACTCTTCCTTTGAATCTCTTCTTAAGAAGCTTTGCATGCTTTGGTTTAGCAAGCATCTCGTCATATTCAAGCTTCAGATTACTGAACTCAACATCCTCTCCGAATGCCCACGCAATCTTCTTCTGCATACCCATATCTCTGATGCCTTCCGCAAGCTCGTCTGTCAAAGCATGAACAGCGTAGACTCCCTCGTTGGAGAGATCTACAGTAATTGTTCCGGGAGTAATAGTTATGGAATTTGCAAGAAGGACTCTTGCTACAGGATTGTCGTATTCAGCCTTAAACCATACAATCTGAGGATTGAGTTTCTTTCTGTTGAACAGAATGACTCCGGATATATACAGCGCCGCTTTAACGATTTCGACAGTCAGCCATAAAAAATAAACTATCATTCTCGGCCAATTGAGATGAAGTATAAAAAACTCATGCTCACTCTTGCCATTGCTGATAGTCAATTTGTTGAGGCATATGATTGAAATAAGCAAGCAGGTTCCCGCCCCGAAGGCAATAAATTTGAACTCAAAAATACCTGACAATACAAGCCAGAGCACCAAAAGAAGTACTGTAAACTGTATCCAGTTTATAAAGTTATTACTCTTAAGCTTGCGTTCCTTCTTCAATCGATATAACCATCCTATATAAAATACATTAATGATTATATCATAAAAAAGCAGCCTATTGAAAGACTGCTTTTTAAATACGTTCTATAAATTAACAAAAGATAATCCTTGTCTTAGTTTAAGTAGCGGAATACGCCCTTAACCTTACCGATAATACTGACGTCCTTTGCAATAATAGGCTCCATTGTATCATTCTCAGGCTGTAATCTGATGTGATCTGCTTCCTTAAAAAATCTCTTAACTGTTGCTCCGGATTCAAAATCGCCATTGACCATTGCGACTACCACTTCTCCATTGTAAGCTTCCTTAGCCTCCTGAACAATAATATAGTCGCCGTCGTTAATGCCGATATTGATCATACTGTCTCCATGTACAGTCAGTATGAAGTTGTTACCGTTTCCAATAAACCTTGAAGGAACAGGCATCTCATCTACAACATTCTGTTCAGCAAGAATCGGTTCACCAGCAGCTACCCTTCCTATAACCGGAAGTGTAACAATGTTCTCATCCGAATATGTTTTCTTGGCATATTCATTCTCCACAGGCAATACGGTACGAGGCTTTGACGGATCCTTCTTAACAAGGCCCTTTTCCTCAAGCACCTTAATATCACTGTGAACCGTAGAAGTTGACTTTACATTAAGTGCCTGGCATATTTCCCTAACTGTTGGGGAATACCCCTTCTCAGCAATTGTCTTCTTCATGAATGTAAGAATATCCTGCTGTCGCTGTTCACTCTTCTTCATCTTCTTCTCCTTAACCGATGTAAAGTATTCTTTACATTCTATTCATACTTAAGTTCAACCAAGTCGTTCACATTAAGCTCATGACCATATTCATTCCAGTCATCAAATATCTTACCTGTCTGTCTGATGATAATGTCCCCCACTACTCCGTCAACCTTAGCGAACGGAAGTGTCTTGTGGTAGGTAATCTTGCTTCCCTCTCTCTCAAATACGAAGCCTGTTCTGAAGCGCTCATGCTCAAGAGGATACTTGTACTCGCAAATCTCCGAAATAAGTTTGAAGAGATTGTCGTTCTCAGTATCGAATACATTTTCAAGTGTAAGATATGAATAATTGGCTCTGAGCTGAATCTCATGACCCTTAAATCTGTCAAGAAAAGCTATAAGCTTCTCCTTGGTAGCAGGGTCCTTTGCATCCTCAAATACCACACAGTTTATTCTGTGTCTGAATTTCAGCAAATCGAAAATCTCATCCGGACATTCCTTAACGTAATGCTTAAGATGTCGCGATACATTGATGCAACTGATGCGGTCTTCGTATCTGTTCAAAATCTCCGCAACCTCTTCAACGGATCTGTCACCGAGAGGAAGTGTTGTATTGATATAAATATGATGTCCCGGCTCGATGTGATCCAGAATATCCTGCAATGCCTCGAGCTCCGCAAGAGGCTCTCCGCCTGTAAGAACAATGTCGTTATGCGGGAAAACTCTGTTCATAAGATCCAACGCCTTGTAACATCTGTCGAGGTTAAACTCAGAAGTATCTCTGTACTCCTTCTTGTTAACGCAGAAGGGACACGCATTGTTGCAGTCGTACGGTACAAACATCGTAACCGTAGGACCTACTTTAGGAAAATCCTTATTCATATTATCTCCGTCTAAATGATTCCAACAGCAATGCATGTTGAAACCGAGTGTGTTATATCACTGTGATTATAGCATTGCGAACAGTTGTTTGTAAATAGTATTTCCGAACAAAAGTGCTTTTTTATAGGACAGCAACAGCCCCACAGGTTATCGCAGTCACTATTACTCCGGCAAGCAGCACGCCGATAGTGATTGAAGGCAACGCCCTCTTCAGCCTCATATCCAGCATTGCCGCAACCAGTGCTCCCGTCCATGCGCCCGTACCTGGAAGAGGTATTGCTACCAGTATTATAAGCCCGATAAACTCAGACCTCAGCACGATTTCTTTGTTCTTATCCGCTTTGGCCTCAAGCTTGATCACAAATCGATCCAGCCATTTGCTCTTGGTCCTTAGCCACTCAAAGACCTTACGGGTAAACACGACCAGCACAGGTATCGGCAGCATATTGCCGACAACCGCCAGTATGAAGGTCAAAGGCACCCCCAGCCCGGAAGCAATTCCATATGGGATCGCGCCTCTAAGCTCAATAACAGGTACCATCGACATTAAAAATGTTATTATTGCAGTTTTCGTCAAACTGTTTTCCTTTCTTTAACGACCCTTTGGTCAGTCTCTATCCTTCAATCAGGAAGGCTTTATAGCCCTTGTATGCCTCATACAGATCGCTCTTGCTGATTGCTTCCCAAGGTGCGTGCATGCTCAGAACGGCAATGCCGCTGTCAACGACCTGCATTCCGTAAAGAGAAAGTATATAAGCAATAGTACCGCCACCTCCGATATCAACCTTGCCGAGCTCAGCCGACTGATAAACAACATTGTGCTTGTCCATCATTGCCCTGAGCTTTCCGAGGTATTCAGCATTGGCGTCATTGGAGCCCGACTTTCCTCTTGCGCCTGTGAACTTGCAGAATACAAGGCCGTGTCCGAACTTGGATGCGTTTGCTCTGTCAAACTTATCAGCATACAGAGGATCAAGTGCCGCATTAACGTCTGATGACAGCATTCTCGAATTGCGCAGGCATCTTGTCAGGTTGATTTCGTTATAAATACCCATGCAGTTAAGAACTTCTCTCATTGTATCCTCGAAGAAGTGGGATTCCATTCCTGTAGCGCCTACACTGCCGATTTCTTCCTTATCCACGAAAAGTCCGCATGCTGTGGTCTTAACTTTGTCAACGTCCAGCATAGCGAGAGCCGATGGATATGCACAGCATCTGTCATCGTGTCCGTACGACAGGATCATACTTCTGTCAAGGCCGGCTTCGCGTGCTTTACCTGCAGGAACAACTTCAAGCTCTGCCGACCAGAAGTCATCCTCTTCTATGTCATAGAAATCCTTGAGCAGCTTGAGAAAATTTGCTTTAACCGCATCCTTCTCTTCACCTGCCAGAGGCTTGCTTCCTACAAGAATATCAAGGTCCTCGCCTTCTACAACTTTAGCCGCAACCTTCTTCATCTGCTCATCTGCAAGGTGAATAAGGAGATCAGAAACAAAGAATACAGGCTCGTCTTCCTTCTCGCCGATAGCGATTTTTACAGTTGTGCCGTCTGTCTTGCACACTACACCATGAAGAGCAAGCGGAATTGTTACCCACTGATATTTCTTGATTCCGCCGTAATAATGTGTATTGAGATACGCCAGCTCCTCTGCTTCATACAGTGGGTTCTGTTTAACATCCAGTCTCGGCGAATCAATATGTGCACCAAGAATGTTCATTCCATCCTTAACAATGTCTTCTCCGATATTCAGCATCATAAGAGCTTTATTCATATTTACAGCGTAAATTTTATCTCCCTCGGTAAGCTTATCGCCCGAAGCGATTACATCTTCAAGATTTCTGTAGCCTGATTTCTCTGCCAGTGCGACAAGTATCTCTGTGCATTCTCTCTCTGTCTTTCCATTGCTGAGAAAGTCTATATAATCAGCACTCAATTTCTCAAGTGCTTTAAGGTCTTCATCATTGTAATACGTCCATGCATTATCGTGTAACATAGTCTCCTCCATCATCTATATTATGTAAAGAATTCTTTACATTTCTACGCTATCATAAATCTCGCCTGTTTCAAGCTTATGCCAGTTAAATCTTCCGTTCTCATAGCTCATATAACCGGCCTCAGAGCCTCCCTTTGGAATTGATGTACTTCCGGGATTGCAAAGCAGCATGCCCTTATACTCCCCAAAGCTTCTTACATACTCGTGCATCGGCACATGTGTATGTCCGCATATCATTGCATCATACATTTCGTCAGGAAGTCTTCCCGGTCCGTATATATGGCCATGGCTTATAAACAGTCTCTTTCCGTCTGCCTCCACAACAGCGTAATCGTCTGTTATGGAAAACTGGAGTACCATCTGATCCACCTCGCTGTCGCAATTACCTCTTACAGAACGGATTTTATCCTTGTATATATTAAGCAGTTCAGCTGTCTTCATGCAGTTATATTCTCCGGGAAGATCGTTTCTCGGTCCATGATAAAGAATATCTCCTGCGAGGATGATCCTGTCGTATTTGCCATCTTCAAAATGACCGATAAGATATCTTGCAGCCGACGCCGACCCGTGAATATCTGATGCTATCAATATCTTCATTTCTTCACCTTGTTTTCTTTAACCTTGTCTCTTATCAGCAGGAATACCGATGTAATAACAAGACACATAGCAAAAGCAATTATATTGTTCATACCGAGTTTGTTAGGCTGACCGGTGATCCCCATAATATCACAGCAGATTCTCATTATACTTCCATGCACAATAAGAATAATAAGTGAGCGTCTTCCAAACCACTGCAGGAAGCGTCCGATTCCGCGAACTCTCGAAAGAGGTCTGCAGATGCATATCATGAAATATGTACCCGCAATAGCCACAAATTCGGTAACAAATACCTCAACAGGTCCAACAACCATGTCTATTCTTCCGCTTGAGAACATTCCAATTCTAGGAAAAATAATTCCAAGTGCATAATATACAACATAGACTATTGCACAATTGATCCATCTTATTCCGGCACTTTCTTCGCCATTAAGAAGCCTCTTGCTTCCAAAATAAGCACCTGTAACCATGATAGCCGCAACAGCCGGTGCATCATGAATTCCCCAGATGAGCTCTACCTTCAGAGCCGATAATATCGCAGAAATGCTAAGTAATCCGAATATAACGATAAACAGATTCTTTGTATTGGAGAGTGCATATTTGACAACTGCATAGAAAATAATAGATGCAGTGATCAGGTACTTAATAAACCAGGTTGGTCCAAGGCCCTGTGCGACAAATGTTCTGGATGCATCAAGTCCGAGCTGTGCAGCAAGCGGATCTCCGATCCAGAATGCAACATAGGACTTAAGAACATTGGCAAGACTGATCTCACCTCTTATCATCATGTATGCACCCATAATTACCCACAGTGCTGTAGCCAGCATGAAAAACTGCGGAACAAGCTGCCATACTCTCTTCTTTAATGATGTACCGTAGGATTCGCCCTTATCTCTGTAATTGTATCCGGCCATAAATACAAAGAAAGGCATTATGAATGCGAATGCAGCTGTAAGTATCAGCGCAACTCCGGTCACCTCGGTGTCACGTCCGCCCGTTGTAAATAACGTAAGCGAATGTGTCAGCAGCACAATGACCATAGCAAGACCTTTAGCAACATCCTGTTCAATCATTCTCTTCTTAGTTAAATTCTCTGCCATTAATATTCTCCCTTTGAACCATCAAAAGAATTGCGGCGGTATTTCCGCAATCTAAATCTGCATTTTAAGTTCATGGTGGAGCATATGGGGCTCGAACCCATGACCTCTTGACTGCCAGTCAAACGCGCTCCCAGCTGCGCCAATGCCCCAGGATAATCAGAATTATAGCATAAGCTTTTTTTTTTTAACAAATTATTCAGTGAAAAAGCTTTCTTTTATTGATACCGCTGTACAGCAGCTCTCCCAATACAAAGACCGAGATAAACTCTCCTGCACCGACTGTAAGCATTAAAACCCATAAGCCTTTTTCCACACCATATCCATATGCCAGTACAGGCGGGATGATTAAAGTATTGGCAATGATTGGAGGTAAAGCTGCAAGCCACCTGTTAGCTCTGAGTTTGTAGGTGCCCAATGCTCCAATAAGTGTTGCCAGGGTTCCGAAAACTACATCCCAAAGCATCGCGCCTGTAAGAACATTAGATATCAGACATCCGATTGCAATGCCAAATATTGCTTCAGGAAAGAAGCATGGCAGTATGCACAGAGCTTCCGACAGTCTAAGCTGTATCATTCCGGACGCAAGACCAAAAGCGTTGGATATTGCTGTAAGAATAATATAAAGAGCAGCAATTATCCCACCATAAGTAATAGTTCTGCTGCTTCTGTTATTGTTACTCATTTAATAAGTTTCTCCCTTAGTTTTTTTAGTGAGGATGGTTTCGAACTCACAGCACACATTTTAACATAAAAGAAGTACATAATAGGTATTTTTATTGCAACAGAAAAGACGGCTCCGCTACAATCGCGGAGCCGCCCGATTTTATTATTGTATGAGTACTATTCGTGGTCCTCGTTAACCTTTCTCTCTACATATGTCGTATGCAGAACGTGATGTGCCTTCTCACTGTTAGGCTCACCGAAGTACTCCTTATAGAGCTGCTGAACGATTGGGTTCTCGTGAGATTTTCTCAGCTTCGCATTCTTGTCAAGCGTATAGAGTCCCTTTGCTCTCTCTGCTCTAACATCAACAAAGTTCTTGATATTTGAAGGCACATGAGGCTGTCCGCCACCGTTTACACAACCGCCAGGGCAAGCCATGATCTCGATGAAGTGGTAAGTCTTCTCGCCGGATTTAACCATATCAAGCAGCTTTCTTGCGTTTGCGAGTCCGGATGCGATAGCAACCTTAACCTCGCCAAGAGGCTCAACAGTGTATGAAGCTTCCTTGATGCCATCTGTTCCACGAACATCTGTGAAATCAAGGTTAATAAGCTCCTCGCCGGAAATAACTTCAACAGCTGTTCTGAGAGCTGCCTCCATAACTCCGCCTGTAGCTCCGAAGATTACTGCAGCGCCTGTGTATTCGCCAAGAGGATTGTCATATGGCTCATCAGGCAGGTTCAGGAAATCAATACCTGCCTCGTTGATCATTCTTCCGAGTTCTCTTGTTGTGAGTGCATAATCAACATCTGCAAAGCCTGATGCCGACTGGTCCTCTCTGCCTACCTCAAACTTCTTGGCTGTACATGGCATAACCGATACAGAAACAATCTTGGCAGGATCAATTCCCATCTTCTCAGCATAGTAAGTCTTGGTTACAGCACCGAACATCTGCTGCGGTGACTTGCAGGATGAGAGGTTAGGAATAAGCTCAGGATAATAATGCTCGCAGAACTTGATCCATCCCGGTGAGCACGAAGTAATCAGCGGCAGAGCTCCGCCGTTGTTTACTCTGTTAATCAGCTCATATCCCTCTTCCATGATAGTCAGGTCAGCTGCAAAGTTTGTATCGAATACCTTGTCGAATCCCAGTCTGTGCAGAGCAGCGGACATCTTGCCCTCTACCTCTGTTCCGATTGGCATTCCGAAGCACTCGCCGAGTCCTACTCTTACGGAAGGTGCCGGCTGAACGATGACAACCTTCTCAGGGTCAGCAATTGCAGCCTTAACTGCAGCTGTTGAATCCTTCTCATACAGTGCGCCTACAGGGCAGGCAACTATGCACTGTCCGCAGTTTACGCAGCTTGTCTCAGCAAGCGGCAGGTTGAAGGCACTTCCGATATATGTATCAAAGCCTCTTTCGTTTGCACCGATAACTCCGATGCCCTGAAGCTTCTCACATGCACCTACGCAACGTCTGCAGAGAATGCACTTGTTGTTATCTCTTACGATTGATGCAGAAGAATCATCAATAACGAATTCGTTTCTCTTACCCTCAAATTCGTTGGACTTGTCGATTCCGTATCTCTTGCACATTGTCTGCAGTTCGCAGTTTGTGCTTCTCTTACAAGCCAGGCAGTCCTGATCATGGTCTGAGAGGATGAGCTTCAGAGTCTTACGTCTGTACTCCTTGATTTTTTCTGTATTGGTATGCGCAACCATGCCGTCTGTGCAAGGATATACGCATGCAGCAACAAGAGCTCTTGCTCCCTCTACTTCGCATACGCACATTCTGCAAGCAGCGATTTCATTGGTATCTCTAAGATAGCACAGTGTAGGTACATCAATTCCCGCTTTTCTAGCAGCGTCAAGCAGTGTGGTACCCTCCGGAACTGTGACTGTAATATTATCTACTGTTACTTTAATATCTGCCATAGTTCTCACCTCCTACTTTCTGCTGATTGCACTGAATGCGCAGTTCTCTTTGCAAGCACCGCACTTGATACACTTAGTCTGATCAATAACGTGTGGCTGCTTAACAGTACCGGTAATAGCACCTGCAGGGCAGTTGCGAGCGCACTTTGTGCAGCCCTTGCACTTTTCAGGATCGATAATGTAGTTAAGGAGAGCCTTGCAAACACCTGCAGGACACTTCTTGTCTACGATATGTGCAACATACTCATCTCTGAAGTGCTCCATTGTTGACAGGATAGGATTAGGAGCAGTCTGTCCAAGTCCGCAAAGAGCATTTGCCTGAATGTACTTAGCAAGATCCTCGAGTCTGTCAAGATCTTCCAGCTCTCCTCTTCCGTCTGTGATCTTCTCGAGAATCTCAAGCATACGCTTTGTTCCGATTCTGCATGGAGTACACTTTCCGCACGACTCTGAGCAAGTGAAGCCCAGATAGAACTTGGCGATATCTACCATGCAGTTGTCCTCGTCGAGTACGATCATTCCGCCGGAGCCCATCATGGAACCGATTTCCTTGAGTGATTCATAATCGATAGGAACATCATATGACTCAGCAGGAATGCATCCGCCGGAAGGACCGCCTGTCTGTGCAGCCTTGAACTGTTTACCATTAGGAACTCCGCCGCCGATTTTCTCAATTACCTGTCTCAGAGTTGTACCCATAGGCACCTCAACAAGACCTGTATTGTTTACTTTACCGCCAAGAGCGAAAACCTTAGTTCCCTTGGATGTTTCTGTTCCGTACCGGCTGAACCAGTCAGCTCCCTTGAGGATAATCTGTGGAACATTAGCGTAAGTTTCTACGTTGTTCAATACTGTAGGTGCATCAAACAGACCCTTAACAGCAGGGAATGGCGGACGAGCATGAGGCTCACCTCTGTTACCCTCGATTGATGTCATGAGTGCTGTCTCTTCGCCGCATACGAATGCGCCGGCACCAAGTCTTAAATCGATATCAAAGTCAAAGCCGGATCCGAAGATATCTTTGCCGAGCACGCCATACTCTCTTGCCTGCTTAAGCGCAATCTTCAGTCTGTCTACAGCGATAGGATACTCTGCTCTTACATAGATATATCCCTGATTAGCTCCGATAGCATAACCTGCTATAGCCATAGCTTCGATAACTGAATGCGGATCTCCTTCAAGGATGGAACGATCCATGAATGCACCGGGATCTCCCTCGTCAGCGTTGCAGGCTACATACTTTGTAACTTCGCCTCTGTTGCCTGCCGCAAACATCCACTTCTTGCCTGTAGGGAAGCCTGCGCCGCCACGGCCTCTGAGTCCTGAATCGAGAACCGTCTGAATTACTTCATCAGGAGTCATTTCCTTGAGAGCCTTGGCAAGTCCCTCGTAACCCTCTCTTGCGATGTATTCATCGATGTCTTCAGGGTTGATCCTTCCGCAGTTACGCAGAGCCAGTCTGAGCTGGTCCTTGTAGAATGCAGATTCTACGTAAGGGATAAATTCTCCCTCAGTAACTTCCTCTACCATCAGGTATTCTTCGATAGGAGTTCCGCCAATGATGTGCTCATTGAAAATGCGTTCAACCATATCGATATTAACTTCCTGATAGAATACATTTCCAGGATGAACTACCAGTATAGGTCCCTTTGCACAGAGTCCCTGGCATCCTGTCTGGATTATTGTAACGTCATCATTCTTTCCTGCATCCTCGATCAGCTGAGTAAGCTTGTCAATAAGCTCACCACTGTGATTGGAGGTACAACCTGTACCGCCGCAAACGAGGATGTAGGTCTTCTCAGCAGCTTCAGCTTCATCAGGATTAAATCTGATGTTAACCTGATCCTGCTTTGCCTCTTTAATCTCTTTGAGTTCTTGCAGTGATTTCATTATTTATCCTCCATTTACGCGTTACTCGTACTTAGCAAGAATACCTGCAACCATATCAGGTGTCATCTTGCCGTATACATCTCCGCCTACTATCATTACAGGAGCAAGTCCGCATGCTCCAACGCAACGGCATGTCTCAATAGAGAATTTACCGTCAGGTGTGCATTCTCCATCAGAAATACCGAGAACCTTTTCTACTTCCTCAAGCACATTTCCCGACCCCTTTACATAGCAGGCTGTACCAAGACAAACCGATACAACGTACTTGCCCTTAGGCGACATTGAAAACTGTGCGTAAAAGGTTGCAACACCGTAGATCTTTTCAATAGGAATACCTGTCTGATCTGAAATAATCTTCTGTACCTGGTATGGAAGGTATCCGTAGATTTCCTGTGCCTCCTGCATTATTGGCATCAGAGCACCCTTCTGGTCCTTGTACTGAGCGATTACTTCAAGCAGTTTTGCTTCCTGTTCCTTGGTTCCTTTGAAAGGAACGTTTGATACTTTCATCTGCTCATGCCTCCTAGTGTAATTATTATAAAATTGGAAATAACTTTACTTCAATCATATTATAACTCATGTTTCTATATTTGCAATGTTAATAAAATAACAATCCATCCTTCTTCTGTAGATAATCATTATTTTCATATATGGCTTACCCGATTCATAATGATGTATAATAAACACGCAAAATGAAAATCAGGGAGGCAAAAATGTTCTATCCTAAATTTCCATCCAAAGGTGAGATAATCGGTATATGCGCACCAAGTGCAGGCATAGGCTATAAGGCGGATTCCTTTGACTTGTCGGAGGATTCAATCAGGTCCATGGGATTTGCAATCAGGGAAACAGCTGAAGTAAGATCCGACGATAACCCATCTGCATCTGCAGAAACAAGAGGCAGAGAGTTTAATGCCCTCTTTGCCGATCCTGATGTCAAAGCTGTATGTGCCGCAACAGGCGGAGAATACAATATTGAAATGCTTCCTTATATAGATGAGAAGCTTCTGCTCGATAATCCGAAGTGGTTTGCAGGATATTCCGACCCTACAAACATCTCCTACTACATGACAACCAGGCTGGATATTGCCACTATATACGGATTTAATGCAGGTTCGTTTGACTGGAGGCCGCTTCACGAGTATCAGCAGAATGCATTAAAGATATTGAGCGGAGACGTAGTGACTCAGCATTCATTCGATTTGTGGGACTCCGGACGTAATTTTGAAAGTGTTTGTATGGATACTGAAGTAAGCTGGGACCTCTATCTCCCTTCCGGACTTTGCAGGGATGCCTGCGAGTTTAGCGGAAGACTGATCGGAGGCTGCAGTGATGTCATAAATGCTCTTGTCGGAACACCTTATGAGGATACAGAATCCTTCGTCGAAAGATACGCCGAAGACGGATTCCTGTGGTACTTCGATACCTTTGAAATGAGTCCTTTCGATCTTTATCTTTTCCTTATTAAGATGAAGCTTGCCGGATACTTTAACAATGCCAAAGCGGTTATACTGGGGCGCATAATGCTTCCGCACGGTGCAGCAGATGAAGAATATATCGAGCTTGCCAAACGCGCTTTGTCCGACATACCTTTCATATGGGGTGCTGACATAGGTCACACCAAGCCGGCAATGACAATAATCAACGGTGCAATCGGTAAGCTCAAGCTGCAGAACGGAAAAGCCGAGCTCGAGATGCTCCTTAAATAGTTTGCAGAATCGTAGAAACAGAATAATTAAAACTTACACAAAACAGCACTGAGGTGTCCGACACCTCAGTGCTTTACTTTACGGCCGCACGCTGACTATGCGAGCCATCATTTAAGGAGTATGAATTGTCAGGGAATATGGAAAGCTGCTCCGTCAGCAAAGAGTTTCATCGGTCGGACAATCTATCTGACAACTGTAATGATTTGCGGATCTGCCTCCCATTCAAGAAGCACCCCTTGTGCCTTCCCTGTGTGTAGAATCATAATGAAATATCGCAACTCTGCAATCCCTTGTGTCAAAATTCATTGATTTTGTGACAAAATTTCTCAAAATCTCGAAAACAGACTCACAAATGCGACTATAAAAATCACCCTGCGAATTCTCGCAGAGTGATTTTTTTAAGTTATTTATCGAAGACCTAAATGCTTTGATTATTACTTCTCGCTGATAGCTGCCTGTGCTGCTGCCAGTCTTGCGATAGGAACTCTGAATGGTGAGCATGAAACATAGTTCAGGCCTACCTTGTGGCAGAATTCTACAGAAGCAGGGTCTCCACCGTGCTCTCCGCAGATTCCGAGCTTGATGTTAGCTCTTGTCTTCTTTCCGCCTTCTACTGCCATCTTAACCAGCTTGCCGATTCCGGACTGGTCGAGTGACTGGAACGGATCTGAAGGAAGAATTCCCTTAGCAACGTACTCCTTGATAATAGCGCCTGTATCGTCTCTTGAGAATCCGAATCCCATCTGAGTAAGGTCGTTAGTTCCGAATGAGAAGAACTCAGCTTCCTCAGCGATTTCATCAGCTGTAAGAGCAGCTCTTGGAATCTCGATCATAGTACCTACCATGTACTTCATATCCACGCCTGCCTCAGCGATGAGCTTATCAGCAACTTCTACGATTGTCTTCTTAACGAACTTGAGCTCATTAACATGTCCTACCAGTGGAACCATGATTTCAGGAACGATGTCGAGTCCGTCTTCCTTGCGTACCTCGAGTGCTGCGGAGATAATTGCAGTTGTCTGCATCTCAGCGATCTCAGGATATGTAACAGCAAGTCTGCAACCTCTGTGTCCCAGCATTGGGTTGAACTCGTGGAGTTCGAGAGTCTTATTTACGATTGTCTCATAAGGAATATTGAACTGCTCTGAAAGCTGCTTAATATCCTCGTCTGTCTTAGGAAGGAACTCGTGAAGAGGTGGGTCTAAGAGTCTGATAGTAACAGGTCTCTCACCCATTGCCTTGTAGATTCCCTTGAAGTCTTCCTTCTGATATGGGAGAAGCTCATCAAGAGCAACCTTTCTCTCTTCAACGGATTCAGCAAGAATCATTCTTCTGATCTTAGGAATTCTCTCATCTTCGAAGAACATGTGCTCAGTTCTGCAAAGTCCGATACCCTCAGCTCCGAATGCTACTGCCTGTGCAGCATCTCTTGGGTTATCAGCGTTAGTTCTTACCTTAAGAGTTCTTGCTTCGTCAGCCCACTGCATAATTGTTCCGAAGTCTCCGGAGAGCTCTGGAGCTACAGTCTTGATGGACTCTGTATAAACGCTTCCGTCTGTACCATTAAGGGAAATGCTGTCTCCCTCTTTGTATACCTTGCCGGCTACTGTCATAGTCTTAGCAGCCTCGTCAACTACGATTTCCTTGCATCCGGATACGCAGCACTTACCCATTCCTCTTGCTACTACTGCAGCGTGGGAAGTCATTCCGCCGAGTGCTGTAAGGATTCCCTCTGCAGCAACCATTCCTGCGAGGTCCTCAGGTGAAGTCTCTTTTCTAACCAGAATAGCCTTCTTGCCGTCTGCTACTGCAGCAGCTGCATCTTCTGCGCTGAAGAAAATCTGTCCTGTTGCAGCTCCTGGTGAAGCCGGAAGTCCCTTGGCAACAGCTGTTGCCTTCTTGAGCTCTTCCTCGTCAAATGTAGGGTGAAGCAGCTGGTTGATCTGTTCAGGAGCTACTCTCATTACAGCAGTATCCTTATCGATCAGTCCCTCGTTAACCATATCTACGGCGATCTTTACAGCTGCAGCTGCAGTTCTCTTGCCGTTACGAGTCTGGAGCATGAAAAGCTTTCTGTCTTCAACTGTGAACTCCATGTCCTGCATATCCTTGTAGTGCTTCTCAAGAGTCTCAGCAACCTTAGCGAACTGTGCATATACTTCAGGGAATGCGTCTGCCATCTCTGAAATAGGCTGTGGTGTTCTGATACCTGCTACTACGTCCTCTCCCTGTGCATTTACGAGGAACTCACCAAAGAGCTTGTTCTCGCCGTTTGCAGGGTTACGTGTGAATGCTACGCCTGTACCGGAGTTGTTTCCGCTGTTTCCGAATACCATTGACTGTACATTTACAGCAGTACCGAGTGATGCGGAAATATTATTCATTGCTCTGTAGAGAATAGCTCTCTCATTGTTCCATGATCTGAATACAGCCTTGATAGCCTCAAGCAGCTGATCCTTTGGCTCCTGTGGGAACTCTCTTCCGAGTGCTTTCTTTACAACTTCCTTATATCCCTTGATTACCTCTTTGAGGTCATCTGTAGTCAGATCAACGTCGAACTCAACGCCGGCTTTCTTCTTCTGACCGTCAAATACTTCGTCAAAGTTTGACTTCTTGATCTCGAGTACAACATCTCCGAACATCTGGATGAATCTTCTGTAGCTGTCGTATGCGAATCTTTCGTTGTTAGTCTTCTTAGCCAGACCCTCAACAGCGATGTCGTTCAGTCCGAGGTTCAGGATAGTGTCCATCATACCAGGCATGGAAATAGGTGCTCCGGATCTGACAGAAACAAGCAGCGGATTGTCATTGTCTCCGAACTTCTTTCCCATTACTTCCTCAAGCTCAGCAACGTGTTCCCAAACTTCGTCGATGATAGCCTGTTCAAGCACTCCGCCGTCAGCGATGTATTTTCTGCATACATCTGTTGTGATAGTGAAGCCGAATGGAACAGGAAGTCCGATGTTGGTCATCTCAGCAAGGTTTGCACCCTTTCCGCCGAGAAGCTCTCTCATGTCCTTGGTTCCTTCATTGAAGGAATAAACATATTTAGCCATTTTTTCTCTCCTTTTTTCTTAAGAGCTCTTGCTCTTTTTAGTGTCTAGAATTTTAATCTCTGTTCTATATAGTCCTTTATCTCTGAAACAGGTAATCTAACCTGCTCCATAGTATCTCTGTCACGAATAGTAACAGAATTATCTTCAGCCGTTTCAAAATCCACGCAGATGCTGAACGGCGTTCCGATCTCATCCTCTCTTCTGTATCTCTTGCCTATTGAACCGCTTGCGTCGTACTCAACCATGAAGTACTTGCTAAGCTCTTCGTAAATTGGCAGAGCTACGTCTTCGAGCTTCTTGCTAAGAGGCAGAACAGCTGCCTTGAATGGTGCAAGTGCAGGATGCAGTCTCAATACTGTACGAACATCTTCCTTACCCTTGCCGTCTGTAAGAACTTCTTCGTCATAAGCGTCAGTGAGGAATGCAAGTACCAGTCTCTCAACACCTACAGAAGGCTCTATGCAGTACGGAACATATCTTTCGTTAGTTTCAGGATCCAGATAGCTCATATCCTCTCCGGAGTGATTCTGGTGAGCTGTCAGGTCAAAGTCTGTTCTTGAAGCAATGCCCCAGAGTTCGCCCCATCCGAACGGGAACAGATACTCGATATCGGAAGTTGCATTGCTGTAGTGCGACAGCTCTTCCTGACTGTGATCTCTGAGTCTTGTAAATTCCTCTCTGAGTCCGAGATTCTTGAGGAAACTTGTGCAGTAATCCTTCCAGTATGCGAACCAGTCAAGCTCTGTACCCGGCTTGCAGAAGAACTCAAGCTCCATCTGTTCGAATTCTCTTACTCTGAAGATGAAATTGCCCGGTGTAATCTCATTACGGAATGACTTTCCAACCTGTGCAATTCCGAAAGGAATCTTCTTGCGCGCTGTTCTCTGAACGCTCTTGAAGTTTACAAAAATTCCCTGTGCAGTTTCAGGTCTCATATAGATTTCAGACTTGGTATCCTCGGTTACTCCCTGGAAAGTCTTGAACATGAGATTGAACTGTCTGATCTTGGTGAAATCCTTCTTGCCGCATTCAGGACACTCAATGCCCTTCTCTTCGATGAAGTTTTCCATCTTTTCATTAGACCAGCCATCAACGATTTCCTCGATGCCGTTTGCAGCAAGATAATCTTCGATAAGCTTGTCAGCTCTGTATCTTGTCTTACAAGACTTGCAGTCGAGCAGTGGATCCGAGAAACCGCCTACGTGTCCTGATGCGACCCATGTCTGAGGATTCATCAGAATCGCAGCATCAAGTCCGACATTGTATCTGGACTCCTGTACGAATTTCCTTCTCCATGCATCTTTGATGTTGTTCTTAAACTCTACTCCCAGAGGACCGAAGTCCCATGTGTTGGCAAGTCCTCCGTAAATCTCTGAGCCCGGAAAAATGTATCCTCTGTTCTTGCACAGAGCAATAAGCTTTTCCATTGTAACGGCTCTATCGACCTGCGGTATTCCTGTCTTGTCAATTGCCATATTTTCCCCCTTCCGCTGCACCTGGCTGATGCAGAAAAAATTTATTAATCTAATTTCTTGATGATTTCATCAAGGAATTTCTGAGTTTTCTTCTTGGCCTTTCCACCAAGTTCCTCAAGCTGATCGATTGCCTGATCCATGGTGCCGCCTTCCTTATTGAAGTCTTCCCACTTTTCCTTTCCTTTATCGATCATTTTCTCTCCTGCCTTCAGGATAGAATCTACTTTCTCATTCTCGCTTGCCTTATCAACAGCGCCCTTTACCTTGCCGTTGATGTCGATTACCTGTCCATCTCCATCGATGAACTCGATATCGCACTGATATCCAAGTGCTGCTACAACACCGATAATAACTACCCAAGGAACAAGAATCGCGCCTGCAACACCTACTGTTACAGGGAAATTAACATAATTCTTGCCATTCTTTCTGACAACGATTCTGGTGATGTTTCCCTTATCAACGATTGTCTTCATCTTCTGGAAAACAGGGCTGTCCTTTAGGCTTGGACCGTCAACAGCGTTGAATTCCATGTCTGCCTTCTGCTCGAGTTCGATGATGGCATCAACCACGCTGCCTTCACAGTGTTCAAGAGCTTCCTTGGCATCTGAATAGCTTGCTCCGGTTCTCTCTTTAACCAGTTCGATTTTCTCAAGATTGATTTCCATGCGCTTACCTCCATTGAATATCGTTCAAGAGCACATCAACGCCCATATAGCGGTCAATGTACTCGCCTATAATCTTCTTAACCTGGTCCGAAACCTCCGGTTTTAAGGTTACTTTTCCAAACCTTGCGAGAGGCTGTTCCGTAAAATACAAAATCATAGAAATTATATCGAATTGCGGCTTAAAAATCAACGAATTGCCGCTTGTTTTCTCCTTCTCGGCACAATCCTCGCATATCACGCCTCCCGAGCTTACAGAAAATGAATATGCTTTTCTGCCGTTATCCGTCATATAGCCGAAATCTCTGACTTCCTTGCCGCAGTCAATGCAGCATTCAAGCTCCGGCATTATGCCCTGTACTCTCAGGGTTTTAACGATAAAAGCATACAGAAGAGTCTCGAAATTCGACTTCGCTTCGGTTATCGCATCGAAAAATTCAATAGTCATATCGAAGAACTTCGGTTGCGGCTGTCCCTCTTCAAGAATCTTATCCAGATATTCAAGCAGCTTGGATGCTATAAGAAATCTGTCGAGGTCCTCGCCTATTGAGTAGTAGCTCCTTCTGACTGACGCATTATTGATACTGAACGAATTTCGGCTCTTGAAGATATCATATTCCGAATACGTAAAAGGCCGCAGGGCCAAAGCCGACTTGCTTTTGCTCTTCTCGTTGATGGACGTACCTGCGCTTATCTTGCCGTAGTTCCTTGTGAACACGGTTATCATGCGTCTGTTGTTGGCGATTTTATGCTGTTTTAATACAATTCCGTCTGTACTTACTAACATTATTCGTCTTTATAGCCCCAATTGCGGATCACGCGATCTGAATCTCTCCAGTTTTCTTTAACCTTGACCCACAGCGACAGGAAGACTTTGGTTCCGAGCAGATCCTCGATCTCCAGTCTCGCCGCCTTTCCTACGCCCTTTAACTTGTTTCCGCCTTTGCCGATAATAATCGACTTGTGGGATTTGCGCTCACAGTATATGACCGCACCTATATCCGTGATATTGTCATGCTCCTCAAAGGATTCTATCTCAACCGCAACGCCGTGAGGCACCTCGTCATTAAGATAGTTGAGCAGTTTCTCTCTTATAATCTCGCTTACGATAAAGCGTTCAGGGTGATCTGTTGCCTGATCCTCAGGATAATACATCGGTCCTTCCTGCATATATGAAGCCAGCTTATCTATGAGCATATCAACATTGTCTCCTTTAAGTGCGGAAACGCCGTATATGTCGTCGAAAAGTCCCATTGCTTCATATTCATTGTAAAGTCTGAGGTACTCCTCCGGGCCCATCAGATCCATCTTATTGATTGCAAGAATCTTAGGAGCTTCTGATGTCTTAAGCATGTCGATCAGTTTGCTGTCTCCAACACCGAACTCTTTGGTTCCGTCGACCATCAGAACAATTACATCAACGCCCTTGTATGTATTGATTGCAGTTTCATTTATGGCACTGCCGAGCTTGTTATGCGGCTTATGTATTCCCGGTGTGTCCAGAAAAACGATCTGCAGACCATCACCATTATCATAATCAAGATCGGTATATATACCTGTTATTCTGTTAAGTGTCGTCTGTGGCTTGCTCGATGTAATGGCGATCTTCTCTCCGAGAATTGCATTCAACAGAGTTGATTTACCCACATTAGGTCTGCCTATAATACCAATAAATCCTGATTTCATACTAATCTACCCTCTTTGGAATTCCTATACCGTCCATAACATATTCTTCTCCGGCTCTCATTTCTGACTTCTCATCTTCGGATTCATGATCGTATCCAAGCAGATGGAAAATGCTGTGCACGAAAAGATAAATAAGCTCTCTCTTAATGCCTGTGTCATACTCCTCAGCCTGCTCAAGAGCTCTGTCGTAGCAGATAACTACATCTCCGAGCATAACCGTCTCATCGTTAATTGCAAATTCAGTCAGTTCATCTGCAAGCTCTTCCTTGTCAGCAAACTGCGGGAAAGAGAGAACATCAGTTACTTTGTCCATCCCTCGATAGTCTCTGTTAAGCTCTCTGATTTCCTCATAACCGACGATCGTAACACTGAGTTCAAGCGGGAGGTCACTCGCTTTTACATTACAATCCGTGAAGGTTTTCTCGAATTCCGAATCAAGTGCCAGCTCAGCAGCCTGCTGCATGATCTGCAGCGTATCCTCACTCAGTCTTTTATCATCATCACTTACATATATAATCATCGGCTTCCCACCTTATCTCCCTTGATGTTGCTTGTTCTCGCCCTGTTTCTGTTGTCGAAGAGCTCATACGCCTTGATGATTCTCTTGACAAGCTCGTGTCTGACAACATCGATTTCTGTAAAATAGCTGAATTCTATTCCTTCCACATCTTTAAGAACCCTGCTCGCATCTCTTAATCCGGATTGGGTTCCAGACGGAAGGTCTATCTGTGTGACATCTCCTGTTACAACGACTTTGGAGTTAAAGCCCATACGGGTCAGGAACATCTTCATCTGTTCTCTGGTTGTGTTCTGGGCCTCGTCCAGAATAATGAAAGAATTGTCCAGGGTGCGTCCTCTCATGTAAGCAAGCGGTACTACCTCTATCACGCCCTTCTCACGAAGCTTCATTGCCGCCTCCGGTCCGAGAACATCGTAAAGTGCATCGTAAAGTGGTCTGAGATACGGGTCCACCTTCTCCTGCATGTCTCCCGGAAGGAAGCCCAGACGTTCTCCCGCTTCTACAGCAGGTCTGGTCAGAATAATTCTTTCAACTTCCTTGTTCTTATATGCGTTTATTGCCATAGCGCACGCAAGATAAGTTTTTCCTGTTCCGGCCGGACCGATACCGAATACCATGTCGGAACGCCTGATCTTATCCACGTACTCCTTCTGACCTTTGGTCTTTGGCTTAAGCGGACGTCCTGCGTGTGTATAGCATATTACATCCTTTACAGTCTTCTGCTCGTCAAATTCCTGACCGCCCACCTCCATCTCAATAATATAATTGAGACGCTGTGCATCAAGATCAGGCTCTATGTTCAAAGCTTCAATCAGTCTTGCAACGATGCGTGCTGCAAGCTCAGGATCCTCACCTCTTATAATCAAAGCATCATCTCTCATGACCATAGTGGTTCCTGTGATTTTCTCAACAGCTCTGACATTGGCATCATAGTTTCCGAAAAGAGCCTGAATGTTAACGTATTCCGGGATATTTACTCTTAATTCTTTCATTAAACTCCATTTCCTGATGTAAACTATTCTTTACATCCGCATTCAAGCGCGTAAAGTATTCTTTACATATTCAATTTACAGTTATGTAAAGCAATCTTTACATAACCGCTTCCGCTAAACGTAAAGTTTTCTTTACATTACTTGCTTAAAAATTCTTTTACTTTCTTGTTTACCACGCCACCGTCTGCAGCATCCTTAAGCTCTGCCATGCACTCCTTCATAAGCTTACCCATATTCTGCATGCCTTCTGTGATTCCAAGCTTTTCAGCAATCTCTGCAACCTTATCTGCAATTGCTTCCTCAGACATTTCCTCAGGGAGATATGTCTTAAGAATATCGATTTCCTTATTGTATGCTTCCAGGAGGTCATCTCTTCCGGCCTTTACAAAGTCAGCAAGAGCATCTGTTCTCATCTTAACCTGCTTCTTGATGATTTTTACGATTTCAGCATCGTCTTCGATTTCAACTCTCTGGTCTACCTCGTGCTGCTTGATAGCAGCTCTGACAAGATTAACTGTTTCCTTTCTAATCTGATCTCCGGCCTTCATAGCCTCCTTGTAATCTTCCATTAACTGTTGTTTAAGTGCCATAATATTCTCCTTTCACTGTGTAAAGTATTCTTTACATATATTCCTCATCGTTATGTAAAGTTTTATTTACATCTGTTAATTGCACATATGTAAAGCTCGCTTTACATTAAATAATCTCCGTTAAAATAAAAATGCGAACCCCTCACGGTGTTCGCATCTCATATTCAATATTAGTACTTTCTAGCCTTCTTACGAGCAGCCTCGGACTTTTTCTTTCTCTTTACGCTTGGCTTCTCATAATGCTCTCTCTTACGCAGCTCTGCCATAACGCCATCGCGAGCGCAAGATCTCTTAAATCTCTTAAGAGCGCTTTCTAAGCTTTCATTTTCCTTAACGATAACCTGTGCCATATTCTTGTCTCACCTCCTGACGTTAATGGATTATTGCATCCGCAACGCGCTGATTATACATTAGTTAAAACAGCTTGTCAATAATATCTCCGGCCATCATTCGGCGCTTGGAATCTTCATCCGTTGCGAATTTTTCTGCTGCTGCACCATGTATCATAACACCGTACAGCAAGCTGTTATTGAGAGTATTGCCCTGTGCGATGAGCGATGCGATAACTCCCGCAAGAACATCTCCCGAGCCGGCAGTTGCCAGCCCTGAATTACCTATTGTGTTGAGGAACAGCTTCTGCTCCCCATTCTCTGCATTTATCGAAATAAGAGAAACGTCTGATTTAACTACCATGCTCAGATTAAACGCATCCGAGAACTTCTGTGTAAGAGGGATTCTGTTTCTGGCAACAGTTTTTATTTCCTCTCCGCACAGCTTTGCCATCTCTCCAAGATGAGGCGTAATAACGCAAGGACATTTTCTCTTGCGCAGCATTTTCATATTCTTGGACATAATGTTAAGTGCACCGGCATCGAAAACTGCAGGAGTCTTACCGGCAAGCACCTGTTTAACCAGAAGTCTTCCGGCTTCGTCCTCACGAAGTCCGGGTCCGATGAGCATTGCATCAACGCCCTTTGCAAATATCTCATATGCGCTGAGAACATCATCCGACTTGTAAGGAACAACCACTGCTTCCGGAACCGAAACATTGAAAAAGCCGATGTATTTTGCCGGGCAGAATATCTTTACAAGACCGCAGCCGGCTCTGTATGCCGCCTTTGCCGCAAGTATGCTCGCACCCATCATTCCGTTACTGCAAACTGCAATGCCTACAGTTCCGAAGGTTCCCTTGTGTCCGGTTTCCTTTCTTGTAACGAGTGCTGCACCCCTGGTTGCTTCGAAGAAATCACGGTCGAGCACCTGCAACCTGTCCGTAATATTTGCATAAGCGCTCTCAACCAGCCCTATATCCACAAGCTTTACTTCTCCGCAATACTCTCTTCCGGCGCCGAAGAACATACCTGTCTTGTAGTTTCCGAAAGTCACTGTCATATCCGCTTTGAAGGCCGCGGACATAATAAGACCTGTTGTTGCATTTATTCCCGATGGAATATCCACAGCAAGTTTAAAGGCCTGCTTGGTATTGATGTAGTTGATGAATCTTGTATTTTCAGCATCAAGCACTCTGTTGAGACCAATGCCGAACATTCCGTCCACTATAAGATCATATTTGCCCTGGATAATGCCAACACTGTCCCCTTTGCACAATCTTCCGAACTCAACATTCGGATATGCCTTAATGAGCAGCTGAGCCTGACGTACGAATTCCTTGCTCGCCTTTGCAGCATCGCCTGTGAAATACAGCTTGACTCCTGTATATCCGTAATGCATAAGCCATCTGGCAACTGCAACAGCATCTCCACCGTTATTTCCGGATCCGCACAGAACAAGTATCGATGTGTCTTTATTTCCAAAGCGGAGGACTATTTCATCCGCAAGACCTCTTGCCGCGTTTTCCATCAAAACGCAGCTCGGAATGCCTGCAGCAATCGAGTACTCATCCATATATCGCATTGCGCCGGATGTAAGTGCATACATAAATAATCCTCCATTAACTCCAAATTTGTTTAAGAAAAATAAAATATCACGTTATTATAACACACAGTTCCTATTAGGAAGTAGTATTGCAGCTATTTTTTTGATATAATACAGCCATGCAGTTAACAGATGAAGAAATCAGAGCAATACTTATCGAACAGAAGAAACGCAAGAGAAGAAAGCAGCGCATCAAACGCCGCATTGTCTCTGCAATTCTTCTTATTTTGGTGCTCGTAGTCGGAATAGAAATATTTATAAACAGAGATGCCGCCAATGAGCCACGCGGAGTTATTTTCATCGATGCAGGTCACGGTGGAGTTGACGGTGGTTCTTCCGTTGGCGACAGAATGGAGAAAAATGATACATTGACGCTTGCCCTTAATGTTAAGAAAGCTCTCGAGAATCAGGACTTTAAGGTTGTACTTTCAAGAAGCGACGACTCTGATGTCGATCGCGGTGAAAGAGGCAAGATGGCTAACGAATGCAACGCCGCTTTAATGGTATCCATACATAGAAACAAAGCTACCGAGGGCAATGGAGTCGAAGTATATATTCCATCAAGCAACGGCAAAGAGTCACAGCTTCTTGGCAACAATGTCATGAAGTCACTCGTTGCTGTAGGTTTCGCAGAGCGACAGGTTCGTGCCGGAACGCTGGTGACTCCTAACGATGATTATCTCGAAAACAGTGTATCCAGTATGCCTTCCTGTCTGGTTGAAGTCGGCTTTCTCCAGGATAAGGGAGACAACGAGCTGTTTGACAATAAACAAAAAGAAATTGCCGGGGCAATAGCCGAGGCAATTTCCAATACCTATGAATCTTTATTTGAGCAAACTGAAGAGGAATAGTACTACCACTCGGTAATATTCATTCCATCCGGATTGTACTGTCCGTGTTTAGCCTTTTGTGCAAGTCTGTCCAGCATTTCTACGCTTCCTGCCGCACAAACATAGTCCGCCTTGCGTACACCATCATCCGCATTACCCTGTCTGCCGTTACTTCCGTCAGCAGTGAATATCTCAATATTATTGCAGAGATTGCTGAACGTATCTACCATGAATATTCTGCTCTTTGTGGAATAACCCAGAACAAGATTGCAGGATTTGCCACGCATGAGCAACCCTCTCAGGAGGCCCAGCATCTGTGGTATTCCATCCGAGTCAGCGACAAGCGTAACCCCATCCGGAATGATATCAACATTGAATCCGTTTCCCAGACCCGCTTCTACGTTAATCTCGGTACCGGACTCCAACTCGAGCAACCTGTCTGTTACCTCGTTGCCCTTCTTTACTACGATAGAGAATCTCTTTCCATCGAATTCACATACTATATAGTTTTTCTCAATTTCACTTCCCTTGATGCCAATAATGCAATACTGACCAGGATGTGTGAAACCATTATCCCGCATCTCAATTGTAATCTTATATAGTTCATCAACAAGATGTTTTGTTTCAACAATTATGCCGGTGTTCATTATTCTATTGTTTCCTTTTTTAAGTCTATTTATTATTAATTGCCTCTATGATTTCGGCCTTGGTAGCTTTGGAGGATACCTTAACGTCCATCTCTTTGGCAAGTGCAAGGAGCTCGTCCTTCTTCATGGACGCATCAGCCTTGGCTGTCTCTTCTTCAAGCACTACAACTTCTGCCTCAATGTCTTCATTCTCAGCTTCCTCAGCTACAGCTTCTGCTGCATTCTCAGCTACGGCTACATCTACAGTTCCAGCTACGTCCTCAATTATGGCTTCCGCTGTTTCTGAAGTCTCCTCCTCGGCAGGAGTAAAATCTGTTACTTCAATGATTGCCTCATTTCCCATTTCCTTGGCAATGGATTCAGCTTTAGCATCATCCTCATCATTGATCTCAAGCGGTGTATATTCTGTCGGCTTTTCATCTCCCTTGAGCGCAGCGCTTTCCTTGAGATCTACAACATATGTATCCATGATCTTGTCATGCCAAGCTCTGTTCTTATCATCGATAAGCACCCAGATAAATCCGAGGTAGAAAACGACCTTACTTGCCTTCTTTGCAAACCACTCTCTGAGAAGCATCTTCCAGAATCCAATTGGCTCACCTGTCTCTGAGCTTACCACCTGCATACCGAGAATAGCCTTACCGATAGTCTTGGACTTTGCATAGAATATCAGTTGTACAGCAACGTAAACCAGATAAAGAAAAAATGTTATTCCCAGAAGAGCTACGCTTCCGGCTGTATGAGCATATCCATAGTCGCCGTATCCGAAATCGTTATATCCATAACTCGAAAACATACGCGGTACATATGCGAGTACAGAAACCGCTGTCAGCAATATAATTCCGATAATAACAGGTACAACCCTATCAATAAGATAAGCGCCCAGTCTCTTTCCTCTTGATGCAAGCTTCATTACTTTTTTGCTCATTGTTTCCTCCTACATGTTGTTAAAAAACAACCGAAAATGATTATACATTATTAGTCAAGCAATTGGTGAAGAATTGGTGTTTTTTACAAAGCAAATCCGCTCCGAGACTCGGAGCGGACCGTCGGGCATGATTACGTTCTCTTTCGCTGCAGATTACTCTACAATCTGTACATTTGCAGCTCTTTTTTTATCCTGGTTCTTAGGATCATCCTCAATATCGAAAATGACTTTCTGACCTTCCTTTAAGGTCTTGAATCCGTCAATCTGGATGGAAGAGAAATGTACGAATACATCATCTCCACCTTCGTCATTTGCGATAAATCCATAACCCTTGTCATTGTTGAACCATTTGACCGTACCATTACTCATCAAATACCTCCCAAAGCTCGGTGGATTCCACCTTATACTTGTATTCAGTTTAGCAAGTTAAAGTGAATGAGTCAATGATCGATATTAAAAATACATAATTATCCAAAAGCAGGCTTTAGTCTTCGTGTGGTTCAAAGCCTACCAGACACTCCGGCATTTCCTTGCCTGTCTTTGT
Organism: Candidatus Crickella caballi; assembly: GCA_018064665.1. GTDB lineage: Bacteria > Bacillota > Clostridia > Peptostreptococcales > Anaerovoracaceae > Crickella > Crickella caballi. The sequence continues at coordinate 2,269 of JAGHUV010000014.1, read as the reverse complement.
GAAATAGTCAACCAGAGCCGCTTTGATTGCATCTTCAGCAAGTACAGAACAGTGGATTTTTCTTGCAGGAAGTCCGTCCAACGCTTCTACAACAGCCTTGTTTGTAAGCTCCAGAGCTTCATCAATTGTCTTTCCCTTGATAATCTCTGTAGCCATTGAACTTGTTGCAATTGCACTTGCACAACCAAAAGTCTTGAACTTAACATCAACGATAGTGTCGTTCTCAATCTTGAGATACATTTTCATGATATCTCCGCAAGTAGGATTTCCAACTTCACCTACTCCGTCAGCGTTCTCAATAACACCTACATTACGTGGATTTTCAAAATGATCCATTACCTTATCTGAATATAAAGCCATTTTATTTCCTCCTGTATTATATGCAATGCTCTTTCTCGCCTTTTTCCAGTGCATCCCAGAACGGTGACATGCTGCGGAAGAGCTCTACTACTTTGTGAACCTTCTCAATGATAAAATCTACTTCCTCCTCGGTATTCTCCTCATTCAGACTGAATCTGAGTGAACCGTGGGCTGCCTCAATAGGAACTCCCATTCCGAGAAGTACATGTGACGGGTCAAGCGACTCGCTTGTACATGCCGAACCCGATGAGCATGCGATGCCGTAATTATCAAGTCCGAGAAGAAGGCTTTCTCCCTCAACGCCCTCAAACGAGTAATTTACATTACCCGGAAGTCTCTTAACAGGATCTCCGTTGAGCTGTGCATGAGGAATATCAGCGAGCCCCTTGATAAGCTTATCCCTAAGAGCAATAACCTTCTCGTTGTTTGCTTCCATATTATCACAGCCTTCTTTAAGTGCTGCTGCCATAGCCGCAATGCCCGGAACATTTACTGTACCTGCACGCTTTCCTCTCTCCTGAGCTCCGCCCTCGATGACGTTGAGAAGTCTGATGCCGTTTCTTGCATACAGAACACCTACGCCCTTAGGACCATGGAACTTGTGTCCGGACAGCGACAGCATGTCAATGTTCATTGCCTGAACATCGATTGGAATATGTGCTGCTGCCTGAACAGCATCAGTGTGGAACAGTACACCCCGTTCCTTGCAGATTGCTCCGATTTCAGGAATAGGCTGAATTGCTCCCATTTCATTGTTGGCAAACATGATTGAAACGAGCGCAGTCTTATCTGTTATAGCAGCTGCCACATCGTCTACATCAACGATACCGTTGGCTTTAGGTGCAAGATATGTTACTTCAAAGCCTTCTAGTTCGAGCTTTCTCATAGTATGCAGAATAGCATGGTGCTCGATATTGGTTGTAATCAGATGGGTCTTGCCTTTAGCCTTATTTGCTCTTGCCGCACTGATCAGCGCCTGATTATCAGCTTCGCTTCCTCCCGATGTGAAATAAATCTCATTAGGGTTCTTGGCGTTGATACAGGCTGCAACGATTCCTCTTGCCTCGTCCAGCTTCTCCTGTGTAAGCTGTCCGTCCGTATGCAGGCTGTTAGGATTGCCATTGTAGTTATCAAGACAGTCCAGCAACACTTCCTTAGCTGTTTTGCTGAGGTATGTTGTAGCCGCATTATCTGCGTAAACTTTCATCTATAATATCCCCTTTCATATTTACGTATGAATTATTAACTATATCTGAGCGCACTGCTCACAGTAATCTCCGAGAATCTTCTTTCTGTTACCGTCGATAATATCCTGAAGCGTTATTCCGCCGAGGTATTTATCGATGACCTTGTCCAGTCCGGCCCAAAGAGGCAATGTGCTGCAGGTTGCTGCTTTGTCACACTTTATTCCGTCCTGCATAATACAGTTTACCGGAGCCAGGCTTCCTTCAGTCAGAAGCAGTATCTCGTTGATAGTATACTCAGCAGGTGTCCTTGCCAGCTTATATCCACCGTTCTTGCCTCTGGCGGACTTAAGCATCCCGCCCTTGTTGAGAATAGAGATGATGCTTTCAAGATACTTCATTGAAAGTCCCTCTCTTTCAGCGATATCCGCAAGTGAAACATAGTCCTCACCGGTATGTTTTGCCAGGTCTACCATAACCGTCAGCGCATATCTGCCCTTGGTTGAAACCATCATATAAGAACACCCCCTTTCATGATTCGTTTAAATCCTACCACTTGGGTGGGATTAAGTCAATATTAATTCCTACTAAAATACAGGATAAAAAATGCTTGTTTTATTGTATTTGTTGTTTCGTCAATGATGTGAGACCAAAAAGTCAAAAGTAAAAGTGACTAAATGGTATCATTAAAATGCAGTAATTCTTCGCGCTTCTGGAGTGGCGTT
>JAGHUV010000032.1 GCA_018064665.1 Candidatus Crickella caballi | reverse complement strand
ATTAGCCGAGAAGATAAATGCCCTCACTTTTGGAACATGAAACCCTGAAACCCTTGAAAATAAAATTGAAAATTCCAATCTCCATCGCCCAAAGCGCAGTTCGTGTCGTGCGTTAAGCTCCGAGCACTCCGCGGATTGGAATTTTTTGTTTTAATTTCAACGCTTTGCGCGATTGATGTTCCAAAAGTGAGGGCATTGGCACGGAACCGTCCATGTCAAGCGACTCCATGCCAGGTTTAGCGAACGTCTAGAAGTTCAATCTTGAAGTTGAGCTCCTTGCCTGCCATCTCGCTGTTGAGGTCAAAGGTGATGTTCTCATCATCCTTGGCGCTTACGAGAGCAGGAAGCGGCTGTCCGTTAGGTCCCTGCAGATAAATTCTGTCGCCTGTCTGTAGATCCTCGGAACCGGGCATTTCGGATATGGCAACTGTGAAAACAGCAGCAGGATCGTGCTCACCATATGCTTCATCTGCTGAAAGGTGAATGTCGATAACCTGTCCGACTTCCATATTAACAACAGCTTTGTCAAATCCCGGAATCATCATGCCTACACCGCATACGAACTGAAGAGGTTCTGCTCTGTCATAAGAGCTGTCAAACTTTGTTCCGTCATTAAATGTTCCTGTGTAGTGAACACTGCAGATTTTGCCGGCATTAGGACCTTCATAGATCACTGTCATGCCGCCGCCGCAGCCACCGCCACAGCCGCCACAACCGCCACCGCAGCTGTCTCCGCAGTCGCAACCATCTTCGCCATGGTCGTGATCGTGGTGATGGTCGCAGTTTACTCCTGCAGAAACGAGTTCGCCTCTGAGATAAGCTGCTATAGCCTGGTGGGTGTCTCCGTTAACACCTGAAATTACTTCGATGCCGGCTGCATCAAGTGCGTTCTTGGCACCATCTCCCATGCCGCCGCACAGAAGGACATTAACGCCGTTCTCGAGGAGGAAGCCTGCGAGAGCCTCGTGTCCTGCGTCACCGGTTTCGAGTATGTATGAATCTGCAACTCCGCCGTCTTCTATTTCGAAAATCTGGAAATTCTCGGTATGTCCAAAGTGCTGGAATACCTGACCGTTTTCATAAGTAACTGCAACTTTCATTGTATTTATCCTTTCATTTTTTAATCAGCTGAATATCATTTATGTTTATCTAAAACGAGACAGCTGACATATTTTGTGTACGTCTGCAATTATGACATATTATGTGCAAAAATTCAAATTCGGATGGTCGTCTGACCCTTTGACATAAGCAAAAAAGAGGTTTATAATCGACTATCCTAGGAAGTTTTTAATTACGGTTTTAATCGGCTGAGTATATACTGATAGAGACTTTGCGGAGGCGTAAAAATGACTACTTTTTCAGCAGGGCTTATGCTGCTTTTCGTTGTAGCTTTGCTTTGCAGCGCGATTGGATTTAAGAAATATATCTGGTTCATTTCGATAGGCTACGGTTTTTCTATAGCAGGCATCGGACTTTTTTGCTTAACTATGTTTAAGGGAATATATGATGCAGGAACCATTATTCTTTCCTCATTACTGATTGTGTATGGCTTAAGACTTGGCGGATATCTTCTCTACAGGGAACGTCGTTCTGAATCATATAACAGCAATATGAAAGGCGAGATCAAGGAAGGAACTGAGATGAAGCTGTATGTTAAGGTTGCCATCTGGGTTTCATGTGCGCTGCTGTATGTGTTTGAGACTGCGCCGATTTTCTATCGTCTTCATAATGGCGTGAGCAGTGATGCGGTAGCTTATATTGGAGCGGCAATAATGCTGCTTGGAATTTGCTTTGAATCCCTGGCGGACAAGCAGAAGAGTGATGCCAAGAAACGTGACCCTAAGAATTTCTGCAGTACGGGATTGTATAAGATCGTTCGCTGTCCGAACTATCTCGGCGAGATGATTTTCTGGACGGGGGTTCTTGTGTCCGGAGTTACGGCTCTGAAGACACCGGGGCAGTGGATCATAGCTCTGCTTGGATATTTAGGAATTGTTTATATTATGTTCAGTGGGGCAAGAAGGCTCGAGATAAGACAGAATAAGAGATATGGCAGACGCAAGGCGTACAAGGAATACGTGGCTAAGACACCTATATTGATTCCTTTTGTTCCGCTTTACAGCGTCGAAAAGTATAAGTGGCTAGTGGGATAAGAGAAGGAAGCTGAATGAGCAGGAAGAAGAGTATTATGATGATCGTCTCTGTGACGATTATACTCAGTCTGGGAGTATCAACCATGGTTTCTATGGTTTCTCTCACAAGGCTGCAGGAACAGAACGATCGACATGAAGCGGATATATTTGGTAATCAGGTCAGAGAAGAACTGACCGGAGCTTTTGCTGAGTCGATTGCTGTGAGTGCCGCAATGAATAACACTTTTACAGAGGACCTGCTCAAAAATGAAGGTTCATATTCACAGAGCGAATTCGAATCAATTGTAAGTGGTTATCTTTCGCAGATCGTTGACCGTTTTGGATATTCAAATGCATTTATGATTTCTGCAGACAGCAAGGATTGGTATGCTGATAAAGGCTTTATAAAGAAGCTTGACCCTGATGCTCATGAAGACAGCTGGTACAAGTCATTTGTCAGCAGTAAGGATACATACAGACTTAATATAGCTAACGACAAGTCGAACAACAATCGCTTGACGATATATGTTAATTACAAAATGAAAGACTCCAAAGGGCATCTGATTGGTGTCTGCGGAGTAGGAAAAGGCATTGAGGATATTAAGAAAATACTTAATAACAACTCACTGTCCAGATATATTCAGATACGTTTAATATCTCCTGACAAGATCGTTCAGACATCATCTGAAGACGAAGAAGTTGGCAAGAAAGCTTACGAAGGCTTTTGCAATATGATCGATGTATACAATAGTAGCAAGGACAAGGGCTATGTATTTCAGGACGGAATGGGCAGCTCGTATGCAATTTGCTATTATATTAAAGAGATTGACTGGTTCCTGGTCATTTCCAATACCTACAAAGGCTCAGTTTTCAAGTCCAGACTTATGCTGAATACTTTGGTAACCGGGGTGCTGACTCTTGCTATACTGCTGATATTAATCAACAGATTCATATCAAGAGGAGAGGACGAAATAGATGCACAGCGTAATAATTCCGAGACGGATATCATGACTGGTCTCAGGAACAGAAGAGCCTTTGAAAACTATGCTGAGGAACTGCGTAGCAAGGAAACACTGCATAATGTTGTGGTTGCCATTATGGATATTAACGGACTCAAGGAAATGAACGATTCCTCGGGTCACGACTATGGTGATGATATAATCAGAGCCTCAGGTAAACTTATAGAAAAGCAGTTTTCATCCAAGGGCGAGGTATATAGACTTGGCGGAGATGAGTTTGCATTCATTGCTAACGAACATATAAGAGATATTGATTCTGTTGTTGCGGACTTTAAGAAAAGCGTAGATGAATACAACCGTAAGAATAAGAGGAGTCTGTCTATCTCCATCGGCATGGCGGGAACGGATCGCGACGTTGAATACAACTTTGACGATTTATATAAGAAGGCCGACCGCAATATGTATGCTGACAAGGCAGAGTATTACAAAGATAAAGACCGAGACAGACGTAACAGGAACGACTAAAGCGGCTCGCCGCATTCAAGACAGAAAGGGAAGCCGGAGTCTTTGGAATTCTGAACACCGCAGCATGGGCATGTAATGAAGTCATCCTTCTTGACTGAATCGAAGATGGATACAGTAATACCTGCTCTGAGCTTTTCGGATATGCTGCGTGCATAAGAGATGAGCTTGCTATCCTGACTGCTGATTTCAATACCGGCAATCTCATTAAGAGAGCTTAAGGTTTCGCTATATTCTTTATCGGAACTGAATATCAGATTGATGACTTGTGAATCAGACCCACTTGTTATAAAGGTGATGATTCGGCAATGATCGTAAACAAGGCAGGCATAAATATCGGTGCCTGCCTTTATAGTTCCGTTGCTTAACGGAGCATCGCTGTGCATCAGCTGAAGCAGGCTACCTGTGAAAACGGCCTCGTTGCAAAGCTGAGGCTGCATATTATAAACAAAATAACACTTTTCGTAATATTTCATAATTGACCATCCTTGTTGATTCGTTACGAAAAGTATTATAACATATGCACATAAATTATCTACTCATTACACAGAGAGAAACATTCATGCAAAGAAAAGGATTCATTGCGGTTGCTGCGGTAATCTTGGCAGCTGTGGTAATAGCGGCGTTCTTAAATATTAAACTGTATATCGGAGCGGATACACCGCAGATTAAGGCGTATACAATGAACGAAGAGGGTGAACTTGATTATTCAGTCTCAATTCCTCGTGGACTTTCTGTAAGCAGGACAGGCGCCAAAGCAGATTTGGACGGCCATGAAATGACGGAGGTAAAAATTCCGGCAGAAGCTGCAAAGGCAGCAGTGGGAGCTACGGATGCTGCTACTGATACTGCCAGCGATATTAGTGCTGCTGATGATGCTACCACCGATAATACAAATGATGCAGAGATAAACAGACTGTTTTACATTGACTCGAAGAATATCGTTAAGAGCAAGGACGATATAGTACAGGAAACCGAATTATATGTTCGTACAGCTCTGACAATTTATAAGGAACCGGATATTCCGGATATTGAATCATATGTCGCAAAAGGGGAGCATCTCGATATCCTTGAAACAGGGGAGCTTCAGGAGGACGGAAGCATTGACATGTACAAGGTTGCTTATACAGATGCTTCAGGCAAATCAGGTGAGGGTTATGCATACGGCAAATATCTCGTCGGCAATGCTGAGGCAGTCACAGAGAATTATAATGCCCATGGTGAATACAAGGCTGCCAAGAAGGCGGAATACGGCTTTGACCTCGGCGGCGGACATGCGCGAAATATGGATTATTTCCCTGTGAATAAGCCAAGCTTTGACGATAAAGAGCTGTGCAGGGATGCACGCACAATGTACATAAATACGGCCGCAGCAATAAACTACAAGCCGTATGTTGACCTTATCGAATCAACAGATTGCAATGCAGTGGTAATAGATATTAAGGACGGTCCGCTGACTTATAAGTCAGATGTCGCCAAAGAATATTCACCAACTTCGTATAAGAAGGCATACTCATCGGTCGAAAAGTTCCGTGAAGGAGTTGAAGCATACAAATCTACAGGTGTATATACAATCGGCAGAATCGTGGTATTCAATGATTCAAGATATGCCAAAGACCATCCGGAGGACTGCATCAACGGAGATTCCTGGCCGAGCGCATACTCAAGGAGAGTGTGGGAATATAATGTGAAGCTCGCTATTGAGGCTGTGGAGCTTTTTGGCTTTGATGAGATTCAATTTGACTATGTGAGATTCCCTGAATCATCTTACGAAATGTCACAGAATAAGAAGACTGATTGGAAGAGTGTTTATGGAGAAGAGAAGGGGCAGGCTATACAGGGCTTCTGCTTCTATGCATGCGATCAGATCCACAAGGCCGGAGCATATGTTTCTGTTGATGTATTCGGTGAGTGCTCATATACATACTGCACTGCATACGGTCAATACTGGCCGGCAATTTCCAATGTAGTGGACGCTATAAGCTCTATGCCTTACTCGGATCATCATGGAGACAAGAACGACACATGGACCAATCCGTATTCAACACTTAATGCATGGGCAAAGCGAACAGCTCAGCGGCAGAAGGAATGCTCAACACCTGCAGTGGACAGGACCTGGATAACGGGCTACAATACGCCATACTGGAATCCTACGGTCACATATGATGAGAAGAAAATGAAGGAGCAGATCAAAGCATTGACGGATGCGGGCCTGAATGGGGGATTCATACCATGGAACGTACTGTCAGATATTGATAAGTACAAGCAGTACAAAGGAATCTGGAATACAAGGAAATAGGAAATAGGGAATAGAATATAAAGGATATACAATAAAAATTGGAAAATCTGAAAATGCCCTCACTTTTGGAACACGAAACCCTGAAACCCTTGAAAATATAATGAAAAATTCCAATTGTTTCTTGAACGAGAGTGATAAAGTCTACTTCACGGCTAATGCTAGAGAATCAAATTGGAATAGAAATCGCGCAAACCCTTGATATTACAGAAAATAATTCCAAAACGGGATAGTGCCTCAGGGACAGGAAACGACTTTTAATGACTTTGAGTGAGTGAGATTGGAATTATTGTTTTAAAAATCAACGCTTTCAGCGATTCATGTTCCAAAAGTGAGGGCATAGAGCACGATGATAAAGAAAGAAAAAGGAGATGGTCGAAACCATCTCCTTTGAATTTGAGCTTAGTAACCGTTGCGTGAACCGCAGCGAGGCGAGAGCCGTACGCTCGGTCACGAATCAGACCTGCCATTAGATCTTCATTGCAACATCCCATGCTCCCCAGATAACGTCTCTGAGGTTACCCCACTTAACGCAAGTACCTACTCTGTGGAGGTGCTTGTTCTTAGTGCCTGCGAATCTGTCGTTAGGAACGAATCCGAGTCCGTTTACGATGCAATCGCACTCTTCCTTCCACTCTTCGCCGGTAGCAACGTTCTTGATCATGCAGTATCCGTCGCCAATCTCAGTAACAGTGCTCTCAAGATGTACAGGAACGTTCTTGTATGGCAGAGCCTCTCTCAGGAATGAGGAGTTAGCCAGGCAAGTTCCAGGAGCTGTGATCAGGTCATCCTGGAATTCAACTACTACAGGGTGCTTGCCTGCCAGTGCAGCGTCATAAGCTGCTTCGCAGGATGACTGTCCGCCGCCAAGGAATACGATCTTGTCATACTTCTTGTCGCCAAGCAGGAGGTCAGTGAATGTAATAGTCTTCTCGAAGCCCTTGATGTGCAGAGCCTTAGGGAATGTACCTACGGATACGATTACTTCATCATAAGCCTTGAGCAGTGAAGTGATGTCGTTGATCTCAGTGTTGAGTCTTACATCGATATCATTCTTCTTGATTTCGTTCTCATACCACTTCATGAGCATCTTGTCAGCATCCTTGAAGGACATTGCTGCTGCAGTATTGTAGAGACCGAACATCTTGTCGTCCTTCTCAAATACTGTAGGCATGTGGCCTCTCTTCTTGAGTACGAGAGCTGCCTCAAGTCCACCGAATCCTGCGCCAACGATAGCAACCTTCTTAGGTGACTTTGTTGGAACGATCTTATACTTGTTGTGCTGCATTGTTGATGGAGTCAGAGCGCAACGAGCGAGGTGGAGTGAATCGTCCAGAGTCTGAGTGTTTGCTGTGTGTTTGCTCTTTGCAAAGCTGAAGCAAGCATTGTGACATCTGATGCAAGGCTTGATCTCATCCTCTCTGCCCTCGATGATCTTAGTAACCCATTCAGGGTCAACCAGGTTCTGACGAGCAATTCCGAGACCGTCGATCTTTCCTGCCTTGATCTCCTTGGCAGCAGTCTTGATATCCATCTTACCTGCGCATACAACAGGCTTGGTTGTGAACTTCTTGATATGCTCAACATCTTCAAGGTTGCAGTTGTCAGGCATATATACAGGTGGGTGAGCCCAGTACCAGGAATCATATGTACCGTTGTCGCAGTCGAACATGTCGTATCCTGCATCCTCGAGGTACTTGATAGCCTTTTCGGATTCAGCCATGTCACGTCCGAACTCTTCGAACTCTTCGCCAGGCTGAGCTCCCTGGAGCCATCCCTTACACTTTGAAACTACGGAATATCTAAGAGCAACAGGGAAGTCATCTCCGCACTCTTTCTTGATTGCCTGTACGATTTCTACAGGGAATCTGAACCTGTTCTCGAATGAACCGCCGTACTGGTCAGTTCTGTAGTTCCAGTTAGCAATTGTGAACTGGTCGAGGAGATATCCTTCATGTACAGCGTGGATCTCAACACCGTCAACACCGGCATCCTTGCACATCTTAGCTGTCTTAGCGAAAGCTTCAACCATCTCCTGAATCTCTTTAACTGTCATTGCTCTTGCGTTCAGTGATGGATACCATCTGTTAGGTGTCTCAGAGCATGATGCGCAGCAGTACTCGATATCGAGGAAAGGCTTTGCAACAGCGCCGAAAGGCTTCTTCTCAAGCATGTCTACCATCATCTGGTTGATAGCCATTGAACGTCCGAATCCACCTGCCAGCTGGATGAAGAGCTTGGAGCCTGTTTTGTGGAATTCAGGCATCCACTCAGCGAGATCCTTGAACATCTTCTTGTTCTGATATAACCATCTCTTACCCATTGTGTCACGTACGCACTGCATACCAGGCAGTACCAGACCAACGTTCTCCTGAGCTCTGTTCAGAATGTGGTAAGCAGCTTCCTTATCGAAATGGCAAGGCTCGAGCCATCCGAAGAGGGAAGTTCCACCCATAGAAGTCTGTACGATTCTGTTAGGAATTTCTACATCACAGATCTTCCAAGGTGTGAATAATGGCTGATAATCTTTCTTTACGTTATCATACTTTCCCATTTTAGTTCCTCCTTAGAAATTGTTAATGACAGCCACTGCCGGCGGCAGCAACCATCAAAGTCTAGTCTTCAACAGTTACTGTGCCATCCTCGGCAACAGTAATCATCATACCGTCTTGAACATATTCTATAAAATCTTCGCCTAACTCGTCAATAACAGGCATTGAAGAATCTGTCCAAACATCCGCCAAAATAGCGCCGGAAGCCGCCAGGGAGTCGATTGGCTTCGAGAAGAGCATGCATGCAGGTGCTTTTCCTGCTGCACATACGGTATAAAGAATCATTCCACCTGTAGTGGAGCCGATTGTTTCAGGCAGGCACAGTGCTGTACCGATCATAGGCTTCTTATACAGATCAGGGTTGTTCTGGTCTCCGCATTTAACCTTCTTGTCACCGAACATGATAGCCATCTGGAAGCTTGCAAGTGTATTGAATCCACCATGGGATACGAGGGCAGGAGCAGTGCAGGATCCTGCGCAGATCACTCTGCCTTTGAATTCCTTCTTCATTACTTGTCACCTCCCGTAATCTTGCTGATAATCTCAGCTTCGGTGTAATATCTCGCGGTTGTGTAAGTACGCAGCTTGTTGGATGAAGTGATAACAGGCTGAATCTTGCACAGCGGGTTATTCATATACATGAGAGGGCAGATGTAGCTGAGGATAATTCCGCAGTTTACCATCTTCCAGTAGTCTACAGTCTTCTTGAACTCCTCGATAACGTCAGGGGAAGCTGTCCATACTGTAGGGATAACGACCTTCGAGCGTCCGTTCTTCCTGAGCTCCTCTGCAACCTTGGCTGTATTGTCCTTGAGCTGCTTGAGTGTCATGTGAGGGCATCCCATGAAGCAGAGCTTTGGCTCAGCGTTAGGGTCCTTCCAGATAACAGGGTAGTTATCCTTTACTCTCTGCAGTTCAGCATCGTCAATAACATAAACCTCAGCATCCTTCTTGATGAGCTTATCTCCAAGCTCAACTGCCTCAGGAGTGAGATTGTCAATGTGATAGAGACCTACAGAACCGTTTGAAGCAGTTGCTGCGCCGAAGTCCTTCAGATATCCGATAGCATCATCGTTCAGCTCGGTGCCGATCCACTTATCAAGTCCCTTCACATATGGTACCTTGTCAAGTACGCGCATTCCGATTGCTGAACCGAGCAACTGTGCCTCAGGCTTGCCGCTGGTCTTAATTTCAACGATGTAGTCAGCTTTACGTCCTTCGTCAGTAAGGAATCCGAATTCAGGCACGTAACCGGCGATTGATCCCATCATCTCGATAATGCCGGAGTTACGATTGCAGCGAGCTCCGAGTACACTGTTTGCAAATACTACTGCTGATGACTCAGCCCATGAAAGGATATCGCCCTTCTTAGGAGTGTTGCCAACCTCAGGCAGGTAGTTTGTGCAAGTGTAAGCCTTATCGTTTGTAATACCGAGCTTCTTCATCTGCTCTTCGTAGCGATCCTGCCACTTGTACATGAACTTGAATACCAGATCCTGAAGAGGGTTGGTAGGAATGTTCTTGTCCAGCGGGAGAGGGTCGGCAGTAAATTTCTGCTTGCTTACGAAGCCGTCGTTCAGGATCTCGTCATACAGGTCATAAACAGGGCTCATTACACCAATTCCGAAGCTGATAACCGTGTGACCGAACTCACTTGTGATAGGCACGAGTTTCTCAGCACCGAAGCACTCGCCATACTTGATCAGGGTCTTTAAAACCTTAGACATGGTTTCGCCTTGGGAACCGTCAAGAATGGCTTGTTGTTCTTTGGTTAATTTCATATTGACCTCCCTTCGTAGAAGTAAAATTTCGTTTGGTATTATTTTAACAAAAAGGAATTCAATAAGCACTACAATTATTGCTTTATTTTGTGCAAAATGGCATAATGTTTGCATGAAATACGAAATTAGAACGATTAAAGACGAACAAATCTACCATCATTCACTGCTTATGGTGATGATGAAGGCTATAACTGAAGTTTATGGCATGGATGTAAACGTACGGGTGGGCAATTCACTGAACCAGGGTTTCTTCGTATATATCGATGACACTTCGGCTCCGATCGAGACATCTGCATTCGAGAAGATTAAAAGTCACATGCAGAGAATCATTGAAGACGACATGCCGATTGTGCCGATAGAGATGACAAACAGAGAAGCAATCGAGCTGTGGAAAGCTTATGACGTACCGGAGAAGGTCAAGCTCCTCAGTATGCGCGACCCGGAAGAGAAGCAGGTTGTTTACCGGATCGGTGATTACAGGAACAGCTTCTACAGCGAGATGCTTCCTTCGACCGGATACATAGATACGTATGAGATAAGAAAATACAGAAACGGTCTTCTGCTGAGAGTTCCGAACATGCTGTCGGGAGGCGAGGTTTCGCCATACAGAGATGACGACAAGCTTTATGAGGCATTCAGCGAAAGCAAGAAGGTCAGAAAGAGCATGGGAATCGATTTCCTTGCCGATCTCAATCAGAGAGTGCTTTCCGGAGACGTGGTTAATGTAATAGAGGAAAGCGAAAAATTTCAGGACAGAGAAATTAAAGAGCTGGCCAAGAGGATAGCTGATGAGGGCAGGAGACTTGTCCTTATTGCGGGACCATCCTCATCGGGCAAGACGACATTTGCCAAGAGACTTTGCGCGGCTATAGGTGATGTGGCAGGTCAGGAGCCTATATATATGGGCACCGATGATTACTTTGTCAACAGAGCAGAGACTCCTCTTGGAGAAGACGGTAAGCCTGATTATGAAGGAATTGCCGCTTTGGATATAGAGCTTTTCAATCAGCAGATGAATGATCTTCTTAACGGTAAAGCTGTGGACGCACCGGTTTACGACTTTATCACCGGAGAGAAGCAGTTCGGAGTTCGCACCATTACACCGCTTGAGGGACAGACTCTGGTTATCGAAGGCATACATTCGCTTAATGACGTGCTTACAGAGAGCATTCCTGCGGACTGGAAATTCAAAGTGTATATAAGTCCGCTGACAAGAGTCGGAATAGACAGACATAACAGACTGTCAACGGCGGATGCAAGGCTTCTTCGACGCATGGTCAGAGACAACAGGTCCAGAGGAACCGATGCGGCAGGAACTTTGTCCAACTGGGTGAATGTAAGAAGAGGGGAAAGCAACAACATCTTCCCATACAGTTCATGTGCGGATTACGTTTTCAACTCCAGTCTTGTATATGAGACAGCTATGCTTAAGGTATATGCACAGCCGCTTCTTGAGGCAATCGAAGCAGATGCACCTGAGTACGAAGAAGCTCAGAGACTGATTGAATTTATAAAATATTTTGAACCTATAGATATTAAGGATTCAGCAGCTATTGCGGATTGTTCGCTGCTTAGAGAATTCATTGGAGAGAAATAGAATATCGGGTGCGGCAAGCTGCTTCCGACAGATGAAAGGAAAGGTACTGAAATGTTCAATAAGTTATCGAATAAGAAAGGCAGTGCTTCAACTGTAATTATTCTGGTAGTTCTGGTGATTGGCGCAATCATCGGTCTCTACCTCAAGCTCAATTGGAAGAGGTTCAAGGCGGATGCAAGCTTTGGATTTGCAATTGCTGCAATGGGTATAGCAATTCTTCTTATTATCTATCTCTGCATCAGGTCTAAGATCAAGAAGGCGAAGAAGCGCAAGGCTAAGGAAAAGGAGGCCAAAGAGGCTGCTGAGAAGGCTGCTCTTATTGCGGAAAATGAGCGTTTAAACAAAGAAAATGACCTTCTCGAGGAGAAGATCAATAAAGAAGATTAACTTATTCAGAATCTGATATGCGCTCCCTGAGGGCGCATATTTGTTACGGAGGCTTTAGTATGTCCGATAAAGTGTTAATAATCGGTGGATCAAGAGGCATAGGCGCAGAGGCTGTAAGACGCTTCGCACGTGAGGGCTGGAAGGTTGCATTCACATATCATCGTTCCGAGAAGGAAGCGGATGAGCTCAGACAGGAGACCGGCGCAACACCTATAAGGTGTGATGTTAAGTTCAGCAATTCGGTTAAGATTGCTGTGGATAAAGCATACGAAGTGCTGGGCGGAGTGGACTGCCTTATATGTAATGCTGCGGTATCGGATATTAACCTGATTACAGATATCGGCGACGAGCGCTGGGAAGAGATAATCAACACCAATCTTAACGGTGTTTACTACGCTATTGAGCACTGTCTGCCGGCGATGATAAGCCGCCACGAGGGAAGCATAATTACTGTTTCTTCCATGTGGGGACAGGTGGGAGCATCGTGTGAGGTTGCTTATTCAGCGGCCAAAGCGGGCGTAATCGGACTCACCAAGGCACTGGCCAAGGAGGTCGGCCCGTCAGGCATACGTGTCAACAGCATTTCGCCGGGAATGATCGATACTGAGATGAATGCCCATATTGATGCAGATATCGTTGCGGAAATTGCTGATGAGACTCCTCTGGGCCGTATCGGAAAGGTTGAAGATGTGGTGTCGGCAATGCTTTTTCTGGCATCGAAAGAGTCATCCTTCATTACCGGTCAGGTTATTGGGGTAAACGGAGGACTGGTAATATAAAAGGTGCATTAAGAGAAGCTCGTTCAGTACCTTAAATTAAGTTCGCTTGGTACGTTAAGATAAGTTTGTTAAGAGCGAATAAACACAAAGAACTCTGAGGAATTCAATGTTCCTGAAGGGTTCTTTTTTAATGTCCGGACATGTTTAAAACAAGATGTTGTGCCTGTGAAAAACGGCATACACAAGACGCTAAAATGCAGGCTTAGCAAACACTAAATATAGGGCGAATTACGTCAACGACCACAATATATCGTGGTCGTTGCTTGTTTTTCAGGGTTTTTTTATCGGTAAAGGCGGCTTTACATAAAAAAGTGGGGGAAAGTGGTGAAAATATACCAAAATCTTTTGAAATTTATACTTATGTGGAGTAAAATGGGGATGGTAAGAAATAAAGATAGAGTAGCTGTACCCTCAATCGGCGCTGAAGTGCCGTAAAAGAGGGCGATAAGGAGCTTGAAAAGAGTGTTATTCACAGGATCGTATCAAAACTCAATAGACAGCAAGAACAGGCTGATCATCCCTGCCAAGTACAGGGATCTGCTCGGCGGACAGTGCATGCTTGTCAAGGGCTTTGACTGCTGTCTTTACATCTATGCGATGGAGGACTGGGAAGTTCTTGTGAACAAGATCGCTGTTTTCAAGCAGACAGACAGAGACAACAGAACCTTCATCAGAAAGTTCTTCTCAAGTGCAGTAAAGTGCGATCTGGACGCTCAGGGAAGAATACTCATTCCGCAGCAGCTTAAGGATTACGCTCATATCAACAAAGAGCTCGTCACACTCGGTGCGATGGACAAGATCGAAATATGGGCTGCTGAAGTCATGAATGACGAGGATAACGACAACATGATGGACGATGAAGAGTTTGTTAAGAAGCTCGAAATATATGACCTCTAGCCCAGGGCGGCCGGACCGGGGTCGAATGACAAGCAAAGAGGAGCAATTAAATGGAATTTGAACACGTTCCGGTTCTATACAACGAAGTGATGCAGGCTCTGAATATCAGGTCTGACGGAATATACATTGACGGCACAGTCGGAGGTGGAGGCCACTCCTCCGGAATATGCGAGAGACTGGGTGCAGATGGAACGCTGATAGCTGTTGACAGAGATACGGCGGCGCTCAACGCAGCGGGCAAACGCCTTGAACCGTATGAGTGCGAGAAGGTATTTCTCCACAACAATTACAGTGACTACGAAGAAATATGCGAAGCAGTAGAGCAGGTCGTTAAACAGCAGGAAGGCGCGGACAAGCCGGCCAAAGTAAGCGGAATACTGCTTGACCTCGGAGTTTCATCCTTTCAGCTTGACAATGCCGAAAGAGGCTTCTCCTACATGCATGACGCTCCGATGGATATGCGCATGAACGAAGATGACCCTTTCACGGCATATGAAGTGGTAAACAACTACAGCGAACAGGATCTGACTCGAATTATCAGAGATTACGGCGAAGAAAACTGGGCAAGCAGAATAGCATCATTCATAGTCAAAGCCCGTAAAGACGGCCCTATAGAGACAACGGGTCAGCTGGTAGAGATTATCAAGGCTGCTATTCCGGCCAAAGCAAGACGTACGGGTCCGCATCCTGCGAAGAGAACCTTCCAGGCTATAAGAATCGAGGTAAATGCGGAACTCGATCATTTGAGGAAAGCAGTTGAGAAACTCCCGGATCTGCTGGAGCCGGGCGGAAGAATAGCGATAATCACATTCCACTCACTTGAGGACAGAATCGTTAAAACCGAATTTGAGAGAAGACTCAACCCGTGTACCTGTCCTAAAGAACTGCCGGTCTGTGTATGCGGCAAGGTGGCAGATGTAAAGAAAATAACAAGAAAACCGATCATACCTTCAGAAGAAGAGCTTGAAGTAAATCCGAGAGCAAGAAGTGCAAAGCTGAGGGTGCTCGAAAAACTATAAACACACAAACTATTTCAGAAAAGGATGCAAACAATGGCAAGCTATGCAGGAAGACAATATAATATGAACGCTTCTGCAGGAACTACTCCAGGTCGTCTTGGAGCAACACCTGTTGGAAACACAACAGCAACAGGCCGCGTGACTGCACCTAAGTCGGAAGCGGTTAGTAAGGCAAGAAGGACAGCTATTCTTGTAGCTGCTATTGTTGTAGCCTTCATGTTTATGATCGTTAACGGCAACAGCTACATAACGAAGCTGCAGCAGGAGAACAACCGACTTCGCAACGAGATTTCCGCATTGCAGGCAGATATAGACTCGATGAACAGTCAGATCGTAGATGAAACCAAGATTTCAAGAATAGAACAGGTTGCAACACATCAATACGGAATGGTTTATCCAAGTCCTGAAAATTGCATTACAATCAGCGACAAAGATGAAACGGGTACCGAGCTGGCTGCGACAATTCGAGCGCAAGCTTACAACTAATTTTAACTTAAGATTAACAGCCACTGACCCAAGCGGTTAAGTGGCTTTTCGCTTAGTAAGGAGCGTGGAAGAATACAGAACTTATGCTTAATAAAAGACCGGATAAGGACAACAGAAAAGAACAAAGACAAAGCACTGATTATGACAGGTTCGGCACGTTCAGCTTCAAGGAATACGGACAGCAGCGCGGAAAATTTGAAAAGCCTGCTAACGACAGCTTTGCCAACAAGCTGGGAGTAGATATTATTCCTCACGACAAGATGAAGCAGACAAATGCGGAGCCGTACAACAGAAGCAGGCTCATCATTTGCTTTGCGGTTCTTGTTTTTCTGATGGTTGTATTGATTTTCAGAATGGGATACTGGCAGATTATCAAGTCTGAAGATCTTAAAGAAAAGGCAATATCCATGCAGAAGGTAGATACCGAGATCGAGCCGGTGCGCGGAACGATTTACGACTCCCGAATGAGTACTTTGGCAGAGACGGTAACTGAGTACGAGCTGTACGGCTATACGCAGTATCTATACAAGACTCAATCCAAAACCGAAGCGGAACGCAACACTGTTGTCAGTGAGCTTGCCAAGCTGACCGGAGAAGACTCAAAGAGCATAAAGAAAAAGCTCGAGAGCGATGACAATCTGGTGCTCCTTGCAAGCGGGCTCACCAAGGCACAGGTTGACAAAGCCAAGAAGCTTTGGGGCAGCAATGTTCAGGTGAAAACCAAGGTTGCCAGATATTATCCTAACGGCGCTTTTGCTTCACAGCTGCTGGGAGGAGTCAACTCAGAGAATGTAGGAAGAACAGGACTCGAATACGAATACAACTCAATTCTTGCGGGAATTAAGGGAAGAACTGTTAGAACGACGGACAATCAGGGCAATACAGTTGCTAACGGTAAGAGCAAGACTTATCAGGCGCAGGACGGATGCAGTCTGGTAACTTCTATAGACTCGGTTATACAGCACTATGTTGAAGATGCAGTCGAGAAGGGAATGAGAAGAACGGGAGCCGATTCGATAACCTGTATCGTAATGGAGCCTAAGACAGGAAATGTGCTGGCGATGGCCCAGACTCCTGAATACGATCCAAACAATTCGACAAGACCTTCCGACGAAAACGAATATAAAGCTTTCAAGAATCTCAGTAACGAGAAACAGTCCGAGTATCTCAGCGACATGTGGACTATCGATGCTGTCAGCGATATTTATGAGCCTGGCTCAACCTTTAAGCTTATTGCAGCAGCTTCTTCCCTGGAGCTTGGAACTACTAACAAGGACTCGAGATATTACTGCGGAGGTGCAATCAATGTAAACGGTACAAGGCTCGGATGTCTTGGCAATCATGGAACGCAGGATATCAAAGTGGCGGTAGGTAATTCATGCAATGCTGCTTTGGCAAGAGTTGCGCTGAACATGGGTGCAAAAAGCTATTACAACTACATAGATCTGTTCGGATATAACGATAAGACGGGCATAGATCTTCCGGGTGAGACAAATTCAATCGTTAAGAACCCTGACGGAATGGGTGCGGTTGACCTCGCAACAACGGGCTACGGACAGGGAATTGCGATAACACCTATACAGATGCTTTGCGCAGTCAATTCGCTTGGTAATGGCGGCAAGCTTATGAAGCCTAAGGTTGTTACCAAAATTGTCGATAAAGACGGCAAAACTGTCGAGAAAATCAAGGACACTGTTGTCAGACAGGTAGTATCCGAGGAAACTGCAGACGAGATGTGCGACATTATGGAATACTACGTTTCAGATGCAGGCGGCCCTTCGGCATATGTTGACGGCTACAGAGTCGGAGGCAAGACGGGAACTGCCAATGTCGCATCAAACGGCGGATATTCAAGCAAGAAGGACTGTTCCTTTGTAGCAATGGCTCCAATGGATGACCCGGTTATCTCAATGCTGGTAATCGTTCATCATCCGACCAAGACTGAGTACGGCGACAGCTCCGCAGGTCCTATCGTTAAGGACATAATGGAGAAGTCACTTCAGTACCTTGGCGTAGAGCGCGAATATACCAAGAGCGAGAAGTCCAAGGCGGAGAAGAACAAGGTCAGGGTGCCTAATGTCACGGGAAATGACAGCAAAAAGGCAATAGAGACACTTAAGAAAAAGAAGCTCAAGTATGAAATTATGCCTGAAAGCACCAAGAAAAAATCTTTCAAGGTCGTAGACCAGTATCCTAAGGCAGGAACTAAAGTTGATAAGAAAACTGTGGTATACTTATACAGTGAATAATGCAAACCAATCCAAGGAGGTTCATATATGAGAAAAATCAATCTGGAGTACATCGTAGAGGGAACAGGCGGAAAGCTCTATGCCAAAGCGGCAGACGGAGCATATGACTGTGTAAGCTCTGTAGAGATAGATAACAGAAGAATTAAGGACGAGTGCCTCTTCTTCTGCATTATAGGCGCAAGAGTTGATGCTCACACACTTCTTCCGGATGTAAGAGAAAAAGGATGCCATAACGTAGTTGTATCCAACGAGGAATGGGCAGAGAAGATTGCTGCATACGGCGATATGAACGTCATTCTCGTTGAGGACACAATCATTGCCATGGACAATCTGGCAACCAAATACATGGATGAGTGGACTGACCTCAAGAGAGTTGCAATTACAGGCAGCGCCGGCAAGACTACCACCAAGGAATTTACATATTCGGTTCTGTCTTCCAAGTATAAGACAGGCAAGAACATCGGAAATTACAACAGTGAGACGGGAATTCCACTGACTGTATTCAACAGCTACGCTGACGATATCGAAATCGCAATCACAGAAATCGGTATTGGCGACGGACGTGATATGAGTGACCTCGTTGAAATGGTAAAGCCTGACAATGCTATCGTTACAAATGTCGGATCAGTACACATGGAGTTCTTTGAGTCTTCAAGAGAGAAGCTCCTTGAGGCTAAGCTCAGAATCACCGAACAGTTCGGACCTGAATCAACACTTGTTGTAAACAATCAGGTATCCAATCTGTCTGTTGAAAGCGTTAAGGCTCACAGCAAGGGCAACTTCAAGATCGTGACAGTCGGTGATGCAGAGGACTGTGATTTCAGAATCACAGACATCGAGGATAAGGGAATCGATGGAGTCAGTGGAAAGCTCATTCACAACGGCATCAGCTACGATATGCAGATTCCAATCATCGGTGCGCACAACCTCTTCAACGCAGCTGAGGCTGTAGCTATCGGTGAGATTTACGGCATTTCAATCGAGGATGCACTTGAAGCAGTTAAAAACATTGATATTGTTGAGAACAGACTCGATGTAATGCGCGGCAGATATACAATTATCAACGACACCTACAATGCTAATCCTGAGGCTCTTAAGGCAGCCGTCGAGGTAATCAGACATACACCTGCACCTCGCAAGGGACTCATCATCGGAGACATGAGAGAGCTCGGCAAGGATGAGGTTGAAATTCATCAGGATGTCGGCGAATACATCTCGACAAGCGGCGTTGACTTTGTCGTAACGCTCGGAAGACTCGGAAGAGTAATTGCTGAGACTCTGAAGGAAAAGGGCGGAGTTGAAATCGTTCACAGCTTCGATACTATCGACGAAGTAATGGCTAATCTGGATGATATCCTCAGGGACGGAGATCTGTTCCTGGTAAAGGCATCCAACGCGCTCGGAATTACAAGAATTATCAAGGAGATCAAGAACTGATATGGCTTCGACAACAGAATTATCTTTCGTAGCATTAATAGCATTTGCGGTATCGATGTTTCTGACTAACAGAATGATACCTTTCATGAAGAAAAAGCAGTTCGGACAGTTCATAAGAGAGGACGGTCCGCAGGCACATCTTTCCAAAGCTGGAACGCCGACTATGGGCGGTATTGCAATTGTTGCGGGAATCACACTTGCAATCCTCTGCAGCGGATTTATTTCAGGACCTATCGGCGGAGACAAGCTGGCAGTAATATTGACAATGCTTGCATTCGGTGCAATAGGCTTTATTGACGACTACAACAAGATCGCCAAGAAGCAGAATGAAGGACTCACACCAAAGCAGAAGCTGGCATTCCAGATTGCATTCGGCGTAGCATTGGCTGTATATATGATGCTTACAGAGGGAACAGAAGTATTCATTCCTTTTGCCAAGACATATGTGAACTTCGGCTGGTTTTATATTCCGTTCATCGTCTTCGTTGAGGTTGCAATGGCTAATGCCGTTAACCTTACAGACGGTCTTGACGGACTTGCGAGCTCTACAAGCGGCGTTGTCAGCGTATGCTTTGCATTGATCGGAATGTTCTTCATTGAGGGCGGAAATGAGCCTATGGCAGTAGCCGGACAGGCAATTTTCGGAGCAGTGCTCGGATTCCTTATGTACAATCACTATCCTGCAAGAATTTTCATGGGAGATACAGGATCAATGGCACTCGGCGGAGCTCTCAGCGCAACCGCTATTATCGGTAAGATGGTATGGCTGCTTCCTATAGCAGGTCTTATTTTTGTTATCGAGGCACTGTCGGTAATAATACAGGTTACATATTTCAAGAAAACAGGCGGAAAGAGAATCTTCCGTATGGCACCTATACATCACCACTTCGAGCTTGGCGGATGGAAGGAGACCAAGGTTGTTACGATTTTCGCACTTTTCACACTGCTGTGCTGCATTATTGCAACAGTATCAGTAGCATAAACAGATTAAAGAAGGCATTAGAATGAATTACAGAGAAATCTTAAAGAACAAGCGTATTCTGGTTGTAGGACTGGGAAAATCGGGAAAGGCAGCTGTTGAAGCTCTGCAAGAGATCGGTGCAAAGCTCAGCGTTCAGGACAACTCATCGGCTGAGAAAATCGATGCTCAGTTCATCAGGTTCATGGAAGAAAACGATATAGAAATGTATCTCGGAGCAGAACCAGAGGATATGTCAAGCTGGGATATGCTCGTACTGAGCCCGGGAGTTCCGACTGACAGAGCTTTTGTACAGGCGGCAAGAGCTGCAGGTGCAGAGATTATCGGCGAGCTTGAGCTTGCTTACAGACTGAGCGCAGCTAAATACGTTGCTATTACAGGAACCAACGGCAAGACTACTACAACAACGCTTGTAGGAGAGATTTTTAAGGCATCCGGCCGCATAACTGCAGTTGTAGGCAATATCGGAAACCCTGTTGTAACAGAAGCGATGGATTCCGATTCGGATAAGTGGATGGTAGCTGAGGTATCTTCGTTCCAGCTCGAGACAACTTCTGAGTTTCATCCGGTAGTGTCGGCAATACTGAACCTGACACCGGACCATCTCAACCGCCACAAGACAATGGAAGCATACGGAGCTGCCAAAGCATCCGTATTTGCTCAGCAGGATGAAGGCGAATACCTTGTAATTAACTATGACGACAAGCTTTGCTACTCGCTAGCTGCAGACTGCAAGGCTGTTCAGGTTCCTTTCAGCAGACTTGAGATTCTCGAGTTTGGAGCATATCTCGACGGAGACGAGCTGCTCATCAATGACGGCAAGGAAATAATCAGCATCTGCAGGAAGCAGGATCTTAAAATAATAGGAAATCACAACATCGAGAATGCACTTGCAGCAGCAGCAATATGCTATTTTGCAGGTATCGAGGCTGAGATAATCAGCGAGGCTATCAAAGCATTCCCGGGTGTTGAGCACAGAATCGAATACTGCGGAGAGCTTGACGGAGCAGCATATTACAATGATTCAAAGGGAACCAATGTAGATGCATCAATTATCGCAGTCAAAGCACTCGAGAATAATATCATCCTCATTGCAGGCGGAGACGGAAAATCTCAGGACTTTACTGAGCTGGCAGAGCATCTGACAGGTCCTGTCAAAGCGCTGGTTCTTCTCGGACGCGATGCTCCGATAATCGAGGAGGCGGCACGTAAGGCAGGTTTTGAGAATATCTATACGGAGAAGGATATGGAAGGAGTACTCAGGAAATGCCGCAGCCTAGCTGAAGCAGGTGACAAGGTACTTCTCTCACCGGCTTGCGCAAGCTGGGATATGTACGATAATTTTGAACAGAGAGGCAGACATTTCAAGGAGTGCCTTGCTGAGATGAGAAAATAATCAGTGCAAGAGCTATAGGAAATGGCAAGAGTAAATAAGGAAGTAACTAAAAGCAAGAAGAAAGACAAGCGCATGGCTGCGAAGAAAGACCGCATGCCTAAGCGCATGAGAGTGGACGAAGGCCTTCTGACGGCAAGTCGGAAGTACTTCGTCGGTTTTGATACGGGTGTAATAATTACAGTTATTGCACTTTGCATATTCGGAATACTCATGGTATACAGTGCAAGCTACTATACAACAACAAGTCTTTCCGATAACCCGTATTATTATCTCATAAGACAGATGATCTGGGCAGGCTCGGGATTTGTTATTCTCGTAGCGGCTGCTAATTTCGATTATCATAAATACTACAGATATGCCAACCTGCTTATTGTTATAAGTATAGCACTGCTGCTTATGGTTCTGGCATTCGGTATCAATGTTAACGGAGCTACCAGATGGATAGGCTTCGGATCCTTCAGAATAACACCGAGTGAGTTTTCCAAACTCTTCGTCATAATCTGGACGTCGGTATTCCTTGCAAAGGATCCGGACAATATACATGATAAGAGAGGCGTTCTCATACTCTTTGGCGTAATGCTGGCTCATGCGGGACTTATCATAAAGCAGCCTAATCTGTCCACCGCAATGGTAATTGTGTTCATCATGATGGCCATAATGTTTGTAGCGGGACTTCATCCTGCGTGGATTGGAGGAGGCGTTGCTGCTGCGGCAGGCGGAACTCTCATAATTCTTAATTTCCTGAAGGATTCACACTGGTATTCGCGATTAACCAACTGGATCGATCCTTTCGCAGATGCGCAGGGAGAAGGATATCAGGTGTCACAGTCGATAATTGCGCTCGGAAACGGCGGCCTCAAGGGGCTCGGCTTCAGTAAGGGTATAAGCAAGAACCTCTATCTGCCGGAGCCTCAGAATGACTTCATTCTTGCGGTAATTGGAGAGGAGTTCGGATACATTGGATTTCTTGTTCTGATGGCAGTATATTTCATTCTGATATTCAGACTGATTGTAATAGCACTTCAGGCTAAGGATAAGCTTGGATTCTATCTTGCAACAGGCGTTTCGGCAATTATGGGACTGCAGGTAATAATCAATGTTGCGGTAGTTACCTCATCGATGCCTGCTACAGGAATTACACTTCCTTTCATAAGCTATGGAGGCACATCGATATGGGTATTCATGGCAGCGATAGGAATTGCGCTTAATGTAGGCAAACAAAGTGACAGAAGAAAGGTTAAAGCAAAACGATGAACATTATACTCACAGGTGGATGCACAGGCGGACATATTTATCCGGCCCTCGCAATAGGAGACAAATTCAGGGAGAAAGATCCGGAATGCAACGTGATTTATGTTGCCAGTGACAGAGGCCTCGAGTCGAAAATAATACCGGGTGCGGGATATGAACTGAAGACAGTCGATGCCGACTGGTTCAGAAGAGACAAGCCGATCACAATGCTCAAGACGGCAATGGTAACTCTGAAGGGAAGAGCACAGGCTTACAGCATCATGAGGAAATTCAAGCCGGATGTTGTAATCAGCACAGGAAGCTTTGTAAGCGTACCGGTTGTTCTTGCTGCAAAGAAGTACGGAGCTTCAATATACATGCATGAGCAGAACGGATTCCCGGGTGTTTCCAACAGAATGTTCAGTAAATTCGCAACAAGGGTCTTCCTCGGATTTGAGAAGGCAAGACCATATTTCAAGCAGCCTGAGAAGGTTGTATATTGCGGCAACCCTGTTCGCAAGGAATTCTACGACAGAGACAGACAGGCTGACAGAGCAAAGCTCGGAATTCCTGCCGATGACTTTGTTATTACAGTATTCGGCGGAAGCCTCGGATCGGGGACAACCAACGACCTGGGAGAGATGCTGATCAGGAAGTTCGGCGGACGCAAAGGCTATACGATCATCTTCGGAACCGGTAGAGAATACTATGACGATGTTGCAGAGAAGCTTAAGGCGGACGGACTCGATTCCTTTGACAATGTGAGAATGACTGCATATATTAGCGACATGCCATCCATGCTCTCTGCAAGTGATCTTGTAGTAAGCAGAGCCGGAGCACTTTCTGTTGCGGAGGTGACAATGACCGGACGCGCGGCTGTATTTATCCCATCGGCTAATGTTACGGCAGACCATCAGTATTACAATGCCAAAGCGGTAGAGGATAACGGCGGAGCTCTCATCGTGAGAGACGGCGAGAATGCGGGACGCGAAGCAATGGAGATTATTGAAGGCCTTGAAGCTGACAGAGACAGAATCGGCAAAATGGAGAAGGCCAGTGCGGAGATAGCTCCGAGAATGGCCGCAGACATCATATACGAAACCATTATGGAGACATATAAATAGGATTCAGCAACAGAGAGAAATCCTATTAACTGTACAAGGGAGACTTCAGCATAGTGTCAGACGATAACAAGCAATACGGATTAAAGGAACACGACAGCTACGATATTGAAGAACTTCATGCTCGTATAGAAAAGCGTAATAAAGAAAAGGCTGATCGAAAGAAAAAAGCGAGAAACAAAGCAATCATAATTCTCGTCGGTTTTGTAGTGCTTGTTGGAGCAATCATATTCTCATTGAGCAATTTCTTTGTAGTCGACTACATCGAAGTGAGGGGAAATACGCACTTCGCTGATGAGGAGATAATAAATATTGCGCATGCGACTCCGGGCAAGAATCTTATTTATCATACGGGAAGAGCTGAGATCAAAGACTACCTTGAAGCTAATCCATACATCAGGAAGGCGTCGGTACATCGCAAACTTCCATCTACACTTGTCATCAAGGTAGAGGAAAGGACGGAGCTTTGCGCTTTAAAGTATGATGACGATTACCTTGTTATCGACAACTCCGGGATGCTCCTTAAGAAGACAGGAACCAAGCCTTTGCTTACTCTTATCAAGGGCCTTGTGGTCAGCAAAATCGAATTGGGACAGTCTGTAGAAGTCGAAAATGAAGAGCTGAGAGAGCAGACTCTGGACATACTTAATGCGATGAGCAAGAATGATTTGTACTTCGTTACGCTTGATATGTCGGAAATGTATATCAAGGCATATGTATATAACGGGCTCGTGTGCAAGGGAACCTACAGCCAGCTTATGGAGGCAATGAATAAGGGCAGACTGCATACTGTGCTCGAAAAATTGTTTGAAGATGGTATACAGAGAGGTACTATCACCTTCAGTGATGAGGGATACGCATCCTTCGAACCAAGTATAGAATAAACGTTAGGAAATGGCGTTTGGTTTACGAGTAATTATGTTATCGTAAATCAAACGCCACAAAATATTGTGTTTTTTAGCGAAAACGGTTCAATATATTCTATTTGTGTGATAATATAAGCATAACTATTTATGAGGAGGGCTTTTAATATGGAATTTGTTTCGGACTTTGTATCTGAGCAGGACAATGCAGCTATTATTAAGGTCGTAGGTGTCGGCGGCGGCGGATGCAATGCTGTTAACAGAATGGTAGAAACAGGTCTTCAGGGAGTAACATTCATTGCAGTAAATACAGACAGACAGGCACTTGCACAGTGCAAGTCGGAGATTAAGATTCAGATAGGAGAGAAAATTGCCGGAGGCAGAGGCGCAGGTGCTAACCCTGAAATCGGCCAGAAGGCAGCAGAGGAGACAATTGACGAGATTGTCGCTCATCTCCAGGATGCAGACATGGTATTCATAACTGCCGGTATGGGAGGCGGTACAGGAACAGGTGCAGCTCCTATTATTGCCAAGGCAGCTATGGATTGCGGTGCGCTTACAGTTGCCGTAGTAACCAAGCCATTTACATTCGAGGGTAAGAAGCGTGGCGTAAGAGCCGAGAAGGGAATTCAGTACCTCAGCAACTATGTTGACTCACTGGTAGTAATTCCTAATGACAGACTCATCGATACAAGCGAGAAGAACACATCTATGCTTGAGGCGTTCTCTATGGCAGATGATATTCTCAGACAGGGAGTTCAGGGAATTTCCGATCTTATCTCGCAATATGGACTCGTTAATGTTGACTTTGCCGATGTCAAGACTGTAATGGAGGGACGAGGCGTCGCTCACATGGGTGTCGGAGTCGGAGAAGGCGAGAACAAAGTTGAAGACGCTATTGAGAATGCAATCAGCAGTCCACTTCTTGAGACATCGATCAAGGGTGCTAAGTCCATTCTGCTTTATGTTAACGGCGGATATGATATGGGAATGCTCGATATCAATACAATTGCAGAGAGAGTTGCTGATGCGGCAGATCCTGATGCCAACATCATCTTCGGTGCTTCTATTAACGAAGAGCTTAACGGCAAGATCGAGCTTACTATCATTGCTACTGATTTTGGCGGACTTACAAGAGGAATGGCAGGAACTATTCTTGAGGCACCTGAAGAGTCAAACATCAATGACACAGTTGTTATCGATGAGAACGGACTTCAGGGCAGCATTCAGGACCTCGGTGAACTGATGAAGAATCAGCCTGAATACGGCTCCGAGGGAGCAAGCAACTTCGACATTCCTGATTTCCTTAAATAGGACTTGGATTTGAAATGCTGACAAGAATAGCATCTGAGGGCAACAGCAGGCTTAAGCTTGTAAGGAAACTCGCAGCAAAGAAAACCAGAGATGAGGAAGGGAAATTTATCATCGAAGGCATCAACCTTGTGGAAGAGGCGGTACTAAAGGATGTGGACGTTGACTATATCCTCGTTTCGGATGAGTTCAAAGCGGACATTTTTGTAGAAAAATGTGATGCAAAGGGCATACCGGTCTTCGAGGTTCCGGCGCCTGTTTTCGAGAAGCTTTGTGATGCTGAGAATGGCGTAGGAATACTTGCTGTAGTAAGAAAGCCTGACGCTACACTAGAGTTACCTGACAAAGAAGCTAACATACTTGTGCTTGACAGAGTACAGGATCCCGGCAATATAGGGACGATGATCAGAACGGCAGTAGCTGCAGGCTACGGTATGATAGTAGCTGTCAAGGGTACAGCGGACGTATATTCTGCTAAGGTGCTTCGTGCGACCGCCGGAATGATTTTCGATATACCTATCGTATATGTTAATGACGCCGGGGAGGTGAGAGAGTTTGTTGACAGAACAGGACACAGACTCGTTGTAACAGATCCTGCCGGTGGCAAGCCATATTATGAGGAAGATATCAATAATGGTATTGCGCTCGTAATAGGCAACGAAGGAAACGGGATTTCAGATGAGCTTATGAGTATAGCTGATATAAGAGTTACGATACCGATGAAGGGAGATATAGAGTCCCTTAATGCGGCAATATCGGCAGCAATACTTATGTATGAAGCAATCAGAGCCAGAGGGATATAGTAATAAACTAACTTAGAAGAGGATGCAATATGGAGAAGAACAGAGCTGACGTAACAATCTGCGGTTCGAATTATGTACTTTCCGGTGAAAAGAGCACAGAGAGAATCAAAGAAATAGCCAAGTTCGTTGATGACGAGCTGAGACACACAAGCAAGGCTTTAAATGTTAACCCTAACTTCAAGGCTGCGATTCTTACATCTCTCAATATCGCAGAGAAGCTTATGGACAACAGCGATATGATGCTCAAACTGAGAACAGAGAACCTGCAGCTGGATAATGACGTTAAACATTACATAGCAATGTGGGAACAGGCTAAGAAGCAGGTTGCCGATCTCAAAGAGAAGATAAATAATGAAACCGACAAGCAGACACAGAGCGGTGAGGACTACAAGAAGCTCCAGGAGAAACTTGTTGAGATGGAGAATGCATATTTCGATCTTCAGATGGAGAATGTAAATCTTAAGAATGAGCTTAAGTCTCTCAGGAGAATGAACCAGGAAGATGAATTCTAAGATACTGAGCATTCTGGAATTTAACAAAATATTAAGCCTGCTCGCAAACCAGGCAGGTTCAGTGCAAGCAAGAGAACGTATTCTTGCACTTGAACCTATGGCTAACATGCATATGGTGCAGGACGCATTAACGGAAACTACTGAGGCAGTTTCCGTTATTATGTATAAAGGGAGTATTCCTGTAGGCGAGATGGGTGACATAACAGGCCTCCTTGGAATGGCAAGAAAAGGACGCTGTCTCAGTATGAGAGAGCTGCTTATGATCAAGAGAACATTGACCATTACCAGAGAGGTCAAGCTTTTTATGTCTTCGGATATGCCGATGGGACTCAGGATACTTCCGGAGATAGCGGATCTTCTTACCCCTGTACTCCAGCTTGAGCAGGACATAGACAGAAGTATTCTTTCAGAGGATGAGATGGCAGACAATGCCAGTGCTGCTTTGAGAGATATAAGACGGGAAATCAGGAATAAGAATGACATGATAAAGTCCCGCCTGCAGAAGATGGTAAGCACAAGCTCTGCCAAAACTCATCTGCAGGAAGCCATTGTTACTATGCGTAACGGAAGATATGTAATTCCGGTTAAACGCGAGTATGCAAACATGTTCCCGGGCATGATACACGACCAGTCATCAACGGGAGCAACGCTGTTTATCGAGCCGCAGGCGGTTGTCAATCTGAACAACGAGCTCAGACAGCTTGCTATGGATGAACAGGCTGAAATCACAAGAATACTGCAGCTTTTCTCAAGCAGAGTTGCAGAGCACTACAATGAGATAGAGAATAATCAGAAACTGCTGGTTGAGCTTGACTTTATAAATGCCAAGGGCAAGCTGTCCTGCGATATGGATGCAAGAGCACCAAGGCTTAACGAAGAGAACTGCCTGGACATCAGAACAGGAAGACATCCTCTTATTCCTGCCGATAAGGTGGTACCTACAGATGTAAGTCTGGGCAAGGAATGGAGCACGCTTCTTATTACAGGACCGAACACAGGCGGTAAGACAGTTACACTCAAGACCGTGGGCCTTCTGTGCCTGATGGCTCAGTCGGGACTTCATATACCGGCAGATGAAACGAGTGATTTACCGATTTTCCGTGAGATATTTGCGGACATAGGCGATGAACAGAGTATTGAGCAGAGCCTGAGTACCTTCTCATCGCATATGAAGAACATAGTAGATATATTCAGCAAAGCAGGCGATGGAAGCCTTGTGCTGCTTGATGAGCTTGGCTCCGGTACAGACCCAAGTGAGGGTGCCGCACTCGGTATTGCCGAGCTTGAGAAATTAAGAGAAATGGGAGCACTTGTTGTTGCGACCACCCACTATACGGAACTCAAGAAATATGCTCTTTCGACAGAGAATGTTGAGAATGCGAGCATGGAGTTCAATGTTGAAACGCTTTCACCGACATACAAGCTTAGAGTCGGTCTTCCGGGTAAGTCAAACGCATTTGAGATATCCAGGAAGCTGAATCTCGATGAAGGAATAATCAATAGAGCAACTGAGCTTCTTGGAGAGAACCAGCTGAGCTTTGAGGAAGCTGTATCAAGAGTCGAGGCGGATCAGATTCGAACAGAGCAGGCTTTGGCTGAAGCCCGAAAGGCGAGAAGCGGAGCTGACGAAAAGCTTGCAATGGCTGAAAACGAGCTCGAAAGTGCCAAAGCAGAAGCTGAGCGCATCGTTGAAGAAGCGAGAAGCAAGGCAAGACAGATGCTCAGAGATGCTCAGGGAACTATCGATGAGATATCCAGGGAGCTCAGAAGCATCAAGGACAGAAAGCCGGATGCCGGTTTCAACGACGGTCATATTGCCGGAGGCGTAGCGAGCAGCAGAGGAAAGCTCAGAACAGCTGAAGGCAAATATAAGAGCAATATTTCACCTAAAGCAAGCATTCAGACCGGTAAAACCCCGGAGCCTGAGATGCTGAGAGTAGGGACACTGATAAAATATGTTAAGCTCAACCAGAACGGCGAGGTTGAGACCCTGCCTGATGCCAGAGGTAATCTGACAATCAGGGTAGGAGCCATGAAGCTTAATGCCAATATTAAGGATCTGATACTTATAGAATCCGAGTCTTCGGGCAATAAAGACAGGAAACGTCAGAAATACGGTGCAATGTCCTTCGGCAAAGCCAGGACAATCAAGACAGAAATTAATCTTATCGGGAAGAATCTTGATGAAGCCACTGATTTAATGAATAAGTATATTGATGACGCATTCCTTGCAGGTCTCAAGACTGTGCATGTTATACATGGCAGAGGAGAGGGAATTCTCCGAAAAGGACTTAGAGCTGAGCTGAAGAAGAACAGACATGTAAAGTCGTTCAAATCAGCGTCGTATGCTGACGGCGGAGAAGGCTGCACTGTCGTAGAACTGATAGACAGAAAATAATAGTATGTAGCATAATT
>JAGHUV010000009.1 GCA_018064665.1 Candidatus Crickella caballi | reverse complement strand
ATTAGCCGAGAAGATAAATGCCCTCACTTTTGGAACATGAAACCCTGAAACCCTTGAAAATAAAATTGAAAATTCCAATCTCCATCGCCCAAAGCGCAGTTTGTGTCGTGCGTTAAGCTCCGAGCACTCCGCGGATTGGAACTTTTTGGAGCATTTTCAACACTTTGACGACTTTTAATTCCAAATGCACGCTGTTCATCAAGGCACAAGAAAGCAAATTGATGAACACGAGAAGCGTGCTTTGGAATTTTTTGTTTTAATTTCAACGCTTTGCGCGATTGATGTTCCAAAAGTGAGGGCATTGGCACGGAACCGTCCATGTCAAGCGGCTCCATGCCAGGTTCAGCGACCGGCTTCCTTACAGATGGGAATTCGATGGCTGAGATTGCTTTTGTTAGCACGACTTGATCACCTCTATTATTCTGTCGACATCCTTATCATCCGTTGACCATGATGTGCACAGACGTACAAGCGCATAATCATCATCCAGCCAGTGATCGAGCTCGATCACATACTCCTTCTGAAGAGCCTCGACCAGCTTCCTTTCTGCTCGTATGAACACCTGATTGGACTGGCTCTTAATGTATTCCTCAACACCGGCCTCACGAAGAGCCGCCTGAATTCGTTCTGCCTGTTTTACAGCCGCAGCATTGATCGTGAAATACAGGCTGTTCTCCCCACCTTCAAGAAGTGTATGGAACTGAAGTCCGAGCAGCCATCCCTTGGCAAGAAGTGCGCCGTTCATCTTCATGTAGTTGCGGAAATTCTCCTGGATCATAGGATGTGTTGTGACGAATGCCTCGCCGAAAAGCGCGCCGCACTTCGTTCCTCCGATGTAGTATGCGTCGGCAAGCTCGGTTATGTCTGCAAGTGTAAGATCGCAGTCTTTGGAACCGAGTCCATAGCCCATTCTTGCTCCATCAATGTATAAGAACAGCTTGTATTCCTTGCAAACAGCTGCAATGTCCTCAAGCTCCTTCTTACTGTACAGTGTACCGAATTCCGTCGGATATGACAGATATACTGCTCGCGGCTGTGTCATATGCTCCTTAAGGTCGTTCTCAATATAATAAGAAGCGTTCTCTCTAACCTGCTCAGCAGTGATTTTGCCATCTACAGAAGGCATAACATGAACCTTATGACCTGTATTCTCTATCGCTCCACTCTCGTGAACAGCAATGTGTCCTGTGTCTGCCGAAATTACCGACTGAAATGCATGCAGCATCGCTTCCATCGCAATGGCATTCATCTGAGTTCCGCCTACAAGGAAATGCACATGTGCATCAGGACATTTGATAAGCTTGTGAATGTCATCAGCAGCCTTCTCGCACCACTCGTCCAGTCCATAGCCTGTATAACAGTTATCATTCGTATCCTCAAGTGCTTTCAGTATTGCCGGATGTGCACCGTGATTATAATCATTGTCAAATTTTATCATTTATACTCCTCCTATATGTGTCATAGTCTTCCTGTGCGGAAGTCCTCGATCATTTCCTGTGTCAAAGCCGGTCTGTTATCAATCGGTTCAAGCTCGTCGCGACTTATGAAGAATGCCGTTGAAAGCTCATCCTCATCCAGCGTAATCTCAGCGCTTCCGTCAAGCTCTGCAACATATCCGATCTGCAGATTACCCGCAAAGCCCCATGGCTGGGAACCGTAATATCTTATATTCTTTACCCTGAGGCCGACCTCCTCCATCACCTCTCTGGCAACGCATTCCTCTGCACTTTCGCCTATTTCAACAAAGCCCGCAATAAGCGCATAGGTGTTAGTCTGCGCTCTTCCATTGTACTTGCTCACAAGGAGCTTATCCTCATGAAGCACAGCAACCGTGACCGCCGGACACAGCTTAGGAAAAATCATATTGCCGCATTCAGGGCACTTCATCATGCGAAGCTTGCTATCGTGAATTGCCTTACTCCCGCATCTTCCGCAATACTGATTGTCCTTATACCAGATGTTAAGATGGCAGGCAGTCATAGCAGCAAATGCCATTTCCTTAGGCTGAGCTTTTCTTAGCAGCCTGTTGCTCTCATACGCAAAACCTTCAGGTGCTGCTGCATCATTTCCCGGCATCGCAATGTAAAAGTTGTCGCCTCCAAGTGAAAATGCATATGTAAGCACCGAAGCATCAATGGCAAGATCCTTTAATCTTGGAATCATCATCTCACTGTCAGTATCGTCCTGCGCCGATACCTGCGAGTCATTGGAGAGTCCTCCGAGAAGAATTCTGTCAGGACCTTTTTCGGCCTCTTTGAAAACGAAGACGAAGTCATTTTCATCTGCCTTCATCCCCGCCTTAAACTGATTATTAAATTCTATATTACCTATCTCGTGAATCATTATTATATTCCTACCTGCGATTTGCTACTATTTCCTTGCAGATTTTGGCAACTGCAACAGGAAGGATCAGCCACTCAGCCTGCTCCATTACTCTTCTCTGAAGAGTCTCAGGTGTATCTCCATCCAGAACCGGTACAGCCTTCTGTGCAATAATCTCGCCGCCGTCCGCAATTTCATTTACGAAATGGACAGTTGCACCTGTTACCTTAACGCCCCTTTCCAGAGCAGCCTCATGCGGTTTAAGTCCATACATTCCGGGTCCGCAGAACGAAGGAATAAGAGCAGGATGAATATTAATAAGTCTGCCCTCATAATGCTTTACAAAGTTCTCGCTCAGGATGCTGAGGAAGCCCACCAGTACTATCAGATCAATTTCACTTGCATCCAGAAGCTCCATTGCTTTAGCTTCAAAGCCCTCAAGTCCACCGCATGACTTGTTGGTGATGACATGAGTCTCGATGCCTGCATTTTGGGCTCTTTCGATAGCATATGCATCCTCACGATTGGATATTACAAGTGCGATCTCGCCTTTATCAATCAGACCTGAATGCTGGGCATCTATCATTGCCTGAAGATTTGTACCATTACTGCTGACCATTACGGCTATTCTTGCTTTGCTTTTCATAATGCCACCTACTCTACTCTTGCAGCTCTTATAACGTTTCTCATGAGAATTGCAGTAGTTACAACGCCCACGCCTCCCGGAACAGGTGTGTATGTAAGATCACTTATCACACCGCTTTCTCTGATTTCTTCAATGTTGAGATCTCCGTGCATCTTGCCGTCCTTACCTGTGCCTGTACCGATATCAATTACAATCTGTCCGTCCCTGAAAAACTCGCTTCCATAGTACTCGGTAAGTCCTGTAGCAAGCACAACTATATCTGCGTTACGGCATGCCGCGACCGCATCCTCATGCGGTGTCCTGGAATTACATACCGTAACTGTCGCATCTGCGTTGATCATCATCATAGTCAGAGGTCTTCCAACTGTGATGCTTCTGCCGAGTATAGCAACCTTCTTACCGCAGACGTCGATATTATAATGCTTGAGCAACTCCATTGCTGCATCAGCCGTACATGCCATAAAAGTGTCTTTTCCGGCAAAGATTCCGGCTATTGAAATGTCCGTAACCGCATCAATATCCTTGCTCGGAATAAGCTTTGCTCTGAGAGCCTCCTCGTCTATATGCTCCGGGAACGGACGAAGTAAAATAATGCCGTGAACATCGTTGTCCATATTCTTGGCTTCAAGCGCCAGCTCTACATATCTTTGATTAACATCCTTATCAAAGCTGATCAGCTGCACCTCGATACCGTATCGCTCCGCTGCCTTTACAATTGCATCCTCATAGAAAAGCAGGCCGGGATCATCGCCGGCTCTTATAACTGCTATCTTGGGATAAATATCCTTATTGTTAAAGTCACCTACAGAGCTGATAATGAATTCTTCAATATGCTCTTTGACAGGTGCTCCAGGTAATTCATTGAACATAGTAACCCTCCGATTGAATTCATTTTAGCACAAAACAGACTAATAATCTCACATCGCAGAAAGTTTTTGGCTCTGCCGCAGCCTAACATAATTGCATCCTATAAGAACACTCCTCTTTTATGGTATTATTTAAGTACAGCAAAGTTTATAAGGAGATTTATATGGTTTATACAGAAGACACTATTAGAGACATTGTTGAAAGTCAGAGAAAATTTTTCCTTAAAGGAGAAACGCTTGATGTTGAATGGAGAATTGAGCAGCTTAAGAAGCTGAAATATGCAATTATGCTCAATGAGGATAAGCTGGTTAATGCACTCGTGGAGGATATCGCAAGAAGCAGCGAAGAAGCCTTCTTCTGTGATATCGGTCCCGTATATATGGAAATCAACGAAATGATTGCCAAGCTTCGCAAATGGGCAAAGCCTGAGCATCATTACAGCGGAATGGCATGCTTCCCAAGCATCACAACCACCGTATATAAAATGCCTTACGGAAACACACTGATCATCAGCCCGTTCAACTTTCCGATAATGCTTACCTTCGTTCCTCTCGCATCAGCTATCGCAGGAGGTAACACATGTGTTATCAAGGCCAGCTCAAAGTCATCCGCCTGCACCAAAGCCATGCAGGAGCTTATTGCCAAAACCTTCCCGCCTGAATATGTTACTCTTATCGACGGCGGTCACGAGGTTGCAGATTACTGCCTCGCACAGAGATTTGATAAAATCTTCTATACAGGCTCACCTAGAATAGGCAAGCACGTGCTGAAGGCAGCCGCTGATAATCTTACTCCTGTTGCTCTTGAGCTCGGTGGAGAGACAGGAAACTGGTGTGTTATCAGGAAAGATGCCAACCTTAAGGATGCCGCAAGGAAGATTGCTTTCTTCAAGCTGTGCAACGCAGGACAGATATGCATCAACATCAATCAGGTTGCAGTAGCGGAAGAAGTTGCAGACGAATTTGTTGAGGAGCTCAAGAAAGCATATATTAAGCAGATTGGAAGCGATCCTGTAAACAATGCTGAATATCCGAGACTTATCGCAAAGTCCGCATATGACAAATGTGCCAACGAAGCCGAGGAATATCGCGACAGAATCGTTCTTGGCGGAAACGGCAATCCTGAGACTCTTAAATACGCGCCTACAGTTATCTACCCTGTAGGAATTGATGAGCCTATCGTTAATCACGAGGTGTTCTGCCCTCTGCTTTCAATTGTTCCTTACAAGGACGCTGAAATTGACAGCGTGATGGCAACAATCGCAGAACGCGAGCACGGACTTGCACTTTATGTATTTACCGGAGACATGAAGTGGGCCAACAAAGTCATGTCCTCTCAGCAGTACGGCGGAGGCTGCATCAACGAAGTATGCCTGCACTTAATGGTAAAGGGTGTACCATTTAACGGAACAGGACACTCCGGAATGGGCGCATATCACGGTGAATGGGGCTTCAAAGAGTTCACTCACCCATCCACAGTTCTTAAAGGCTGCACCAGATTCAATCTTCCACTAAGAGAGCATCCGTACACGGGCATCGCAAACAAATACAAAATGATTGCTTTGAAGCTCTTCGAGAGATAATCCTGATACAGTTAATTTGTTTTTTGAATAAAGCAAACTATATCAATGGACATAAAAAAGGCGCATCTCAAGGTTTCCCCGGATGCGCCTTTTTCTATTAGTTTTTCTGTGCACTACCATTTGAAATTATTCTATGAATTCATCTCAATGATAGTCTTATAGAAATCTACTGCTCCCGGTAAAGAGCAAATGTCAAGGCATTCATTGATGCCATGCATGCCCTTCATCTGCGCAGGTCCGTACAGCACAGGGCTGAATCTGATGCATGCATCGCATATCTTCTGATAGAATTTGGCATCCGTTCCGCCTGTCATTACATAAGGACAGACAGGAAGCTTAGGGAATACCCTTCCGATAACACTTTCAACCAGCTTATATGCGTCGCTTGTTATATCCACAGGCTCACAGCAGTCATTTCCGCTTATAAACTCTGTCTCCAGATCGTATTTATCTGCAACCTTCTTTACTGCAGCAAGGCTTTCCTCGAGTGCCTGATGAGGAATAAATCTCATATTTGCATACAGCTTTGCCTCCTGAGGAAGCACATTAAGTGCATCGCTTCCGGACTGCATTGTGAAAGCAATCGTAGTCTTGAGAAGTGCTCCCGCCTGCGGTGATATCTCCGGAAGAAGCTTTTTGAGCAGTGGCTTATTCAGTTCAAGATTTCCGAACAGAAGTCTCATATACGCCGGCCCGTATGGAGCAAGCGTGCTGAACATAGCCTCTACCTCAGGCTCAAAGTCCGCTTTGAGAGGACTGTTCTTCTCCATTTCCGTAACAAAGCCCGCAAGACGTGCAATTGGCGAATTTTTAGGGGGATAGCTGGAGTGACCGCCGTTGCTCTTGGCAGTGAAGCAGACATTTCCTATGCCCTTCTCGAGAACTCCGATCATTGCATAATATCCCGGTATACCCGAAATCGGTTCCTCTACTATTGCTCCTCCTTCATCGCATACGAGGTACGGCTTTACCCCTCTTCTTTCAAGCTCTGCAACGAGCTTAGGACATCCGTCACCATTTACCTCTTCTGTACATGAAGTACTGATATATACGTCATTGGCGGGTACAAAACCTGCCTTAAGAAGCTCCTCTACACCCTGGAATATTGCCATGAGCGAGCATTTGGTGTCAGCAGTTCCACGACCCCAGATCACCCCGTCAACTATATCTCCGCTGAAAGGCTCATGCTCCCATTCTCCTTCGGCAGGCACTACATCCTGATGCGCCATGAGTACCATTGGCTTCTCAGAGGAATTGCCCTTCCAGAAGAAAAGCAGATTTCCGTCGATTTCTGTCTTCTCAAGAGAACTGTGAACCAGTGGAAACAACTCCTCCAGTACTTTATGAAATCCGAGGAATTTCTCTCTCTGATCTGTGTCAGGATAGCTTACGGTCTCGTACCTGACCATGCGTGCAAGCTTCTCAGCATACTCCGCCTCTCGAATCGAATCTATAGCAGGAACATATTCGGAGACCTTCTTCTCAGGCATAATACCTTTGATGTTTCCTATTTCCCTGATTCTCTCAGGCATAACAATCTTCTTAAAATCCATTATCTTGCACCGGCTTTCTTATAGAAATAATAAGCAATAGCAATTGCGATTCCGCCGCTAGGAATGATCATAAAGCTTACAGAACCCAGCATTGAAGGCACGAACAGGAACAGCAGCGTCATCATCAGAACAGGAATAGCTGCTACCTTGAGATTGCCCTTATAATACTTGAAGGCCATCGCTCCGAACAGTGCAGGCACAACATTATCGAATGCCGGCTGAAGTGTCGGAGACTGCAGTATCGGTTGAAGCGGTATAAGGAGAAGAACTCCAAGAGCCAGAACAACAATCGTAACAAGTGAGCTTGTTGCAATAGACAGAGTTGAAATAATCTCATTCTCCGCAGTTCCGCTCTTTGCGCCTACTATATCTCTTGCGTTGATTGCGCAAGGTATTTTCATATTGATAAGATTTCCGGTTACAAATGCCAGATAGCTTCCGCCGCTTCCCAGCATAGGAACGTAAATCAGATATTCTGCAACGCAGCTGACAAGCCATACAGGTCCTATGGCCAGGAATCCTCTTGCAAAGGCTCCAAGGTCAGGCATTGCACCAAGAACGATGCCCATCACAAACGGTGCACCTACAAAGAGCACGATGCAGATGAGGCATGTCATTCTTCCCAGTACGTGGGTCTTTTTATCATATTGCTCAAAGAAAGCATTTCTGTCTTCTGTCATTTCACCCACCTCCTTACAGTTTAGCCAGGAATACTGCGGCAGCCATTGCGATAATCATACTTCCCGCAATGCTGAAGCCGTCGATCCATTCCTGATCCTTCTTCTCTCTGATAAGAATAAATACTGCCATTGCAAGCGCTCCGACAGCAGCGACCGCAAGTGACAGCCAGTTTCCGCTGGCCTTGATCTGTCCGAAATAGCTTCCGATATATGCAGAAACAAGTCCGATGAACATTGCTGTCATCGCAACATCGCCAAAGCCGACGATCCCTTTGCCCCCTGCTTCCGCAGTGTCCTCAGCTTCACCCTGCGATGCTTTGCCCTTGAGCTTTCTGCTGTATTTCTTGGTAAAGAACACAGACAGAACCATTCCCCACATGATGCATACGCTCATGAGAAGTACGATGGTTACAACTGCTGTAGGAGTCATCTGACTTGCCGAAAGTGTGATACCCGTCTGTTCTGCAGCTGCTTCCGCAACCTGTGTTTCATAGTGAAGCGCGCCTATTACCGAAAGTCTGAGCCATGGAATAGGTGTTCC
This sequence comes from Candidatus Crickella caballi, assembly GCA_018064665.1. Lineage (GTDB taxonomy): Bacteria > Bacillota > Clostridia > Peptostreptococcales > Anaerovoracaceae > Crickella > Crickella caballi. The sequence continues at coordinate 9,864 of JAGHUV010000009.1, read as the reverse complement.
GAGGCTTCCCGACAAAGCAATTACGCCGAGTAATATTCCTACACTCGGAAGAACTGCAAAGGTCGCACTTGCAGTAATCGTTCTCTTCATTTTGGTGGTATCCATACCAAGAGCAACTCCTGCTCTGTATGCACGTATCATAAATACAACGCACATTACCGCTACGAAAGCGATGATGCTGCCGCAAATAAGATACATAGCCGAACTGTTTAATTGTGTTAACATTTTTCTCTCCGTTTGCGCTTAGCTGTTTTAGGTTTCATTATTGAATATCCGAAAAAACCAAGAGGCTTGCTGTCTATTCTGTAATACTTGCCGTGGTTGAACGCCACAAGCTTCATATTGCCGAAATCATAAGCACCCTTGTCATCGACAAATTTATCGTCTATATGTACAGCAACTATCTCAGCCATAAACATCACATGTGTGCCCATTTCCTTGATGTCCCTGACCTTGCATTCAAGATTAACAGGCGACTCGGCAATGAGCGGACATGCTACTTCATCCGCCTTCTCCTTGTGAAGCTTAAGCTCCTTGAATTTATCAACGTCTCTTCCTGACTTGACTCCGCAATAGTCCATCGCCTTGACAAGCTCTTCTGTAGTGACATTGATTACAAATTCGCCGCTGTTCCTGATGATCTCATAGGAATGTCTTGTTCTCTGTACCGAGACATATGTCATAGGAGGACCTGAATTGATTATTCCTGTCCACGCTATTGTTATTATATTGCTGTCCTTCATATCGCCGCAGCTTACCATTACAGTAGGCAACGGAGCCATGAGTGGACCCGGTTTGGAATTGATTTTCATATGTAACCGCCTTTGTGTGATTCTATTGACAGTATATTCAGAAAAACCAAATACGAGCATTCACTCGTATTTGGTTTCCTACTATTCTTGTCCATGCAACAGTCTGCATTGATAACAAATTAAATATTAAGCCTTTACTTTGTATGAAGAAACGTTGAGAACAGTATCTCCGTCTATCTGCAATGCGCAAGGCTCAGTAAATGACACCTCGATTTCCTTGCCCTTAAGAATGCTTACCATTCCCTTTCTTCTTACATGAGTTCCCTTGAAGATGTCAGGGAAAGCAATCAGTGCCTTGAGCTTGGAGGCTGTATGGTAGATGACGCAGGTCAGATCCTCATCGAGTCTGTTCTGGTCAGGTGCAACCATCATGCCGCCGCCATAGAAACGACCCTTCATGGAAGGTGCAAGCCATACGTTCTTAAAGTTATATTCCTTGCCATCAACCTTGATTGTTGCTGTCTTCTTCTTGAAGTGGAAAAGCAGTCCCTTGATAGCAATACCGGTATAGTCGATCTGCTTGCCCGGGTCCTTCTCTCTGATCTGATCTGCAACCTCACAGCAGTATCCGTCAATACCGTAGCCGATACCGTTGATGAACTTCTTCTCGATGCCATTAACATAAACTGTAGGCAGATTTCTGATATATTCGTTTACAAGAATTTCTCCACCATCTGTATTATTCAGGTCGTTCATGAAATCATTACCGGTACCTGCAGTCATAAGATATACATTGTTTCTGATGCTGTCGGTATCAACCTCATTAACGAAATAGTTCAGTGTGCCGTCTCCGCCGACCAGAACCACCTCATCTTCCGGCTTGAGTTCGTCGATGAACTTCTGATAATCAAGTCCGATAACCTCTTTGTACTCTGCAGAGTCGAGGCACTCAGGCTTCTGTCCGTTATTTGCCTTTGGGTTGTACAAAATATACTTCATTATGTTTACCTCCTATACCAATAACATCAGGCCGAGAACAATAAGGAACTCGCCCAATGAATATGTCAGCATTACCCAGAAGTGTGATTTGATTCTGGAATTCTTGTCAAATCTTACGAAAAACAGAGTTGAATCCGAAATGTAGAAGCAAAGTGCTCCGACTGCAGTCGCAATTCCGCTCGCCGGCGAGCATGCGCCGCTGAGAAGTCTGAACCATGCGAACGAGTTCATAGCTCCATTCGTCAGAAGATAAAGATACATCAGTACAAAGAGCTGTTTAGGCAGGCTCTTCTTCAGATATTTGAATGTAATAGTTGCAGCTACAAAGTACACCAGCGCAATAGCTATGATGATAATCGGATTGATTCTGCCGAACTCGATACCGGAATTCCAGTATGTGTATATAAACAGAAAATGTGAGATCCAGAAGCAGATTCCTCCGATCGTGAACCACTTTACGCCCTTTGGAATGAGCAGTACATCTCCCATCCAGCTGGTAATAATCGCAAATACCAGAGCAGGCATCGGATCCGCATTCCTAAAGGATACCCAGGCAAGATACATTCCCAGGATAGCCAGCAGTATTACAGGCTTGGTAGGCGCTCTTAAGCTGTCTCTCTTGATAGAACTTCCGTACAGATGCAATCCTGTAAACACAGCAAAAATTGCAACGTAAGTGTAGACCAGATACATAAAACGTTCCCCTTAATTTCTCTCTCGCAAAATACTGCACATAACAGAAATGTGCAGTTACTGTCTATATTTTAACAATAACTGCACACATATTCAATCATTAAAGTGATACTGTGCTAAAGCAACAGTGCATCAAACTCTCTAAATACTAGCACACACAGCTCTCTATGCACCAATACATCAAAGCTCCATAAGCATCGGTGCTTTAAAGCTCCCTGAGCACCAGCACAGTAACTCCGAGGTTGTCACCCGGCTGTATTCTGCTCACCTTGGGATGATATCTGTATTCATCCATTATCATATTCTTAAGGCTGGTTCCCCTGTTGTATCCATGTATCAGCTTTATCTGATAAGTGCTTGCATCAGCCGACCTAAGCGCCCTGTCTATAGCCTTTATCGCTTCGTCCTGATACATTCCATGAAGATCCAGTGTTACTATAGGTGATCCCAATTTGCTTCCTCCAAATCAACACTCGCTATTCTCGGCTCAAAGCAGCAGCACGGTCTTACACATACGATTCGCACGCCGCTTGCTCTCTGCGGTCCAACCTTCATGAATGTCGCGATTACGCTCGTATCGCCATGCAGGCCAAGAGGACCGATGTCCGATTTATTAACTCGTTCTGTTATTTCCTTTTCCATTTCAGACTGAACGTTATAATCACCGTCCACCAGGGCTTCGACCATCATAGAGGTCGCTTCGAAGTGCGAACGACCTACGCCGACAGCAAGTGTGCACGGGCTACAGCCAAGCATCGACACACCTTCTTTAGCCCACTCCACAATCTCATCAATAACATTCTGTGTATCGTGCTTGTGGAAGACTCTGTAGGTCTTGGCTCTTATAGCAGGACCGCCACCGAACATCATGATATGCAATCTGAGCACGTCTTCAGCTGTCTGTCTGATAAGTATCGGTGCCGGCTCCACGCCTGCGGAATCGGGATTGAGTCCTCCGGACTGACTTATCCTCTGATCGTCATCGCCCATGATGCCCATAGGACGGCCCGGAAGCTTTCTGAGGCCCTCTGCAACACCCTGCTTTATAGCAGCAAGCATACTACCGCTTATGCTCTTATCCGGTCCGATTTCCAGAACCAGATGCGGAATTCCGGAATCGTCGCAAAGCGGGCTTTTGTGTTCCTCTGCAGCCACGGCATTATCAAGTATAGTCTGTAATACCCATTTTGCCTTCTCATTGGTCTCGCTGTCAATTGCGTTTATGTATCTGTCCTTCTTATCCTGTCTGAAGGTAGAACCGGCGTCCACAAGAGTATCTCTTACCAGTTCAATTATCCGGTCGTTATTCATCATATATACTCCTTCCATGGGCTGCACCGATTATCGCAGGATAGCGATCTACTTTAAGTCTGTAAAGTGCTTCCATACCGAGCTCTTCGAATGCAACGCATTCAGTCTCGCTTGTTTTTGCTCCAAGCAAAGCCGTAACAGGAGGAATGAGTGCATAAACGGCATTATTATCGTCCAGTGCTTTTACCGTCTCTGCCTTGATAGCTCCCTTGCCCAGATGAAGCTTAACTCCGTTTTCCGACAGCGGCCTGATACTGGATTCTATCTCCAGCTTGTTAGAGGATGTAGGACCTACTCCCGCCGGACTTACTGCCGTATGGAAAATTACAGCTCCATTCATGTCAGCATTAAGCTCTTTCTCTCTGCCCTCTTCAAACAAGGCAACAACCTTGGGAAGCACTGCATCTCTTCCGCAGAATATATATCCCGATATATACACCATATCTCCGACCTGCAGGTCTCTTACGGCCTCCTCAGTCAGCGGTGTCTGTAATTCTTTAATCATAATCTTACCTTCTCTGTTGCGGTTATTAGTTATCAGCAAAGAGCTTTATGTATCCGCTCTCATTCTTTATTACGCCAAAAGCTCTTGCGCAGTTATAAACCTTTTTTGCCCAGTTGGTATGCGGCTTTATCTCATTCATCTTGTTGCCACCTGCGCCTTTTACTACGCCTCCGCTTGTTTCCAGTATCTGGCATGCATCGCTGTACTCCTCAGCTGTTACTGCCAGCATTGCATTAACAAACTTCACGTGTGTAGGATGTATTACCGTTCTGCCAACCATTCCGTTTGCCTTGTCAAGTATCACCTCTCTCAGAAGTCCGTCGATTTCACCGTTAACCAGCGGCTGTCTTCTCATCAGATAGTCCTCTATGTCATGGTGCGGAAGCTCCTCGAACATCATCTCCTTAGGCGCACGGAAATACTCCCATACAGGCCCGGATATTACGTATTCGTTATTACGTCCGCATACATTTATTATGTCGCTTATGCATTCACTTACCGTCATAATGTCATACAGAGTGTAATCTACGCCTCTTCGTACTCCGAAAACCGAGCTGAAATCGGTTCCGCCCACACGCACCTGAAGTACAAGGTCATGATATTTATCCAGAATCTTCTTGATTCCGATAAGCTGCTGGATGCGGCTCTCCTTGTATGCTACCTCCGGATCCTCAATAATAGGCATTCCGTACAGTATTTCTCCGAATTTGTCGTTCAGGTCCTTAAGATATGCAAAGTACTCATATCCGTTCTCTGCGTTAAATTTAGGGAAGTTGATTCCGCAAAGTGAACGTACTTCCTTAGGTGTCAGCTTTTCACCAAAGGCTTTGAATTGTGCGAGATCCCTGATTCTTACAAATATAAGAGGAACAATATCCTCATCAGCTGTGCCTTTTTCAACGGCATCGCTTACATCATTAAGCAGCTGATGCACGTTCTCCATCGCTTCCTCAAGCCTCTCCTCCGGGCAGGCATCCTCAAAGCACAACACTATTGTGGTAAGCCCCGGCATTGAATGCTTAAGAATCTTTTCTGTTATATCCTGATAACCCGGCATATACATAGTTGCGCCCAGACAGTACTGCAAAAGCTCTCTTTCTGTGTACTTGTTGAAATGCTCCGGTTCTACAACAAATTTAAAATCCGGATTGTAATAATGGTGTCTCATGTTCTGACCTTCCTGTTAGATTAAGCTTCCCTTTGGCGACTGGATTGCCTCAGGATAATATTCATCGAGCATTCTCTTAACGAGAGCACACTGTTTAGCTCTCTTTCTTGCATCATCCTCTGTGCTGTCCCAGCTGTGTGTCTTGGCAACAGAACCGCCTGTTTTAAGATATACAGGTGCAGCTACTCTTACGATTTCAGGCACCTCATAATGGCGGATGAAGCCACCTGTTGACTTAGGATTTTCTGTATGGATATCGATAGGAACATCAATTGCCTGACGCATTGAAGAAAGCATCTGCAGCTGAATATCTCTTACCGGATTGATTGAATCTGCACCATTCTCCTGAAGCAGTCTTGCTGAACATGGATTACCGTGTCCCGCATGTGCTGAAATCTTGAAATGGCAGTCAGAAGCAAGCTCTCCCGCTTCTCTCATCTTGTTGAGAACCCATAAGCAGCCTTCATCGTATACAAGGAAGCCTCTGCAGCCGAGACGTTCAGCTCTCTTAACGTCTTCGATAGCTCTTACGATCTGCTCCTGTCCGCGAAGTCTGTAGCCCATTCTTACACCCTCTTCGGTATGCACTGATGCGCTTGTATCTGTTGTTGCACGAGGCCCTACAGCAAGAATAAGATCTGTCTTGTAGTCATGTGCATATTCGACCATCTGTGCTATTTCCTTATCGAGGAGACGCATGATTCCCTGAGTCTGTGTTACTCTGTGAAGATAGATACCATAATCCTTAGTTGCCTCGAGGAGGGTTTTCATTACCTTAGGTCCCTGTATTCCCGGAACCTCAAAACGATATTGTCCACCGTCAGCAAATCTCTTTTCGGATGTCGGAAGGCTATACATATCGCCGCCCGGAAGTCCGATAGATTCTAAAAAAGCCCTTGTCTGTTCCATACTGTTCATTATACGAGTCCTCCTGTAATTACTTGTTTAATTCATTTATCAGTTCGTCTATAGCCTCTCTGTGATCGAAAACGATCGGAGGCAGCTTGCGGCTTAAGCCTTTGTGAATTCGGCAGTCTATGAAGCTCGCTTTGCCGCACGATCTGAGCTTTGCTATTGCTGAAATAAGTTCCTCTTCAGTTTCGACTGCTTTACCTACAGTCTCATAGCCACAGGCTTTGGCAATACTTGTAAAATCCACTTTATGACCTACCGAAGGCTGTCCGCCTACCGATTCATGTGCACCGTTGTTCAGGACTATGTGCATATAGTTAGGCAAATCGATCTTGCTCAGCATTGTCATGCAGCCCATATGCATAATCGTCGCCGAATCACCGTCAAGCACAACGACATTTCTGTCAGGCTTCTCAAGTGCGATTCCCAGCGCTACCGAGGATGCATGTCCCATAGATCCCACATTTAGAAAATCATTCTTAAGGCTCTCGCCTCTTCTCTCTCTCAGGAAGAACATTTCTCTTGTGGCACGTCCCGTTGTTACGGAGTAAATCGTATCTTCGGGCATGTTGTTCAATACAGTCTCAATTGCCTTCTCACGGCTCATCGGATATACGTCGTCAACAGTATTGGCCTTTGAGCTTTCGGCCATAACGCCCTTCGGCACTATCAGTCCATATGCTCTGCGATTGTCTTTGCAATACTGCGCAGCAGTCTTTAGCGTCTGCTCAAATGCATCTATATCATCTTCAAGAATCGAATATGGAATATTCATCATCTCGAAAATCTTCGGTGTTATCTCTCCCTGCAGCTTGTGCTGCGGATGATTTGGCTCCGTATTGCCCTGGCCTCTCCAGCCTACAAGAATAATCATAGGGACAGAGTATACATCTTTATCCGCAAGACTCACGAGAGGATTGACAGTTATTCCCATTCCGCTGTTCTGAAGATATACAAGCGGTATCTCCCTGCTTGCAAGGTAGTGACCCGCCGCAATGCCTACCGCATTTCCTTCATTTGCTGCAATAACATTCCTGTCTCCGCAGTGTGCAATTGCATAATTACAGAATCCGTTCAGATAAGAATCCGGAACTCCGGTGAAGAATGACACTCCGTTATCCGCTAATATCTGAAAAACTCTTTGCTGATCTAACATTCGCCTCTCCTTTACTTTTTACCCTTGTACAAAGTGAAATACTCCGGACAATCGTTCTTACTTACCGACCATGCAGACTCGAAAGCCTCTACAACATCTTCAGGAAGCGGACCTGCTTTGACCGCATCCATGTTCTGCTTCAGGTGGTTCATCTTTGATGCTCCGATGAGGATTCCGTCTCCTCTGTTTCCGTCAAGCATGGAATGATATGCCAGCCATCTGTAGGTCGCCTCAATGCTCGTAATCCCATGCTTCTCTGCAGCATTCTTTATAATCTCAACTGCGTCAAAGAAAGACTTCTTCCAATAGCGTCCCTGATAATTAGGCCTGTGTGTAAAGCGTCCGTCAGTAGGAGCGTCCTCATAATTTGAATAGCGGCCGGTAAGAAGACCTCCTGCCATTGGATTAAAGGCATAAAATCTCATTCCGTAGTGATTAAGGCACGCATTCAGCTCCGTCTCGGCCTTTCGAGTCAGTGGGTTGTATATTCCCTGATATACTGTTGGCTTTACCCAATTATTCCTGTCACATATATTCCACACATCAGCAACCATCCATGCAGGGAAATTCGATAATCCCAATTCCCTGAACTTGCCTTCATCATGCATCTTGGCACATGCTTCAAGAACTGATTCAACAGGCGTTGCCGGGTCCGGAAAATGCAGATACAGAATGTCTACACAGTCCAGGCCAAGCCTGCTGAGACTCTCGTTAAGCTGCATATATGCCGCCTCTCCGTCCAGTCTTCCTGTGATGCGGGGATTCACCTTGGTTGCTATTTTGTAGGGTCTGTCTATCTCCTTAAACGCCTGTCCCAGAAGCTTCTCGCAGCTTCCTTCGTTATATACATATGCAGTATCGAAGGATTCATAACCCGCATCCAGGAATGTATTTAAAAAATCCTTAACATCCGGCTCGAACACCGACTCACCAAAAGTCATAGTTCCCAGAATAAGTTCTACATTGCTCATTTAAAAACTCCTTTGATTCTCACTTTCCTAAAAGAGCTCCATAAGCTCTTCTGCCATGCTTTCCGATCTGCAGACAAGACCGAATATCTTATCCGCTACCTCATCACTGATTCCGCCAAGCTTCATTAAGTCGTCATAACGTTCCCTGAACTCCTCATCACTAAGCGGATTCTCGGGTTCTCCCTTAGGAAAGTCCACTCTGCAGATGTGCTCGTTCTCGCCGCTTACTATCTTTACTATTGCAGACTGAACGCCAGGGAAAACCGCACTGAGTTCATCATCCGGCTCTACTCTTACCTTGCGGCACAGCTTCAGCACCTGCTCATCCCGGATAAGCTCCTCAGAAAACTCTCCAAAGCCCGCTTTGCCGAACAGAAATGCTACTGCTGTTGCATAAGGCGTGCTCATTTTGGCAGAGTAAGTGCTTGGTATCTCTGTATGGTCGTGGCCGCCTACAGCCAAATCGTATGTCTTAATTATGATTTCATCGATTTCATCAGCGTCAAGCAAGGTTCTCATTTTGATTGCCGCTTCAACCGGAGGATGTGTATATCTGCATGATGCATAAGGCTTGGTATATGACTTCATAATCGCATAGCTTCCGTTCTGCCATACAGATTTGAGCTCTGTATCCTCGCTACCCGTCATCATCTTAAGGAACCCTCTTCCGCCCAGCGGATCCTCGTGTCCCTTGAATCCGGCCTTGGCCAGCTGAAGACTTGTCAGAGCAAGCAGACTTGTCTTGGCAACATTGTAAGGCTTAAGCTCAGAACCGTCATCAAGAACCTTAAGCATGCCTGAAGCCGAAACACAGGCTGTGGCAAAAGCATTAAATCTCTCCTCTTCGCTGAAGCCAAGCATATATGCCGCCGCCAGCGTTGCACCTATAACGCCGCAGGTTCCTGTCGCATGATAGCCCATAGCTTTGTGTCCCGGCTGAATTGATACAGCCATAGTGTACGAAGCTTCGTAACCGGTTATCGCAGCCTTAAGCATATCTTCGACAGATATTTTGTATCTCATAGCAAGCGGAAGCAGCAGTGAGAAAATAGGCGATCCAAGATGAATGATTCCGGAATTAGTACCATCATCAAAATCAAGCGCATGCGCATTAAGACCATTTACGAAAACAGACTCTTTCAAAGACACATGACGCCCTGCTCCGATAATCGGAAATGCACCTGTTTCAGGCTCGGCAAAAGCATAGTAATCATTAAGCTTATTCTCCTGAAATTTGCAACCGGCACATGTAACTGCAAGATAATCGAGAAGCGAGCGTCTCGCCCGTGCCATTACCTCCGATGGCACTGATTCATTATATACTTCATCTATAGCAGCGAAGAATTCTGCACTTTTATTACGCATATAGGTTTATCCCTCTTTTTTCTTAGTGTATA
>JAGHUV010000005.1 GCA_018064665.1 Candidatus Crickella caballi | reverse complement strand
GGGGGTAGATAGGTGCTGGTGTGCCTCGCGGTCTTCAAAACCGTTGTAGGGGGTTAGAAGCCTCCCGGGTGGGTTCGATTCCCACATACTCCCGCCACCTTAGTTGTATTGGAGGTAACATGAATAAGAAAGAATTACTGAGAGGTATTCCTAAAATTGACGATGTTTTAAGGCAAGAGCCTCTTGTTTTTGTGTCCGAAGAAAAAGGACAGGTAGCTGTAACCAAAGCGGCAAGATCAGTCATTGATGAAATCAGAAATGAGATACTTGCACTCAAGGCTGAAGAAACAGATAAATTTGATACAGGCGTATTCGATCTGCTTGCGCTTGCTGAGAAAACTGCAGCAAGACTTGAGGAGGATGAGAGCAATAATCTTTATCCTGTAATCAATGCAACGGGAACGATTCTGCATACCAATCTCGGAAGAGCTCCTCTTTGCAGGGATGCTGTTGAGAATGTAAAAGCAGTAGCATGCGGCTATTCCAACCTTGAATATAATGTGTCGGAAGGTAAGAGAGGCTCAAGGCATGATATTGTCAACAATCTTATAGCTGAGCTGACCGGTGCAGAGGATGCTATGGTTGTTAACAACAATGCAGCGGCTACGATGATAGTGCTCGCAGCCTTGGGCGCAGGCAAGGAAATCATTGTTTCGAGAAGTGAGCTTGTTGAGATAGGCGGAGCATTCAGAATTCCGGATATCATGGAACAGTCAGGGGCATATCTTCAGGAAGTAGGCTGCTCCAATAAGACCAAAGTAAGCGATTATGAGAATGCAATCATGACTCGCGAGCAGGCTGAGGAATACGATCCGGATCTTGACAGACGCGGAATGCTGCGTTTTGAGACCGGCGCTCTCATGAAGGTTCATAAGAGCAACTATGACATCGTTGGATTTACCGAGGAAGCTTCTCTCGAGGATCTTGTTAAGCTCGGCAAGAAGCATGACCTTCCTGTTATCTTTGACATGGGTAACGGTCTGATGCTGGATATGAGTGAATACGGTCTTAATGAACCTAATGTGCCTGCATCGCTTGCAACAGGCATAGATGTTATTCTCTTCAGCGGAGACAAGCTGCTCGGCGGACCGCAGGCCGGAATTATCTGCGGTAAGAAGAAATATATCAAGGCAATGAAGAAGCATCCGCTTGCAAGAGCCATGAGAGTCGATAAGATGACCTTTGCGGCACTTGAAGCAACGCTTAAGAAGTATTCTGACTCGAAGATCGCAATCAGAGATATTCCTATCCTGAATATGATTGCATCGAGTGAAAGTGATATGAAAGCCAAGGCCGAAGTTCTTGCACGTATGATAGAAGCTGCAGATTCTAAACTGAAGACCGAGATCGTTCCTGTTGAGGATCAGATCGGCGGAGGTTCTGCTCCTATGGTAAGACTTCCGGGGTTTGCTGTTTCGGTAACTGATGAAAAGAAATCGGCACAGGCAATCGAGCGCATGCTCAGGAAAAATAAGATTCCTGTTATTGCAAGAATTCATGACGACAGGCTGCTCTTATGCGTAAGAACTCTTCTGGATGAGGAGCTTGTGACGGTAGCAGATGCTTTTAATAAATAAAAACATTTAAGTAAGTTGGAGGTAAGTACGACATGTTAATGAATAAATCAATGAAGCCTATGATGCACCAGGACGGAGAACCTGCAGAGGGTTGTACACACGATTGCAGCAGCTGTGGAGCAGATTGCGGCAGCAGACAGTCAGGTATTCAGAAGGCTGAAATCAATCAGTACAGCAGCGTCAAAAAGGTAATTGCAATTGTCAGCGGTAAAGGCGGCGTTGGAAAGTCAATGGTAACTTCACTTTGCGCACTGGCTGCAACAAGAGACGGATATAAGACAGGTATCATGGATGCAGATATCACAGGACCTTCAATTCCTAAGATGTTCGGAGTACATGACAAGGCTTACGGAACAGAGATGGGAATTACACCGGGAATGACTGCAACAGAGATCAAGCTTATGTCCATCAATCTTCTTACAGATAATGAAACAGATCCTGTTGTATGGAGAGGACCTGTCATCGGAGGAGTTGTTGAGCAGTTCTGGACAGATGTAAACTGGGGAGATCTTGATGTTCTCTTTATCGATATGCCGCCGGGAACAGGCGATGTTCCACTGACTGTTTTCCAGTCGCTTCCTATCGACGGCATCATCGTAGTAACATCACCTCAGGATCTGGTATCCATGATCGTTGCAAAGGCTGTTAACATGGCTAAGCTCATGAACATTCCTGTACTCGGAATGGTTGAAAACATGTCATATCTCACTTGCCCTGACTGCGGCAAGAAGATCGAGGTATTCGGACCAAGCCAGTCAGAGAAGGTTGCGGCATCACACGGAATCAAGCTTCTTGAGAAGCTTCCTATCGATCCGCATCTGGCAGAGCTTGCAGACAAGGGACACATTGAGTATAACGAGGGCACACAGATGGAGAGCATCCTTGGCGTTCTCGACGAAATAGGTTTGGTTAAATAGGTTTCTCATTAAGGGCAGAGGAAACCGGTTTTCTGAAATAGGAGATTAAGAATTGAACGAACTGATCAGACTGGAAAATATAACTAAAAGCTTCGATGAAAATGTCGTTTTGAACGGCATTGACCTTACTGTCGGAGAAAACGAGTTTGTTACTTTGCTCGGACCTTCGGGTTGCGGCAAGACAACGACTCTTCGTATTATTGGCGGCTTTGAGCAGCCTGATTCGGGTATCGTATATTTTGACGGACAGGATATTACAACACTTCCTGCCAACCAGCGTAACATCAATACTGTATTCCAGAACTACGCTCTGTTCCCGCATATGAATGTCGGAGAGAACATTGCGTTCGGACTGAGAGTAAGCGGCAAGAGTGATGCGTACATCAAGGATAAGATCAAGTATGCGCTTAAGCTGGTTAACCTGAAGGGCTATGAAAACAGACGTATCGATCAGCTGTCCGGCGGACAGCAGCAGAGAATTGCAATGGCAAGGGCTATTGTTAATGAGCCTAAGGTGCTTCTGCTCGATGAGCCTCTCGGAGCTCTGGACCTGAAGCTGAGACAGGAAATGCAATATGAACTGGTTCGACTCAAGAAGGAACTGGGAATTACATTTATATATGTTACGCACGATCAGGAAGAAGCGCTCACAATGTCGGATAAGGTCGTTGTAATGAACGAGGGATACATCCAGCAGGAGGGTACTCCGGAAGAGATTTACGATGAGCCGATCAATGCGTTTGTTGCGGACTTTATCGGCGACAGCAACATTCTGTCCGGCAAAATGGTTGATGAGAGAGTTGTTGAAATCAACGGCATACAGTTCCCGTGCATCGACGGAACAGAGCAGGGCTTCCCTCCAAAGAAGCGTGTCGATGTTGTAATCAGACCTGAGGATATAGAGATTCGTCCTTACGGAAAAGGCCTGTTCAACGGAACTATTATCTCGAAGCTCTTTATCGGAGTACATTACGAGATGCTCGTTCAGAGTGAAGACGGTAAGATTGAGTGGCTGCTGCAGAACTACGACCAGCATGATGTAGGTGCTAAGATAGGAATGTATGTACGCCCTGAGAATATTCAGATAATGCACAAGCCTAAGAGCGAAGCAGAATCTGCAATGGAGATTGACCTTTAATGATAAGCAGAAAAAGATATGCAACACCTTTTATAGTATGGATAATAGCGGGTACTCTTATTCCGCTGCTGTCCATCGCATACTACGGCTTTACAGCGCGAGACGGTGGCTTTACATTTGCCAATATTACGGCAATGTTTCAGCATGACCATATGCAGGCGCTGGGGCTGTCGCTTTTGCTTGCGTTTATAAGTACACTGGTGTGCCTGATTCTTGCTTTCCCTATGGCAATGATTCTTAAGGACAGCAAGTACGGTAAGCAGGGCTTTATGATTTTCGTATTCATACTTCCTATGTGGATGAACTTCCTGCTTCGTACTATGGCATGGCAGGTTCTCCTTGAGAGACAGGGAGTTATCAATACGCTGATAACTATGGTAGGACTTCCTCGCCAGGAGCTCATGAATACTCCGGGCGCTATCGTTCTGGGTATGGTATATGACTTCCTGCCGTTTATGATCCTTCCTATATACAATACTGTATCCAAGATTGACAACCATCTCATCGAGGCGGCCTACGATCTTGGAGCAAGCAGGAAGAAGGTCTACACATCAGTTATACTTCCGCTGTCTGTACCGGGTATTGTCAGCGGTATAACTATGGTATTTATTCCTGCGCTGACTACGTTCGTTATTTCCAATATGCTGGGCGGAGGAAAGATAAACCTCATAGGAAATATAATAGAGCAGGAGTTCACCGTGAATTCCAACTGGTATCTCGGCTCGGGACTTTCGCTCGTAATGATGCTGTTCATAATTGTCAGTATGTTATTCCTCAGGAAATTCGATAAGACCGGAGGAGAGTCACTTATTTAATGAAAAGATTAGGCAAGATTTACATTTTAATAATAATGCTGTTTCTGTATCTGCCGATACTGACTCTTATGGTGCTTTCGTTTAATGAAGCAAAGTCAATGGCGGTTTTTACAAGATTCAGCCTTCACTGGTATGCGGAGCTTTTCCAGAGCAAGCTCATGCTGGGAGCTATCGTCAACACATTCTCAATCGCAATCTTAGCTGCGCTGATTGCGACCATCGTCGGAACGATGGCCGTTCTCGGCATTGACGCTATGAAGCCGAGAACCGAGAATGTACTCCTGGCTGCCAACAATATTCCTATGCTTAATGCGGATATCGTAACAGGAATAGCTCTTATGCTTTTCTTCCTTATGATAGGAGTACCTCGCGGATATTGTACAATTCTGTTCAGTCATGCTACCTTCTGCATTCCTTATGTAATACTTTCGGTAAGACCGAGACTTAACAAGAATACAGATAAGCTTTACGAGGCGGCGCTTGATCTTGGCGCATCGGAGAAGTATGCGTTCAGAAAGATCGTTTTGCCTGAACTGTGGCCGGGAATCAGCTCCGGCTTCCTGCTCAGCTTCACGATGTCGGTAGATGACTTTATCATCACTTACTTCACAAGAGGTGCAGGAATCAACACAATCAGTACACTTATCTACAGTGAGGTTAAGATCGGAATAAGACCTTCGCTGTTTGCGCTCAGCACAATCATATTTGTGGTAGCGCTGGTTACGCTGATAATCGTAAACTACAAGCAGAACAAAGCGGACAAAATGGCCGCATAGTGACAGTAAATACGACCTCTTTCCCGCATGACGGGAGAGAGGTTTTTTATTGTATTGAAAAGCATAGGAAATCACATAATCTTCATATAAATAAATGTTGACACTAAATTCGCTATGCGTTATATTATGCATGTAGCAATTAGCACTCTGCAAGAGTGAGTGCTAACAAAACGGAAAGGAGGCGCTCATGGATCTTAGCGAAAGACAATTACAGATATTACAGGCAATCATAAGTGACTATGTTGAGAACGCCGAACCGGTCGGCTCAAGATCTATAGCAAAGAAGTACGATTTGGGCGTCAGTCCGGCAACCATCAGAAATGAGATGTCAGATCTCGAAGAGATGGGATACCTGACACATCCGCATACCTCGGCAGGACGAGTTCCTTCGGACAAGGCATACAGATTATACGTTGATGATCTGATGCAGAAGAAGAACTTAAGCGCCAGAGACAAGAGACTTATCAATGACAGACTTGCGGCAAGCAGAGATGAGTTCGATGCGACAATCAGACATGCGGCAGAGCTGCTCAGTGAGATCACTCATCTGGCATCCTTCGCAATGACACCGTCAGTAAATGAAGACACTATAGCATTCATAAGACTTATGCCTGTAGATGCAAGGACGATAATCCTCATGATTGTCGGAAACAGCGGTAACGTAACGAATACTACTTTGAGGCTTTCGGTTCCGTACACACAGGAATCGCTCGAGATGCTCGGCAAGCACATGACTGTGACCTACAAGGGCAGAACACTCGATGATGCACTCAAGGGTGAGATCATAGAAGATGTTGGAACGGATATTGAGGCGTTGAGCCAGCTGCGAGGCAGCGTTATGCCAAGCTTCATGAAGACGCTCGAGGACATGCTGAATGTACATCTGTATATGGAAGGTATGACCAACATCTTCAACATTCCGGAGTATTCAAGCATAGACCGAGCGCGCGATTTCATGCAGATGTTCGCACGTAAGGATGAGTTCACAAGGAAGATGCTCGACAGAGACGAGGGTGTGGTTATCACAATAGGTGATGAGAACGATTCCATGAAGGACTGCACACTGATTACGGCAACATACCATGTGGACGGCAAGATGGTCGGAAAGATCGGAGTTATAGGACCAACCAGAATGAAGTACGACGAGGTAACCTCAATAATGGAATACCTTACAAATAACCTGAGTGAGTCATTCAGACTTACTGAAGGAAAGGATGATGACAAGAAATGATAGATATCAAAGACAGCGATGAAATGACTGCTGAGGAGCTGGCAGAACACCTTAGAAAGAAAGAGGCCGAGAAGAAGGCCGATGAAGAAGCCAAGGCTGCCAAAGCAGAAGAGGATAATGCGGAGGCTTCCAAGGCCGACAAGGGCACTGAAGAAGCTGAAATTCCGGATGATGCCGAAAAGGGCGAGGCTGAAGCTAAGCCTGAGGAGACCGAAGAAAAGCCTGAGGCAGAGTCTGAACGTTATATGAGACTAATGGCTGAATTCCAGAACTTTAAGAAGAGAGCAGCCAAGGAGAAGTCAGACATTCATGCTTATGCCAACGAGAAGATCGTAAATGACCTTCTTCCTGTACTCGACAATTTTGAAAGAGCACTTGAGGCAAGCCCGGCAGATGATGCAGAAGCATATGCCAAGGGAATGTCGCTCATCTTCGAACAGATGAAGACAGCTTTGGGCAATGCAGGAGTTAAGGAAATAGAAGCACTCGGAGAGACTTTCGACCCTAATCTGCATAATGCGGTTATGATGGAGGAGAGCGAAGAGCACGAATCCGGCAAAGTCAGCAAGGTGCTGCAGAAGGGTTACACAATAAATGACAAGGTAGTAAGACCTTCAATGGTAGCCGTATCAAAATAGTTAAAAATACCTGATTATATAGGAGGACATAAAAATGAGTAAAGTTATCGGAATCGATCTTGGAACAACCAACAGCTGCGTTGCAGTACTCGAAGGCGGAGAGCCTACAGTAATTACTAACGCAGAGGGAATGAGAACAACTCCATCAGTAGTTGCTTTCACAGATAAGGGAGAGAGACTTGTCGGCGAGACAGCTAAGAGACAGGCTATCACTAACCCTGACAGAACAATTGCTTCCATTAAGAGACATATGGGAGAAGCCTACAAGGTAACAGTAGACGGTAAGGACTACACACCACAGGATATTTCTGCAATGATTCTTGCAAAGCTGAAGAGCGATGCAGAGGCATATCTTGGTGAGAAGGTTACAGAGGCAGTTATTACAGTTCCTGCATACTTCTCAGACGCTCAGAAGCAGGCAACTAAGGATGCAGGAAAGATCGCAGGACTTGAGGTTAAGAGAATCATCAACGAGCCTACAGCTGCATCACTGGCATATGGACTTGACAAGACTGACGGTTCACAGAAGATCCTGGTTTATGACCTGGGTGGCGGTACATTCGACGTATCCATCCTCGAGCTTGGCGACGGAGTATTCGAAGTTCTTGCAACAAACGGCGACACTAAGCTTGGCGGAGACGACTTTGACAACGCTATCATGAACTTCCTGGCTGAATCCTTCCAGAAGGAGAACGGAATCGACCTCAGACAGGATAAGATGGCTCTGCAGAGATTGAAGGAAGCTGCTGAGAAGGCTAAGAAGGAGCTCTCAAGTGCTCAGACAACTAAGATTAACCTGCCATTCATCACAGTATCACAGGCAGGCCCACTGCACCTGGATATGGATCTGACAAGAGCAAGATTTGACCAGCTCACTAAGGATCTCGTAGACAAGACTATCGAGCCTATGCACAAAGCAATGCAGGATGCAGGCGTTACTTCTGCAGACCTCGCAAAGGTTATCCTGGTTGGCGGATCAACAAGAATCCCTGCAGTTCAGGAAGCTGTTAAGAGAGTTACAGGCAAGGAGCCGTTCAAGGGAATCAACCCTGATGAGTGCGTAGCTATCGGAGCATCCATCCAGGCAGGCGTACTTACAGGTGAAGTAAATGACATTCTTCTTCTCGACGTTACACCACTGTCACTGTCCATCGAGACACTCGGCGGTGTTGCTACAAGACTGATTGAGAGAAATACAACTATTCCTACTAAGAAGAGCCAGATCTTCTCAACAGCAGCTGACAACCAGACTGCAGTAGATATTCACGTAATGCAGGGTGAGAGACAGATGGCTGCCGGAAACATCACACTCGGCAGATTCCAGCTCACAGGTATTGCACCAGCTCCACGTGGAATTCCTCAGATCGAGGTTACATTCGACATCGATGCAAACGGTATCGTAAATGTAAGCGCTAAGGATATGGCTACAGGCAAGGAGCAGAGAATCACTATCACTTCTTCAACAAAGCTTTCAGAGGACGAGATCAATGCTAAGATCAAGGAAGCTGAGCAGTATGCTGAAGAGGATAAGAAACAGAAGGAAGCTGTTGAGACAAGAAACCAGGCAGAAGGCATGGTATTCGAAATCGAGAAGCAGCTGGGCGATCTCGGCGACAAGGTTACAGAAGCTGAGAAGTCTGCTGTTGAGTCTGCTAAGGCTGACCTCCAGGCTGCTATCGATGCTAACGATACAGAGGGAATGAAGACTAAGATGGAAGCACTGACAAATGCATTCTATCCAATCTCAACAAGAATCTATCAGGAAGCACAGGCTGCTGCAGGTGCACAGGGCGGCGCACAGGGCTTCGACCCTAACAACATGGGTGGCTTTGGAGGTGCACAGGGCTTTGACCCTAACAACATGGGTGACTTCGGCGGAGCACAGCAGGGTCCGGCAAATGACGGAACTGTAGACGCTGACTACGAGGTAGTAGACGACTAAGGGTCAAGAGGAGAGTAATTATGGCAGACAAAAGGGACTATTATGAGGTCCTTGGTGTTCAGAAAGGTGCTTCGGACGACGAGATCAAGAAGGCGTACAGAAAAGGCGCAATGAAGTATCACCCTGACAAGAATCCGGGTGACAAGTCAGCCGAGGAGAAGTTCAAGGAAATCAACGAAGCATATGAGGTGCTTTCCGATCCTGACAAGAAAAGCAAATATGACAGATTCGGACACGCTGGAGTAGATCCTAACTACGGTGCGGGTCAGGGACCTTTCGGCGGCGGCTTCGGTGGATTCGGCGGTGCCGGTGGCTTTGGCGGATTCGAGGATATCTTTGATATGTTCGGCGGCTTTGGCGGCGGCAGTTCAAGACGCAGACGTAACGGTCCGCAGAAGGGACAGGACCTCCAGAAGACAATTACCATAGACTTCACTGATGCTCTCTTCGGCTGTAACAAGCAGATCGAAATCAATAAAGACGTTAAGTGTAAGACCTGCGACGGAACAGGTGCCAAAGCGGGCACGGGCAAGAAGACTTGCGATCAGTGCGGCGGAAGCGGTCAGGTAACGCAGGTAAGCAATACTCCTTTTGGCAGATTCCAGAATGTGACAACCTGTCCTAAGTGCGGCGGTTCAGGCCAGATGATAGAGAATCCTTGTCCTGACTGCAGCGGAACAGGACGTATTCGCAAGAAGGTAAAGATCAAAGCAGACATTCCTGCAGGAGTAGACAACGACAGCATCATCACTCTGCGCGGACAGGGTGGCCCGGGCGTGAACGGCGGACCTGATGGAGATCTCTATCTGGTTATCAATGTTAGACCACACAGCTACTACAAACGCAAGGGCGACGATCTGTATCTGGATTTACCTATCACTTTTGAAGAGGCTGCACTTGGTGCTAAGGTCAATGTTCCGGGCTTCGGAGAAACATATTCCTACAACATCACAGCGGGAACTCAGACGGGTTCAACCTTCAGACTCAAGGGCAAGGGCGCACCTAATGTGCGTACAGGACGCAAGGGAGATCTTTATGTTAAGGTTATCGTAGAGGTACCTACTAAGCTCAGCATGAAGGAAAAGAAGGCTATCAGAGAAATGGCCGGAGCAGTGGGAACAAATGCTTATCCTAAGAAGAAGGCATTTGAAAAACTGAAGTTCTAAAACATAAAGCATCTGCAGGATGCACAGATTTGCATCAATCTGAATTAACAAACTGCCGGCGATTACAACCGGCAGTTTTATTATCCTTTGGCTGCTAGGTGATAGTTTATATTATTACCGGTTATTCGACGGCAGATTCTGCTTCGCAATTTCACAGTTGGTATTTTTGAAAAACCTCCTCTTGTGGTACAATACGGACATGAAGAAAATAAGAAAAAAGACAGACAACAGAACTGACCCTGCAAAGGCAAAACATGCTTCCGCCGGAAGAAAACACAAACTCGGCCCGAAGCAGTACATAAGGATTGCAGGTGTTTTTTTGGTTCTGCTCCTGATAATTTATGGAATTGCTTCACTGTGCAGCTATATAAGCTGGCACAGCTCAGAATTCATCAGTGACGAAGGATATACGCACAAAGCTGAGTTTCAGGACCATCTCGTTCTGAACGGCATAGACGTTTCGGAGCATCAGGGAGACAGCATTAAATGGAAGAAAGTAAAGTCAAGCGGAGTGGATTTTGCTTTTATTCGTGCGGGCTATAGAGGTGCCAAAGAGGGAACACTGAACGTTGACAGCTGCTTCAGCAGAAATGCGACAGAAGCCAATAAGGTCGGACTTATGGTAGGCGCGTACTATTACTCGCAGGCAACCAGTACGGAAGAGGCGGTTGAAGAGGCCAGGGCTTTGCTCGATATAGTAGACGGCTACGATATTGATTTGCCTCTTATCATCGATTATGAGATATATCCGGGAGGAAGACTGGATAAGGTAATTCAATCCGGAACAATGAACACTGCAGCGATGTATCACGATATAGTTCTTGCTTTCTGCAGGACAGTGGAAGACGCGGGTTACAGCTCTGGAATATATGCCAATACGGACATGCTGACGCATTATATGGATGCAAATTATATTGATAATGAGACAAATCTGTGGGTTGCGGAGTTTGCGGGTGAGTGCAGCCTTGAATCCGGGTACAGATTCTGGCAGTGCTCCGATCAGGTGAATGTGGGCGGAATTGATAAGCCTGTAGACCACGACTTTATGTATATCAATAAAGATGGAGCGACCAGAATGTGGTGCGTTAATCCGGGAAAGCGGATTTCGGTAGAGAAATGCAATGTTTCGCTTAAGAAGACTTCAGTAAAATACAAGCGCAAGGGAGCCGAGGTCAAGGCCACAGTTACTGATGCTGAAGGCAGGAGAATGCGGGAAGGTAAAGACTATACGCTTTCCTATGTCAAGAACAGTGAGAAGGGCAATGCGTATGTACTGGTACACGGTATTAACGGATATCGTGATATCAAAGCGGCGTCCTATGAAGTGAGGTAGATATGAAATTTGTCAGTTGGAATGTAAATGGATTCAGAGCAGTGCTGAAGAAGGGCTTTGAGGAAATCTTCGAGGAGATGAATGCGGACTTTTTCTGTCTTCAGGAAACCAAGATGCAGGAAGGCCAGGCGGATTTTCATCCGGAGGATTATTATGAATATTACAACTATGCTGTAAAGAAGGGATACTCCGGTACTGCGATCTTTGCACGTAAAAGCATGGGTGAGCCGCTTAGTGTTGCATATGGAATTCATGGAGAACATGATGAAGAAGGAAGAGTTATAACGCTGGAATATCCTGAGTTCTATCTTATTTGCTGCTATGTACCTAATGCACAGGACGGTCTTGCGCGTATTGATTACAGATGTGAGTTTGAGGATGCGATGCGTGAATATATGAAGGAACTTGATGAGCTTAAGCCTGTAATATATTGCGGCGATCTTAATGTGGCTCATAACGAGATAGACCTTAAAAATCCGGGCCCTAACAGAGGAAATGCAGGCTTCTCGGATGAGGAGAGAGGCAAGATGACAGAGCTTCTTGGCGCAGGCTTTACGGACAGCTTCAGATATATGTACCCCGAGACCGTAAAGTACTCATGGTGGTCATACAGAATGAAAGCCAGAGAGAGAAATGTGGGATGGAGAATCGATTATTTCATCGTTTCAGACAGGATAAAGGACAGTCTTAAAGAGGCGGAAATCTACAATGAAGTGTTCGGAAGTGATCACTGCCCGATTGGCATAATCATGTAGGAAAGCAGCTTTGTAAAAGTACATGTAAATACAATCATATTCGTTGACAAAAAAATATCAGATAGTATAATCACAAGTGGTGAAAGATGTTATTTCTTTAACTATCTTATAAGTTATCACTTGAATACTAAATCATGGAACACGATTTTACGAGTTACGTTTATATGAGGTTGTGTTGTATGGTATTACGGAACTCGCATAAAAGCGAGTTTTTTATTTAACAATATGTATACGCTGGGAATAGATATCGGATCAACAACATCAAAATGCGCAATTATGAAGGATGGAACAGAGCTTGTTGCTACTTCTCTTTGCGTGGGCGGAATGGGAACTGACGGCCCTGAAACAGCTCTCAAGGCTATATGGGAGAAATCCGGCCTTTCTCAGGAGGATATCGCAAGAACTGTTGTTACAGGCTACGGACGAATGAACTATCAGGAAGCTGACGCTGAGGTCAGTGAGTTGACATGCCACGCGCTCGGAGCCTATTACATCTTTGGAGATGAGCTTAGAACAATAATTGATATCGGTGGACAGGATGCCAAGGCTATATGCTTGAACGACCAAGGCAAAATGTCCAATTTTATTATGAACGATAAATGCGCAGCCGGAACCGGACGCTTCCTCGAGGTCATGGCCAACATACTGAAGATGGATATTTCGGATTTATCCGCATGCGCAATGGAGTCAAGCGAGCCGGCTTCGATCTCCAGCACCTGCACTGTTTTCGCTGAATCCGAGGTAATCAGCCAGCTTGCAAATGGAGTAGGAAGAGCCGACCTCGTCGCAGGTATCTGTGAAAGCGTTGCGACAAGAGTGGGAGCTTTGGTCAGAAGAATCCAGGTTAAGGAAAGAGTCTGTATGTCAGGTGGAGTTGCTGCTAATGAGTATCTTCGCAATTCACTCGCAGAGAAGCTCGGCGTAAATATTGAATATGATTCACGCGCACAATATTTCGGTGCTATAGGAGCATCGATATATGCAAATAAATAATGTTTCGTAATATCGAAACCTATTAATACCAAAGGAGGAACAGCAAATGGCAGAAGAAGTAAAAAAGGCTCCGCGCCCGGTGGATCCTAATTCAGCCAAGTACAAGCTTGGCAAGATTGCAGGAGACGCTTACGTAAATGCAATCGAAGCCAAGAAGCAGGGAAAGCCTGTTGCATGGGTTTCCAGTAACTTTCCTGTAGAAATTCCTGAAACTCTCGGTATCGCAACTGTTTATCCGGAAAACCAGGCAGCAGGAATCGCTGCAAGAGGAGCCGGAGAGAGAATGTGCGATGTAGCAGAGGCAGAGGGATATTCCAACGATATCTGCGCTTATGCAAGAGTAAGTCTGGCTTATGCCAAATTGAAGGAGTGTCCTGAACAGGATGTAGCAATGCCGGATGTACTGCTGTGCTGCAACAACATCTGCAATTGCATGATCAAGTGGTATGAGAACCTTGCACAGGAACTCAATATCCCAATGATTATTTTAGACATTCCGTTCAACCCTGACTACGAAGTAGGACAGGCAATCATCGATTATGTCGGTGCACAGTTCTGGGACGCAGTTCATCAGCTTGAAGATTTATTCAACATCAAGTGGGATGACAAGAAGTTCGAAGAGGTTACAGGCTTCAGCTGCAGATCAAGCAAAGCATGGCTTGCTGCAACAGGAGAAGCTCATTGGACACCTTCACCATTCAACGGCTTTGACCTGCTGAACCACATGGCAGTAATGGTAACTGCACGTGGTAAGGAAGAGGCAGCTGAGGCAATGGAAACACTTCTCAAGGAGTACAAAGAAAACCACGAGAAGGGCGTAAGCACATTCCGTGAAGAAGAGAAATACAGAATCATGTTCGAGGGTATCGCCTGCTGGCCATACCTCAGAGCAACATCCAAGGGACTTAAGAGCCGCGGTATCAACATGGTAACAACTATCTATGCTGATGCATTCGGCTTCGACTACAGCTCCTTCGATGAGATGATCGCTGCATACTGCAGTGTTCCTAACGCAATCAATCTTGAGAAGGCAAGAGATAAGAGAATCAAGCTCTGCAAGGACGACAGTGTTGAAGGACTGCTGGTACACACCAACCGTTCCTGCAAGCTCTGGAGCGGATTCATGCCTGAGATGAGCCGTCAGATCGGCGAAGCATGTGGAATTCCGGTTGCAAGCTTTGACGGAGACCAGGCAGACCCGAGAAACTTCTCAGAGGCTCAGTACGACACAAGAGTTCAGGGTCTGATGGAAATCATGGAAGCAAATAAGTAAGGAGGGTGGCTATGACAAGTGAAATTATGAAAAAATTCCACGAGGTGGCAGCTGATCCTCGTGCACAGATGGACAAATACATAGCAGAGGGCAAGAAGGTCGTTCTTGCAGCTCCTGTATATACACCGGAAGAGCTGATCCACTCCATGGGCTTTGTGCCTATGGGAGTATGGGGTGCAGATACCGAGATCGACAGAGCTAAAGAATACTGCCCTGCATTTCTCTGCTCCATCGTTCAGTCGATTCTTGAGCTCGGTATCAAGGGAGCATATGACGGTGCAAGTGCAATCGTTATTCCTTCACTTTGCGATACACTCAAGACTCTCGGAGAGAACTGGAAATACGCGGTTAAGGATATTCCTTTCATTCCTATGACATATCCGCAGAACAGAAAGCCTGAGTACGGCATCAGGTTCACCAAAGCAGGATATGAAAGAGTTGCCAAGGATCTCGAGGCTGCCGGCGGTAAGTTTGATAACGCTGCACTGGCTGCATCCAACGAGATTTACAATAAGCACAACGCAGCAATGCGTAAGCTCGATGAAGTGCTTGCTGAGCATGCTGAGATCACAGCAGCTGAGAGAAGCGACATCTACAAGAGTGCATTCTTCATGACTAAGGAAGAGCATACTGCATTAGTAGAAGAGCTTATCTCTGAAATCGAGAAGAACGAGAAGACTGCAGCTGAACTGCCTGTAGTGGTTTCCGGAATTCTTACAGATGCACCTGCACTCAACGAGATTTTCGACGGACTCGGATTCAGCATCGTAGCAGACGATGTTGCAGCTCAGTCAAGACAGTATCGCACAGACGTACCTGCAGGTGACGATGCAATGTATGCTTTGGCAGAGAAGTTTGCAGCAATGGATAACTGCAGCGTTCTCTACAATCAGGAGAAGCCTAGAGTTGACTGGATCGTTGAGACAGCCAAGGCAAGAGAGGCGAAGGGCGTGATCATCGTAATGACCAAGTTCTGCGATCCTGAAGAGTTTGACTACGTAATGATCAAGAAGGCTTGCGAGAAGGCAGGCATTCCTGTAACACAGGTAGAAATTGACAGACAGATGACACGTTTCGAGCAGGTGAGAACTAACCTCGAGACATTCAAGGACCTGCTGTCAATGTAATATAGGAGGAAAAAAATGAGCGAAAAAACATTACCTTTAAAGGGAGTCAAGGTCGTAGAGCTTTCTACTTTCATCGCAGCTCCTTGTACTGCAAGAGTTCTTGCTGACCTCGGTGCTGACGTAATCAAGGTTGAGGCTCCTAACATGGACCCACTGAGATTTACAGCAGTAAATGAAGGAAGACCTCTTACTCATTTCGAGAACACTTCTTTTGACCTCGAGAACGCAGGCAAGAGAGGAATCATGCTGAACACCAAGACACAGGAAGGCCATGACGTTCTTGATAAGCTGATCTCCGAGGCTGATGTATTCATCACCAACATGAGACAGAGCCCGCTTAAGAGAATGGGATTTGATTATGAGACACTCCATGCTAAGTATCCTTCACTCGTATTCGGATATATTTCAGGATACGGCGAGATCGGTCCTGACAAGGATCTGCCTGGATTCGATTTCACAGCATTCTATGCTCGCGGCGGAGTACTCGGACCACTCAGAGACAGTGATTCCGCTCCAATGCTGACAGTTCAGGGATTCGGCGATCACCAGGTATCAATGAACCTGGCTGCAGGAGTTCTTGCTGCACTGTTCAGAGCAAAGATGACAGGCGAAGGAGACAAGGTCGTTGTATCACTGTTCCACAGTGCTGTATGGGATATCTCCCTGATGCTCCAGGCTTCACAGTACGGCGCAGAGTCGACTCAGTTCCCTATGAAGAGATCCACTCTTGCTAATCCACTGGTAGTATGCCACAAGACTAAGGACGGAAGATGGTTCCAGATGGCTATGCCACAGTACGACAGACATTATCCTATCTTCGTAAAGGCTGTAGGACATGAGGAACTCGTAGATGACCCTAGATTCTACCCACAGGCTGCACTTCAGGCTAACAAGCAGGAGTTCTATGACTTCCTGGTTGAGCTGATCGGATCCAAGACATGCGAAGAGTGGTGCAAGATCTTCGACGAGAACGACCTGCCATACGCAGTTGCTCAGAACTGGGACGAGCTGCTTGAGGATAAGCAGGCATGGGCTTCCAACATCTTCTATGAGATGGAATACGAGAATGGTAACAAGAGAACTCTCGTAAGACCTCCAATGATGTTCGAGGAGATCGGACTCCCTGAGTACAAGAGAGGACCGCTTCCTGGAGAGCACACTGAGGAAGTTCTGAAAGAGTACGGATACAGCGAAGAAGAAATTAAGGCAATGTATGAGGCAGGTGCTGCAGTACCTATGCCTTCCGATTTAAAGTAATTCTGAAGATAAATCAAATACTATAAGTCAAAGGAGAATAAAAAATGAAAATTGCTGCATATGAAGTAAGACCTGATGAAGTTCCTGTAATTGAGGGACTTTGCAAAAAGTACGGAATCGAACTCGTAAGCACAGGAGCAAATCTGGATGCTACTACTGTAGGAATGGCTGAAGGAGCTGACGGAGTTACTACTCTCGGACAGTCCACTTACAGCAACGAGGTTCTTGACACACTTAAGGGATATGGAGTACAGGTTCTGGCTTCAAGATGTGTAGGTTACAACCACATGAACGTTGAGTATGCTCGCAAGCTTGGATTCAAGCTGTGCAACGGAGCATATGCACCTAACGGAGTTGCAGAGTACACAGTAATGTCCATTCTGATCTCAATCAGAAAGTTCAAGAAGGCTCTGTACAACACAGATGATAACGACTTCACACTCAAGGGAAAGATGGGAAGAGAGCTCCGCACAATGACTGTTGGTGTCATGGGCACCGGCAAGATTGGATTCACAGTTTGCAAGCTCCTCTCAAGCTTCGGATGTAAGATTCTGGCATATGATGTATATCAGAACGATGCTGTTAAGGAATACGCTGAGTATGTTGACCTTGACACTATCTATGCTGAGTCCGACGTTATCACAATTCACACACCACTTCTGCCAAGCACAACAGGCATGATCAACAAGGAAGCTCTGTCCAAGATGAAGGACGGCGTTATCCTTATCGACAATGCTCGTGGCGAGCTCGTTGATATCGATGCTATCATCGAGGGAATGGAAACTGAGAAGATCGGTGCAATGTATATGGACGCTTTCCCTGGCGAAACAGGAATCATCCACGTACCACACAACGAAGATATTGTTAAGACTGAGGGAATGCCTTGGTTCAAGCTCAAATATCTGCGTTCATTCGTTAATTTTGTTCATACTCCGCATATGGCATTCTTCACAGAAGAAGCTGCTGAGCAGATGGCTGAGTGCGGCGTTAACAGTATCTACGAGGTTCTGACTGAAGGTAAGTCAAGCCACGAGATTCCACAATAAACAAGGAGGAAATATATGATTCTTGATCAGAAACATGCTCTGCAGCAGAAACTCTTCCGCGAATTCGCTGAGACAGAGTTCACTAAGGAACTGCAGGACGAACTGGATGAAACAGGAGAATTTAACTGGGACATCCATAAGAAGATGGCTAAGTACGGATTCATGGGAGTTAAGATCCCTGCTGAGTACGGCGGTGGCGGCGCAGACAGCCTCACTTACTGCCTGATGGTAGAGGAACTGGCAAGACAGGACGCAGTTCTTTCGATCTATGCTAATACTTCCAACTCACTGGGCGGCGGCCCTATCATGCTTGCAGGTACTAAGGAGCAGAAGGCAGAGTTCCTTCCTCCAGTAGCAAGAGGCGAGAAGATCATGGTATTCGGACTGACTGAGCCTGGCGCAGGTTCAGATGCAGGCGGAACTAACACAACAGCTGTTGCTGACGGCGATGACTTCATCCTGAACGGACGTAAGTGCTTCATCTCCGGAGCTCCTATGGCAGACTGGATCGTTGTTTTCGCAAAGACAGATCTTTCAGCTAAGGGTTCACGCGGAATCTCAATGTTCATCGTTGACATGGACAGCGAAGGCGTATCACTCGGAGCACCTGAGAAGAAGATGGGTATCAACGGATATCCTACATGCGACGTAGTATTCGAAGACGTAAGAGTACCTAAGGAAAGACTTCTGGGACCTCTCCACAAGGGCTTCCAGTATGCTATGAAGACTCTGGACGGAGGAAGACTTGGTGTTGCAGCTATGTCAACAGGTGTTGCACAGTCTGCTCTGGATGAGGCTGTTAAGTACTCCAAGGAAAGAAAGCAGTTCGGACGCAAGATCGCTGATTTCCAGGGTGTAAGCTTTATGCTCGCTGAGATGGCTGCTGACGTAGAGGCTGCAAGACAGCTGGTATGGCACGCAGCTATGCTCAAGGATGCAGGTGATCCGGAAGCAAGCAAGGCATGCTCAATTGCTAAGTTCTTCGCAGCAGAGGCTGCAAACAGATGCGCATACAAGGCAGTACAGATCCACGGCGGATACGGATACATCAGAGAGTACAAGGTAGAGAGAATCTACAGAGACGCTCGTATCATGAGTATCTTCGAGGGAACAAGCCAGATTCAGGAAGTTGTTATTTCCAGCGCATTGCTTAAGTAGAAAGGGGGAAAAAGGAATATGAAAATTTTAGTTACAGTAAAGCAGGTTCCTGATACCTCCGGCAAGGTTGCTGTTAAGGCAGACGGAACACTGGACAGAGCTTCAATGCAGACAATCATCAACCCTGATGACCTGAATGCTATCGAAGCTGCACTCTCACTCAAGGATGAGTATGGCTACAAGGTTGTAGCTTTCACAATGGGACCTCCTCCTGCAGCAGGAATGCTCAGAGAGCTCATGGCTATGGGCGTTGATGAGACAGTACTGATTTCTGCAAGAGAATTCGGTGGTTCCGATACATATGCTACTTCTCAGATCATCGCAGCTGCTATCGATACTTACGGTGTAGATGATGAAGATATCATCATTGCAGGTCGTCAGGCTATCGACGGAGATACTGCACAGGTTGGACCACAGATCGCTGAGAAGCTTCACCTTCCACAGGTTACATATGCAGGACAGATCGTAAAGGACGGAAATACTCTTACTATCAACAGAATGCTTGAGGACGGATACATGGTTGTCAAGGTTCAGACACCTTGCATGATCACTTGCATCAAGGAACTCAATACTCCAAGATATATGACAGTTAAGGGAACTGAGGAGTGCTGGGACATGCCGCTCAAGGTTATGGACTACGAAGCTCTTAAGGACCACGAACTTATCGATGCAACTACGATCGGTCTCAAGGGATCCCCGACTAACATCTACAAGTCATTCACTCCACCACAGAAGGGTGTTGGCATGATGCTTGAGGGTTCCGGCAAAGAGACAACTGACGAGCTTGTTGGTATTCTGACAAGCAAACACATCATTTAAAGGAGGTATTGAAAATGGCTTATAATAGTGCTGATATTGCTGCCTTCAAGAATGTATGGGTTTTCTGTGAGCAGCGTCAAGGCAAAATGATGCCTACAACTTTTGAACTTATTTCCGAGGGCCGTAAGCTTGCTGATGAGCTGGGATGTGAACTTCACGGAATCCTGCTCGGCGAGGATATGGACGGAATCGCTAAGGAACTGGGCGGATACGGTGCAGATAAGGTGCTCGTATGTGACAGCCCTCTTCTCAAGAACTACACAACTGACGGATACACTAAGGTTATCGCTGACATGGTTCAGGAATACAAGCCTGAGATCATGATCTTCGGAGCTTCCAACATCGGAAGAGACCTTGCTCCTCGTTGTGCAGCAAGACTTCACACAGGACTTTGTGCAGACTGTACACACCTGGATGTAGACCTCAACGGATACATCAACTTCCTGCGTGACGGATCATCACTCGACGTTGACAACACAAACTTCGAGACTAAGATGTTTGACGTAAACACTAACCTCAAGATGACAAGACCTGCTTTCGGCGGACACCTGATGGCAACTATCGTTTGCCCAAGATTCAGACCTGCCATGGCAACAGTTCGTCCGGGCGTAATGCAGAAGAGAGCTTTCGACGAAGCTAAGGCTGCAGCTTGTGAACTCGTTCATCCTGAGTTCAAGCTTGAGGCATCTGACATCCACACTGAGGTTGTTGAGATCGTTAAGGCTGCTAAGAAGATGGTAGACCTGATCGGTGCTGACTTCATCGTATCCGTTGGCCGTGGTATTGCCAAGGACGTTGAAGGCGGAATCAAGATCGCTGAGGAAATCGCTGAAGAGCTCGGCGGCGTTGTTGGATCATCCCGTGCCGTTGTAGATGCAGGCTGGATCTCAGCTGACCACCAGGTAGGACAGACAGGAAAGACTGTACATCCTAAGGTTTACATCGCACTCGGTATCTCCGGAGCTATCCAGCACAAGGCCGGAATGCAGGAGTCAGAGTGCATCATCGCAGTTAACAAGAACGATGCTGCACCTATCTTCGAAATCGCTGACTACGGTATCGTAGGCGACCTGTTCAAGGTAGGACCTCTGCTGCTTGAGTCAATCAGAGCAGCAAAGGCAGAAGCTTAATAACGAGTTTTACTACGGCATTCCCAATGCTTATATTGGGGATGCCGTAAGCTACTGCTGAGAGTGGGAGTAATTATGGCTTGGGGAATCAGGAAGACATTGGGTCAGGTCCTTGAGACGATGGCAATTATGCATCCGTCAAACATTGCCGTTAAGGATTCTGAACATTGCTACACCTACAGACAACTTAATAAAATTTCTGATGACATGGCCAAAGGTTTTCTGTCTTTGGGAATCAGAAAGGGCGAACATATAGGCATCTTTGCGGGAAATACTGCAACCAACGTATGTACTTTCTTTGCGCTGTGGAAAATCGGTGCAGTTGTATGTCCTATATGCACGACTTTCTCTAAACATGAGGTAAAGCACTGCATTGAGAGTGCGGACATTACATATATGATCACCGGAGCGGATCCGAGTGGTCACTGTGAGTCACTTTGTGCCGAGTTCAAGAGAATGGTCCGTCTTATCAGTCAGCGTGAACTTGATAGCTACATCAAGAGAGGAGCCTCGATATCCGATGTCGAATTGAACGGATACAAGCTTCAGGTCAGATTTGACGATGATGACACTATTCTGTTCAGTTCCGGCACTACAGGAGTTTCCAAGCCTGTTCTTACTTCACACTTTAATCGAGTAACAACTGCCCACTTCCAGGCTAAAACCCTGGGCGCGACTGAAAATGACCGTTATGTTGCAGTTCTGCCGATGTATCACTGCTTTTCTATCACTGCTATTATTCTTGCAGCGGTATCAGTGGGTGCGATGATATGCATACCTGAGGACAAGCATGCCAGAACGGTTCTTAAGATGATCGAGGACGAAGGCTGTACAATTCTTACAGCAGTACCGACTCTTTTCTCAAGTATTCTGAGAAGATATGAGGAAGGTGACTACGATGTATCTACATTAAGAACGGGCATGATTGGAGGAGCACCTTATTTCCCGGAATTTTTCAGAGAAATCTGTGAGAAACTGGACTTTACGCTTGTACCGTCACTCGGAGCCACTGAAGCAACAGCGGGTATCACTGCGGGCAAGCTGACAGATTCACTCGAACTCAGATCAACATCGCTTGGAAAGCCATTTCCGCATGTTTTGTGCAGGGTAATTGACCCAATTACGTGCGAGGAGCTTCCTGCCGGTGAAAGAGGCGAGCTTTGCGTAAAGGGATACAATATAATGCGAGGCTACTACCGCATGCCTGAGGAGACTGAGAAGGCGTTCATCAACGGATGCTGGTTCAGGACCGGAGATATCGTCAAGAAGGACGAAGATGGCGTGCTGTATTATCTCGGTCGACTGAAGGAGCTCATTATTCGCGGCGGAGAAAATATCATTCCGCGTGAAGTAGAGGAGATGATAGGCCAGGATGAGAGAATTGCTCAAGTTAAGGTCATCGGAGTTCCGGATCCGCATTACGGAGAAGAAGTATGCGCGATGGTTGTGAAATCAGCTGAAGGTAACGAGGATGTTACTGAAGAGGAAGTAAGAGATATAGTTCGCAGTCAGGCTGCGGCATTCAAGGTTCCTAAATATGTAATTTTCCTGGAGGAATTCCCTCTGAACAGCGTCGGCAAGGTCGACATCAAGGGAATGAAGGAGATGGCAAGAGAAAAGTTGGAACTCGAAAGACACAGAGACATAAAGCTGTAACATGTAAATGCATGACAGCATAGATGTTTTCATGAAGGTTACTAAGCACGACAGCGTGCTATATAAAACAAAACAGAGTACAGTAAATTAAAAAGTTTTGTAAAGGAGATTAGTTATGGTTAATGAGAAGTATTATGGCTATGGTACAGCACCAAGCATCATCCGTGAGCTGTTCGCCTACGGACTGGAGCAGGCTAAGAAAATCGGCAAGGACAAAGTTTACGATTATTCCCTTGGAAACCCAAGCATTCCTGCACCGGCAAAGGTAAATGAGACAATTAAGAAGCTTGTTGATGAAGAGAGTTCTATCCTGCTCCACGGTTATTCAATGGCACCTGGATTCGAAAGCACAAGAGAAGCAATCGCTGCTAATCTTAGAGAAAGATTCACTACAAACGCACAGGCAAGCGAGATTTTCATGACTTGCGGATGCGCACCTGCACTTGTTTCTGTAGCATGCGCACTGACTTGCAAGCCGGAGGATAATTTCGTATGCATAGCACCTTTCTTCCCTGAGTACAATGTATTCTTTACAGCAGGCGGCGGAAAGGTTAAGACAGTTGCAGCAGACGTTCCTAACTTCCAGATCAACCTCGAGGCACTTGAGGAGACTATCGATGAGAACTCTGTAGCAGTTGTTATCAACTCACCTAACAACCCATCAGGCGTTGTTTACACTAAGGAAACTCTCGAGAAGATCGCAGAGGTTCTTAAGAAGAAGGCTGCTGAATACGGCCACCCAATCTACATCATCGCAGACGAGCCTTACAGAGAACTCGTATACGGCGATGCAGTAGTAACATTTATTCCTGAAGTTTATGACAACACTATCGTATGCTACTCCTGGTCAAAGAGCCTTTCACTCCCAGGTGAGCGTATCGGTTATGTATATGTACCGGCTAAGTGCGAAGACGGCAAAGCTGTTTATGCATCAGTTGCAGGTGCAGCTCGTGAAATCGGTTCAGTTTGCCCTCCAACACTCATTCAGAGAGTAGTTGAGGAGTGCGTTGGATGCGATCCTGACCTCGCTGCTTATGACGAGAACAGAAACGACCTGTACAACGGACTCACTGAGATGGGTTATGAGTGTGCTAAGCCTGATGGCGCTTTCTATCTTTTCATGAAGGCACCTAACGGAGATGACTTCGCATTCTCAGAAGCTGCAAAGCTTGAGGAGAATATCCTCATCGTTCCTGGTTCAGGATTCAGCTGCCCTGGATACCTCAGACTTTCGTACTGCGTATCCAACGAGATGATCAAGAACTCAATGCCTGGATTCAAGAGACTGATCGAGAAATACGGAAAATAGTAACAGATCTTCTATACATGAGACTGCCGCAGCAAACGCTGCGGCAGTTTTCTATAGGTTATTTTCACCTGCCGTTTTACGGGGAAGGAGCACTCGAATTTTTGTGTTTTCAATTTTAAAAATGGCGTTTGACACGAGCAAGTGAGCATATAAGACACTCTACGTACGTAAAATAATATGAATTTATAAAAAGAACGAGTTTTGCGTTGCTTTCTGACTACAAAAAAACACGAGCAAATAGCCGTTTTGCGTAGTTTGCGTATGTATATAGTGCATTATAAACATCATTAGGTGCTTCAAATTGTGTCAGAGTATAATTACTATACCTACGCAAGACGTCAAATTATAAGGTTTGCTCGTGTCAAACGCGATTTAAGGAGTGAATTGCTGATAGTCTAAATGAGGGACAACAAATGCTATTTGTGAAATCTTGTCCGGAGCATATTATAAATAGATTCTGCATTTATGTTCCCGTTAATGTCTTCGAAGAAAACAAGCAAATCAACATTTATTAAATAGCCCGCATTGATGTAATTCTCAAGCTTTTCATAGGTCTTTTCACGGTAGCTGTCTTCTGCCATATAGCCAAAATGCTCGATAAGGACTTCTTGTCCTGTAGAAGCATCGAGACATATAAAATCAGGCAAAAGCCTGTAACCATTCACTTTAACTGGACATTCGTATATATGCGGTATACCGAGAGAATTAAGGCAATCGGAAATGACGACCTCGGACTTGGATCTCTTTGCGGTGCCGTCGCCTGCTATATGTATCAGGCCTTCGGGACGATATATCTCATGTGCTGACTTTACTGATTCTTTGGATGAAATCCAGTCTCGAGTATTCCTGTAGGAATATATGAGTGCATTAGCGTTGTTTTGCTGCTGATATGCACGGCCAAAATTCTTGGTAACATCGGCTGGAGATAAGCTTTTATACTGAGAAAGAAGGGCTTCCATGCAACTGATGTTGCGAATACATGCGTCAATGGAGTACTTTAGGTAACGATACTCCTGAAGTTCATCTACTATTCTCTGCTCATTCTTTTTCAGGTATTGATGGAGCTCTTTCCCGTTTTCTCTTTTAACCATATAGTACTGCGGGGTTTTGTGGCTCTCGCTTATTTTAAGATAATAGCCCTCGTATTTTTTGAGGTATGACATTCTATGATTAAATTTTGCTAACATCTTTTTCTCACAGTCAAGATCACGCCTGACACTTTCTGTGCAATTGAAATACATATATTAACCTCCTGATTATTTATGATGCTTTTGTTGATGCTAATGCTGGAGCTTGTATTAATTCTTTCGCTCCTGCATGTATTGCTAATATAAACTAAATGCAGGTTTCTAATCAGCACAGTTTTTTGAGGTTGTCATTTGCAGGTTTTCGAGATGTTTTTGTTGAAAAGCATGAATATGTGAGCAAATTGTCATATGCAGTACGCAATGTGCAAGGTCATACGCAGTACGCAATGTGCAAGGTCATACGCAATAAGTAATAAGTAATAAGTAAGTTGACGAGCAGATGGATAAAAGAGGGAGCGAAAGTGGTCATATTGCGTGTGATCCGACAATGGAGGCCGTAGAAAAACTCTCAATAATTCTTTAAAGCTATTGTAATTACTGAACTTTTCAAATATAATAGCCGTTGCGAATTAATACATTATTAAATGAAAGTGGGGTAAAATTAATGGCAAATATTAAATCCGCAAAGAAGAGAATCAAAGTTATCGACAAGAAGACGGCTCGTAACATCAGAGTTAAGAACCATGTCAAGGAAGCTGAGAAGGCATTTCTGGCTGCAATCGCTGCCGGTGATGCAGAAGGCGCTGAAAAGGCTTTCAAGCTTGCTGAAAAGAAGCTCATGCAGGCTGCTGCAAAGGGAACTTTCCACAAGAAGGCTGCTTCCAGAACCGTAGCTAGATTCGCTAAGAAGCTGAACGCTCTTAAGAGTGGTGAAGCACCAAAGGCTGAGCCTGCTAAGAAGGCTGTAAAGAAGGCTGCTCCTGTAGAGGAAGCACCTGTTGTAGAAGAAACAGTTAAGGCTGATGCTTCTATGAAGAAGGACGAGCTTCTCGCAATCGCTGAGAAGATGGGAATCGAGGTTCCTGCTAAGGCTACTAAGGCTGACATTCTCGCAGCAATCGAGGCAAAGTAAAACTCACCCGTCCCCACACGCGTATCAGTTAAATACGCTAAAGCGAAGGAGTGTCTCCCTTCGCTTTTTTATTGCGAAAAATAGCATAAAAACCCGCATAAATGTTATAATAACTATGAATATGCGCAGATATACCGGGCGCTTACAGGAACGGAGAGATTTATATGAGCTATTTGAACAATATACGTAACTTCAGCATTATTGCTCACATCGATCACGGCAAGTCGACACTGGCCGACAGACTGATTGAGAAGACAGGTCTAGTTCAGTCCAGAGATATGAAGGAGCAATATCTAGACAATATGGATATCGAGCGAGAGCGCGGTATCACTATTAAGCTGCAGACTACAAGACTTAAGTACAAGGCCAACGACGGACAGGAATATATTCTTAACCTGATTGATACACCGGGACACGTTGACTTCAATTACGAGGTGTCAAGATCTCTCGCCGCATGCGACGGTGCGGTTCTCGTGATAGACGCTACACAGGGAGTTGAGGCGCAGACTCTGGGCAATGTATATCTGGCACTTGATGAGGACCTTGAGATACTTCCGGTTCTGAACAAGATGGACCTTGACAGCGCACGTCCGGAGGAGGCCAAAGCGGAAATCGAGGACATCATCGGTCTCGATGCGTCAGAGGCACCGAAGATCTCAGCCAAAACAGGCATGGGAATAGACGAAATGCTCGAGAAGCTTGTCGAGGTAATTCCGCCACCACAGGGCGATCCGGAGGGCAAGCTTAAAGCACTGATTTTCGACAGCTATTATGACAGCTACAAGGGTGTCGTAATTTATACAAGAATTTTCGACGGAGCAGTTAAGAGGGGCGACATCATCAAGATGATGAATACCGGCAAGAACTATGAAGTAACTGAGGTTGGCTACTGCATACCGGGAATGCTTCCGGCAGACGAGCTTAAGGCTGGTGAAGTAGGATATATTTGCGGCAGCATCAAACAGGTTGCGGATGCCCGTGTAGGAGATACCATTACACTTGCTAATAATCCATGCGATACTGCGCTTAAGGGATACAAGAAAGCACAGTCCATGGTTTACTGCGGTATTTTCCCTGCAGAGGGAGAGAAGTACGAGAATGTAAAGGATGCATTGGAGAAGCTTCAGGTCAACGATGCCGCATTCAATTTCGAACCTGAGAATTCGGCGGCTCTCGGCTATGGTTTCAGATGCGGATTTCTGGGCTTGCTTCACATGGATGTAATCACAGAGAGACTGGAGCGCGAGTTTGATCTGGACGTTATTACAACATTGCCTTCAGTTATTTACAAGGTAGTAATGAAGGACGGCAGCGTGAAGTGGATACAGAACCCTTCGAACCTGCCGGATATTATGGAAATTGCGCACATAGAGGAACCGATAGTTAAGGCGGATATTATGACACCTAATGAATATGTGGGCAGCATAATGACTCTTTGCCAGAACAGAAGAGGAAAGATGATCCATATGGAGTATCTGACCAAGACGAGAGTGCAGCTTCATTACGAGCTGCCGCTGAATGAGGTAATTTACGACTTCTTTGATGCGCTTAAATCAAGGACTCGCGGATATGCATCGCTTGACTATGAGTTCCTGCGCTATCAGCAGGCACGCCTTGTTAAGCTGGATATTCTGCTTAACCGCGAGCTCATAGATGCACTTTCAACAATTGTTCCTGAAGAGGAGGCAAATGCTAAGGGCAGAGGCATCTGCGAGAAGCTCAAGGATATCATTCCTCGCCACCAGTTCGAGGTTCCTATTCAGGCAGCAATCGGACAGAAGGTAATAGCAAGAGAGACAGTAAGAGCATATCGCAAGGACGTTCTTGCAAAGTGCTACGGAGGAGACGTTTCGCGTAAGAAGAAGCTCCTTGAGAAGCAGAAGGCCGGAAAGAAGAGAATGAGACAGTTCGGTCAGATCACGGTTCCGCAAGAAGCGTTCACAGAAGTACTCAAGCTTGATGACGGCAAGTAGGAGAATGGAAATAGCTTGAAAGAGAATACGGGAATATACATTCACATACCTTTCTGCGTCAGGAAATGCAACTACTGTGCTTTTCTTTCGGCACCATCGGATGAGCGGACAAGGGAAGAGTACGTGCAATCCCTGATAAACGAGATCGGGATGCGGTCCGTAACGGATGTGTGCGATACTGTGTACTTTGGCGGCGGAACACCGAGCGTACTGAAGCCTGAGCAGATAGAGAGAATTCTCGACTCTGTGCGCACCCAATTCAGTATAAGTGAGGATGCGGAGATTACAATAGAGGCCAACCCGGGAACTCTTGGGGATGATAATGATTCTGCCTTGAGTACACTTAAGTCGTATCGACGCATGGGAATTAACAGGCTATCCATGGGCGTGCAGTCTATGGACGATGACAGGCTGAAGTATCTTGGCAGAATTCATGACAGCGAAAGCGTTAAACGTGACATTGCACTTGCAAGAGAAGCGGGCTTTGACAATATTAATCTGGATATTATTTTCTCTGTTCCGGGAGAGACGCTTGAGGAGGCGATGGAGGATATCCGGCAAATAGCCGAGCTGGAGCCTGAACATATTTCCTTCTACAGCCTCCAGCTTGAAGAAGGAACACCGCTCTTCGAACAGTGGGAGTCGGGTGCGATAGAAGAAGTATCCGACGATGTTGACCGCGAGACATATCATCGGGGCTGCAGCATGCTCAAAGCACTTGGATATGAGCAATATGAAATATCCAACTTTGCAAGGATGGCTGAGCATGACGGACAGCATGACGGACAGCATGACGGACAGTGTGATGACAGGAGGTCAAGGCACAATTCCAAGTACTGGAGTATGACGCCGTATGTCGGAATAGGACTTGGAGCAAGCGGCTTTGAGCATGGGACAAGATACAGAAATCTCACAAAGCTGTCGGATTATGAGGCAGCAATCAGAGACGGCAAGCTGCCTGTGGAAGAGGAGCATGTCAATACAGCTCATGATAATATAAGTGAGTCTGTATTTCTGGGGCTCAGACGCATTGAAGGCGTGAAATTCGCAGATGTTCCTCTGGAGGAAGCGGGACTTACGAGAGACGAAAAAGGCTTCCGTCAATATTATAAAGAAGCCATGAAAGATGCACATAGCTTCGAAGAGACAGGACATCTGATAATAGATGATGAAGGTATTCGCCTTACGGAAACAGGCATAGATATAAGCAATTCGATAATGGCGCTTTTCGTATAAAGCATGCCGAACACTTATCACTCTGATTCGATTACGGAGGTCGAAATGGACAAGTACATTATGGCGCTCGATCAGGGCACTACAAGTTCAAGAACGATTATTTACGACAAGAAGGGCAATGTTATCAGTGTTGCACAGAAGGAATTCACACAGATTTTTCCTCACGAAGGCTGGGTGGAACACGACCCGATGGAAATCTGGGCTACTCAGATGGGAACTGCACAGGAGGCAATTCTCGAAGCGGGCTTGAACTACGAGAATATCGCAGCTATCGGAATTACCAATCAGCGTGAAACGACCGTTGTATGGGACAGAGAAACCGGTGAACCTATTTACAATGCTATCGTATGGCAGTGCCGCAGAACTGCGGATTATGCAATTAAGCTGAAGCCTCATGAAGAAATGATTAGGGCCAAAACAGGACTTCTTGCTGATCCTTATTTCTCGGGTACTAAGCTGGCTTGGATCCTTGATAATGTTGAAGGCGCAAGAGAGCGTGCGGAGAAGGGCGAATTGCTTTTCGGAACGATTGAATGCTGGCTGATATGGAAAATGACCGGCGGCAAGGTGCACGTTTCAGATTATTCCAATGCGTGCAGAACGATGCTTTTCGATATAAATAAGCTCCGGTGGGATGAAGAGCTTTGCGAGCTGATGAACGTTCCTATGTGCATGCTTCCGACACCGGTAGAGTGTTCGGCACATTACGGAGAAACAATAAAGGACCTCTTTGGAGGACCGATTCCGATTACAGGTTCTGCCGGAGACCAGCAGGCAGCCCTCTTTGGAGAGACCTGCTTTAACAAAGGCGATGTAAAGAGCACCTATGGAACAGGAAATTTCATGCTGCTTAATACAGGAGAAGAGCCTGTTCCTTCCAAGAACGGACTTCTTACCACTATTGCATGGGGATTGAATGGCAAGGTCTATTATGCGCTTGAGGGTTCGGTATTCGTGTGCGGAGCTGCAATTCAGTGGCTTAGGGATGAGATGGGGTTCTTCAAGGATGCCAAGGACTCAGAAGACATAGCGCTGAGTGTGGACAATACAGCAGGTGTGTATGTGGTTCCTGCTTTTGCCGGACTTGGAGCACCATACTGGGATCCAGAAGCACGCGGCTCCATCTTCGGAATTACCAGAGGAACCAGGATTGAGCATATAGTAAGAGCAACTCTGGAATCGCTTGCATATCAGAATGAGGATCTGTTCAAAGCTATGGAAGCGGATATTGAAGATAAAATAAACACATTGAAGGTAGACGGCGGTGCGGCACTTAACAACATGCTGATGCAGTTCCAGGCGGACATTTCAGATGTTAAGGTCGTAAGATATTCATCGATTGAGTCTACATCTCTTGGCGCAGCATATCTCGCAGGTCTGGCTGTCGGATATTACGAATCTCTTGAGGATATAATTGCTAACAGAGAGATTTCCAAGACTTATGAGCCGACTATCAGTGACGGTGAGCGACAGGATAAGCTTGCAGGCTGGAGAAGGGCGGTCAAGGCTACGATCGCTTTGCATGAATAGAGAAAATGAAATACAGTGAAAGAGGAGAAAGTATATACTTTAGCCAGGTGAATGAGTCTGATCCATGGTTTCACCTCCCATATTGGGAGAGTAATGTGCGACACCATGGTTGCGGACTGATCAGTCTTACGATGTGCATAGATCTTCTGACAGGCAGGGATTATACGCCTAAGGACGTTTACGACATCAGGAAGGAGTATGGTCTGGACCAGCTTCATACGGCCGACAAGGAAGGAAAATGCGTATGCGGAGGAGATGTCACTATCAGGCTCAATGAAGCAAATCGGGCAATGTTCGGTATCGAGTCGCATGTGATGGAGAGGACTGCAGAAGCTTTCAGAGAGGTTCTTGAGAAGGAGAACAGCGTAATCTGGGCGAGCTCACGTAACTGTGATTTCCTGAACATGTGGGGAGACAGACGGTTCAAACCGGGAGGGCATGTCATAGTATTCTGGAGATATGAAGACGGAATATACTATGCCAAGGATTGCGCTTACTCTTATGAGAGCGGAAGAGACATTCCGTATAATGAAGCAGATCTTAAGCAATGGCTGCAGGGACATGACAGACAGCATTTCGAAATTACTCCGGCTGAATGATCAGCAGGATGTGTATGCGAAATGACGGATAACGGATAATCGTAATCTGATAATAAATACTGAATACAGAAAGGAAAATCAACATGCTTTTTGCTGATACTAACCGAGGCAGAGAAAGATACCTGACCATCATTATGAATCAGATGGTAAAAAAGCTCTATGACAATAACGAATATTATGTATATGACACAATGAAGGAAAGGGTTGAGGCAGGAGAGCCGGGCAACATAGATACTTTGACTTCGGTCATAAGGGCATTCAGAATGGAATGCATGGATGAGCTGCTGGAGGCTTTGGAAAGACAGTATGAGGGATTCGAAGAGGATTTCACCAATGTATATAGAGACCTTGCCTTCAATGAAATAGGCATTGACTATCAGAGGGTAGTGGAATTCGGCCCGGATATTAAGACTGTGTATCTGATGATCGCTAATCTTCTGCTTGAAGAGAGCTTCTGCGAGGGTGAAGAGCTGCTCGACAGGCCGGACTTTACAAAGGCTTTTGCATATAATATGGAGCTTTTCCCTCAGCTTGAAGCGGCTGCAATCAATACTTCACGCCAGCTGCTTGAAGAAGACGGACTGCTGAATGATTAAAAATGCATATAATCAGTTTGAAACTGAATGAAAATATAAAACAGACAATTGGAGGAAGAATTAAATGAAGAGAGTGTTATCGGTTATTTTCGCTTTTGTTATCGGTGTGGGCGCAGGTATTGCTGTTGACCATTTCTACCTGGGAAGCCTTGGAGAGCAATTTAATGTTGTTACTCTTCAGGAGCAGGTTAAAGAGGTTGCTGAGCTTGCAACTGAGGAGGAGACATACACAGTCATGGAAACCTATGAAGGAGACGCAAAGCAGCTTTTCGGAGTAGACATTCCGTTTACTTCCAAGGAGATGCAGCTTACCTTTAACGGAACAATCAAGGCAGGAATCAATGCGGACAAGATTAAAATCGATGCCAACGATACTCTTGGAACCATTGATGTAAAGCTTCCTCACAGTGAGATCCTCAGTCACGAGATCGATGAAGACAGTATCCAGATTATTGCTATCAAGAACGGTCTTTTCAACAGGGTAACTCCTGAAAATACTAACGAAATCCGCAAGACAGGCAAGGAGAAGAAGGAGAAGGAAATTCTGGGAACAGACTTCCTTGATAGAGCAGATGATCAGGCCGTTCTGGAAATCAAAACTCTGATTAGTGCTGCATATCCTGAAGCAAAGGTTAACGTTTCTGTTGAGTGAACAGAATTGGATTGAGTATTATACAATACAGAAATCTAAGAAAGGACATAATGACATGCTTACACTGATATGCTATCCGAAGTGCAGTACATGTGCCAAAGCACAGCGCTGGATGGACGATAATGGAATCAAATATGAATACAGAGATATTAAATTAAATAATCCTACCGTAGAAGAGCTTAAGAAGTGGCACGATATGAGCGGACTTCCATTGAAGAGGTTTTTTAATACATCAGGACTGATATATAAGAACCTACAGCTCAAGGATAAACTGCCCGAGATGAGTGAAGAAGAGCAGTATGCATTGCTTGCTACGGACGGTATGCTCGTCAAGAGACCGTTGCTGGTGGGTGATGACTTTGTACTGCCGGGTTTTAAAGAATCCGAATGGGAAAAGAAGCTTAAGTAGTTCAGAAAGGAAAGGCACATGTTTTATGTAAGTGAGATTAATCACGAAGCTCCTCAGAACTTCGAGAATGATACGCAGAGGGAGATATATGAAGCTCTCGCGACTCTCGACATTCCTTTTGATCGTGTTGAGAACGACTATGTTGTTACTATGGATGAATGCAAGGCTGTTGATGCTAAGCTTGGAACTGATATTGTTAAGAATCTGTTCCTTTGCAACCGACAGGAAACGAGTTTCTATCTGTATGTGACAAGAGGGGATAAGAGGTTCAAGACCAAAATCTTCTCCAAGGCACTGGGCGTATCCAGACTTTCTTTTGCACCGGAAGAGTGCCTGAAGGAGTATCTCGGAACTACTATCGGTGCAACGACTCCGTTCAGTCTTGTACATGACAAAGACTGCAGAGTCAAGCTGGTAATAGACGAGGAGCTTATGGACAGAAAATTTCATGCGTGCAATGATGGTACCAACAATGCGCATATAAGCATTCTGACTTCTGATTTTATTGACCGGTATCTTCCGTACAGCAAGCACGAGCCGGTAATCCTTCACGTTGATGAAGAGACAGAGTAATGAGAGACGATATTATGGAGGCAATCTGCGAATACCTGCTCACGATACCGGGCGGAAGGGTGGTAACATACAAGCAGGTTGCAGAGTATCTTGGTAACCCCGGGATGGCGAGGGTAGTCGGTAATTACCTGCACAGAAACCCGGATCCTGAGCGATATCCGTGCTTTAAGGTAGTAAACAGCAAGGGGAAATTGAGCAGTCAGTTCGGATTCGGCGGAATAGATGCACAGAAGGCAAGGCTTGAGGCGGATGGTGTTGAAGTTTCAGATGACTACTATGTAGATCTCGATAA
The DNA here is from genome assembly GCA_018064665.1 of Candidatus Crickella caballi. Classification (GTDB taxonomy): domain Bacteria; phylum Bacillota; class Clostridia; order Peptostreptococcales; family Anaerovoracaceae; genus Crickella; species Crickella caballi. The sequence goes on along the minus strand of JAGHUV010000005.1, from coordinate 10,252 downwards.
ATACAGATATAAAGGCGTGTAACACATGCCGGCAGAAACACGATGGAGTAGAATAAAATGGTTAGAAGTATAATGAGGGACCCGCTGTTCCTGTCACGCAGATCCGTACAGGCAACAAAGGCAGATATACAGATCGGCATGGACCTGCTGCAGACACTCATGTCATATCAGGATGAGTGTGTAGGCATGGCTGCCAATATGATAGGCGAGCTCAAGAATATAATCGCTATCAATAATGATGGTATGTTCATGCTGATGTATAACCCGATGATAGTAGCGAAATCCGGCAAATACGAAACTGAAGAAGGATGCCTTTCACTTGCAGGTATTCGCAGGACGACGAGATATGAACGCATCAGGGTTTCCTTTCAGGATGCAGGCTTCAGGACTGTTACGGCTGAATTCACAGGCTTTACCGCACAGATAATTCAACATGAAGTAGACCACTGCAACGGTATACTTATATAGAATTATCTGAAGTACGGAATACTGTACTGTTTTAAATCGGAGAACAGCAATGAAAGAAAATTATCCATTTTTAAATAACCTGAATATTGAAATTATAAGCAAGGATGAGTATTCTGCAACAGGACGCATCAAAGTGACAGAGGCTATGACCGACCTTCTCGGACATGTAACGGGAGGTATATATAACTCTCTTGCTGATGTAATAGGCGGGGCAGCCGCAAGAGCAGCAGGAGACATCTATGTTACTCAGAACTGCAGCATGCAGTTTTACAAGAGTACAGAGCTTAGCGATGAATACCTGTATGCTGAGGCGGTGATCAGGCACAGGGGTTCACGCACCTGTATCGCAGCGGTGACACTTAGACATGAGGACGGAATAATTGTCAGCGACGGACAGTTTTCATATTCGAAGATATAATCAGGTACTGAAGAAGTGTGTTTAAGCTTATTCAGTAAGATAGTTAATGATGCAGGAAATGCAGATAAAAAAGGAGGTTTGATGCATGTTTGTGTTTTGGGGAACAGGTTCTGCAGAGGTAATGCAGAAGGTAAGTAGCGTTGTTGTAAGAAGCACTGAGAATTTTAACTGGACATTCATCTTTATTCTGGCAGTTGTCTTTTACGTATACTGGACAGAAATCAAGAACAAGGAATGGGATGCAGTAGTAGCCGGTCTTGCACTGTACGGTGTACATTGGCTGTATGAAATTGTTAATGCGATAATCGGCCATTTTGCAGGTTATCCGTTGTGGACTGTATCCAATGAATCGACAACCTTCATACTGCTTATCGGAGTATGCTGGGAGCTGTCAATGATGTTCGCTCTGGCAGGAATAATCTCATTCAAAATGCTTCCTGATGACAGGAACAAAAGATATTTTGCAAAGAATGGCAGGAAGGGAATCTCGTGCAAACTCGTAGGTGCTCTTGAAATGGCGCTGCTCTTCGCACTGTTTGAATCCTTCCTTGCAGGTACCACAAATGGATCCTTCCTGTGGGTTTACAAATGGTGGGGAGTAATTCCTGTCTTTATTACCACATACGTACCATTCTTCCTGGCGAGCAATTATGTACCGGATATGAAGAAGCGCAAGCAGTTCCTTGCTGTGCTCTGGGGACTCGATGCACTGCTCCTCGCAATTCTGATTCCGGCAGGAATAATCTAGATTTAATTAGAGGAGGCAAAATAATGAATAATAATGTAACAAGAGAGGCAGCATGGGAGCTGCTAAAAAAATACAATAAAGACCCGTTCCATCAGCATCATGCAGTTACTGTTGAGGGAGTAATGAGATACTTTGCAAAGGAACTCGGATATGAAGAGGATGTTGATTTCTGGGGACTCTGCGGCTTGCTCCACGACATTGATTTTGAAATGTGGCCTGAAGAGCACTGCAGGAAAGCACCTGAGCTTCTTGCCGAAATAGATGCTCCTGAGGAACTCGTTCATGCTGTCTGCAGCCATGGCTATGGATTGTGCTGTGATGTAGAGCCTGTTCATCAGATGGAGAAAATTCTGTTTGCAACTGATGAGCTTACGGGAATAGTAGGAGCTGCTATTATTCTGAGACCATCTCACAGCTGTCAGGACATGGATCTTAAGTCTCTCAGAAAAAAGTTCAAGGATAAGAGATTTGCGGGCGGATGCAGTAGGGACGTTATTGCACAGGGCGCTGAGTATCTTGGATGGGAACTTGATGAACTGATGCAGAGAACTCTTGACGCAATGAAATCAATGCCGGACCCTACTGACTTGGACGCTGAAAACGGAATAGTATTTGAATAGTATTATATCAAGCGAGGTCTACAATGAGTGACAACAGAAGTAAGCTTACCTGCCTGATGAAAATCCTTTATGAAATGACTGATGAGGATCATGCCCTTGATACTTACCGGATAATAGATGAGCTCGAAAGCAGAGGCTGTGGCAGGATCGACCGCAAGACGATAGATCCTAACATTGCATTTCTGCGCGATGAGTTAGGATGGAATATTGAGAAGGAAAAGGGCTCGTCTAACAGATACAAGCTGGTAGAAAGAGAATTCGAGCTTGCTGAGCTTAAGCTGCTTGTCGATGCAGTTCAGTCATCCAGATTTATTTCAGACAGAAACAGCAAGGAAATTATCCGCAAGCTGAAGACTCTCACAAGCAGGTATCAGTCGAAGAAGCTTGACCGAAATATTGTTACGAACGACAGCTTCAAGCGAGACAGCAGCACTGCTATATACAGCATTGATGAGATAAATGAAGCGATTAAAGAAGGAATGAAGGTTCGTTTCTACATGGTTGATTATGATATGAATCTTAATGAGGTCAAGCGCTATGGCGGACAGATTCATGAGGTTAGTCCGTATGCACTCATGTGGAACAATGACTACTATTATATGCTCGGTAAGCCTATCGACGACGATAAGGTGCGCACATACCGTGTTGACCGCATGCGCGATACATTGCTTTATGAAGATAAAGCAGAACCGCGTCCGGCAGACTTTAACCTTGAGAAGTACTCCGGCAGAGTCTTTGATATGTTTACAGGCACTACGACTGAGGTAGAGCTTGACTGCAAGGATTATACTATTAACTACCTCGTAGATCGCTTTGGAAAAGAGTTCAAATCAAAGCCTGTTGCAGACGACCGCTACACTGCGACAGTTACAGTTGACATAGGTCCGACATTCTTTGCATGGGTATTCCAGTTTGGCGGAGACATCAGAATCGTAGGTCCTGAGAAGGTAAGGGAAGAATTCAAGGAGCTTATTGCCAGAAACGAATAAAGGAGAAAGATCGTGGGAAAGCAAATGACAATAAAAGAGGAACTGGCGAAGAGAAATTACTGTACGCCTTCCGGCTTTATGTCGAGTGTCAATTATCTGCTGACAAGCTTCATGGGACCTAAATACAAGTGCGAATATACAGTGATAGATGATATCAACAAAGAAGAGGGACCGGCTTTCGTCATCTTCAATCATCTTTCGAGATTCGATCATATCTTCATTAATCAGATAATGCATCCAAGAAAGTATAACTTTGTTGCAGCACATAATGAGTTCTTTAGAGGTGCACAGTATTGGCTGTTCAAGCTGGGAAAGGTCATTCCTAAGACCAACTTCACAACAGACAAGACAACAATGAAGGCTATAAGGAAGGTTATCGGTGAGGGAGGCACAATTGTATTTGCACCCGAAGGAATGACACCTATGGACGGAAAGAATCATCCTGTGGTTCCGGGAACAGGAAATATGCTTAAACACTACGGCATTCCTGTATATCAGATTGAACTTAGAGGACAGTTTATGGTTGCTTCCAAGGTGTGTCTTGATGAGAGACTGGGCGGAAAATGCTTTGCAACTATACGCAGGCTGTACAGCCATGAAGACCTTGCAGGAATGACGGCCAAAGAAATCGATGATGATCTCAACAGACGCTTTCGTCACGACGAGTTTGAGTGGCAGAAGGAGCACCACTATAAATACAAGCTTAAAGGGGAATCCTGTAAGAACCTTGAAGACCTGTGCTTCATGTGCCCTAACTGCGGCAGATATTTCAGTATGAAGAGCGATGGTAACAAGCTCTATTGTACTGAATGCGGCAACGGCACCTATATGGATGATTATTATGATTTCATTCCTTTTGAGGGAAGCAGGATTCCTGAGACCCCTTCAAAATGGTGTGATATTGAAAGAATGGATATCATCAGAAGAATCAGAGCGGATGAAAACTACAGCTTTTCCATAAAGGTAAAGCTCGGCAAACTGCCTGACTATAAGCCGACCAAAGGCAGTGACACAAGCATACCTTGTGGAGAAGGCGTCGTCACTATCGATCATGACGGATTTCACTATGACGGTACCAGAGATGGCGAGGAATTCAAGTTTACAAGAAGCTACGACACTCTGTTTACCATACTGTCCGCACTCGACTTCAAGTATTTCGACCTGTATTACGGTACTGACTTTTATGATTTCTTCCCAATAGAGGGGGAAGAGGGCAAGGTAGGATACATACAGCTTCTTGTCGAAGAGATGCACAGGCTTCATGCCAACAAGCTGAAGAACTTCAGCTGGTATGATTATATGTATGAATAAGCAGAGGCTGCTGCATGTGCGTGTAAACAGAAGCTACCGTATGTGCGAATAAGCAGAGGCTGCTGCATATACGAGCAAGCAGATGCAGTGTACTTGAAAAATTACCGACCTTGTGATAAACTTCAGGTAGTTAAATAATCTGTTTCAGGGCGTGGTGAGAGTCCACACCGGTGGTAATAGTCCACGAGCGTAAGCTGAGCCGGCGTAATTCCGGCACCGACGGTATAGTCCGGATGAAAGAAACGGTTGCAAATTTAAGATTTGTACTGCAGGCCTTGTTGTGAAACAAGGCCTTTTATGTTCCTGACAGATTCCGATAAGGGAGGAATTGTCAAAATGAAAATTAATGCTAAACTGCTTGCAAAGCTGGCTATGATGACAGCAATCTCAATCGTGTTGCTTCTCATCGTAAGAATACCGTTCCCACCGGCACCATACCTTGTATATGACCCGGCAGATCTGCCGATTTACATAACGGCATTTGCATATGGCCCGGCTGCAGGCATTCTGGTAACGCTTGTTGTATGCCTTATTCAGGCATTTATGCTTGGAGGAGACGGACTTTACGGTTTTGTAATGCATTTTATTGCCACAGGCATGGCAGCTGTTGTTATAGGTATGATGTATATGAAATGCAAGACTAAGAAGAGAGCGGAGCTTGCACTTGTTGTAGGAGCCGTTCTTGTAACGCTTGTAATGTGCGCAATGAATCTGCTGGTAACGCCTTTCTATCTGGGCGTGGATACCAAAGCTGTCCTTGCTATGATACCTACAATTATCCTGCCGTTTAATCTGCTTAAGGCCGGTATAAATTGTGTACTGACATTCCTGCTGTATAAAAGGGTGTCGGGCTTTTTGCATAATAACTAGCGGGATGAATTCAAATATAGTATTGAGTTAAATTATTCGTGCAAGTAATAATTAAGAAATCGCTCTTTGCCCTCGCTTTTGGAACATGAATCGCGCAAAGCCTTGAAAATAAATAAGAAAATTCCAAAGGCAAATCGATAAAGCGAAGGATCGGCGATATCGTGGCCTGGCGAGCAGTACTGTTTTGGAACATGAACGCGTGAAACCCTTGAAAAATCCTTTAAATGTTCCAATTCTGTAAGATTCAGGCAATGGGGAGCTGCGCGAAATACGCTTTTGCCGGAAAAAATTGGAATTTTTCATTTTATTTTCAATGGTTTCAGGGTTTCATGTTCCAAAAGCGAGCACAAGAGGGTGCATACCGATCATATACTGATCGTATACACCCTCTTTTTAATAGTATAAGTGGTATTTGTATATTGCACGTCTTGTCAGATATGCATTTCTCTTATGCGCGTCTATTGCTTAAGCACGACTTTATTGAAGACTCTACCTGTTGTTATTCTTCAATGTGTCAGCTAAGGTGTTCGGATCCTCCTGCTTGATGCGGATGAATTTCTTGATGCATTCAATAGATTCGTTCTCGAATTGAATATCCTCATCCTTGAGCTCTGCGCTGGCTTTTACACCTGCGTGTTCTGCCGCACCCTTGAGAATGCTTTCTGTAAATCTAGGATTCTTGGTGCACATAGGACCGAGAACACATGTATAGATAACGTTTCCTGTGCGAGCACCCTCAAGGCCGGAGCCTTTTCCGACGAGTGTACTTGATCCTACGCCAAGCTTGTCCTCTGTGATACCATTGTTGCCTCTTCCATACTGAAGCGTAGCGAAAGCTTTCTGTCCTTCGGCAAGCTCTACATCAGCGATCTGAATCTGGTTACCAAGAATATCTATGCCGTCGTCAGTAGTTACCCAAATGTCGTCACCCCATACCATATCACGCTGCTTCCAGGTCATATGCAGAAGACCAAGGCCCTCAACCTCTTCCTTCTGACCGCTGTAGTCAAGATAAACCTTGTCCGCAAGAGCAGCACCGCTGCTTCCGTTAGCAATGAAATATCCGCCTTTGTTGACATATGCGAGAAGTCCGGAGCTCTCATCGCCCATCTGTGCTCTTAAAGCAGTAGCGATTTCCTTGGCACACTTAAGTTCGCCGGCAGTGATATATACGATGTCAGGCCAGCTCCAGTCAACAGTTTCCTGAAGGCTGTCGCATCTGCGTATTTCCAGAGGGAGCTTCATCATGTTTGCAATGTGCATAAATGCCATAATGTCTCCGCGGCCGCCATGGATGTTTGTGATATCCGGGTAGAGCCAGAGAAGATGTACTGCTTTGGCATCCTTAAGCCCGAGCTCTTTGAGATTGGAGAGAGTCTCGGTCTGTCTGCTAGAATTGTTTCTGATTTCTGTCAGCATTTCCAAATTGTTCATCTTTGCACCTCCTTACTCGTGTTTCTCTGCATACTGAATAATGCGATCAAATTTGTGCAGCCAAGTAATAAAGTAGATATTCTTGCATTCGCATTTGCTGATTTCATTAAAGATATCAGCTTCGTTGCTTGTATGAAGAATAATCAGCTTGTCAGCACCAAGACCATCATAGAGGACTCTCATGCCCTCATCATATGCAACGAAATCAGCAGGGCAGATGCACTTGCTGATGTTTGATTTGATCAGCTTAAGGAAAGTGCAGTCGAATGAATAGAATGTATTGGTGTAGTGTGGAGCAAAGTCAGCCAGCTCATAGAAGCCGAGTACCAGAACCTTCTCGTTAGGGTCGTTGGCAATGACATTGATTGCGGACTGAACTGTTTCCGGATTTTCCTGCTTTATACCAAGATATTTGATATCCATGCCTGCTACATGAACTGTATCAAGACGATTACTCTTTACAGTGTAGTTGGCAAATGCCTTCTGAATAACCTCAACGCTGATGCCGAGCTCTCTTGCGATAGCAAGTGTAGCAATAAAGCAGTATAGGAAATGAGGTGTATTGTAATTAAATGTGTAGGTATCGCCGTTACATGAGAAAGTCTTTGCATCGAAGTCGATATTCTCAGCGATATAATCAATGTCTCCTGTGCCAAATCCGCAGCCTGTGCATTTGAAAGGCCCTACATTGTCAATGTTGTATTTGTTGAACTTGATTGCGTCGTGACAAACAGGGCAAGGCATAGTTACCGAGAAGAAGTCATCCTGCTTATCGAAGGATCTTGAATTCTCTTCTACGCCAAAGCTGATGCAGCGACCTGCGAGTTCTCCGAGGCTCAGAGCGTTAGGCTCATTGCCGTTCAGGAAGACTGTCATGTCCTTATTAACGGACTTTGCGATTTTCCTGCGGATGTATTCAGGCTCTCCGTTTCTCTGGACCTGATCCTTCTGAATGTTTACTACGCAAAGCTTCTTTGCAGGAAGCTGCTCAATAATGTACTCGAGGAATCTTTCGTCAACCTCAAGGAGAATAACATCGGACTTAAGCTTACCGAACATAGTGCAGTCCTTGCCGAGTGCAACGCTGACACCGTCAAGCAGATTAGCTCCAGCAAGATTGGAGACTACCTTCATGCCGGATTCTTTGATGACATGATTGATAAGTCTTGTCGTTGTACTCTTACCATTGGTTCCGGTAACGAATACGGTTTTCTCAGGATCTAGATTCTTGATGTGAGAAACAAATTTTGGGTCGATCTTAAGAGCGATTGTTCCGGGCAGCGCTGTTCCGCGTCCCTTTGCAACGATACTGATCAGCCACGAAGTGAATTTAAGTACCCAAAGTGCAATTAAAAATCTCATTTTAAAACTCCTTATATTAAAACGCCATAGGGCAAATTTTAACAAAAATACCCGATAAATATTACCACAAAACAGGCCTGGTATTCTATAATATAGATGAAGATTTTATGAGTCCGGAAGGTGTATTGGAAATTCAAATCGTTACGTACAGGATAATGCTTACATGAACGGTGAGAAAGGAGAATAGGCTATGATTTGGAAATGCCCATGCTGTGGAAGATATATCTATCCACATGAAATCAGGATTACAGGAATATGTCCTTATTGCGGAGCTGACGATCTTGTTCCGACAGATGAGGACGAACAATAGATGACATACGCAGCTTATCTGTAAGCAGGCGCTAAAAAAACATTGTTGTATTAATTCATGTATATAAAACTGCATGAATGAGATGTATAATAAAAGCATAAAAAGGAGAATTTGTTATGGCTAATAAATACGCAGGCACACAGACAGAAAAAAACCTTGAGGCAGCATTCGCAGGAGAATCTCAGGCAAGAAACAAGTACACTTATTTTGCATCCAAGGCAAAGAAGGAGGGCTATGAGCAGATTGCAGCACTCTTCCTTAAGACTGCAGACAATGAGAAGGAACATGCAAAGATGTGGTTCAAGGAGCTCAACGGAATTGGCGACACAGCTGAGAATCTTGCCGCAGCGGCTGACGGCGAGAACTACGAGTGGACAGATATGTACGAAGGCTTTGCAAAGACTGCAGAAGAGGAAGGCTTTAAAGAGCTTGCAGTTAAATTCCGTCTTGTAGCAGCTATTGAGAAGCATCATGAGGAGAGATACCGTGCACTTCTGAATAATGTTCAGATGGCCGAGGTATTTGCAAAGAGCGAGGTAAAGGTATGGGAGTGCCGTAACTGCGGTCACATCATCGTAGGAGAGAAGGCACCACAGGTATGTCCGACATGCTTACATCCACAGGCTTACTTCGAAGTAAACGCTGAGAATTACTAATATCAGCCTGACTGCTTGCGATACGGCAGGCCTCGGCAAAGCCGGGGATCTGGTGATGATAAAGGGTCGTGCGTGGCACGGCCCTTTTATGTGCATATTATTTCGTGCAGAATATTCTGTTCGTTGAGCCTCATAACTTATCGGTGTTATACTGAATGAACAGAGAATGAAATGTTTATGTACCTGAAGAATAATGATCCAAGATATGTGAATGCATGGAAGGCGGCTGTAGACATGATATTTGAGCAAAGCGCCAGGCGCGAGAACAGAATTTTCGAAACCGGTGGAATGCCTGTTTTTGAAATCAATACAGGCGCAATTACCAGGGGATATCGCACTACTCCATATCCTGCGAAGGAACAGCTAGAGTATATCAAATCGAAGGGCGGGATACTGATAAAGAGCTCGGACAGCCATCAGAAGGAGAATGTAGGCTATGAAATATAAATGTCTGGTTTTCGATCATGATGACACGACTGTGAACAGCACGGCGACAATACATTACCCGTGCTTTGTTGAATTTGTTAAGAAATATGATCTGGGGATCGATTATTCGCTTGAAGACTATGTGCGATACAATTTCGAACCGGGTGTTTTCACTTTTTACAGCGAGATATGTGGAATGAGCGAAGAAACAATGGAGCTTGAGTATCAGTACTGGATAAAGTATGCATCACAGCATAGAGCAAAAGCATTCCCCGGCATTAAGGAGATTATGAAAAAGCATCGGGCAGAAGGCGGCCTGCTGGCTGTCGTATCGCATTCACGCGCTGAGAATATCAGGATGGATTATGAGTACAACTCGCTGCCGATGCCGGATGAGATTTTCGGCTTTGAGCAGCCGAGAGATGAACTTAAGCCATCTCCTGTCCCTTTGCTTAGAATAATGGAAAAGTATTCACTTAAACCCGGGGAACTTCTGGTAATTGATGATCTGAAGCCGGGATATACCATGGCAAGAGCAGCGGGCGTGGACTTTGCTGCAGCGAACTGGTGCTTTGACATACCTGCCAACACAGAGTTTATGAGAGAGAATGCGGATTATCTGTGCAACACCATTGAAGAG
>JAGHUV010000035.1 GCA_018064665.1 Candidatus Crickella caballi | reverse complement strand
ATTATAAATCTTGTTTTTTGAGCGCTGATCTTGTTTTTTGACACTAGAAAAGCCCTCCCTCCACGTTAGTGGAGAAAAGGACTTTGTCTACAGTCTGAGGCGTGATAACGATTTCGTTATCGCGCCTTTTTCTTGATATTGCTGAATTTATTTCCGATTGAATTCGCTGACTGCGGTTGCGCCGAGTATAAGTACGGCACCGAGTATTGTGTGCAAGGTGATAGGCTCTCTGAGAAAGAATGCCGACAGAAGTAATGCCTCAACAGGATCGATGTAGCTCAATATTCCGACTGTCTGCGCAGGCAGCTTGTTAACCGAGTCAAAGTATGCGATGTAGGCGATGCCGGTATGAAGGCAGCCCAGCACAAGCAGACAGACCAGACCGATGGTCGTGACATGTACTTCGCCGAAAGCTCCTGTCGCTGCCGAATAAGGGAGCATGATCAAGGTGACCATTGAAAGCTGTATGACCGTTGTTTCGACAGTAGAAATGTTCTTCATATACTTGTTTATAAGAACTACAACTGCATAGAAAAAGCCTCCCGCGATTCCGAAGAGCACACCCTTGAGTTCGGAAATATGAAGTCCTGTCTCGAGCACTCCCGAGACGAAGATCATTCCGATGAAGGCAATAAATACGCAGACAAGCTTCTTACCTGAAATATGCTCCTTGAGCACGGTTGCTGCAAGCAGAATGAAGAATACTGGCTGCATATAATAGCAGAGTGTCGCGGTTGCGATGGTCGTATGCTTGTACGCCTCGAACTGACAAATCCAATTAACGCACAGGCAGGCGGATGACAAGGTAAGCCATCCGATATTGCGTCTGACAGCTTCTTTGTCGAGAGGCTGCTTGCGTACAGCCAGAATCAGAAGAATAATAAGAGCGCCTGCTATGGCACGACCCATGCATATTATGCTTGAAGGCATATTGATATAACGCGAAAGTGTACCGATGGTGCCGAAAAGTATAATTGTGATTATAAATTGTAAACGTGCATTTTTCATAAGCTCGATTATAGCCGATAAAACACCGAAATGACAATGATTTTAGCCACTTTTATCACACCTTTTTACTTTTATCCGATTGGCATGTGTGATAAAATGAAAATACTATATTTTGGAGGTATATCGATGAACCGGGATAAGTTAATGACTATACTGGCATTCGCATGTGGAATTTTCGGTGCGTTTTCAATTGTGTCAGCCAAATTCATTATCGGTGGACTCTTTATGGTAGGAGGCCTGGGTATTTTCTGGGCGAGAGGCTCGGGCAAGTTCAATGAGAGAAGTCTCTACGAGAAGATCGTTAAGGCTAACGGAACAACCATTGAGCAGATATATGAAGAGCTTAAAGATATGGACACACCTTTCGGTAAGCCATGGCTCGCAGGACATCACGGCTTCGAAGGAGACTCCATTGTTTTCGGACCGAATATATATAAGGATATGATTGTTATTTCTTATGACGCAAAGCATAAGGAAATCAATCTTAAGCATATGAACAAAGTCGGAAATATCAATCGTACGGCTGATGAGGAATGGCGCTTTGAGAATCTGATCAATGCATCGGAAATCGAGGTAACACCTGAGAACTATTCTGACTTTGCAGCATACAAGGAAGTTTGCGTAGTTATGCTTATGCAGATGACGGAGCTGGTAGAGCGCATAGTTAACGGAGAAGCAGACGTTGCTCCTGAGGAGCTTGATAAGTATGATCTGTTCTTCTTCAATTCGGGACGCGGAGAAATCAGCGATCTGGACGGTAGCAAGTATATGACTGTCGATCAGGATTATAATCCTTTCACTGCCAAAGTCTTTGATATGGACGGCGACGAGCTTGCAAGCATCGTACCTCGCGCATATGACAAGAAGGGCCGCGTTGTCGATAAAGCCGGATACGACATGTATGTAGACGGAGAGGTTTACGCAACAATTGAGAGAAACACACAGCTCAAGCATGACACTTTCTTTATCAAAACAGAGGATGAGGAATTCGTTGTGCAGAACTTTGCAGGCGTTGACAGAGCTAATATTCACTATAACTACACTATTAAGCGCAATGACGAATTGCTTGCAATAGTCGGAGGCAATCCGAATCTCGTTTTCGATGGACTCGGAGCCTGCGAGCACGATCTTATTCTTAGCTGCGATAACGATTATCTTACGCTTTACGCAGCGTTTTGGGTATTTTTGATGACATTGAACAGAGCACTGAGACAGAGATAGGAGGTTGCAATGAGAAGAATATTGCTGCCATTGGAGCAGACGGACAGAAGCCTTAAGGCTTTACAGTACTTCAGAAAGCACTACAGCCCTGAAGAAGCGGGAGTTATTCTGCTGATGGTTGATGAAACACTTCCTTATTCGGCTAAGGTTGAAGAGGAAGAAAAGGCTCTTGAGATTGTTGAACAGAAGCTTAGTCTTATCAAATCCTTCCTTGAGGGATATGATGTTGTGACCAAGGCTGCCGTAGGCAAAGCAGGACAGAGAATCGTCAAGGTTGCTCGTGAGTACGGTGCAAGTGTGATCGCTATGACGAAATCATCACAGCCTGACATGCTTAATCAGCTTGGAAGAACAGCAGAATACGTTCTTCTTAATGCACCTTGCAATGTTGTAATTGTTAGCGAGAACAGAGACTCAAGCGAGTACAGAGGTCTTGTATATACCAAGGCACAGAGCGTCGTTAACCTCAGAGGACAGATCGGCAACAAACAGAGCGAGTGTCTGCTGCCAAGCGTTGATGCTGACTGCATTTACCATATTTCAGTAACTGTCGGCAAAGTAAGATTCTTCCATACTGTATATAATCCGGAGACCTGCAACTGGGATATGCCTCCGGCAGACGGTCAGTATGCAAGCGTTGATATTGCAGCGGGAGAAGAAGCGGATATTCTGGTCAAAGCGGGCAGCGTTGAAGGCAAAGCAGATCGCATCAGAATTGTTAACCGCGGCATGAAGGATGAAGCAGTATTCAGCTATATGATCACTGCCGCAGAGACAGCTGAAGCGACTGATTACGAACCGACAGAGAAAGCTGTCAGCGAAGAAGTATGCGAAGCATACGCTCCTGCAGAGTCCTGTGCTGAGGAAGCTTTACGTGAAGAAGAGATTGCTTTTATCAGACCTGAATGGGATGAGGACGCATTCCTTGCAGAGGTCTGGGAAATTGACCTTGGAGACTTTGATATGATGAAGGCCTTCAAGGCAGATGTAGGATACGCATCAGATGATGATGTTGCGGCAATGGAGACGCTGAACCTGATATGGGACGAGTAATATTAGCATCACAGAATAAAGATAAAATAAGGGAAATCGATGCGATTTTCAGAAAATATGACATGCCGGTTGTTTCGAGAGATGAAGCGGGCCTGCCAAAGGACGAAATCGAAGAGACGGGACAGACTTTTGAAGAGAACTCGCTTATTAAAGCTCTCGGCATAAGAGCTATGATTGAAGCAGACGAATCCCTGTCAGAGCACCTTGACAGTATTATTGTTGCTGATGATACTGGACTTATGGTTGATGCACTGAATGGTGCACCGGGAGTATATTCGGCAAGATATGCCGGTGAGGACTGCAGATATGAGGATAACTGCAGGAAGCTCCTTGAAGAATTGAAGGGTGTGCCTTACGAAGATAGAACGGCGCATTTTGAAACCGTTATTACATTGCTGTATCCCGATGGAACAAAGCTGGTCGCAGTGGGACAGTGCAAGGGACATATAGGACTGGAGCCTAAGGGCGATGCCGGCTTCGGATATGATCCTCTGTTCGTTCCGGAAGGATATGATAAGACATTCGCAGAGCTCGGAACTGATATAAAGAATACGATCAGCCACAGAGCAAATGCGCTTGCCGAATTGGAGAGGTTACTTGGCTAGTCTTAACGACAAGAATTATGAACCGATACAGCACAACAGGAAACTGTCCTGGATGCTGCTTAAAAAGATGGGCTTTCATGTGTGGAGGCAGTTTGACGATCCGTATTATGCCGGATTTGCAGCGCAGATAGCCTATTTCTTTTTTATGTCCTCAATTCCTATCCTTATTGTAACAACGCAGTTACTTGGTCTGTTTGACCTTTCGGTAGACTTTGTTGAAGACTGGCTTGAAGCACATCTGTCATCACAGCTCAGCGAATTCCTGCAGGGACTTTTCTCTGCATCGTCAGCGACTTTCTCAAGCATATTCATGGTGATCCTTGCATTGTGGGCTTCATCGTCACTGACTTTCGTGCTGTCCAGACTTGCAACGCATACAATCAGTAACGGCAAATACAGATTCAACTGGTTTTCCGAGAGAGGCAAAGCGGTAATACTCGGTATGCTGTCTATAGCGGTGATCGTTGCGGCGCTCCTCGTATATGCATACGGAGAAATGGTTGCAAACAGCATTTTCCAAAGCGAGCTTGCGACAAGACTGATCGGAGAACTCAAGACACCGGTGCTGGCACTGCTCTTCTTTGGCATTATTCTGGCCAACTACAGTCTTCTGCCGAGAATCAGAATTCCTGTAATCGCAGTTATGCCGGGCGCAATCGTTGCAACAATAGGAATAACTCTTGTCACATGGATATATTCACTGTATATCGAGAAGGCTGCAAACTACAACATTCTGTACGGCGCGTTCAGTAATATCGTAGCGCTGATGCTGTGGTTCTATCTCATATCGTGGGTAGTCTGTATAGGCATGATGTTCAACAAGTCGTGGGACATTCACATGAAGAGGGGGCGCCTTACGCCGGAGAAAATCAAGGAGTATCTGTATGCTCAATATGGTGAGAACGGCGCTGAAATGTACAGAAAGCTGATTATCGGAGACTTTGACATGTTCGATCCTTCGCTCGATACTCTCGCGGTAAAGTTCTCCAGAAAGTTCGACCCGGGCTATAACGAGAAGAGAGAAAGAGAAATCAGAGAACTCCGCACAGAAGAGCAGATAAGAGACAAAGTCGTTCTCGAAATGAGAGGGGACATTGAGAAAAATATGCGTGAAGATGCTGAAAACTACACGATGGAGAAATATGACGACTCAATAGAAGGCGGAAGTCGCTGGTAGGAACTATGAAGAAACTTTTGTTGATAATGAATCCGAAATCGGGAACGATGCAGGCAGCCAAATATCTTGCAGATATTATTTCCGTTTTCGGAAAAAACGGATATCTGACTACTGTCATGATGACGGAGAAGCGCGGAGATGCAAATGAATGGGCAAAGCAGTACGGTGGAGATTATGATATCGTATGCGCGTCCGGAGGAGATGGCACCTTTAATGAAATCATGGATGGCCTTATCCGCGGTGGCCACAGCACGCCTATAGGATATATTCCGAGCGGATCAACAAATGACTTTGCACAAAGTGTCGGACTTTCAAAGGGAATACTTGAAGCTGCAGGCAGAGTGGTGACAGGCGAGCCTGAGCCTCTCGATATCGGCTGCTTTAACGGAAGATACTTCTCATACGTTGCCAGCTTTGGTGCTTTCACAAGCACAAGCTATTCGGTTCCGCAGAATCTCAAGAATATTCTCGGACATACTGCATATGTGCTGGGCGGAGTTAAGGATATTCTTTCAATAAGGCCTATACATGCCAGGATCATTGCGGATGAGGGAACTCCTAATGAAAGCATCTGCGAAGGCGATTATATTTTCGGTGCTATATGCAATTCAACCTCGGTAGCCGGAATTCTCAGCCTGGACAAGTTCGACGTGGATATGAACGACGGAATCATGGAGGTTCTTCTCGTGAGAGTTCCTAAGGATCCGATCGAGCTTAACAGCATAGTGGTTAATATGCTTAACGGGACCTTGAATACAAGAGAAATCGAGTTCTTCTCAGCAAGAAACATCAGAGTCGAAGTTGCTGAAGGAACACACTGGACTCTGGACGGTGAATATGAACCGGGAGCAGAGATTTGCGAAATTGAAACTCTGAGAAGCGCAATTTCGCTGATTGTATAATTGATATAATAATTAAATATATGTACATTGTGTACAATTCTACGAAAAGATGCCCAATCCCTTGAAGATTCAACATCTTTTTGTTAAAATTTGTCGGTACGACTTGGGGGTAGATAGGTGCTGGTGTGCCTCGCGGTCTTCAAAACCGTTGTAGGGGGTTAGAAGCCTCCCGGGTGGGTTCGATTCCCACATACTCCC
>JAGHUV010000030.1 GCA_018064665.1 Candidatus Crickella caballi | reverse complement strand
AAGATGGTATATACTCAGGGCCTCAAGATTTATTCAACAATGGACAGCACTGCACAGAAGGTTGCAGTTAAGGAGCTTAAGGATTCTTCAAACTATCCTGGCGTATCAGGTTTATACAACAGAGATTCAGATGGAAATATTGTTAATGACGGTACTGTTCTTCTATACAATTACGAGAACTTCTTTAATGATAAGGGTAACTTCACACTTAAGGGAGATCAGGTAAAGATCAACAGTGATGGCTCTGTAACCATTAAAGATTCCAAGCGTCTCAATGTATATACAACAGAGACAAATGAAGGAACCGATTACAGCATCGAATTCAAATTCACATATAAGATCATTGACGGAATCTTATACTCCTATCCGGGTGGATACGTTAATGTTCCTCTGAGCTATAAATCTCTTGATGCAGATGGCAATGTTGTTATTTCGGCAGACTTCTTTAACGATAATCCTGATGTATGGAAAGTAAATAATAAAGATAAAACTGTTACTATCACCAAGAAAGGCTACAGCCTCGCACCGAAGACTATTCAGCCTCAGGCTGCTATGGTAATCGTAGGCGTTGGTACAGGCGAGGTTAAAGCTATGGTCGGCGGACGTACTACCAAGGGAGAGAAGCTGCTTAACAGAGCTCTCAATCCACGTCAGTCAGGTTCATCGATCAAGCCGCTTTCAGTATACGGTGCAGCTCTTCAGCGCAGCTTTGAGCTTCAGAAAGCCGGACAGAAATGGCCTTATCACGATTACGGTATCGATAAACAGGGACTCAAGGGATATGGTACATATATCACCACCTACTCCTCTGTTGCCGATGAGAGGACACATATTGAGGGCAGAGACTGGCCGAAGAACGCGGAGGGCGGATATTCCGGCAAGCAGACATTTATGACTGCTATTCAGAAATCCATCAACACATGTGCAGTAAAGATACAGCTTCAGGTCGGTGCTCCTTTCTCAGCAGAAATGCTTCAGAGATTCGGACTTTCCACTATTGTAACTGACGAGTCACAGACTGCTAACGATATGAACCCTGCTGCCATGGCACTTGGCGGACTTGTTAACGGAGTTATCCCACTCGAGATGGCTTTGGCATATTCCTCCTTCCCTGCCGGTGGTAAAGTAAATACACCGATCTGCTACACCAAGGTTGTAGATCGCGATGGAAATGTTCTTCTTGAAGGAAAATCAGAACAGTCTGAAGTAATGGATGAAGGTGTTGCATGGATCATGACCAAGGTCCTTCAGTCAGTAGTAACAAATGGTATTGCCGGTGGTGCAAGATTACCTGAAGTTCAGTCAGGCGGTAAGACAGGAACAACTGATGACCAGACAGATATCTGGTTTGATGGCTTCACCCCATCATATGCAGCTGCACTGTGGATTGGCGTAGACAACAACGTTAAACTTACAGGTAACTCCGGATATGCGGCAAGACTCTGGTCTAAGATTCTCAGCCAGTGTCCTAAGGCTCTCAAGGGAACCTATAAAGCACAGCCTGCCAATGTTATTCAGTCTAACGGATGCTACTTCACCAAGGGCACTGAGATTGGTCTTGATAAATATGCACCTGACGATGAAAAGAAGATGAAAGCAGAGGCTGAGAAACGTGCAAAAGAAGCATGGTTACTCGAAAGAGAAAATCATAAGATTCTGATACCTGAGAAAAGTCATACCGAAACAGTGCATCATGATGCAGTAGGTCATTGGGATCCTGCAGAAGGAGTTGAAGGTGCATCGTGGATAGTTGATAAAGAGGCTTATGATGAACAGGTCAAGGTCGTAGATGAAGCTGAGCACTACGAATATGCAAAAGGCTGGCGCGATGGTGATTTCAAATGGGATGGAAAAATTCCTGACGATATCAGAAGAAAATATGGTCTATAGCATTATTACTATAATGGGGTCCGTGTAAACGGGCCCCATTCTTTTAATTGTTTCAACTTTTAGCTTATATGTCTATGTGAATTCTATGTGAAGAGGATGTTCATATTGACATCACAAATACTTCAATATTATAATAGTACTCGTGTAGATGTTTCTTAACATCGAACTATATTTTTTTATATTTTTTGGGAGGTATTTATAATGGAACAAAGTAAAGGTGGTTTTAACTCCAACTTTGGATTTCTGATGGCTTGCCTCGGATCAGCCGTAGGTCTTGGTAACCTCTGGTCATTCCCTTACAAGCTGGGAGTTGGCGGTGGATTCGCATTCCTGCTTATTTACGTAATTCTTTGCGTATTTGTAGGTTACCCACTCGTACTCTCCGAAATCGCTGTTGGTCGTAAGTCCAAGAAAGCTGCAATCGAAGCTTATGAAGAGATTCATCACAGCTTCAAGTTCAACGGTGTACTTCAGACAATCGTACCGTTCTTCCTGCTTTCCTTCTACTGCACATTCGGTGGATACATTTCAAAGTATCTCGTTGCTTCAGTTGCAGGATTCAGTGGAAACGCTACAATCAATACTGTTGACCCAGGTGCTTACTTTGAGCAGAACCTGCTGAGCAATGGCGGAAGTGCTCTTATCTGGACTGTAGCATTCCTTGTTGTAACAGTTGCTATCGTACTCGGCGGTGTATCCGGCGGTATCGAGAAGTTCTGCAAGATCGCAATGCCAGCACTTTTCGTAATGCTGCTTGTAATCGTTGTTAGATCATGCACTCTGCCTGGCGGCGGCGAAGGACTCGCATTCCTGTTCAAGCCACACTTTGACGGCATGAACACTGCAAAGGGATTCTTTGACACTCTGTCACTCGCAGGTGGCCAGATGTTCTTCTCACTCTCACTTGCTTCAGCTTGTCTGATTGCTTACGGTTCATATCTTGGATCAAATGAGAACCTTGAGAAAGACTCTGTATTCATCGTAATCGGAGACTCACTCGTTGCTATCCTCGCAGGTATGGCTATTATGCCAGCTGTATTCTCATTCGGAATTGAGCCTGGTGCAGGCCCTGGACTTCTGTTCATCTCCATGACTACAGTATTCCAGTCAATGGGCTTTGCAGGAAGAGTATTCCAGTTCATGTTCTGGCTGCTCATCTTCTTCGCAGCACTGTCATCATCCATCGGTATGATGGAAGGCGGAATCTCTGCTATCCTTGATAGCCAGATTAAGAAGGGTAAGTCACCAAGCAGATTCAAGGTTACTATGATCATGGCTCTTATCGGTCTTGTTGGTAATGCAATGACTACTCTTGACTGCCTTGGCGCATCCGACACAATGGCATGGTTCCACATTCTGGGACAGCCGGACGTACTCGACGTTTGGGATGCAGTTGCAGAAGGTATCCTGATGCCATTAACTGGTCTCATCATGGCTATCCTTCTTGGTTGGTTTGCTCCTCACTACATCGATGACGAAGTACTGAAGGGATCCAACTTCAAGTCAAAGGGACTCTACAATGTATGCATTAAGTGGATCGGACCTCTGTTCATGGCTATGATCGTTTACGGTCAGCTGACTTCATTCTGGGGTTAATATTCCACAATAATTATTGCTAATCATTGCAATACAAAACCCGGTCGAAAGACCGGGTTTTTACTTGCTCTTCAAACAATCTTGAGAGAAGTGAATTATCTATGCTCTTTCCTTCTGCAATATTCTTTAAATATTCTTTATATAAGAAAACATATCATTTATATGAGGAAATCTACAATATCACTAACAAATCCCCTCTTACCCTAAATTTTGGACGTAAAAGCATACTCACGATATATAATCTATCCGGGCTTGTGCCGATGTATTCGTTTTAAATTCTAGATACTCTCAGCCAGGCTCTTAAGATCGTTCATCGCATCTGTATTTCCAGCCAGCTCATTAGCTGCCGATGCAGAATACTTATTATAAAATACGATATCCCAATTCAGATATTCTGAAATGCAGTTAAACTGTCTTCCTATCAAATCGTACTGCTCATTATCCGTCGAAGCACCACCAACAATAATAAGACCTATTTTCTTACCCTTGAGAAGAGCTCCCTTACAGTAGCATTTATCGATCAATTTCTTGATTTGTGCGGTAATACCCCACCAGTAAACAGGCGAAGCAAAAATAATCATGTCCGAAGCAACGAGAATGTCGATTACTGCATTGCTGTCGTCCTGAGCCACACATCCTTTGTAACACTCGCATACTCCGCAGCCTCTACATGGACTAATATTCACTTTGTCCGCATCTATAAGCTCCACCTCATGATTGTTTAATCCGCTAATTAATGCATTAATCGCTGCTACTGTATTGCCCTTTCGCGGGCTTCCATTTACTATTGTAATCTTCATTTGCAATCTCCTATTATCTCATTATATAAGTGCAACAATTCATATGTTAGTTTGTATCATGAAAATTATAGCACAATATTACTTGTATAAACTTAATGGATCCCAATAAAAAACGGAGGACGCTCGTATGAACGTCCCCCAATTCAGATTATTATTTAATCTTCTTGCTCAGCTTAGTCTTTGACCATGCACCATAGTATGTTTTGCTTCCAACCTTCTTATAAGCACGTACCTTTACGTAGTACTTCTTACCCTTCTTGAGCTTCTTGATTGTCTTGCTCTGAGTAGTTGTAGTTGTGGACTTCCACTTGCTTGTACCCTTCTGCTTATAGTAGATCTGATATGTTGTTGCGCCCATGCTTGAAGCATTCTTGCTCAACTTAACAGTCATCTTCTTTTTGCCGGCCTTCAGAGACTTAATTGTAGCTATTGCAGGGTTTACATTGATGCTTAAGTTCTTTGTTCCCTTGTATTCGCCTGCAAAATTAACAGTATAAGTGTGAACTCCTACGTTTATTGTGCCGTCTGAAGGTGGTGTAACTGCATAGTCAGTACCTTCAACAAGCTTGTTACCAACAGAATCCTTTACGATAATTTCCGGCTTGTTCTCTTTTCCGGTATAGATGAAGGTGCTCTTGCTAAGACTTACTGTAACCAGCTGTGCCTTGAGTTCTTTAACTGTGTCCTCAAGCATCTGGATTCTATTATTAGTTGCTTCATCGTCCATAGTCTTTGAACTCTCAAGAGCATCAACTCTAGCCTCGAGAGCAGCTACTCTCGCTTCAAGCTCACTTATCTGAGTCTGAAGAGCAGCGATAATCTCGTCCTTAAGAGTGTTGATTTGATCCTGAATAGAACCTGTAGAAGCATTATATGCTCCAGTAAGAGCATCGACTGCATTCTGAGCATTCTCTGCAGCTGTCTTAGCCTCTTCTATTGCGCTATTCAGTTCTTCCTTATTAGAAACTTCTGCATCCTTAATAGCTTCGATACTTTCCTCGAGTGCAGCTTTTACTTCATCTGTGTAAGCCTTTGCTGCCGTAAGAGTTGCTGTATCTGCTGCCTCGAGTGCTTCCTTTGCTGATTTTATTGCTGCTAGGAGTTCTGTCTTATCTGTAGCTGCCTGTTCATCCTGTGCTGCATCGATTGCTTTCTGAGTTGCTTCAATTGCATCGTTTGCTTCTTTGATCTTTGCTGCTACATCTGCATCTGTTGCATATGTGTCATCAAGAGCAGCGAGTGCTGCCTTGTTGGCATCTACCTGCTGCTGGAGCTTAGCTGCTTCAGCATCTGTGTATGCCTTTGCTGCTTCAAGTGTTGTGTTATCAGCTGCCTTGAGAGCTTCCTTTGCCTCTTTGATTGCATTTGCCAGTTCGAGCTTGTCCTCAGCTGCCTTAGCATTCTGAGCCGCATCAACCATAGCCTGTGCTTCTTCGATTGCTGCCTTAGCTGCCGCAATCTTTGCTGCTACATCTGCATCAGTTGCATATGAGTCATCAAGAGTTTCAAGAGCTTCTTTGTTTGCATCTACCTGCTTCTGGAGCTCATCAACCTGATCCTTAAGCTTATCGAAGTCATCCTTCTGTGTGAGCACGAAGAATCCATCGCTATCCTTTACCCACTTGTAGTCCTCAATAGCTTCAGGAATCATTGTCTCAGGGGCTTTGATCTTAATGCTGAGAGCATCTCTGTCTCCACCAATCTCTACTGCGCCATTGATCACTATATCATCATCCATTGTAAGGCTGATTCCATTGTATCCTGATGAAGCCCAGTCATAGAGATCAAATGCAACATTTCCGTCCTTAGCAATGATCTCTGTACCCTTTGTGAAGGCTACATTACCGTTATTATTGGA
The DNA here is from genome assembly GCA_018064665.1 of Candidatus Crickella caballi. Classification (GTDB taxonomy): domain Bacteria; phylum Bacillota; class Clostridia; order Peptostreptococcales; family Anaerovoracaceae; genus Crickella; species Crickella caballi. The sequence goes on along the minus strand of JAGHUV010000030.1, from coordinate 33,271 downwards.
TACTGTGTATGTCTTCTTTTCTCCGGCAAGCTTTGATCCATCAAGAGTCATTGCTTCAAGTGTAAGATTGCTGTAGTTCTGAATCAGCATCTTTGCCTTTTCACTTGTAATTTTACCATTCTTAAATGTAATGTTTCTGTCTTTCAGAAGCTGGAAGCCCTGTGTCTTAGTTCCTGTTGAACCTGCAAGATTTCCATCTACTGTATAAGTAAATCCGCCGAAATCAATGGTGATATCCTTATCGATTGTGATTCCGTTTCCTGCAGCATCCTTAAGAAGAGTTACTGTATCGCCTGATTTAGCTGCCTTTACTGCATCTTCAAGTGATTCAAACTTCTTGCTGCCTGCCTGTGCAACACAATCCATCTCTGCTACTACACACCATCCGTCCTCACCTGTTGCGAACTTCATGCCATCAGCAAGGAAATCCTCCATATCTTCAATGGAATTGTATGTTTCGCCGCCGTATTCGTAATCAAAATTCTTGAATGTGCCGCCTGAGATAAAGCCTACGCTTGGATTGTCACCGTATGTATAGACTTCGTTATTGAATGTTCCGCCGGTAACACTTACATTTGAAGGCAGGCTCTGTTTAATAGCAACTTCGCCCTTGAATTCGCCTTCGGAAATTGTCATGTTTGCTCCGTAGCTGAAAACATCACCGTCTAATGTACCACCTGAAACGATGTAGTTTACATCATCAAACAGATCGCCATAAGAATAGTCATAGAATGCATAACCACCCTTCAGCGTACCACCTGTCATGTTCAGTGCCGCAAGCTTCTTCTGACCAGAGCCAGGAAGCTGTATCCACAGTCCTGCATAGCTTGCTTCCACTGTGCCGCCACTGAGATTTACCTCATTTTTCTTTGTTGTACTGTTTGCAAACATACGAACTGCAGTGCTGCTCAAAGTGTGTATGTGTCCATCCTTAATGTTAAGAATGGCATCTGCACCGCTTGAGTTATTGTCGATTGCATAGCAGATCGAACCTTTAGCAGTCTGTAAAAGCTCTCCTGCCTCGATCGTCAGATTTCCTGTATTGGTGATCACATTAGTAGCATAGTTGTACTGAATTGTTCCCCACCATTCACCGGCCTGAGTACCTTCTTCAACTGCATTAGTGATCTTACCCTTTCCGGATTCAGATGAATCCTTGATAGTAAGAGTTCCCTTGTTTGCAATAACCTGTGATGTCTTGTTTTCATTAACGCTGTTTGACAGAGTGAAGCCATTCAGGTCAAGAATAATATTCTTACCTGCAGCAACTGTTACTCCTGCATTGCCAGGGATCATTTCATCTGCGATCATTTTGATCGTAGTTTCAGTTCCGTCAGCAGGAACGGCTGCGATAGCGTCAGCTAAAGTATAATACTTTTCATCTCCGATCTGTGCAACATGCGCTCTTTCTACAACCTTATATGTACCATCAGCATTTTTAGCAATTTTGAAGCCTTCCTTAACTGCGATCGTGCCGATTGCATTGTCTGATGTTACAAGAGGATCTGATTCATAGCTTCCGCCGGTAACGATCATTGTACCGCCTGTGGATCCGATACGTCCTGCAACATTTGTTGCTCCTGTGTTTCCGGATTCTACAACGTCAAGCTCGATTCCGCCCTTTTCGCCGTTGAATGCTGCTGCTCCGCAAGCACCAATTGTTCCGATCAGTTTGCCTGTCTTTGCAGGCTTCCCACCGCTGATGCTGTTTCCTGTTGCTTCACCGTTGAGAACAACCTTTGTTGCAAGGTTTGTTGCTCCATGACCGATAAATGCACCTGCAGAACCATTATTCTTAATAGTGCATCCTTCAGCAGTACTGTCAGTAATTGTCAGAGTTGTAAATACCGGACCATCATTTGCATTGTTGTATCCACCACATACTCCAACAAATCCGCCAACCCAGTGGCCGCCATTTACTGTTGAATCAATAACATGGCAGTTATTCAGAGTTACAGTCTCAGTTGCTTCAATATATCCAACGAATGCACCTACACCCTGAGGATCATCATCTCCCATTGAATCATTTTCGTCATGAATAATATTTGAATCCTTAATTGTAAGGTCGTTGATTACAAGGCCCTTGCTTGCCCATGCTCTACCGATAAGAATATCGCTTAGACCCGTAATAGCATGCTCGTTACCTTCAATGGTAAGTACGTTTTTCTTTCCACTGAGATTTACCGGAGTCCAGTCAGCATCAGTCAAATCAATATCATCAATGATTTCTACTGTTACATCGTCCTTTGAAGAAACTGCATCCTGGAGTGCCTTCGAAAGATCGTTGTACTCTGTTTCCCCGATTTTTGCTACCTTTGGCTTGTTTGCATTTTTGATTCTTACATACTGGCTCGAATCTGCAGGATTCTTCATGTCAAAGTAGTTAGGTGTTGTTATTGGTTCCCAGCTGTTATTTACGATATTATCAGCTGCCTTTGCATCATAGCTATCTGCACTGTAGAAGTTTGCGATAGGATTGTATGCATCTGCTCCATCCTTATCCTTTACAGTAACATCTACAACTGAATTATCTTTTATGCTGTAGCGATTCTCTGCTGTTAATGTCTGGCCAACAAGTGCTGCTGCAGGTGTACCCTGGACAGTTGAATCCGAAATAGTGTTTCCTATTACTTCATATGCAGTGTCAACATTTGCTCTACCTGCAATACCGCCGGCGGTTTTAACAGTTGCCTTGACATCGGAATCTGTTACAGTACATTCCTTAATGAAGCCGTTTGCGATATATCCGGCAACAGTGCCGACCTGCTCTTCACCTGTAACAGCTGCACCTTCTACTGTACAGTTCTGTATACGTCCGTTGGCTACATGTCCGGCAATAACGCCAACATATTTGCTTCCTGTAACTGCTGCATTCTTTACTGTAAGATCCTTAACAACTGCAGGTTCTTCAGGTCTCTGAACTTCTCCGAACAGTCCAACATACTGAGCATCAGCCTTAGAAACAGTCAGATTGCTTATAGTCTTTCCATTTCCATCAAATGTGCCTCCAAATGCCTTTGATGATGTTCCGATCGGTGTGAAGTCAACGCCTGCCATGTCGATATCAGCTTCAAGTACAGCATCTTTTCCTGATGCAGTTCCGTCATTTACAAGTTCTGCAAACTTTACAAGCTGAGCAGCTGTTGAAATGTGATATACGCCCTGAGCATCTTCAGCGAATTTCTGTACAGATGAATATACTTCTTTTCCGTCAAGAGTAACCTTTACTTCACCGCCTGCAGGTGTTCCTCCGGCCATTCTGTCATCGACCTGAACGAGCGGGCTGATCACAACAAGACTATCTGATGATGAAGCTGCCGGGAAGTTTTTATTTGTTGTGCAATTATTGATTGCAATATTGTATTTCAGAACCTTGACCTTGCCGTTATCGACGCATGTTTCCTTAACATTGAAGGCTGCTTTGTTAGCAACTGTTGAATTGAATGTGCATCCACTTGCCTTTACACTGTAGAAATTTCCACCCTCGTTATATACGTTGATAAACTTTCCTGCTCCATTGAATGTGCAATCAGTGTATGTAAGGTCCATTCCATAAGCCCACATCGAGTAGTCAGCCTTAGAAATGCCTGACGCCTCTGTTCCCGGTGCATTGAATGTGCATCCCTTAAAGTTCATGACGCCATAGCTGAAGAACTTGCCGTTAAGAGTACATCCGTTCATGTTGATCGTTCCTGCAGCCTGGAAGCCATGGTAATTATTATTATTTGCACCAAAGCTCATTGTCACATTTTCAAATGTGGCGCCGTTTGGAACTGATGCAATGCTGCCGGTTCCGTTGCAGTCAAATACTACACCTTCTACAGTTCCTTTAACTGTAATATTATTTGGCAGGTTAGGAATTGTGTATTCCCCTGCTGCCGCAATCTCTACGGTATCACCTGCCTGTGCAGCTGCTACTGCTGCTTCCAGCGAATCCTGATCAGTTACCGCAGCGCTCTGCTCGCTGCCTGAACCGCCGGCATCTTCTGCATATGCAATGAAAGCTACATTCGGCGTTAATGTAGCAACCATGCATATTGACAGAAACATCGCTGCCAATTTCTTTGAAATTTGGTTTTTCATATAGCCCTTCCTTTCTTAAGATATTAAAAATTTTATAGATATCATTAATATAAAAAGGCTGCACTAAACCGAAAAACGGTTATGTGCAGCCAGTCAATCATATTCCGCAGGAGCTCCTGCGCAACTTAGACACTAAACTTTGCGTCCTCACATTTCAATGAGTTTGCCCTACTTATATTTACTTGATAAAACTGTATTCGGAATGTTTTAAAAATCTACTGAACTGTTGAAATATCTAACCTACACTATTTTGATAAATTATACAGTAAGGGTGAGATACTTTTTATCCAAAAAAACACCCAGACATACCATAAAAACAAATTTGTCGTGATAATCGTCACGTCATATCATAAGATGCCTTCTAAAAAAGCCCGATGAAGTTTCATCGGGCTTAAAAATATTCGCGCTATGATGCAATACAGAAAAACCTCTCTCGTATCACAAAATGATTATAATATGATTACTTTTTAAAAGCAAGAGCTTTAATCTATTCTTTCTGTCGAGACATTTTAAATCAGGATAATGCCCGCAAGTGCCACACATATAATCGTCATCATGATAATATGATGCTTCCATTCACTTACAATCAGACCGATAAACTCTCTAACGAATGCAATACCACTTCTAAATACATGATACTTGGTTGTAGATAATGCGATTTTTGGATATTAGGTAATTTCTTATCGCCTCTCCTTCAGAGATAATCTCATCATCACCCTGTCCTCCGGATGGAACGAAAACCGCCTTTTTCCGGTCTGTGCTAATTGCTTGTTGTAAAAATCGATAGCTCTGTCTACACGTCCTCTAATAAGAGGAAGCAATGAACCATCTCTGGAAATGCCACATCCGAGAATAATAATGTAATCTCTATCATATGGAGGTTGTCTCCTTGCTGCAATTATTCCGCATATAATGGCACCAATCAACATGCATTCCGGCATTCTCATACATAAAGAAAATACTAACAGTTACAAGTATCAGAAATGCAATGCCTAATAAGGCAGTTACTATTTTCATTATTAATAACCTATCAATTACACGTTTTATTAACTAAATATCTAAAAAGCTGTTTTACTTATTCCGCTTGAGCAACACAATACTTTCCACGTGCTTGGTCATTGGGAAATTGTCATACGTCTTCATATATGTCGGCTCGTATCCGTACATCTTAAATCTGTCCAGATTGATGCAAAGTGTCTTAGGATTGCACGAAATATACAGGAATTCAGGTATATCATATGAAGCGAGCATATCCACAACCTTGTCATGCATTCCTACTCTCGGAGGATCAACTACAATAACGTCCGGCTTTTCCGTGAGCTCCTCAAGCTTAAGTCTTACATCTCCGCATATGTAATGACAATTGCTGATTCCGTTCAATTCTGTGTTTGCAATTGCTGCGTCGACCGAGTCCTGCACTATTTCAACTCCGTAAACCTCTTTGGCCTTGGATGACATAAGCTGTGAAATTGTTCCCGTTCCGCAATAGAGATCATAAACCGTCTTGCCTTCAATGTCAGGAATAACACTGAGTGCATCGCTGTACAGTCTCTCAACTGCATCAATGTTTGTCTGAAAGAATGCAAACATCTTGACTTTGAATTTAAGCCCGAGGATTTCTTCATTATAGTAATCACGTCCGTAAAGAATCTCGGTGCGTTCGTCGATAACAGCATCTGCAACACTGTCATTGTAGGTATGAAGTATACCAACGATTGTCATTTCTCCAAAGTCCTGATCAAGCAGGAGCTTTTTGAAAGCTTCATCATCAAAGCTTCCGCTGCTTGATGTAACGATATCTACAAGGATCTCACCCGTTCTTACACCGCATCTTACAACAAGATTTCTTAAGAGTCCCTCATGCGTCTTGCGATGGTAGAACTTATACCCTTCAGAGCGGCAAAATTCTAGCACAGAGCGAAGAATAGTATTAAATTGAACAGGAACCAGTCCGCATTTGTCAGTCGTTACAATAGACATAAAACGGCCTTTAAGATGCATACCTAGTTCCAGTTCTCCATCCTTCTCGATATCTCCGAAGGTATATTCCATTTTATTTCTGTATGCATAACATGTATAAGCAGGAACCATTCCATGATAGATGCTTTCATCTATATCATGCTTATCAAGAAGCTTTCTTACAGCCTTGTCCTTGGCTTTGAGCTGGTCCTCATACTCAACGCCCTGATAAATGCATCCTCCGCAAAAATCTGCCTGAGGGCAGATTTTGTTATGATCGTATATTCTGTTTGAATCACTCATTGTATTCTCCGTATTTGTCATAGAATTCTTTCTTATACTCGCTGAAGCGGTCTTCCTCTATTGCTTTACGTATATTGGCCATAGTATGAACGAGGAAGTGAATGTTATGCTCAGAAAGCAGCATAGAGCAAAGTATCTCATCACACTTAAAGAGATGTCTGAGATAAGCTTTGCTGTATTTCGAGCAGCAGTAGCAGTCACACTCATCATCAAGCGGTGAGAAATCTCTTTCATATCTTGCGTTCTTGATATTAACCTTGCCGTGCGAAGTAAGTGCAACGCCATGTCTCGCAAGACGTGTAGGCAATACGCAGTCAAACATATCGACGCCGTTTTCAACGCCCTCGAAAAGATAGTCAGGAGTTCCTACTCCCATAAGATACCGTGGCTTCTCTGCCGGGAGATAGCCTGCGCAGGAAGTCAGAATTTCCATAAAAGCTTCCTTCGGCTCACCTACTGAAATGCCGCCGATAGCATAGCCCGGAAGATCGAATTCAATAATCTGCTCCGCACTGATTTTTCTGAGGTCTTTGTAGAAGCCTCCCTGCATAATTCCGAAGAGAGACTGCTGTTCTGTATTGGTTTGTGCCTTGATGCATCGCTCAAGCCATCTTGTAGTTCTCTCCATAGACTTCTTTGTGTACTCATAATCCGAAGGATATGGGCAGCATTCATCAAAGGCCATCATTATATCCGAGCCAAGATCCATCTGTACCTGAATTGAGGACTCAGGTGTCATCATATGCGACGATCCGTCAAGATATGATTTGAACTTAACGCCCTCTTCCGTTATCTTGCGGAAATCGCCAAGACTGAATACCTGAAACCCTCCGGAATCTGTAAGAATCGACTTGTTCCAGTTCATAAACTTATGTAATCCGCCGGCTTCTCTGACTATATCCGAGCCCGGTCTCAAATAGAGGTGATATGTATTGCCAAGTATTATCTCAGCGCCGGATTTCTCAACATCCTCAGGCTTCATAGCCTTCACTGTCGCCTGTGTTCCTACAGGCATGAAAACAGGAGTTTCAATAGTGCCGTGGCGTGTTGTAATGCGGCCGCGCCTTGCTCCTGTGCGGGCGTCGGTATGAAGTATTTCAAATTCAAGTGCTTTGCTCATAGTATCTTCCTCTATTCAATCAGCATAGCATCGCCATAGCTGAAAAATCTGTATTTCTCTTTAACTGCTTCTTCGTATGCCTCGAGGATTTTCTCTCTGTTGTATAATGCGGAAATCAGCATCAGCAGTGTGGACTTAGGCAAATGAAAATTGGTTATAAGTGCATTTACGATTTTAAATGTATAACCCGGATAGATAAATATGCCTGTGGATTTGGAACCGGCCTTAATCCTGTATCCGTCCTCCGTAGCCTCTGCCATGCTCTCAAGTGTTCTGGTAGATGTTGTTCCGACCGAAATGATCCTTCCGCCCTCATCTATAGTTCTGTTGATAATATCTGCGGCCTCATCGCTTATCGTACATTCCTCAAAATGCATTTTGTGCTCTTCTATGTTCTCGCACTTAACAGGTCTGAAGGTTCCGATTCCTACATGCAAAGTTACATATGCTATTCGTACACCCTTCTCTTCAGCCTTTGCAAGGAGCGCCTCTGTAAAGTGAAGTCCTGCTGTCGGTGCGGCAACAGATCCGTCTGTACGGCAGTAAACAGTCTGATACATTTCCTTATCTGCATCTTCAGCCGGACGTTCTATATATGGAGGAAGAGGCATGGAACCGATCTCTTCAAGCCTCTCCATAAAGATTCCTTCATACTCAAATTCAATGAGTCGTGTTCCGTTGTTCTGATCGTAATAGCCGAGTACATGTGCCTTGAAAAGCTTGTTTTCATCGAGAATGACAGTATCGCCCTCGTGCAGTCTCTTGCCGGGCTTAACCATCGATTCCCACTTGTCGCCGTCTATTCTCTTTATGAGCAGAAGCTCAATGTGTGCACCGGTTCCCTCCTTGATACCATACATTCTTGCAGGAATAACTCTGGAGTCATTAAGCACCAGGCAGTCTCCTGCATTGAGGTAATCCAGTACATCGTAAAAGTGACGGTGGCTAACCGTCTCTTTACTTCTGTTAAGCACCATCAGTCTGCAGCCATCACGTTGTTCAAATGGAGTCTGTGCTATTAATTCTTTAGGTAATTCGTAATCAAAATCTTCTATTCTCATTTATACTTCCATTCTTATCTGTTCGGATTCAGGCTCCTTGTAAAGATCCATAAATCCGAGATGTTCATATGCGGCTTTGCTTGCAACTCTACCTTTCTGAGTTCTGTATATCAGACCTGCCTGAATAAGATATGGCTCGTTGGCATCTTCAAGCGTTACTCTTTCTTCTCCGATCGCAGAAGCAATAGTCTCGATCCCGACAGGACCACCGTTAAAGTTTCTGATAATGGTCTCAAGTATATCTCTGTCGAGCTTTTCAAGACCAAGCTCATCGACTCCGAGCGCATCAAGTGCTTTTCTTGTGATGTTAATATCCACATCACCATTGCTTATTACAGCTGAGAAGTCTCTAACTCTCTTGAGAAGTCTGTTACCAATACGAGGTGTTCCTCTTGATCTCTTGGCAAGCTCTGTCAGAGATTCATCATCTATATCTATGCCGAGCACATTGGCTGTTCTGAATAAAATGTCTTTGATTTCCTGTTCGGTATAGAATTCAAACTTCTCTACTATGCCAAAACGGTCTCTGAGCGGACCCGACAGGCTTCCGGCTCTCGTCGTTGCACCTATAAGTGTAAATTTGGCTATATCTATACGAAGCGATCTGGCAGCAGGACCTTTGCCGATAATAATGTCCAGAGCATAATCCTCCATAGCGGAATACAGAACCTCTTCTACGGAACGGTTCATTCTGTGGATTTCGTCTATAAACAGCACGTCATTGTCATTGAGATTGGTAAGAATTGCTGCAAGATCTCCGGCTCTTCCGATTGCTGGACCTGAAGTAACCTTGATATCTACACCAAGCTCGTTGGCGATTATGCCCGCAAGAGTAGTCTTGCCCAGTCCCGGAGGACCGTAAAAAAGCACATGATCAAGAGGCTCGCCTCTCATTTTGGCTGCCTCTATATAAATTGAAAGATTATTCTTGGTTGCGGTCTGTCCGCAATATTCGCTTAAATACTGCGGTCTTAAAGTCAGCTCGCCGTTCAGTTCGCTAGGTCTTGCCTGCGCCTGTGTAATATGCTCCGACATATCTGCTCCTGTTTATAATAGGTATTTCAACGCTTTGCGTACGTATTCTTCAGTCTTAAGATTATCCTCTGTTACAGCACCTACAGCCTGCTCGGCCTCTCTCTTGCTGTATCCCAATGTGGTAAGCGCTGTTACAGCTTCCGTTCTCTCTGCACTGGAATCAGGTCTTGTGCCGATAACACCTGCAGGCTCTTCATCGATAGGAAGTACGCTTACTTTGTCGTTGAGTTCAAGAATTACTCGCTCCGCGGTTTTCTTACCGACTCCCTGAGCCATTGATACCGATGCGGCATCCTTGGCAGCAATGATTGCTTTGATCTGGTTAGGTGTGCCAAGTGACATTATGGCAAGTCCCGCCTTAGGTCCTACACCGTTTACACTGATAAGCATCTCGAAAAGCTTAAGACCTTCGCTGTCTGAGAATCCATAGAGCGACATTCCGTCTTCCTTGACCTGAAGGTATGTATATACCTCGATGATATCTCCCTCTCTTGCTGTAAGGAGGCTCGAAGTATCTGATACGTTTATTCTGAAACCAATTCCTCCGGATGTCTCGACGACGATCGCACCCGAATCATAGTATAAATATTCACCCTTTATGTATCTAATCATATTGCTCCTCTATCTCGGTCTTCTGCCACCGTTGTTATGCGCATGACATATAGCTGCCGCAATAGCATCGGCTGTGTCGTCAGGCTTAGGAACCTCGGAAAGTCCGAGTATCATCTTAACCATAGCCTGAACCTGCTTCTTGTCAGCTCTTCCGTATCCGGTAAGTGCACTCTTGATCTGAAGAGGCGTATATTCGGATATTCTGACGTTGTTCTGCACACAGGCAAGCATAGCAATTCCTCTTGCCTCTCCGACCATGATAGCCGTAGTTGCATTCGTGTTGTAGAAAAGCTCCTCTATAGATGCTTCATCCGGCTTATATTCCCTTATAACCTCAGAAAGCTCATCATACAGAATCTTGAGTCTCTCCTCGTTCGGAGTATGCGCATCCGTCGTTATAGAACCGTATTTGACAGCTGTAAATTTATTCCCGATGTAGTCCAAAACCCCATATCCCATAATGGCATATCCAGGGTCAATTCCCAATATTCTCATGCGTTTATTCTACCACTAAATACACTTGATTGTCTATGTTCGATTTTTGTTCGATTTTTTATAAAGCGACGTTTTTTGCATACAAATCGACATTTATAAACTTATTTTTGATTTTTATGCAGAGCATCGTATCTATATGCTATAATTTTGGTACATTTAAGGATGAAAATGTCGGAGGAAAATATGAGAGTATCAAGACAGAATAAGATCCTTGAGATCATTAAAACAAAGGAAGTTGAAACACAGGATCAGCTGCAGGATTATCTTAGAGAAGCCGGTTATGATGTAACTCAGGCCACTATATCAAGAGATATTAAAGAGCTGCAGCTCATTAAAGGTCACTCCAAGTCAGGCAAGAATAAATACGTTGCAGGAAATTACGATGACCGCCCTATTTCCGAGAGATTTATTAAGATTTTCCGCGAGACTACTCTTTCTTATGTAGGTGCGCAGAATATCATCGTAGTTAAGACCCTCTCAGGTTGCGGAAGTGCTGCAGGCGAAGCAATCGACTGCCTGAACTTCGAACACATCGTGGGCTGTGTTTGCGGAGACAATACCATGCTTATCGTAGTTGATTACGAGGACAACGTTCCAGAGATTCTTTCAACCTTTGATAGAATTATCAACAAGTCAGAGTACTGATTTTGAGGTAAATATGCTTAATCAGATAATTGTAGATAACTTTGCAACAATTGAACACATCTCTTTTGATCTTGGGGATTCGCTTAATGTGATAACCGGTGAGACAGGTGCAGGTAAATCGGTCCTTGTACAGGCTATAAGCACTGTTCTTGGAGGAAGAGCCGACACGTCCCTTGTTCGAACAGGTTCGGACAAAGCGGTCATTCAGATTGCCGGAGACAAGAACGGAGAAGAAGTTATTATCTCCAGAGAGATTCTTGCTAATGGCAAGAGCACATCCAAGCTTAACGGTGAACTTGTAACACTTGCCAAGCTAAGAGAGTTCTGCGCTGATTTTGTCGATATTCACGGTCAGTATGACAATCAGCAGATACTTGATCCGGATAATCATATTACGATTACGGACAGCTTTCATGCGGATCAGATTACACCTGAGCTGGATAAGCTTGGCGCTCTTTATTCTGAATACAGAACGGCTCAGAAGGAATACGAGGATCTGCTTCGCGCCGAAGCTACTGCAAAGCAGCAGAAGGACTATTATCAGTTCGAATACAACTATATAAGCAGTCTAGACCTTGTGCCTCATGAGGATGAAGAGCTTTCGGATCAGCTCGACGTAATGAAGAACAGTGAGAAAATATACTCTTCTGTCAACACATCCTATGAGATGATTCACGAAGCCGACAATTCTGTACTGACCTGTCTGAACAGAATAACAAACGAGCTGCTTTCGGTTGCAAATTACAGTGAAGAGCTTACCAACATGTCCTCACAGATTCAGGATATTTATTATCAGCTCGAAGATGTATCCGGAAGACTCAGAGATATGTCCTCCTCACTCACCTTCTCTGAAGAGGATCTGGACAATGTATCATCAAGATTAAGTGCAATAGAAGACGCCAAGAGAAAGTATGGCAAGTCTGTAGATGAAATAATAATCTATGGCAGGGAGCTTGAATCCAAGCTTAATATGATTCAGAATTTCGACTACGAGAAAAACCGTCTTTCGGAGCTTGCTCATCATAAATACGCTGCATTGGAAGAACAGGCTGAACACGTAAGTGAAATCAGACATATTATTGCTTCAAGACTTGAATCTGCCGTAATGAGCGAGTTGAGAGACCTTGATTTTGCAAACTCTGATTTCAGAATCAACATTGAAAAGACCGCAGAAATCGGTCCTCTCGGATATGACAAAGTGGAATTCCTAATTTCAACCAATCCCGGAGAGCCGCTTATGCCATTGACGAGAATAGCCTCCGGCGGTGAAATATCTCGTATCATGCTCGCTTTCAAGCACATTATCGGAGATTCCGACAATGTAGAAACCATGATATTCGATGAAATAGATACAGGTATCAGCGGAAGAACAGCACTTGTTGTAGGAAAGAAGTTAAAAGAAATAGCAGAGCATCATCAGATACTCTGCATTACTCACCTTCCTCAGATTGCAGCTTACGGACGCAACAATTATCTTATCACCAAGGATACGTTCGCCGGCAAATCTCAGACAGAAATCCAACATCTCGATGCAGACGGCAAAGTCCGCATGGTCGCTACCCTGTTCAGCGGTTCAGCCGATTCAGGAAATGCACTCGAAGCTGCTCGGGAGCTTATATCAAACACCGACAATTAACAGTTCAAAGGCAACGTCTTTATCGATGTTGCCTGTTTTTATGTCTCGATCAATGTTATATGCATTGATAAGTATCTCCTTCAGCTTGTCGCTGTTGAAGGATCTTGCCGACTGAAAAGCCTTCTTGAATCTGAACTCGTTTACGCCCGTATGTTTTGCCATTTCGGAGACTGTCATTCCTCTGCGTGAAAGCTCAAGCGAATCATACATTATTTCAAACTGCTTTGTCAGAAGCGCAAGCACCGGCATCGCGCCGTCTTCTTCGCGAATTACTGTTTCAGCAACCTCCATAGCTTTGCCTTTGTCTCCTGCCATCAATGCGTCCACAAGATTGAATACATATTTATCCTTCTCTCCAACGAGCAGGTCCTCTATAAGTTCGACAGTAATACGGTCGCCTTCACAGGCTCCGGTTATCTTTTCAAGATCCCTGTCAAGCTTGGCAAGTGAATAATCGCTTTCCTTAAAATAATATCCCGATAGGTCAATAAGATGATTCATCTCCCTGTGTCCCAGAAGCTTTCCGGCCTTGTGAACTCTCTTATTGATAAAGCCTTGCAGGTCTGCTTTATCAAGTCTGGCAAATTCATATGCGGATGCCGCCTTGATAAGCTTCCTGGCATATGCGTTTATATCGGATGAATACTTGCTGTCCAGAGTAAATACGACAACAGAAGAATCCAATCCGTTGCCGCAGATTTCGAGGAGCGCATCATCATTAGGATCCACTCTTTTATGGTACAGAGAAAGATAGTTCTGAACCACTATAACTCTGCGGTCCGAGAACATAGAATATGCTCTCGCAGCTCCCATTATGTCTGCTGCCGAGCAGGTGCTTCCGTCTATATACTGCACGTCAACATTGCGACTGTCGTCATCAACATATCTGGCAATTACCATGTAGAGAGCCCAGTCTATAAGATAGTCCTCTGCTCCATATAAGAAGAGGACGTCCTTACATAATTCTTTCTTGAAATCATTTACAAAATCTATATATGCCATGTCGTTATTGTAACATATTTTCAGTGCATCGTATCTACATGTATTGATTTCTTTCGCAGGTCTAAGCCAACTTCTCCATTAATATCCGTTCTGTATATTTTAATTCCCCTATCGGAAAGCCTTGTGAGAGTCTGCTTCGCCGGATGTCCGTACATGTTATTTAGCCCAACCTGGATGACTGCTATCTCAGGATCAACGGCATCAAGGAATTCCTCACTTGTGCTTGTCTTGCTTCCATGATGCCCGACCTTCAGTATATCTGCTTTCAAAATGTCGCTTTCTCTGTAATAGCTTATCATTTCATGCTCATCCTCTTCGATAAGGTCGCCGGTGACAAGTATTTTGAAATCGCCATAATATATCATATATACCGTGTTGTTTTCATTGGCTTCATCTGAGTTTGTTACTGTGCCAGTAGATTCAATCGGCCATATTACATCTACCCTCACATCATCCGACATATTGATGCTGTACTTCTCTCTTATCACCAAAGCGTTATCCGGAAGGTCATCGGCTTCCGAGTATGCGTAAGGTATGCCTATCTTTCCGATTGGAAAAACATTATTTAGCTGAAATATACCGAGATAATGATCTGTATGAAGGTGTGTAAGAAGAGCCAGGTCAAGCCTGTTCACTCCATTCTTAAGCAGATATTGCTTAAGTATATTTTCACCTACATTGTAGTTTTCACTTCCTCCACCATCTATCAGTATATTGTGCCCGTCAGCACTTATATGTACCGAGTCCCCCTGTCCGACCGAAACAAATATTATTTCATCATTCTGAAAAATGTTAAAGGTCATAACACTGATGCACATTACAGGAATTAAAATACATGGAATGCATCTCAGAATTGCTTCTATATTGCCTCTGATAATCATGACTCTGAACCATTCCGAGCTTATGAAGAAAAGTAATATATAAAGAAGCACAATCAGACCGGTACTTACTACCTTGATATTGCTGAAAAAGCACCCTTCAAAATTCAATATCCTGTTAATACGGACTATAGAATCGGCCAAACCTTCCATTGCGGTAATAAAGACAGCCGGTATGTGCACGCTAAAAGCAGTTAACATAAGTAATATTATCGTAAAAGGAACAAGTATTGATGCAAGGAAGATAATCGGTATATTTATAAATATGGAAATAGGATTAAAGCCACAGAAATAATAGATAATAACCGGGGTCACAGCTATCTGAACAGCAAGCAGTACGGCTACGCCTTCTCCTGTAAAGTGTGAAATCGGCTCGGTCAGGAAACATATACCGAGCAATGCAAGTAATGACATTTGAAATCCGCTGCTGAAAAGCTGGTACGGATTGGAAATTAGTATCAGAACTGCTGAAGTGCTTATTGCCGAAAGCAGATCAAAGGGTTTCTCGAAATATATATGACAAAGGCTGAGACTTGCAACTGTTACCGCTCGTATTGTTGAGGGGCTCCAGGCTGTCATTTCTCCATATAGGAAGACGACCAGAATTACAATACCTGAAGTTATCCTGCTTCTTCTCTTCCCGGTAAGCACCTTGAGGAGTGCAAACAGAAAGCCAATATGAAGGCCGCTTACAGCCAGAATATGCCCTGTTGAATTTTCATTAAATTCATTTATTGTATCATCGCTGATATCTGACTTATCGCCGAATATTACCCCCTTGATGAAGCCTCTTTCCTCCTCATCAAAATAGGACAGAAACAAGTCCCTTGTCCTGCAAATATATTTTCTGTAATTCCAGTAAACAGAATCAGACGCTGCAATTAAATCTATATATTTTGCAGACATAGTAAATCTTATGTTGTGTGAGTACATATAGAGTCTGTAATTGAAGCAGCCGAAGTTCGAAGCAGCTTCCGGGACTTTAAGCTCACCGTATACTGTTATCTCCGCTCCCGGCAATGAATATATATCAGATAATAATTCAGGATCGTCATAATACGATACCTGAATCTGCTTAACACCCTTGATTGACTCAGGTCTGATTATAAATCTGCAGCCATCGTCCTTCTCTTCAATTCTTCTTACAACACCGGTTACCTTGGTAATTTCCGATGGACTTTGTATTACTCCTTCCTCGTTGTACAGGCTGCCATTCATAGAAATGGATTTGAATGTAAACAGCATAAAGCCGGAAATCATAAAGCAAGTCAGGATTTTTCTTTCAAGTTCTGCGTCGACACAGATGTCATCAATTCCGATTCTAAGCAGAATTAACTCAAGAGAAACTAAAAAGAAAGACCCCCAGATAAGCTTCTCTGCTTCCAGAATAAAATACGCGGAAACAATACCGCAGCTCAGATATATCGAATATGCAAACATTCTCCTTCTTAACATAGAGCTATATTATTACAATATAAAAACCGACACAGCACAGTATTTAACGTGACTCAAATGTCGGTTTATATTCGATTTATGTTGATTTTTATGCTTTGAGCTATCCTTTTATTGCACTGATGGCTTCGGCTCTGTCAGCGGCTTTAAATACTGCAGAACCTGCAACTATAAGCTCGGTTCCAGCATCTCTTACGAGCTGTGCATTTGCAGGACCGACTCCACCGTCTATTTCAATAACATAGCTGTAGCCTTCTTCTTTCTTATCTGCATAATACTTAATCTTAGGCAGTGAGTTGTCCATGAACTTCTGGCCTCCGAAGCCCGGTTCAACGGACATAACAAGAATAAGATCGATTTTATCGAGGAACGGATCTAATACTTCAGGAGTCGTACCCGGCTTGATTGAAACTCCCGCTTTGGCACCGATGCTGTGAATATGGTCGATTGTAGCACCGAGGTCGTCACAGGCTTCATAGTGAACAGTAATAAACTCAGTGTTCTCAGTCATGAAGTCCTCAAGATATCTGTCCGGTTTCTCAATCATCATATGTACATCAAAAGGTACTGTGCTGATTCCGGCCAGGCTCTTCATAACAGCCGAGCCAAAGCTGATATTAGGAACAAAAGCTCCGTCCATAACATCTATATGCAAATAATCTATGCCCTTGCTGCAGACATCTGTAACATCTGCTCCGAGCTTCGCAAAGTCAGCTGATAAAATTGAAGGTGCTATTTGTGCCATTTCTTTACCTCTTCCGTCATTAATAAATATGATTCGTATCTTGTTGCAGGGATTTCTCCCTCAACGAGAGCTTCCTTAACCGCACACTCCGGTTCATTGATGTGCATACAGTCGGAATATCTGCATTGTCCTGCAAGCTTTCTGAATTCGGGCAGAAGCTTCCATATATCATGCTCATCCATCGAAGGCATTTCCAGCGAAGTAAAGCCCGGAGTATCATACAGGAAGGTTCCGTCTTCAAGCGGAAAGATTTCAACGTGCCTTGTTGTATGACGGCCTCTCATTGTCTTATCGCTGATTGAACCTGTAGCGGCTGTTTCGTAACCAAGTATCATATTGGTTATGCTGGATTTACCTACACCGGATGGTCCTGCCAAAGCGACAGATTTACCGCTGATAACTTCTACGAGATCGTCAATTCCGTCACCGGTCTGTCCGTTTACAGCAACTGTAGGATAGATGGCGCGATAGACATTCATATATCCATTCAGCTTATCTTCTGAAACGAGATCGCCCTTGGTAATGCATATTGCAGTATCGATGTTCTTTGCTTCACAAGCTGCCAGCAGTTTATCCACAACAGGGAAATTGACCTCAGGGTCTGCAGCCGCAAATACAAGCACCAGCATCTCAAGATTGGATGCTGGTGGACGTATCAGAAAGTTGTCTCTTCTGAGTACTGAGTTAATAATACATTCACTGTTATCGTCAATCTCAAAATCAACGACATCTCCGACATATATGAGGTCCTTATTTCTCTTGAGATTACCACGGGCTTTGCCCATATAGGTATTCTCACCGTCAAAGACGTAATAAAAGCCTCCAATACCTTTGACAACTCTTCCTGTCATATTAATTTATTCTTCGCTTTCTTTCTCGGCTTCTTCTTTCTGTTTTTCCTTCTCGGAGCCTGAGCTTACTGTAATATCGATCGAAGTACCAATATCGAGCTGCGAATTAGCCTGATACTGCTGCCAGATGACATATCCTTCCTTAACACTTTCACTCCATGAGTAATCAATGCTTCCGACATTAAATCCTGCTGCCTTGATTGCCTTCTTGGCATCTGAAAGTGGTAATTTGGTAACTGAAGGAACAGTTCCCTTCTCTTTACCCTTTCCGTCACTTACAGTGATATCGATCTTGCTTTCCTTATCAAGTGTAGTTCCTGCCTCAGGGTTCTGCTCTAATACAGTTCCGGCCTTCTCAGGTGATGTCTCTGTCTTTACATTACCCAGTTCATAGCCATACTCTTTAAAGATAGCCTCAACCTCATCCTTGTTCTTACCAACAACATTAGGTACCATTCCGGATTTAGGTCCTTTGCTGAGATTTACGGTAATTGTTCCGTTCTTGGCAGTCTCTGTACCAGGTTCAGGATCCTGAAGACAGATTCTTCCCTCGCTGTAGTCGGAGGAGTAAACATCCTTGCCCTGCTTAAGCGTAAAGCCTTCTTCTTCAGCCAGTGCGGTTGCTTCCTCTATTGTCTTATCCAGGAAGTCCGGCGCAGGCTTGGTTGATGAAAATACTCCGGCCTTGAGTAAGAATACGAATACGCCTGCCAGAATAATAAACAGACATATTGCTGCAATAATTATTCCTTTCTTCTTGTTAGGCTTTTTCTCTTTTCTTCTCGCTTCTTTTTCTTCCTCAGCGAGTCTCTGATTTCTCTTCTCAACAACATCAGATGCTTCTCTGAATACAGAGTCTCCGACAACGTTTGATACAAACGCAATATTGTTCAGCTCTTCGATGAGCTCATCAGCGCTGTTGTATCTGTTTGTCTGATATTTGCTTGTTGCCTTCATTACCGCTCTCTCAAGTGTAGGCGGAATTCCCGCAACGAGTTCACTTGGAGGTGTAATCTCTTCGTTGATATGCTTTAAAGCAACTGTCACAGGATTGTCACCATCAAACGGCACCTTTCCCGTGAGCATCTCATACATTACGATACCAAGCGAATAAATATCGGATCTCTCATCTACATAGTTTCCTCTTGCCTGCTCAGGTGAGAAATAATGAACAGAACCGATAATCTTGCTTCCTGTTGAAAGCGTCGCATCGTTAACCGCTCTTGCAATACCAAAGTCAGCCAGCTTAACCACACCGTCATTGGTAATCATAATATTGTGAGGCTTAACATCTCTATGGATAATCTTGTTCTTGTGCGCAATTCTGAGAGCAGATGCAACCTGCTTAGAAATGTCAATAACCTTCCTGTAGTCCATAGGAGCTTCATCAGCAATAATCTCATTAAGAGTACGGCCCTCTATGAGCTCCATAACGATATAATTGATGTTTCCTTCTCTGCCTACATCATATACACCTACAATATTTGGATGTGTAAGTCCTGCTGCAGCCTGTGACTCGCGTTTGAAGTTCTCAACAAATGTAGCATCAGATGTGAACTCCGGTCTCAGAATTTTAATGGCAATATATCTGTTGAGTAATTTGTCTTTGCCCTTGTATACAACGGCCATACCGCCGTCGCCGATTTTTTCAAGTAATTCATATCTTCCTGAAAGTAATCTGCTACTCATAAACTATTCCTCCACCAAATTTATGCATATGACAGAAATGTTATCGTTTCCACCATTGTCGTTCGCACAAGCTACAAGGTCTTCTGCGCATATCATCATGTCATCGAATCTGGTCATTTTTGATAAGATAGTACGATCATCGAGCTCGTCGTACAGTCCATCACTGCAAAGTAAAACTCTGTCGCCTGTTTCTACAGGAACGCAGAAGCAGTCGGGTTCGTTGTTTGCATTTGCGCCTATGGCTCTTGTGATTACATTCTTTCTTGAATGTGTTGCAGCTTCCTCTTTGGTAATAACACCCATTTTCACAAGATCATTAACATAAGTATGGTCATCAGTGACCTGGTGAATATCACCATCATGTATCAGATATACTCTGCTGTCACCGATATGAGCAATATACATCATTCCGTTCATAATATATGCAAACGAAAGTGTTGTTGCCATTCCGTTGTACTGAGGCTTAACCTCTGAAAGCTTAATAATAAACTGATTGACATAATTTACGGCAGCTCTGAAATATCTGAAAATTTCATCCTTGTCCTGAAGCAATTCAGGTGGATTATGTCTCACAAATTTCTCAAGGGCATCAAGTGCCGACTGGCTGGCAACTTCACCTGACTTGTTTCCGCCTACACCATCTGCAAGCATGTAAAATGACTTGTCAGTAAGCACCTTTACAGCATCTTCATTTGTTGCTCTTCTTCTGCCTCTGTCCGTCAGATAACCAATTCTCATAAATTCTCCTCTAACGCTTTTATTCTAATGACTTTTCTTCATAATACAATAGAAAAATCCCACTTTGTTATTATATGGCAATAATGTCTTCATTTCAAGAATTTGGACCAAACTGCACTCCTCAAGCACCCTGTTTACAAGCATTTCATTCTCTTCCCTGTTGATGGTACATGTCGAATATTCGATAATACCTCCGGGCACGGTATATGAAATTGCATTTTTAAGAATGCCCGCCTGAATGTTCTCCAATTCTTTAAAATCAAAGGAATCTTCCTTAAGCTTAATCTCTGGTTTACCCTGTATAACGCCAAGTCCTGAGCATGGAACATCTGCAAGAACACGGTCAAAACTGTTTTCAAATTCCGCACAGTGCTCGGTACCATCAAGAAGTCTTGTCTCAATAGACTTGAGTCCGAGTCTGTCGGCAGATGCTTTTATAAGCTCAAGACGATGCTCATATATATCGCAAGCCGTTATCTCTCCTTTATCCTGCATCAATTCAGCCATAGCACAGGACTTTCCTCCCGGTGCCGCACACATATCCAGTATACGTTCTCCGGCTTGGGGATCCAGTGCCTCAATTGCGAGTATTGAAGACAGGCTTTGAACAGAAAAGAGACCGTTTCTGAATGCCTCACTCGAAATAATACTTCCGCCTTCACAGATAATTCCGTTTCTGCTTTCATCATCTGCATAAGCATTTATGCCTGTAGTCTGCAGTACTTCAATAAGCTCTTCCCTGCCTGTCTTAACGGTATTTGCCCTTATAACGAGTGGTGCAGGTTCGGATAATGCTTTGAGTATGCATTCCGCTTCTTCACCGTACTGCTCGGATATCATATCTACAAGCTTCTGTGGGAAGGAATACATCAGAGCGATATTACCATCAATATCAGCAAACAATGTATCCTTGCGCCTGAGATAATCTCTGAGCATTCCGTTTACGAAGCCTTCGGAACCTCTGGAAACCTTCTTCGCCAGATTGACAGAAGAATTTACTGCGGCATGATCGGGAACCGAATCGAGCTTGTTAACAGCGTAGATTCCCATGCGAAGAATAATAAGCGTTTTCCTCTTAATGCTCTTAATCCCTTTTTTCGCAAGCTTGTCGATAAACCAATCCAGCTGAATGCTGTCTCTGATTACTCCTTTGGTGAAAGCACGAACAAAGCCGACAGAACATCCTTTGTGATGCTCTGCGGCTTCATTAATAGCAATATTGGAATATGCCCCTTCGATATATACGCTTCTCAGCGCCTCGAATACTGTTATCCAATCCCGGGTCAATTTGTTACCTTCTTCTGCCTGCGGCCATGATAAGAATTCTGAGCAGGTTTGCTACTGCTGTAGCAAGTGCTGCAACATAAGTCATAGCTGCTGCTCTTAAGACAGCTCTTGAGCCTACATAATCGTCTTCATTAACCATCTCAAGCTCTCTGAGATTTTCAAGCGCTCTGTTGCTGGCATTGAACTCTACAGGGAGTGTTACCAGATGGAAAAGAATAACGAATAGGAAGCAGATTACTCCGATGTTGAACAGGAAACTGCCGTATTCAGAGGATGTTGTCATAACCATTCCGAATACAATCAGCGGCCAACTCATAGTCTGAGCAAGATTTACAACAGGAACAATACCGTTTCTGAAAGCAAGCGGTGCATAGTGCTGTGCATCCTGAATAGCATGTCCGACCTCATGGCAGGCAATGCATACAGATGCGATAGAGCATGAATTATAAACCTGCTGTGACAGATTCAGTGTCTTTGTTCTTGGGTCATAGTAGTTCTGCAGAGCCTGACCGTTGATCATGTTGATTGCAACATTTATTCCATTGGCCTGCATCATTCTGAGAGCAGCCTCAGCACCTGTAATTCCTCTGCTGTTTGCAATCTGTGAATACTTGTTGTAAGCGGCTTTAATTCTGGCCTGGCATGCAAAAGTAAATAAAATTGCAGGAAGCAGTACGATCATCGAAAGATAATATAATCCACCGTATCCGTAATACATTATTTTTCCTCCTCCATTTTAAATCTGTCTGTATCCGAGAGCTTGTGGCCTCTCATAAAGTCACCCGCACTCATTCTTTTCTTTCCCTGCAACTGCTGCTCAATTATCTTAAGCTTAAAATCGCTGCAGTTTATTGAATAGCTGTTCTTAGTGATATCGGTAACGGTACCCGGCTCTGAATCTGACTTCTCCCCTGTTACCTCAGCCTTGTAGAACTTTACCTGCTGTCCGTCTAGATAACTGTACAAAGCAGGCCACTCACTGTAGGCTCTGATTTTTCTCTCAATAACGTCAGCCGGCTCGTTAAAGTCGGTCATACCGTCATGTTTGTTTATCATTTTGGCATATGATGATTCTTCATCATTCTGAACCTCGTATACCGCTGTGCCATCCTCTATCGATGGTATAGTCTTGACCAGAAGCTCTGCTCCGAGCTCGGCAAGCTTCTCACTGAGTTCAGTTATATCCATTCCGTCGATCGGAAGGCCGGCTTTACTGATCATATCACCGGTATCAAGGCCCTTTGCCATTTTCATAATGGTAATTCCTGTTTCCTCAAGTCCGAGCAGAATAGCATTCTGCATCGGTGAAGCACCTCTTAGCTGAGGAAGCAGTGAACCGTGAACATTGATGCAGTCGTACTTAGGAATATTGAGGACTCTTTCAGGAAGGATCTGTCCGAATGCTGCAACAACGATTATATCAGGTTCAAGCGCTTCAAGACTGCTCATGAATTCTTCATCTTTTCTTATTGAAATCGGCTGAGCAACCTCGAGTCCATACTCAGTTGCAAGCTGTTTTACCGGTGACGGAATCACCTTGCCTCTGTTGCCTCGCTTATCCGGCTGAGTAACAACAAGTACGATTTCGTGTCCGGCTTCCTTAAGAGCTCTCAGGGATGGTACTGCAAATGCAGGTGTACCCATAAAAACGATTTTCATTACTTTGCTGTCTCCTCGTCTGCGTATTCTTCTTCGATTTCCTTGAGTCTGTTGAGGTATTCCTCGCTTGTCATGAAGTCCTTAGCGATATCGCAATACAGGATACCGTCAAGATGATCATACTCATGACACATAACTGTAGCAGGAAAGCCTTCAAACTCAAACTCATTCTCATTGCCTTCAAGGTCTGTTGCCTTGATTCTGATTTTCTGAGGTCTGTCAACAAGACCCATATATCCCGGAACGCTGAGGCATCCTTCGCTGGACTCCTGAGTTCCCTCAGCATATGTAATTTCAGGATTGATCATCACATAAATCTTGTCCTGAATGCTTTCATCATCCGAATCAACATGAGGCATTGCAACAAAGAGTCTCTTCATTACGCCAACCTGCGGAGCTGCCAGACCAACTCCGTCAGCTGCCTTCATAGTATCAATCATGTCGTCACACAATTCTCTGATTCTCGGAGTGATCTCCTTGACAGTTTTGCATTGTTTGGTGAGGATTTCTGCGCCTCTTTCTGTAATGGTTCTGAGTGCCATAATTTCTCCTAAGCTATTCCATATGGATTTACATCAATTTCTATATAACACGGTGCATTGTTCTTAATCATAAGATCTCTGTACTCCATGTATGCCTTTATATATCCGCTCCTGCTTCCCGCCGGAGCCTTAATCAGGAAAACTACTCTCTTCCTGCCGTCGATACGTCTTTGTTCTACTCTTGGTTTGAGTATCTGTGCATCCTCGGGCCTTCCCTTCATATTGGAAAGAACATTGCTGAAGTCCAAAGCATGCTTCATTGCGATGCTGTCCGAGTCGTCTGTGTCCTCCCAGTTATTGTCCGGGTCGGCGTTGTCCCCGATTGCCGTGCCTTTGGTCTTCTCTACAAAAGCGACCTGAATTATATCGGCGTACGGAGGATAATTCATTATACTTCTGTGAAGCAATTCCGACTCATAGAAGGACGGATAATCGCCGTTTGAAGCATCAAGTATGGTCTCACTGTCCGGCTCATAGGTCTGTATGATGACCTGACTCGTTCCTCCCGAGCGTCCTGCACGTCCTGCTACCTGCGTAATAAGCTGATAGGTTCTTTCCGTTGATCTGTAGTCAGGAATGTTGAGACTGACATCTGCATTAATTATACCGACAAGTCCAACATTTCTGAAATCAAGACCCTTGGCAAGTATCTGTGTTCCGACAAGAATATCCGTCTTACCGTTCTGGAAATCTTCGATAACCTTGCTGATGTTTTCAGCCGAAGTTGCAGTGTCAAGATCAAAACGCGATACTCCTGCGTTAGGCCAGAGCTGCTTTACTGATTCTTCAACCTTCTCAGTTCCCGCACCGACATACTTTATAAAATCACTGCCACAGTCAGGACATTTCTGCGGGATCGGATATTTCTTACCGCAATAGTGACATACAGCTGCATTATTTGTTCGGTGATATGTAAGCGTTATCCCGCAATCCTCACAGCTCATGACATATCCGCAGTCCGGGCACATAATTCTTGTAGAGTAACCTCTTCTGTTTAAGAACAGTATTACCTGTTCCTTACGTCTGAGAGAAGCGTCGATTTCCTCGGCAAGTCTTCTGCTCACTACACCGAGATTGCCGGCCCTTGCTTCCTTTCTCATATCTACGAGCTCAATTTGAGGCAATGTACTGCTTCCGATTCTCTTATTCATCTCAAGAAGCCTGTAAATACCTTTCTCGGCTCTGTTAAATGAAACCACACTTGGTGTTGCGCTTCCGAGAACAAGAACAGCATTGTGCTCTGATGCTCTCTTATATGCAACATCAAGTGTCTCATATTTAGGATTGTGGTCTGACTTATAGGTTGTTTCGTGCTCTTCGTCTATAACGATAACTCCTATATTGTCAACAGGCGCAAATACCGAAGTCCTTGCACCTATTACTATGCGAGCCTCACCGCGTTTTATACGAAGCCATTCTTCAAGCTTTGCACTCGTGCTTAGTTTACTGTGAAGTGTCGCTATATTCCTTGCGCCAAAGCGTTTGCTGAAGCGTTCCATCACCTGTGCCGACAATGCAATCTCAGGGAGAAGCACTATGGCTGTCCTTCCAAGCTCAATAGCCTGTTCAACAGCTTTCATATACACTTCGGTCTTACCGCTGTTCGTAACACCCTTAATCAGGAAGCATTCAAAACGCGCCTTATTCATCGAATCCAGAATTGCTTCTGATGCTCTCTTCTGATCGGTAGAAAGCTCATAGTGAGGGTCCTCGCCATGTTCAGAGCGCTCTTTGGCATTCTTAGGTTCCCGCTTCCCCGGAACAGTAAACATCTTGATTGCATCAATATACTTAACTCCGTAGCGCTGACGCATCCATAATGCAGTATCTATCATCTCAGCATTAAGAGATCTTGACTCATCATAGGAATCTATCTCTCTAATTCTTGCAGGATCGCATTCAGGTACTGCATTATCTTCGACGCAATATGCATCAACCGGCTTCTTAAGGCGCGCGAAAGGAACGGTAAGCTTGCCACCCTTCACAACCTCGTCCGGCGCTGCATAAGTATAGAAGCTGTCCGTCTGTTCGCTTTTATTATCAATTACAACATTGATGTACTTCATCTAAGGACAGCTCTCCAATCTCTACAACAGAAAAATGTTGTGCTCTGCACACTCTTCGTACATTTCTTCAGGCCATACCGAAACCTGTACTTCTCCGATATGAGCTTTTCTGAGGAAATACATGCAAAGTCTGCTCTGTCCGATACCGCCACCGATTGTCAGTGGAAGCTCGTTATTGAGTATGCTCTGGTGGAAACGAAGCTCTTTTCTGTCTTCACAACCGGCAATCTTAAGCTGTCTCTCCATCGCCTCAGCATCAACTCTGATACCCATTGAACTGATCTCGAACTGATCCTCAAGAACCTCGTTCCACAGAATGATATCTCCGTTCAGTTCCCAATCATCGTAGTCAGGTGATCTTCCGTCGTGAGGCTGACCTGATTTAAGTGCTCCACCGATTCTCTTAATGAAGATTGCGCCGTATTCTTCAGCAGCAAGTCTTTCTCTTTCCTTGGAAGTTTTATCAGGATACCAGTCTTCAAGCTCCTGTGAATCAATGAACTTGATCTTGTCAGGAAGCTGAATGTTCATCTCGGGATAATGGTCATTTACATAGTCACCAAGATATACGAGGCATCTGTAAATAATTCTTACAGTCTGCTCAAGATATGCTTCTGTTCTCTGTTCAGGAGTAATAACCTTCTCCCAATCCCACTGATCGACATAGATTGAGTGCAGATTATCGAGTTCCTCGTCTCTTCTGATAGCATTCATATCAGTATAAAGACCTTCGCCCGGTGCGATATTATAACGACCCAAAGCCATTCTTTTCCACTTAGCGAGAGACTGTACGACTTCCACCGATCTCTCTCCGATGTCCTTGATTGAAAATTCAACTCTTCTTTCAACTCCGTTCAGATTGTCATTAAGACCGGTTTCAGGAAATACGAAAAGCGGCGCACTTACTCTTCCGAGATTAAGGCTGTGCGAAAGTTCTCTTTGGAAATAGTCCTTGATTCTCTTGATCGCGCGCTGAGTTTCAGTCGGGTCAAGAACAGGTTGATAGTTTTCCGGGAATTTTACCTTACTCATAGTTCCTTCTCCATTCTTATTTACTGTCTGCGTATCGCGCATAATCGCATCCGCAGAAGTTTTGCCTGTATAAACCGTATTGACGCGACATTTCCACGCTTCTTCCGAAGCCGTTCTTCTTCTTGAAATCCACGTCGAGATATTTAACTCCGTATTCGTCCTCGAGGATAAGACCCAGTGTCTTAATCTTCTCATAATTCTTATGCGGACTTACGGACATTGTTGTTGTAAAATAATCCATCTCCAGTTCTCTTGCCTTCTTTGCGGTATCGGTGATTCTCATCGCAAAGCATACGTCGCATCTCCTGCCGCCCTCAGGCTCATCTGCAAGAGCAGCGGTCCTGTCGAGGAACTTCTCCGGCTCGTACGGACCCTCGATGAATCCGACACAGTATCTATCCTTATGCTCTTCATTGAACAGCTTAATGAACTGAAGCAGGGTTTCCTTTCTGAGAAGGTATTCTTCCCTGTCAGTAATATTTGGATTATAATAGTAAAGCGTTACGGAGTAGTCCTCAGCGAGTCGTTCAACACACGATGTTGAGCAAGGCCCGCAGCATGCATGAAGGAGCACCTTAGGCTTTTCCTGTTCAGGAAACACATTGGCAAATTCAGAAATCTCATCTGAATGCACAAAGCTATTCACAGCACATGTTTCAAGAGCTCTTTCCTTCATAAATCCCTCCGTACAAATATTTTTATATTATAGCACAAAGATATACAAGTTGAATATGGATAAAATTGAAAGATACTATTCTATAAGCACATTTTTAAAGAATTTTTTCGGTAAGAAGACTGTAAAGCTCAGCATAGATGCAGGATTCACCTGTCCTAACAGAGACGGAACCTGCGGATACGGTGGCTGCAGCTTCTGTTCATCGGGCGGCTCCGGTGAGCTGGCTTCCGAATATACTCCCGGCAAAATCGCTGATGCCATAAATGAGCAAATCGAAATTATGTCGGACAAATGGCCGGATGCAGTGTATCTTGCCTATTTTCAGGCACACAGTAATACCTATGCAGCTGTTGACGAATTACGCAGTAAGTATTACGAAGCTTTGAGCGATCCGAGAATATCCGGCATCGTTATTGCAACAAGACCAGACTGTCTCGATGAAGACGTTCTTGATTTGCTTGAGGAAATCAACAGCAAGTACTTCATGTGGATCGAGTTGGGACTTCAGAGCATTCATCCTGAAACAAGAGAAGCAATGAATATAGGCTATCCGCTGGAAACCTATACGCATGCAGTTGATGAGCTTATCAGCAGAAACATCAGAATCGTCTCACATTTGATTCTGGGGCTTCCCGGAGAGACTGAAGAGCAAATGCTCGACTCTGTGCGTTTCGTCTGTCAGAAGCCGATATTTGGCCTTAAACTGCACCTTATGAACCTGGTCAGCAACTCCGCTTTGTACAGAACTATGCCTGACTACGTATCTTTTGACAGTATAGAAGAATATGTGGACCTGGTTGTACGCTGCCTGGAGATCATTCCTCCGGATATAACAATTCACAGACTTACGGGTGATGTTCCCCGCAATCTTCTGGTTTCTCCTGAATGGAGTTACAGAAAACGCACCATTCTAAACAGCATAAACAAAGAGCTGCGTGAGAAAGACAGTTTTCAGGGTAAGAAAGCATAAGCTTATGCGATACAATATAAGCTCCTATAATCCCAATATAAATAATCAGTGTAAAGTAATAAAGCAGCCTGCTTCGTAAAGAAGCAGGCTGCCTGTTTATTAATATAATAATTTACTTGATAATCTCAACAATTGTTCCGTTTCCGCAACCTGCTGCATTTCCCTCATCTGTGTCGAGGTGAACTTCAGCCTCATGCTTCTCGCCTGAGCGAATAAGAACATTGTCAAAGACGAGACCTCTCTCTCCGCCAACTCTCAGCGAAACGATATCCTTGTCCTTAACGCCTGCTTCTTCAGCCTGCTGTGGATTCAGATGTACGTGTCTCAGTGCTGCAATAACACCCTTCTCGAGTTCAACCTCACCACAAGGTCCTACGAGCTTGCATCCTGGTGTTCCATCCAGCTTACCGGATTCTCTTACAGGAACGGCAATACCGATTCCTCTTGCATCAGTCATAGCCAGCTCAACCTGAGTTTCAGGTCTAACAGGTCCAAGTACTCTAACACCTGAAAGTGTTCTCTTAGGACCTACAACATCAACCTTCTCTTCTGCGGCAAACTGTCCCGGCTGTCCAAGCTCCTTCTGGGGTGTCAGCTCGTGACCTGCTCCGAAAAGAACTTCAAGATCTGCCTGTGAAAGATGCACATGCTTATTGGAAATTCCGACTTTTACTTCGTAGCCCATGATATTCTCCTTATAACCTTTATATCTATCAGCTATATTTATCAGTAAAATTATTCGTAAATGACTGCCTCCATTGTTCCGTTCATTCCTGCAGCATTTCCTTCATCTGTGTCGATGTGCATTAATGGTGGAAGTCCGTCATCCGGATTAGTTCTGATGATTACGTCGTCATAAATTGTTGTACGGTCGTCAGTTGTGATTTTAACCATAACAACATCGTTCTTCTTTACGCCCCATGCTGCTGCATCGGATTCTCCGATGTGTACGTGTCTCTTTGCAACGATAGCACCTTCAGCTGCATCTACTTCGCCAACTTCGCCGATAATCTTTACAGCGCCGCTGCCTGCGATATCTCCGGAGAGTCTTACAGGTGCATCGATACCGAGCTTACGAGCGTCAGTCTTTGCGAGCTCGATCTGAGTAGGTCTGTAAGGTCCGAGAATAGCAACCTTGCTCATCTCTCCCTTAGGGCCAACGAGAGTAACTCTCTTAGCATCTACGAATG
This sequence comes from Candidatus Crickella caballi, assembly GCA_018064665.1. Classification (GTDB taxonomy): domain Bacteria; phylum Bacillota; class Clostridia; order Peptostreptococcales; family Anaerovoracaceae; genus Crickella; species Crickella caballi. Next base: position 3,545 of record JAGHUV010000030.1, on the reverse strand, counting down.
CGCCACCGCCTGTAAGGTTCTTTACAGCAACCATTTCAGCGTCAGCTCCGAAGAGCTTTTTATAATCTTCCTGTGAAAGGTGTACGTGTCTTGCAGAAATCTCTACAACAACTTTCTTTTCCATTATTTTTCTCCTCTTAATTAATTTATTTATCAAGAAAACTTTGTTTTCTTTTCTAGCTTAGTTATTCTAACACATTAACCTTACTTCGGCAACGATGTTGATGATGGCATTCCATTATAAATCGGAATGTTGAATGTAAGCGGTTCATCGCATATTCCGAATGATTTATATGAGGTCTTAGTCGTATATGCCTCACTGTACGGAGCCATTATATTGGTCATGTACTGGTGTGTAGCGAGCTTAGTTGCTCCGTTGGCAACATTGAACCTCTGATAGTAAATCGAGTTCTGTCCCACGTTGATATAGCCGCTTGCAAGATATGAAGCACTTCCGTTTACAGCCTTCTTCTGAGTTGTCCAGCCCTTGTTGTACGCATATTTGATGCCGTTCATAACAGGATTGGAGCTGCTCGTCGCACCGATATTAAACGGATTATAAACTGTCTTGCCGTTATAAACATAACCACTGATTGCAATGCTTCCGCCACCAGTCTCCTGTCTTGCTCTTGCAGCGAGGAATACAGGACTGATTCCGTATGTTGAACCGGCATCCATAAATAGCTTTGCTGAAAAACCGTATCCAGGAAGCTTTGTTCCGTTAAGAACCTTGGTTACAACATCAGTAGTCTGATAATCCTTCTGATATGACAGATCCTCGAACATATAAACTCTGTCTTCATTAAGGAAGTTTCTTGGATCCATGTAGTATGCAACCGTCTGGCTGTTGGCATTGAACCATGTCGATCCGTCCTTGGCGATCCATGTGCCTTCCAGAATAGTCGCCTTGCCTGTGAGGCTGCTTGGCTTGGCAGTTGTCGTGACGTTATTCTCCACAGTCTTTGTAACAGGTGCCGCATCTGCAGGAGCAGCTTCCTCTACGATGTTTACATACTCAGCACATACGTAATATTTCTTACCCGAAACATCCACAGCATACCACTGGTCCGATCCGTTCATAACAGCTTCAAGAATAGTCAGCTCCCTACCGCTGCTGAAGGTATCTACAAGAGCGTAATTTGTTCCTGCACCCTTGCGGTAATTGACAGACGTGTTGGTTACGCCTTTTATCACTGCAGGATATGCTGCTTCGGCAGGCTTACCATCTATGCTTAAGTTATCGCCGAGCACATATACGATGTTGCCGTCGTTATATGCTTTATACCATACAACGCCTTCTGCATCCTTAACCTTTGCTGTCAGAGTCAGCACTGTATCCTTGGAGAATACGCCGAATGCGGCAAATTCGCTCTTCGGTACACTGCGGTACTCAACGTCCGCTTTGGCAGTTGCCGTCGGATAATTGCTGCTTGGTGTAACCATTGTTGTCTTCTGAACAGTTGATACCGTTGAATTTACCTTGATATAGTCAGCAGCAACATATGCGTAATCGCTTCCGTTCCTGATCTTGTACCATGTATTTCCGTCAGAGCCCTTGCACTGAAGAACGATGGTCACCTCGGTTCCCTTAGCCAAAGTTTTAATTACAGTAGCCGATGTGTAAGCACCCTTTCTCATATTGAGTCCGCCGCTTGCAGTAGTGGTTCCCTTAATCGAAGAAGAATACTCCTGCGTATAAAGTGCGCCTTTGCAGTATCCCTTTGTTCCATCCGAAAGCTTTATATAGTTCCACTGTGTGGATCCGTTCCATACCTCGCTCAGCAGAGTGAATGTTGTCTTATTCTTGACAGAACCGATTTTGGTCGATGTAGAGGCGGATTTATATAAAGCTCTGGTGCCAGATGTAAAGCTCTTCGAGTCAGTAGCTCTCTGGTTGAGCGGCTGTCCTGCCTGTATTAGAGATACCCCGTTTGCACTTTCCTTGGAAACAGCTGTATCCCAGGAAATCCCTGTCTTCTTTCCAATGAACACCCAATTAGGATGTGCTTTATGTAAAGCTTTGATCTTGGACTTATAGCTTGACGTGAAGCCTTGTTTTGTAAGATAGTCGTCAAATTCAGAGTCCGACATCTTGGCAAATTTGTTGCTGTCAGGAGTCACGCTTGGTGTGCCGCTTCCGGAAGACGAGCCGGAAGAAGCTCCGGTTGATACATTGTTTGAGAAAATACTTCCGACAATGTCAACATATGCCGAGCACACATAACGATATGAGGATCCTACCTTGATTTTATACCAGGTTGAACTCGATCCCTTGGTTGATGAAACAGGCTGTGCCTTGAGATATACGGTTACAGCTTTGCCCTTGGCAAGGCTGCCCTTCAGCTTCATCTTGGTACCTGCACCCGCTCTGTAGTTGACTTTGCCCGTAATTTTACCGGAAGCGGCTGTGTATTTAACATTATCGATAAGATCTGCTCTTATATAACCCTTCTTGCTTCCGTATGTAACGTAATACCATCTGTACTTGGCTTTAGTGCTGGTCTTGCTTTTAAATACTTCCTTGGTAATTGTAACCTTGGTGTTATTCTTTATAATTCCGAGTGACTTGGAAGTCGCATTTGAGGATTTACGCAGTACTGCACCACTCTTCGCATTGATAAGACCTGTAGCATAAGGCGCGGATGCTGCATAAGAAGAAGCAGTGAACATAAGCATGGCCACTGTAACTATGGTAAATATCAGAACAATTCTATTTCTTGTACTTCTCATTATGTAAATTAATCTCCGTTAAGCAAATTCATGAAAACTGTTATTTGAATCTGTTTTCATGAATGAAAATCTCTTCAATCGGCATTTCCAGCAGATCTGCCAAATCAAGCGCAAGCTCCAGTGAAGGAGTGCATCTTCCGTTCTCGATTGAGCTTATCGTCTGTCTCGAAACACCAAGACGGTCAACCAAATATCCCTGACCTATTTTTTTCTTTTTTCTGATTTCAGCTAATCTGTTTTCCATTATCTTTAAAAAGCTCAGTTTCCTAGTTTTATTTCGCTTTTTAATTTTATTCTCAGAATAAATATATGTCAAGATAACTTTACATAAATAAATAGCATTATTTGTAAACTAACGTAAAGAAAAGCCTTGAAATCAATCAAGGCTTTTTCTATGGTGCCCAGACTCGGAATTGAACCAAGGACACGGGGATTTTCAGTCCCCTGCTCTACCTACTGAGCTATCTGGGCAAAATATTCAATTTTGATTGGTGGGCCATCTTGGGTTCGAACCAAGGACCGACCGGTTATGAGCCGGTTGCTCTAACCACTGAGCTAATGGCCCGAGTATTAAGAAGTATGGTCGGGGTGGCAGGATTTGAACCCGCGGCCCACTGGTCCCAAACCAGTTGCGCTACCAAACTGCGCTACACCCCGATATTAAGTTTATAATTGGCAGGGGCAGAAGGACTCGAACCCTCGGCACGCGGTTTTGGAGACCGCTGCTCTACCAACTGAGCTATACCCCTATAACAGGTGGCGGAGAAGATGGGATGCGAACCCATGCGGCCCTTATCGAACCCTAACGGTTTAGC
>JAGHUV010000038.1 GCA_018064665.1 Candidatus Crickella caballi | reverse complement strand
GAGATTATAAATCTTGTTTTTTGAGCGCTGATCTTGTTTTTTGACACTAGAAAAGCCCTCCCTCCACGTTAGTGGAGAAAAGGACTTTGTCTACAGTCTGAAGCACACGAATAATATCGTGTGCTTTTTCGCTGTATTATGGTAAAATGATGCCAATAGAATAGATCTTCGAATCATAGTACCTAAAGATTTTTCCATGGTATTGTGGTCGGGGTTCGGACGGAAACACCCGGACTTTCCATTGTGAAAAGGAGATAGATGTCATTATCACCGCAACTGCGGTGAAGTTTTCCGTCCTCTGGGGCGTTTTTTTTAGGGATACGAGCAAGCCGCCGGGGACCATCGAATTCGAATAGAAAGAATAACCGCAAACTTTTGAAAACACTGGCGTTTGAAAAGACAGGACTGCTCTTTGGCAACAAACATATTATCACAAAAAAGCTATGCAACTAATAAAGGTTGGATAGCTTTTTTTCTACCTTTTTTGAATTGTCGCCATGGGAAATGAATCCAGTGGGTTATTTGTCAAAAAAACAAAAAAAGACTTTGCATTATGTGATAGGATTTATTATGTTAAATTACAATCCCAGGGCTCTATATAGCGGACTAATCATAAAGCTTATTGTACATTCAATTTGTTGTAGGAGAGGGGAATAGAAAATGAAAAGGAGAATACTAAGCATTCTTTTATCGTTGACCATGATATTTACCATGATGCCGATGATGGGAGCTGCGGCATATGCGGCAGAGAGTGACATTTCGCAACAGACACAAAAAGTAGTATTAACAACATCTGACAGTGGCTCTGAATTCTCAACAAGTACATTTAATGAAGGCGGCGTCAGATCTACTGCAAGGGATAAGGATGGAAATCTGTGGGTAGGAACATACGGCGGCGGTCTTTTATACAATGCTAAGGATTCCGATGACTTTGTTGCTTACAACATGTCAAGCGAGCCTGCTTTGACAAGTACAATAGTATCAGCTGTATGTCCCGATGCAAACGGAGGTGTGTGGTTCACTCAGAACGAAGACAATACTAACGGTTTTCAGAACAGCGGTGTTGCCTACATGAAGGACGGAAAGCTGACATACTACCAGGCAGATGACGAGCCTGCAACCATTCCTGACAACAATGTTCAGGATGTCAGAATCGATAAGTCTGGAAATGTATGGTTTGGTTCATACGGAGGACTGACAAAGTATGATCCTAAGGCTGAAACATGGCAGACGTGGGATGTAGACGACGGTTTTCCTGCAATGTCCGTAGACAATATCGAATTCGACAGGGCCGGAGGCATCTGGTGCGGATTTTATCCTGACTCGGAATTATCAGACGGATCAGGTCCTTACGTCGGTGGGTTTGCATATTTCAAGGACGGCGAAGTAGTTAAGTATCAGTACACATCAGAAATGGATAGTAACACAGGAGAATATAGACTGGCTGACGTATGGGTAAGAGATATCGCTGCTGATGCAGATGGCGGCGCCTGGATAGTTGCTTCCGGATCACATGGCGGAATGAACAACCATGGCGGCAAGGTGTGGTATGTGGATGCTCCGGGAAATCCCCCTGAAGAGTACACAGGATATGATCTCTTTGGAGAGGACAATTTCCAGACAGACTCTGAATTGAGAGCGGTTGCGATCGACCCTGACGGAGGACTGTGGTTCGGTACTTCCAAGGACGGGATATTCTATGTAGCAGATTCTATGATTATTGGCGGTCAGCTTGAGCTTACTGAAAAGTTCTCATCTGCAGAAAATTCCTGGGCCACAACGGATCCTCGGACTGCAAGACAATTTGATGATGTATACACACTTGATTTCTACGGGAAAACACTGTATGCCGGCTCAGAGGCAGGACTTGCGACCCGTACGTTCGAATTTGAAAATGACGGAGAAGCGCGGGATCCTTCTGAATCCGGAAGTATTCAATCTGTATCCATCAAAGATGAAAACATTTGTTATGATGGAACGCCTAAAGCACCTGCCGTAACTGTTAAAAACAGCCTTGACCAAACTTTAGTGAAAGGCGTGGATTATGAGATTTCATATAAGAACAACACAAAGGTAGGCAAGGCAACCGTAACAGTCACGGGAACAGGAAATTACAAAGGTACTATTACAAAGACATTCAAGATAAACCCTAAGAAGGCGGTAGTATACAAGGCGACGCCGGGCAAGAAGAAGTTCACCGTAAAAATGAAGACCAGGGTGGCATCAACAGGCGGAGCAACTTATCAGATTGCTTATAAGCAGAAGGGCAAGAACAAGTGGAAGTACACTACAACCACAAAGCAGTCCAAGGTAATCAAAAAGCTCAGGAAGGGTAAGAGATATTATGTGAAGGTTCGTGCATACAAGAAGCTTGGCTCAACAAAGTATTACGGAGCATGGAGCAAGACGAAGCTGAGCAGTAAGATTAAATAAAAGGCATTAAACAAAGACAATGCATACACATTGCCGGGAGGAGCATTCCTCCCGGCTTTTTTGAAGTACGAAAAATAGAAATAGCAGCAGTCCGAGTGTGCAAGAAATGCATTTTCGGACTGCTATTCTAATAATTTCGTATCGTGTTTAATTCAAGAGATGCGGTTTTGAATGCAAAGCAGCCTGTATTTGTGGTAACATAGTAGAAGAATGCATTGATAGTAAAACTAAAGAAAGATGAGGACATAAGAATGTCACAAGTTAGAATCATCAGACCTTCTGAGGCTGACAAAATCATGAAGAATCTGTATGGTGATCTCTCAAGACGACTTGAAGGTTCGCCTACAGGAAACTGCCCGGTAGAAATGACCAGCGCGTTTCTGAAGCTTTGCCTTGCACAAAGCTGCGGAAAGTGTGTTCCATGCCGTGTCGGACTGGATAAGCTTTCTGCGATTTATGACAGGATTCTTGATGGAAACGGAAAGCTGGGAGATCTTGATTTAATAGAGGAAACAGCAAGATCAATAGCTGATTCTGCAGATTGTGCGATCGGATTCGAAGGAGCAAAGCTGGTTCTGGATGGTTTTCTGGCCTTCAGAGAGGATTACGAGGCACATATCAACAAAAACATGTGTGCAGCTAAGGTAAGTGAGATCCCTTGCATGGCAGCATGTCCTACCCATGTTGATATTCCGGGATATATCAGCTGTGTTCAGGCGGGGCTGTATGATGATGCTATCAGAATCATCAGAAGACAGAATCCGTTCCCTAGCGTTTGCGGTCTTGTTTGTGAACATCCTTGTGAGAATTATTGTCGTCGTCAGCTTGTTGATGACGCTGTTAATATCAGAGGCCTCAAGAGAGTGGCTGTAGAAAAGGCGGGAGTAGTTGCTCCTCCTGAATGTGGTGCTTCGACAGGAAAGAAGGTCGCAGTAATCGGCGGCGGCCCTTCCGGTCTTACAGCAGCATATTACCTCAGCCTCATGGGCCACAAGGTAAAGGTTTTCGATCAGAGACACAGACTCGGAGGCATGCTGAGATATGGTATTCCGCCATACAGACTGCCGGATGAATGGCTGGACAGGGATATCGATGCCATCCTCAAGACAGGTGTTGAATTCGAGACCGGAGTGTCAATCGGAGAAGATATCAGGCTGGAGGATATCAGAAAAGAATATGATTCAATTTATATAGGAATAGGTGCACAGGCTGCATCCTCTCTCAGGATAGACGGCGAAGATGCTGATGGCGTAATGTCTGCAGTAGAGATCCTGAGAATGATCGGAGACGGCGAAAGACCTGACTTCAGCGGTAAGAAGGTCGTTGTAATCGGCGGCGGCAATGTTGCAATGGATGCTACAAGAACTTCATTGAGACTTGGTGCTGAGAGCGTTGTCTGTGCATACAGAAGAAGAATTCAGGATATGACGGCTCAGGCTGAAGAAATCGAGGGCGCAATGGCAGAGGGCGCTGAGATCATGAGCCTGATGGCACCTGTAAAAATCGAGGTTGATGAAAATAACCGCGTAAAATCAATGCTGCTTCAGAAGCAGGTCACAGGACCTGTTGACAGAGGCAGACCGTCTGTCAGAAATGCTGACGAGGATGTGACGGTTATACCTGCAGATATCGTCATCGTTGCGATTGGACAGAGTATTAACTCGGATGCAATGGCTCAGGTCGGTATTCCTACCAGAAGAAACAGGATCGTTGCCAACCTTGCGGCAGAGGTCACAGATATGGAAGGAGTATTTGCCGGCGGTGACTGTGTATTCGGACCGGAGACTGTTATCAGAGCTATCGAGGCGGGTAAAGTTGCGGCTGTAACCATCGATGAGTATCTCGGAGGAAACGGACAGGTAGCAATGCCTGCAGAAAGAGTAGCTGCATCATACAAATTTGCACCTGCATGCGGAAGGGTAAACATGGCAGAACGTACAGCATCAGAGCGCAAAGAGGATTTCGACCTTATGGAATACTGCATGAGCGATGCAGAGGTTGCCCAGGAATGCTCGAGATGTCTGCGCTGTGATCACTTCGGACTTGGAAAAAGAAAGGAGGCAGGACTCTAATGGAAAAAATCAGATTAACAATAGACGGAATGGAAGCTGTTGTTGAAAAAGGAACAACTATCCTGGATGCAGCAAAATCCATAGGAGTACCTATCCCTACTCTTTGTTATTTCGAAGGCCTTAATGACATCGGTGCCTGCAGAGTATGCGTGGTAGAGATAGAAGGAGAGCCCAAACTCAATGCGGCATGCAATACACTCTGCGAAGAGGGAATGGTGATCAGAACCAATTCCAGACGAGTAAGAAAGGCAAGAGAGGTCAATCTCAAACTCATCCTCTCTAAGCACGACGGCTTCTGCCCTGCATGTAACAGAAACGGAAACTGCAAACTGCAGAGTCTGGCCGAGCAGTTCAATATCTATCATATTCCTTATGAAAGAACCGTTCTCAAGACCAGGTGGGATATCAGCCTTCCTTTTATCAGAAGAGAAGGAAAGTGCATTTCCTGCATGCGTTGCATTGAAGTATGCGACAAGATACAGGGAATCAGTGTATGGGATCTCATAGGCACCGGCTGTCACGCAAGAGTCGGTGTAAATCAGGGGCTTTCATTAAATGAGGCAGGCTGTGCAATGTGCGGACAGTGCGTAACTCATTGCCCTGTTGGCGCGCTGATTGAAAGAGATGATACGGATAAGCTTCTCGATGCTGTTGAATCATCAGAAAAGATCGTTGTAGCACAGGTAGCTCCTGCAGTAAGAGCAGCATGGGGCGATGCACTGGGCTTGCCTCCTGAACTGGCTACAGAGAAGAGAATGGCTGCAGCAATGAGAAGAATGGGTGTTGATTATGTATTCGACACCAACTTCGCGGCTGATCTGACTATCATGGAAGAGGGCAGTGAATTCATCGAAAGAATGACTCATCCGGGTGAGCATAAGATGCCGATGTTCACTTCATGCTGTCCGGGATGGGTTAGATTTGTAAAACTGCATTATCCTGAGTACGTAAACAATCTGTCGACAGCAAAATCACCACAGCAGATGTTCGGAGCAGTTACGAAATCATATTTTGCCGAAAAGCTCGGAAGAAAGCCTGAAGATATTTTCTGTGTTTCGATTATGCCATGCACTGCAAAGAAATATGAATGCGATGTGCCTGAAGTGAATGATGCATCGGATAAGGACGTTGACATGGTTCTCACGACAAGAGAATTCGGAAGAATCATTAAGGAGCTTAATATCGATCCGTTTAACCTGCCTGAAGAGGAATTTGACAGCCCACTCGGAAGCGGTACAGGTGCTGCGGTCATTTTCGGAGCGACCGGTGGTGTAATGGAGGCGGCTCTCAGATCGGCATACTACCTTATCACAGGTGAGAATGTTGATGCTGATGCATTCAGTGACGTAAGAGGTCTGTACGGCTGGAGAGATGCAACGTTCCGCGCAGGAGATATTGACGTAAGAGTAGCTGTTGCTTCAGGACTTGCTAATGCAAGAGAGCTTCTGGAAAAGATCAAAGCAGGCGAGGTCGAATACGATTTCGTTGAAGTAATGGCATGTCCGGGCGGATGCGCCGGCGGTGGCGGTCAGCCGATAAAGGACGGTCAGGAGCTGGCAGATGAGAGAAAAGAAAGACTGTACGATATCGACAGAAAGAACTCTCTCAGAAGATCACATGAGAATCCGGATGTTCTGGCTCTCTACGACGAATACCTGGAAAAACCGTTATCACACAGGTCACACGAGTTGCTTCATACCAGACAGGAAGACTGGTCAATTTAAATACGAGTGGGACTAATTGCAAGTGATTTGCAATTAATCAAGAAAAACCATATAAATAAAGACTTTAAAGGCACTTCATTTCGAAGTGCCTTGCCTGTTATTTGAGGATGAAATGATCTTTTTTGAAATCGATTATTCCATCCTTTTTCATTTTGCTCAATTCGCTGGAAAGCGCGCTTCTGTTTACGCACAGGAACTGTGCAAACTGTTCCTGTGTCATTCTTGTGTTGAATTCCTTGCTTCTGTTCCTTTCGGACATGAGGTTCAGATACATGAGAATTTTATCCCTTAGGGACTTTTCTGCCAGCATATCTATTTTTCTTTCCATTTTGATATTGAACAGGGTAAGTGTATGAATCAGGATAGTCATCAATTCATCACGGAAAGGAGAGTTAAGTATTGACTCAAGGCTGATGAAGATCACAGAGCAGTTCTCGTTTGCAAAATAATCCATATCTGAGGTCTTCTTCCTGGACAGAAGAAACTCAATTGCGAAAAAAGAGTTCCTGTTATAGATATCTACAAGATGAACATTTCCGTTAAAATATGTTTTTTCGGCACTCACGCTGCCTGCGTCAACTATGCAAAGTTCGGTGACGATGTCGCCCTCGTGAAAAACGGATTCTGATTTTTTGTAGTCTTTGTGACGAATATCGAGACTTTCATAGGCGGTAATATAGCTGCTTTTATCAAGCTCGCCAAATAATCCGCTGTTTATCAATGCTTCAAGATGCTCCATTTATGATCCTCTTTTTTGTATATATTGTCCCCGGTAATTGTAATTGTTTTTTTCATCCATTAATGTTGTCGAAACAACAATACTCCCTTCTGCTTGTTGTTTCAAGTATATTATTGAACACTTATTTAGGAATATACTATGAACACTTAGAAAAATATTTTTCTGCGAGTTGAACAGGTTAATTATTATGAAGAGAAAAGTAAGCAGTAAAGAATTGGTATTTATGGCGATGTGTGTCGTCCTGGGACTTGTCTGCAAGAGATTTATAGCCCCACTAACCAATATTCTGACGGATTTTATAAGACTCCCGGGTGGAAGTGCTACATCAGCATTTTCGATCCTTTTTATTGTAATAGCTGTATCTGTTACAGACTGGAAAGTAGCGGGAACCGTTCTTTGCCTGATACAGGCAATGGTCGCGCTTGGCGTTGGAATGAGCGGAAATCAGGGACTGTTTGCACTGGTGACATTTACTGTTCCGGGAATGATCATCGATATTCTAAGACTCCTGATGAAGGATAGAGACTCAGTTTACACAATAGTGTCATGTATGCTGGCAAATATAGGAAGTGCCATTGCTTCCAACTATATAGTTTTCGGATTCAAAGGCTCTATGCTTGTACTGTGGATACTGGTCGCAGCCAGCTTCGGCATCATTGCAGGAATGATAGGAAATGTGATCATAAAAAGGATGAATCATATTCCGGACTTTGTTCAACTGAAATACGGTAGTAAGTAAGAAATATATTGGAGGAAAATAATGAAAAAGAAAATTTTAACTGTTGTCGTGGTGCTCGTGCTTGCCATGGCTGTTATCGGAGTTGTAATTCACAAGAATGGACAGGATGAGAAAGGCGGCATCAGTTTTATAAGCGAGTCTGAACAGATCGAACTGTCACTGGATAAGCTAACGATTACTGATTTTTCAGGAACGTTAGTAAATGGAAAGGGAGAGACCTTCGAGCATGATTTCAGCGGCATACTTCTGAGAGATGCTCTCGAGAATAACGGATTCGTTGTGGAGGAAACATCTGAAGTAACGGTGACTTCTGCGGATAATTATTCAGCAACTATTACAGGTGATGAGATTCTCAATGACGACAAAGTGTACATTGCAACTGCATGCGATGGCGAGAAGGTTGAGGGAATAGATGAGGGAACAAACGGAGCAGAACTTGTTGTTTTCGGGGACAAGAACAGCAAGAGATGTGTCAGGTATTTGATGGAAGTAGAAGTAAAATAATGATTAAGAATGCAATCGCATCTGTGAATAATTGTCAGGAAAATGAATCGGAACTAAAATGGAATGATGAGTGGACACAATATATCCGCAAAGAGCATTCCTTCAGGCCGGAGCTTTCATACTGGGATGATCGTGCCTATAAGTATATGAAGAAAGACGGAAATGACCCATATGAAGAAAGCTTCTATGAAATGACACGTGTAAAACCGGGCGAGCGGGTATTCGATATGGGATGCGGAGCCGGAACGATGACTATAGCTTTTGCTCAAAAGGGACATGAGGTATATGGTGCAGATTTTTCATCAAAAATGCTTGAGCGCATGATGGAGGATGCGAAGACATTTGGACTGGACTCATTGATACATCCGATTATGCTCGACTGGAACGAAGACTGGGGCATGAGAGAGCTTCCGCTTTGCGAGATTGTGATATGCAGCAGAGCTCTTATTTTCGAGAATCTGGATGAATCGATAAGAAAGCTGGAAGGAATAGCCGAGAGAAGAGTTTGCCTGGGGATTCTTGACGAGATTTATGATGATCGACCGGGACAGAGCGAAATAATTCTTAATTATCTGAAAGCACGAGGAATTGAACCGGAGTTTGAGGAAGTTCGATTCAGACCCGGCAATGAAAGAAGACTGGATGCAATAGAGACTCTTATTGCCTGGGATAAATAGTTTGAAGCAAATGAGAAACCATGGATAGCTGAAGGCACGACGGGTATCTGACGGAGGATGAGGTTAAATGAAGAAGCACATTGTTATTGCAGGTGAGAGACAAGTTGGAAAAACAACTCTTATCAGAAAACTGATTGAGGACTGTGATGTACCTATATATGGTTTCGAGACTCGCTGCACTGATTATGGCCCGGACGGATATCATGGCATATACATGTATGCGGCAGGCAGTACGGATGATACGCAGACCGAAGAGAATCATGTCGGTGACTGCAATAGGAGGGACAGGAGAATCAATCTTGATGTGTTTGACAGTCTTGGTGTAAGTTTGCTCGAAGCAAAACCGGATGGCATTATAGTTATGGATGAACTTGGATTCATGGAAGAGGGATCGAAGTATTTCTGTGATAGAGTTCTGGAACTGCTGGATGGTGATATTCCGGTGATTGCAGCTGCAAAATGCAAGCATTTCGGCGGCTTTCTGGATAAAGTCAGAAATCACGAGAACGTTATGCTGTATACACTGACCGAGGAAAACAGGAATGAGGTGTATGCAGAGCTTAAGGCTGTTGTTGAAGAAATGATACATTGACTTTTCGGCAACAGATGCGAAGCAACAAATATAAATTCCTTCGGCTACGGCTGTAAGGAGTTTTTTATTGTCTTCGACAGACCTTGTTAACAAATACATAGATTTATTTGTGCAACAGGGGTAGTGTTGCTTTTATACCTGCGTTTTAGAATTTATATCTGAAATGCTTGAAAAATGGACATATATCCGAGAATGATATAAAATAATATAAGTTGCGTGATTTGTAAATCAGCCGATTATCACAGGAGTTATTACATGAGTGAGAGAAAAGATAAATATATAGATAATTTCAGGAAAATGCTTCAGCAGGACACTGTATCTGAAGAGGGAAATATCAATCCCGAAAAGTTCAGAGAGTTTCACAAGCTACTGAAAACTCTGTTTCCTAACATCTTCGAGGCATGCGAGGTGATGGATTTCGAGGGATCCCTGCTGCTTCGATGGAAGGGTGCTGACAGCGGGGCAGAGAAGAAGCTTCCTGTAATGTTTATGAATCATATGGACGTTGTTTCGGCAGAGGGCGACTGGGAGCATGAGCCGTTTTCAGGAGACGTTGCGGACGGAGCAATATGGGGCCGTGGAGCAGTAGATACAAAGTGCGGTTTGTGGGCTATGCTTCAGGCAGCTGATGAACTTGCCGCAGAGGGATTTGTCCCTGAAAGAGATATCTTTTTTGAATCCGCGTGTACTGAAGAGACATTCGGAGAGGGCGCAATTGCGATCTCACGTTGGCTGCTTGACAATGGCATTCGACTGGATATGAGCTTCGATGAAGGCGGCATGGTAATGTATGACCCGATAGGGGGAGCAAAGGGTACTTTCGCCATGGTCGGAGTCGGAGAAAAAGGCTGCTCTAATATAAGGTTTATTGCTCGCTCAGAGGGCGGACACGCTTCTACACCGGGAAAGAATACTCCTCTTGTAAGGCTGGGGAAATTTATGGCATATGTTGAACGTCATGAGGTTTTTGATGTTGAGATGTCGCCGACTATTAAGGAAATGTTCCGAAGAATAGCTCCTTATATGGGCTCTCTCGGCAAGATTGTTGGAAACCCGGACAAGCTGGAGCCTGTGCTTAACAGAGTACTGCCAAAGTTCAGTGCGACGGCAGGAGCATTGCTGAAGACAACGCTCGCTTTCACAATGGCAAAGGGCGCTGAGAGCAGTAATGCGCTTCCGACAGAGGCCTGGGTAGTAGGAAATATGAGATCGTCACATCATCAGGGGGAGAGAGCTTCGCTTGAAGCTATCAGAAAAATCGCAGCAAAATTTGATATAGAAATTGATGTATTTGACCCGGGTGTTGAATCGAGACTGACAGATTATAAGGGCGAGGCCTTCAGACTTGTTGAGGAGGCGACCAGAGCAACAATGCCAAATGTTGATGAGGTCGTGCCGTATGTTATGACCGGGGCATCTGATTCCAGGTTTTATGACGGGGTTTGCAACCAGTGCATAAGGTTTCTGCCGTTTACAATTAATGAGCAGCAGCTGGAATCCATACATGGAATAAATGAGAATATGAGCATTGATGCGCTCATTCCGGCTGTAGAGTGGTACAGATATCTGATGAAAAAAATGTAAACGGGCTTAAAAGTAACGAGGCAGTATACCGAGGCAGTATATAAAATCGTGTAATCTTATACTCAGAAAAGGAAGAGAGATGAAATCAGAAAAAGAAGGACTGAATATCAGTGCAAAATCATTTATTGTAGCGATCGTAATTATCTTTGCGCTTATGATCGGGACCTACATACTTACGATAGTGCTTCCCGGCGGCGAATATGCGAGAGTAATTGATGCCAATGGCAATTCTATTATTGACACGGCAGGCGGCTTTAAGTATGTAGATGGAGGCATTTCGTTCTGGAAATGGCTGCTCTCACCGATTCTTGTTCTGGGAGCTGAGGGCTCCGGAACAATCATAGCTGTACTTGCATTCCTGCTGATAATAGGTGGAGTGTTCAATGCACTTACAGAGTGCGGTCTGATGAACTATATGCTCGGCAAGATCGTGCACAGATTCGGATCGGTAAAATACAAGCTCATGGCGATACTGTGCTTTTTCTTTATGGCTATGGGATCTCTTGTCGGATCCTTTGAAGAGGTAGTACCGATGTCGCCTATTGTTGTAGCACTTTCAATTGCTCTTGGATGGGATGCTTTAACAGGTGTTGGTATGTCTCTGCTTGCGGCAGGATGCGGCTTTGCTGCCGGCGTTGCAAACCCGTTTACTGTAGGTGTTGCACAGGGCCTTGCGGGACTGCCGATGTTCAGCGGAATGTGGCTGAGACTAGTTTCCTTTGCTTTCATTTATGCACTTTTGCTAGGCTTCCTCAGACATTATGCAAAGAAAATCGATAAGGCTTCAGAGCTTGAGCTCGGCGGGTGCAGAGTTCAGAATGATTATGTCAAGGATGAAGGAATGGACAAGGCTCTGGTAGCTTTTGCTTCGATTCTGGGAATCGGCATAATAACGGTACTGTGCTCCAGCTTCATAGAGTTCCTTCAGGACTATACTATGATTATAGTTGCACTGATGTTCCTTATTGCAGGTGTAGTTTCAGCTTTGGTTACAGGAATGAAGGGCAGGCAGCTGGGCAGATCCTTCATGAGCGGACTGATTGCTATTTCACCATCGATAATAATGATATTGATGGCTTCATCAATTAAATATACTCTCGTGGAATCACGAATTTTGGATACGATGCTTCACGGTGCAGTCAGCATTGCGGAGTCCATGCCTAAGGCAGAAGTAATTCTATTCATATACCTTATATGTCTCGTGATGAATTTCTTCATACCTTCAGGTTCGGCCAAGGCATTTTTGCTCATTCCGCTTATTGTGCCTATTGCACAGATATTCGGAATCAGCGCACAGCTTTGCATCGTTGCGTTTGCTTTCGGTGACGGGTTCAGCAACGTATTCTATCCGACTAATCCGGCATTACTGATCACACTCGGCCTTTCGGATGTGGGCTATGGTCAGTGGGCGAAGTTCTCGTGGAAGTTCCAGTGCCTCAACCTGCTGCTAACATCAGCACTGTTGCTCTTGGGCCTGGCTACAGCTTACTAACAAAGCAAAATTAATTATTACTGTTCAAAATACAGTGGAAAGGAAGAAAATGACTAAAAAGGAAAGGCGAAAGGCAATAATTATTTTCGCTGTGATAGCTCTGGTGTTTCTGATAGCATCTTTCCTGACAGCTTCGAATGTTCCCAAGACCGAAACCGTACAGGAGGTTATGCGTGACGCGGTTCTTCACGACAGCAACAAGGTCATGCTTTTGGGAAGAGCAGTCAATCCGGGATTGCTTTCCGGAGTGATTGTATCCGGAATACTGATCGTGTTTGCACTGATATGCAGACTGTTCGTTATTCCGAGGTTCAAGATCGTTCCGGGAAGATTGCAGATGTTTCTTGAGACTGTTGTCAGCTTGTTCGACAACATGGCAAAGGGCAGCTCGAAGATCAACAGAGTGCTTGGAGCATATATTTTTGCAGCCGGAGCATACATTTTTACCGGAACTCTATTCGAACTCCTCGGAGTTCAGGCGGTAACCACAGAGGGTTTATCCATATCACTTCCTGCACCATTGTCTGACATAAACGGTGCGATTATGATGGGATGCCTTTCATATCTGTTCATAATGAGCGGAGGAGTTGCCGGTAACGGATTAAAAGGTATAGGAAAAACACTCAAGGAGTATTCGTTGCCTATATCACTCAGCTTTCGACTATTTGGTGCGCTGCTTTCCGGTGCACTGGTAACTGAGCTTGTATACTATTATTCAAGTCTCAGCTATGTACTGCCTGTTTTCGTAGGCGTGCTGTTCACACTGCTGCATGCATTAATACAGGCATACGTACTTACAATGCTTACGTCCTTGTTCTACGGTCAGGTATCCGATGATACACCACCGCCTCCTAAGGAGAAGAAGGCAAAGAAGACTGGTCGTAAGAACAAAGTAAAGGATCAAACAGATAAAAAGGCAGCGTAACAGCGCCTTGACCATAGGAGGAAAACAGAATGGCAAACAGACTTAATTTAAAGAGAATCGCAGCAGTATTGGGGATTATCATATTAGTTCTTTCAATTGCATCTGTAGGATTTGCTTTTGCTGATGCAGCAGATGGTGCAAAGGACGATGGACAGGCGGTAGAGCAGGTTCAGGAAGAGCAGACTGTTGATAATACCATCGGTATGAAGGCTATCGGTGTAGGTATTGCAATCGGTATAGCAGCCGGTGGCGGCGGCATCGGAATGGGAATAGCTGGTGCCAGAGCATCAGAGGGTATTGCAAGACAGCCTGAGGCTGAGGGTAAAATCAGAACAAACTTCATGCTCGGTCTTGTATTTATAGAGACTGCGATCATATACGCGCTGCTTGCAGTAATACTGATAATATTCGTACTGTAACAGATAGGAGTATATGATATGACAGGTGTTCCATTGAATATAGACTGGCAGCAGATCATGCTCCATCTTCTGAACTTCACAATACTTTTCGGAGCTCTGTGGATACTTCTCTACAAGCCGGTAAAAGATTTCATTGCCAAGAGAGAAAAGTATTATGAGGATATAGATCAGAAGGCTCAGGATAATCTTAAAGCATCCGAGACGGAACGTGACGAATATAAAGCCAGGATTTCTCAGCTTGATCAGGAAATCAGAGCTGAAAAAGAAAAAGCACGTGAAGATATAGACAAGGTAACTTCTCAGAGAATTCAGGAGGCCAGGGACGAGGCAGAGCAGATACTCAATGATGCCAAGGCAGAGGCTGAGAGACAGAAGGAGAAGATTATTACATCTGCTCAAAAGGAGATTTCGGACATGGTAACTGAAGCAACTGAGAAGCTTGCTCTTGAGCAGTCTGCTTCAGATGCATTCGATCAGTTCCTTGACGCTGCTGAAAGAACTGAAAGGGGCTAGTATAGATGAGCGAATTATTAAAGGCAAAAATTTATTCTCAGACTGCTCCTAACGAACAGCAGAAAGAAAGATTTATAAAATTCCTGTCCGGAAAGTATGGCAAGGACATTGAACTGGAGTGGGAAGAGTCAAAGGCGTTTCCCGGCGGATTCAGACTTGAGGTAGGAAACGAATTCTACGACTGGTCCGTAGGCGGAAGGTTTCAGCAGCTCAGAGAGACACTCGTTAATGTTCCTGCTTCCAACGGAAACATTATTCCTCTGCTCAAGGAGACTATTGCTTCCTGGACTCCGGAGACTCTGGCACAGCAGACCGGCGAAGTGCTGTCTGTAGGTGACGGAATTGCGACAGTTAAAGGACTGGAGAACGCAACCTACGGAGAGATCCTGATGTTCACAGACGGCATCAGAGGAATGGTACAGGATATCAGAGAAGATGAAATAGGCTGCATACTGTTCGACGATGACGGCGAAGTAGTTGAAGGCTCAGCAGTACACAGAACCGCAAAGGTGGCAGGTGTTCCTCTGGGTGACGACTTCCTCGGTCGTGTTGTCGACGCTCTTGGTGTACCTATTGACGGCAAGGGCCCGGTTAAGGCTACAGATTATTATCCTATTGAAAGACCGGCTCCAAGCATTATACAGAGACAGCCTGTAAACACTCCGCTTGAGACGGGACTGCTCGCAATTGACTCTATGTTCCCGATCGGAAGAGGTCAGAGAGAGCTAATCATCGGAGACCGTCAGACAGGCAAGACAGCAATTGCACTGGACACTATCATTAACCAGAAGGGTAAGGACTGCATCTGTATCTACGTAGCAATAGGACAGAAGGCATCTTCAGTTGTTCAGATCGCGGAGACACTGAGAAAGCACGGTGCACTCGAGTATTCAATTATCGTATGCGCAAGTGCAAGTGATTCTGCACCGCTGCAGTATATCGCGCCTTATTCAGGCTGCGCTATGGCAGAGTATTTCATGAACGAGGGCAAGGATGTTCTTATCGTTTATGATGACCTTTCCAAGCACGCGGTAGCATATCGTGCACTCTCACTGCTTCTCGACCGTTCACCGGGACGTGAGGCATATCCGGGAGACGTATTCTATCTGCATTCAAGACTGCTCGAAAGATCTGCAAGAATGAGCGATGAATTCGGCGGCGGATCTATTACCGCACTTCCTATAGTTGAGACTCAGGCAGGAGACGTTTCGGCGTACATTCCTACTAACATCATATCTATAACAGACGGTCAGATTTTCCTTGAATCCGATCTGTTCTTCTCGGGTCAGAGACCTGCGGTCAACGTAGGACTTTCTGTTTCCCGAGTTGGTGGAGCAGCTCAGACCAAAGCGATGAAGAAGGCATCCGGTACTTTGCGTATAGACCTTGCACAGTATCGTGAGATGGAGGTGTTCACACAGTTCGCTTCCGACCTTGACGATCAGACCAAGGCGCAGCTCGTTTACGGTCAGGGCATCATGAGAATGCTCAGACAGAAGCAGTATCATCCAAAGAGCCAGCATGAGCAGGTAATCACTCTTGTTATGGCACTTGCACATACAATGCAGAATGTTCCTATTGATGACATCACCGGCTTTATCGATGACATCATTAAGCATTTTGAGGAAGAGCATGCAGATATCTGCAGCAGAATAGACAAGACCGGCAAGCTTGAGGATGATGAGAGACAGGAAATAATAGATATAGCAAAAGAGTTTGAGAGCAAATGGCAACAACAAAGGAGCTGAAAAACCGAATAAAAAGCATCAAGGATACTAAGAAAATCACGAATGCCATGTATCTCATTTCTTCCACCAAGATGAGGAAGGCCAAGGCTGAGATGGAAGGCACACGTCCTTACTTTGATGCGCTTCGCAAAGAAATACGAAGAATGTTCCGCACCTCGGAAGGCATTACCGGCAAGTATCTCATAGACAGAGAACTCGCCAATAAAGACGACGAGTGCTACGGCATCCTTGTCATTACTGCGGATAAGGGACTCGCCGGAGCGTATAACATGAATGTTATTAAAGATGCTCTGGAGCTTATCGGAAGGACCAAGAATCATAAGCTGTATGTTGTCGGAGAATACGGAAGACAGTATTTCATGTCGAGAGGCTACAATATTGAAGAGGACTTCGAATATACGGCGCAGAATCCGACGCTGTATTCCGCACGCAAAATAACCAACACTCTGCTCGAAGCCTTTGACAAGGGGCAGATTGACAGATGCTATATTTCTTATACTGATTTTAAGAACAGCTTTGCAGGTGGCGTTGCAACACATATGAGACTTCTGCCGCTCAACAAGAGCCATATCGAGGAGCGTGACATGAGTCATGATAATGACCCGGACGTGTCGGCAAACAAGGAGGCGGCTAGCTTCACATATGAACCGAATCTAGAGACGGTGCTCAATTCAACAGTTTCTTCATATCTTTCCGGATTCGTATATGCGGCTCTGGTAAACAGCTACTGCTCAGAGCAGAATGCAAGAATTGCGGCAATGAGCGCAGCAAATGACAATGCCGATGAGCTTCTGGGAAAGCTGTCTCTGGAATACAATCATGTAAGACAGGGTGCAATTACACAGGAAATCACGGAAATCAGTTCGGGCGCAAGGGCACAGAAAACCAGTGCGGAGCAACGATCAGCTAAGAAGAAAAAGCTTATAGAAGAGGATATAAAATGATTGGAAAAATTGTTCAGATATCAGGATCTGTAATCGACGTCAGATTTGAAGACGGCAGAATGCCGAGAATCAGGGAGGCTCTTACCGTAGAGGTTGACGGAGAAAAAAAGGTCATGGAGACTGCTCAGCACATCGGAGACGGTGTTGTAAGAGCAATCATGCTTTCCGGATCGGAGGGCATGTACAGAAACATGGAGGTAACAGCTACAGGCGATTCCATCAAGGTGCCGGTAGGACGCAATGTTATCGGAAGAATGTTCAATGTACTCGGTGACCCGATCGACGGAGGAGCTGTTATTCCTGAGAGTGAGGAGAGATGGTCTATCCACAGAAAGGCTCCTTCATTTGACGAGCTCAGCACCTCGGTTGAGATACTTGAAACAGGAATCAAGGTTATTGACCTTCTCGAACCATATGCCAAGGGCGGCAAAATCGGTCTGTTCGGCGGCGCAGGTGTAGGAAAGACAGTTCTTATACAGGAGCTGATACACAATGTTGCTATGGAACACGGCGGTTACTCAATATTCACAGGAGTAGGAGAGCGTTCCCGTGAGGGTAACGATCTGTGGAATGAGATGAACGAAGCAGGCGTTATGGACAAGACTGCTATGGTATTCGGACAGATGAATGAGGCTCCGGGCGTACGTATGAGAGTCGGACTTTCAGGCCTTACAATGGCAGAGTACTTCCGTGACGAGGAGAACAAGGACGTTCTTCTGTTTATCGACAATATTTTCAGATTTGTACAGGCGGGCTCCGAGGTATCAACACTGCTCGGACGTATGCCATCTGCCGTAGGCTACCAGCCTACACTTGCATCGGAGATGGGTGCACTTCAGGAGAGAATCACTTCGACCAAATCGGGATCGATCACTTCCGTACAGGCCGTATACGTACCTGCGGATGACCTGACTGACCCTGCACCGGCAACGACGTTTGCACATCTTGATGCAACTACAGTTCTTTCCAGAAAAATTGCAGAGCAGGGACTTTATCCTGCAGTTGATCCGCTGGAATCCACTTCGAGAATTCTTGAGGCAGACATAGTAGGTGAGGAGCATTATTATGTTGCGCGTAAGGTTCAGGAAATACTGCAGAAGTACGCTGAGCTTCAGGATATCATCGCGATACTGGGCATGGACGAGCTTGGCGAAGAGGATAAGAAAACCGTTTATCGTGCAAGAAAGATACAGCGTTTTCTTGCACAGCCTACGCATGTAGCTGAGAAGTTTACAGGACTTCCGGGCGTATATGTGCCTCTTGAGGAGACTGTCAGAGGCTTCAAGGCAATCATTGAGGGCGAAATGGACGATTATCCGGAGATGGCTTTCTTTAATGTCGGAACGATCGACGATGTAATTGCCAAGGCAGAGAAAATGAAGACTGAGAATCTGTAGCCGGAGAGATTTATTATGAGCAACACATTTAATCTTGAAATAATGGCAAGCAACAGATCGTTCTATTCAGGTCCTGCCACAATAATAAATCTGCCGACTACCGAAGGCCGTGTCGGTGTAATGGCTCATCACGCCAACACCGTAATGGCGGTCGTACCGGGCGAGATCGATTTTGTTATGTGCAACGAGAAAGGCAGTGGACAGGAGCGTAAATACGCAGCTGTATCCGGTGGAATCATCAGAATAGAGAATAACGATGTTCTTCTGCTGGTGGATACCTGCGAAAGCCCTGAGGAAATAGATATTGAAAGAGCCAAGAGGGCAGAAGCAGAAGCAAGGGAAGCTATGCTTCAGAAAAAGTCAAAGCAGGAGTATCTGTCTGCAAGAGCACAGCTCTCAAGAGCCATGAACAGAATTGCTGTAGCGAAGAAGAAAAGATAATTAATGGAACAAAAGTTTAATGTAACAGGAATGTCATGTGCAGCATGCCAGGCAAGAGTCGAGAAAGCAGTTTCTGAATTGCCTGGCGTTACATATTGTGCCGTAAGTTTACTGACTAACAGTATGAATGTTGAGGGCACGGCGAGTGAGCAGGAAATAATTGCCGCTGTCGTATCAGCCGGATATGGAGCAGCTTCGGCAGATAGCGGCTCGATTTCCTATGAGTATTTATCGACGGACAATGAGACCGGGAATCTGCGTAACAGATTGATTGTCAGCATTGTTCTGGCAGCAGCGCTTATGTTCATCAAGCCGGCTGTTATCAAGATGATTCTTGCTGCCGTTGTAATGATAATCAACAGAAGATTCTTCATCTCGGGATTCAAAAGCGTTATGCATGGTGCTGCCAATATGGACACACTGGTGGCGCTTGGTTCATCCACGTCATTCATGTGGAGCGTATATTCTCTATTCGTATTGCATGATACAGAGAAGCTGTACTTTGATTCGGCGGCAATGATACTTGCACTTATCACTGTCGGCAAAATGCTCGAAGCGCGCAGCAAGGGCAAGACGACTGATGCTTTGCGTTCGTTGATGAAGCTTGCACCTCAGAGTGCGGTTGTCGTTGCAGATGGAGAAGAGAAAGAGTTACCGATAGAAGAGGTGCAGGTACGGACGTGGCGATAGATGCGGCAGATGTTGTTCTTGTTAACAGCAAAGTAAGCGACATCTCGGCTGCGATAAGACTCAGCAGAGCAACCTTGCGCAACATTCACGAGAATCTTTTCTGGGCGTTTTTCTATAACGCTCTGTGTATACCGCTTGCCGCAGGCTGCTATGCAGGATGGCTCGGATGGGAGCTTGACCCGATGATTGCGGCGGCGGCGATGAGCCTGGCGAGCTTCTGCGTTGTAAGTAATGCGTTGAGACTCAATATGCTTAAGATCCATTCCGGTGGCATAGACAGAAAGCTCAAGAATGAAGTCAGCACAGAAGATATCAGAACTATAGCTGAAGAATTTGCTGAACAGTCAATAAAGAATATGGAGAAAGAAGAAATGACTAAGAAGATTATTATTGAAGGAATGATGTGCCCTATGTGCGAGAAGCACGTTAAAAATGCTCTGGAGTCAATTGATGGTATTGAAACAGCTGCACCAAGCCACACGGATGGTGCTGCAGTTGTAGAATTCAGCAAGGATGTTCAGGAAGAGATTATCAGAAAAGCCATAGAGGAAGGCGGATACAAATTTATTACTATAGAATAACATGGCATAATGTCCATGAAACATGGGCTTGTGTATACGAGCTCAATAATAAGGCGGTAAGATATGTTGAATGAAAAGAGTTTATTAAAAAGAATTCCTTGGTGGGGATGGGTTCTGGGCATAGGCCTTTTTGCCTTGCAGTTCGGCTTATACAGCGCGGCATACAGACTTTCGGTATCGCTTGGAACTATAAATCACGCATGGAGTCCCAAGATTCCGGCTATTGATGATATGGTGCATCTTGTACCGGTGTTCGTATTAATATATGTTTTCTCATATGTGTTCTGGATATGTGCGCCTGTTGCAGTATCGCTTACCAGGAAGAGTAATCTGGTTAATTATGTTACGGGACTTTTGCTTGCATATATTATTGGGTTCTGCATTTTTGCATTCCTTCCTTCATATATGGATAGAACGGCAGAAGGACTGATGAAGGTCTCAGCTAATGACGGATTCTTCAATGGCATTCTTGCCTGGGTATATTCGAATGACGGAAGCTCAATGGCATATAACCTGTGCCCGTCATTTCACTGCATGATCAGCACATATTCATATCTTGGTGTACGCAAGCAGGCTGAAATCAGCAAGGGCTACAGAGTATACTCTTTTATCATGGCTGTGCTGATCTGTCTTTCGACGCAATTTACCAAACAGCATTATTTCGTAGATATGATTGCGGGAATTTCACTTGCTGTAATCTGCTATGTGCTTGTAGCTAAGATTAACCCTGGAAAGAAATATAATTAATACGTTAATAGGAGATAAATTCTCATGAAGGCAGATAAGATATATCTTGGTAATGTAATAACTATGGAGGAAGACTTTCCTGTAGCAGAAGCGGTAGCTGTTGCAGAGGGGGAAATCGTTTTCGTGGGTTCGGCTGCAGACGCTGAAGCTTATAAAGACGAGACTACAGAGCTTATAGATTACGGGAACAATACAATCTATCCGGGCTTCATTGAGGCTCATTGTCATCCGCTTGTTGCCGGCACAAGAATGATGCAGGTCGATCTCAGCAAGGGAGAGTGCCTGCAGGATTATGTCGATACTTTGAAGAAGTGGGTTGCCGATCATCCGGGAAGAGCCAATTATCAGGGCGCAGGATGGAAGATTGTCGATTTCCGGCCACACAAATCAATTCTTGATGAGATCTGCCCTGATGTGCCTATGATTCTGAATTCCTTTGACGGACATTCGGTATGGCTTAACAGTGCGGCTCTTGATAAATTCGGCTTTGATGAGAATAAGGTAAAGGAATTTGGTACCGAGCTGATCAGAGTAGATGAGAATGGAGATATTACAGGATACGTTTCGGAAAAACCGGCACTTGACCTTATCAGCGGAATGATTAAGCTTCTGACACCTGAGCTTGTTTCCGAGAGTCTGCTTGCATGGCAGGACTTTGCATTCAGTCAGGGAATTACAGCGTGTCAGGATGCAGGTCTTACAGTAGGTGGTATCAAGGTCATGGCAGCAATGGCAGAGAAGAAGCTTCTCAAAATCAGGACTGCTGTCAACCTCCTTGTTGATGAGGGTAAGGACACTGACATGCAGGCGATCGTTG
This sequence comes from Candidatus Crickella caballi, assembly GCA_018064665.1. Classification (GTDB taxonomy): domain Bacteria; phylum Bacillota; class Clostridia; order Peptostreptococcales; family Anaerovoracaceae; genus Crickella; species Crickella caballi. Next base: position 21,215 of record JAGHUV010000038.1, on the reverse strand, counting down.
ACAATGCATACGCACTTTCTCAGGAGTTCGATAATGAATATTCTAAAGTGAAGGGCATTAAGATTTTCGTTGATGGTGTTGTTGAGGCTCATACGGCATGGCTTATCGACGAATACAGTGATGAACCGGGATACTATGGAATCAAGAGGTTCTCGGATCCGGATAATATTAAAAATCTCGTGAAAGCAGCTGCGGAGAAGAACCTGTTTATCCATACACACTGCATAGGTGATGCTGCGACAAAGTATGTTGTAGACGGAATTGAAGCAGCACGCAGTGAAGACGGAAGATACGATCAGCGAAATGAGATCGCTCATCTTCAGATCGTAAGGCCTGAAGACATTAAGAGGACGGGAGCACTCAATATTACTGCAGTAGTTGCTCCTCTGTGGGTGCCTAAGACTCTTGCCCCTAATGTTGACAAAATTGAGCTTGAATCATTGGGGCCGGACAGATGGGAGAATGAGTATCCGATCAAAGCATTTATGGATGAAGGTGCTATGATCGCATTCCACTCTGATTACCCGGTTTCACCTGCAATGAGTGTTCCAAGGTCTGTATACATGGCAGTTACCAGAAGCAATCCGGATATCCCGGGAAGCGAGCCGAGAAAAGCATCGGAGCGCATTTCAAGAATGGATGCTCTTAAGGCAATGACTGTAAATCCTGCAATTCAGTTTGGAGAATTCGACAACATGGGAAGCCTGAAGGTGGGCAAGATTGCCAACCTGGTAGTATATGATTGCGACTTCACCAAGGATGAGCTTGATACGGTTGCCAAGGCTAAGCTTCAGGCAACAATCGTTGACGGAAATGTCGTATATTCCGCGTAGAATAAAACGCATAGAATTAAAAAAAGGAATATAAAAGCCTGATAAATAACGCCGTGAATTCTGCTTGTGCAGGAACCACGGCGTTTTCGAATGTTCGGGATTAACAATGTTTTCTGATACGCGGGATTAACGGCGTTTTACAATGTGCGACTCTACTCGTTCCTATCACATGAGAGCCTGCCTTTGACGTAATCGATGAAGGCTTCCTCGACACTCGGAAGAGGGCGTCCCTTGAGCCACACGAACAGATACTCCAGGTATCTCTCCGGGTTGACGATCTCTTTGGCAACAATGCCCGGGTTAAGGATAAATGAAGTCTTAGGGAAAATGCTTATACCTACATTTCTTCCCGCAAGGGCGGCTACATCGAGATAGTTGTCCATCTCGCAGATGATGTTCGGCTCGGACTTTATTTCCCTGAACCACTTATAGATCATTTCTATTACAGCTGCACGACTCGGCACTATAAGAGGCTGCTTGTTGAGAAGCCTGAAGTCAAGCGTGTCGCCCGGCAGCTTTGCCAGAGGATTATCCTTGCTCATGAACGCTGTTATCTTTTCCTTGCCAACTGAGAAGCTGTTGAGCAGCGACTGATCGCAAGGGGCAGTAATAACGGCCAGGTTAATAAGTCCGCTTCGGAGCTTTCCGATAAGCTCGTCGCTGTTTCCATCCATAATTCTGAATTTGACCTGCGGATGCTGCAATGCAAACTGTTCTATCCATTCGGCAGCGATGTTCGGTGCAGAACCTTCTACGAGTCCTATTGAAACCGTTCCTGTCATACCCTGACTCATTGAGATGATCTCGCTGGCGGCTTTGTCTGTAAGGCTTAGTATTTCCTTTGCTCTTCGATACAGAAGCCTTCCAGAATCGGTCAGCTGGAGGCTGCGCTTGCCTCGTATGAACAGTACTGTGTTCAGCTCCTTTTCCAGAGACTTTATCTGATTGGAAAGAGGCGGCTGGCTGATGTGCAGCTTTTCTGCGGCCTTGGTAATGTTAAGGCTTTCGGCTACAGTCACGAAGTATGTAAGTGTTCTGAAATCCATAGATAGCCTCCTTGTTAAGTTCATATTGTTATCATACGAAAAACATATGATAACATTCATATTATATGTATTTGTTTCAATGGGAGCAAGTGCTATAATTAGGAAGTATTTTATAAGGGGGTACTGCTTATGAGCGACATAGCAAAATATTACGGCTGTGATGTGTTTGACAGTCGTGCAATGAAATCGGTTTTATCTACGGAAGTTTATAATAAGCTTGATCAAACCATTCATGAAGGACGACAACTTGACAGCAGTATCGCAGGAGAGGTAGCCATTGCAATGAAGAACTGGGCGGTATCCAAGGGTGCCACTCATTACACACACTGGTTCCAGCCTATGACAGGTATCACTGCAGAGAAGCACGACAGCTTCATTAATCCTTGCGGCGACGGCGGTGTAATCATGGACTTCTCCGGTAAAGAGCTTATACAGGGAGAGCCTGACGCATCCAGCTTTCCATCGGGAGGACTGAGAGCGACATTCGAGGCAAGAGGATATACAGCATGGGATCCAACATCCTTTGCATTTATAAAAGGTAAGACACTTTGCATCCCGACAGCTTTCTGCGCATACAGCGGAGATGCTCTGGACAACAAGACACCGCTGCTTCGTTCTATGGAAGCACTTAACACACAGGCGGTCAGAGTGCTTCGTCTGTTCGGCAATGAGACAGTCAACAGAGTTACACCAATGACAGGAGCTGAGCAGGAGTATTTCCTGATCGACAAAGCGCCATACGAGAAGAGAAGGGATCTTATTTTCACAGGACGCACGCTTTTCGGTGCTAAGCCGCCAAAGGGTCAGGAGCTCGACGATCATTATTTCGGAGCTATCAATCCGAGAATTCAGGCCTTCATGGAAGACCTTGACGAAACTCTCTGGAGGCTCGGAATACCTGCCAAGACAGAGCACAACGAGGTGGCTCCTTCACAGTACGAGCTCGCTTCGGTATATGAGTCATGCAATATTGCAACCGACCACAACCAGCTGATTATGGAGCTTATGCAGAATATCGCGCTGAATCACGGACTTGTCTGCATTCTTCATGAAAAGCCTTTCGACTATGTTAACGGTTCGGGTAAACACAACAACTGGTCAATGCAGACGGATGCGGGAAGCAACCTGCTGTCACCGGGGAAAACACCATCGGAGAATGCGCAGTTCCTTCTGTTCCTGACGGCTGTTATCAAGGCTGTTGATGACTATCAGGATCTGCTTCGCCTCAGCGTTGCAACTGCGGGAAATGACCACAGACTCGGTGCAAGCGAGGCACCGCCGGCAATCATTTCAATATTCCTCGGAGATGAACTGAGCGCAATACTGAAAGCAATCGAGAATAACTCACCGTACGTTGGATCAAAGCGTAAGCTTATCAAGCTCGGTGTCGACATGATTCCGGATTTCCCAAGAGACAGCACCGACCGAAATCGTACTTCGCCGATCGCTTTCTCAGGTAACAAGTTCGAGTTCCGTATGGTGGGATCTGCAGATTCCATCGCAAGTGCGAATATCATACTCAACTCTGCTGTTGCGGACACACTCAGAGAATTTGCGGACAAGCTTGAGGACAGCAAGAACTTTGAGAAGGATATGCATCAGCTTATCAGAAGCACCATCAAGGAACACAAGAGAATACTGTTTAACGGTAACGGCTATGATGACGAATGGGTTAAGGAAGCAACTGAAGAACGCGGACTTCTTAATCTCCGCACTGCCGCAGACTGTATACCGTATCTTGTTCATTCCAAGAATGTTGAAATGCTTGAGCGCATGAATGTATTCAGCGAGAAGGAGCTTGCTTCCAGATGTGAAATCAAGCTGGATAACTACTGCAAGTGTCTTCTGATTGAAGCATCAACTATGCTGGATATGGTGAGAAGAGACATTCTTCCGTCAGTATGTACAATGATGGATGAGTTTTCAAACACAGTAAATAATAAGAAGAAGGCAGTGCCGTCAGCATCGTGCAGATATGAGTCTACGATGATAGAGAAACTCAGCGGCATGTGCGATGAAATTTATGACAGAACAGAGTATCTGGAAAGCATACTTGATAAGGCGGATCTGTCAGACACGTTCAGGTGTTCTGAAGTGATACGCGATGAGCTTATACCTGCCATGGAGAAGCTGAGAAAGGTATGCGACGAGACTGAGGAGCTTTGTCCGAAGAGACTTCTTCCGTTCCCGGTATATGAAGAGCTGCTTTTCTCTGTATATTGATATCGGAGCAAATACAGTTTCAGCCGTATATACAGGGCTGAAATAACGGAATGTTATAATAATGCGACGCTATATAATAAAAATATATTATTACTATAAATATTTTGAGAGGTAGTTATATGTCAAATTGTGCAATTGTTGGTATTAACTGGGGAGACGAAGGCAAAGGAAGAATGGTGGATCTGATGACAGACCATTATGATATCGTTGTTCGCTATCAGGGTGGAGGAAACGCAGGTCACACAGTAATCAATGATCAGGGTAAGTTTGCATTGCACCTGCTTCCGTCAGGCATCTTCAGAGAGGACGTTGTAAATATTCTGGGTAACGGCGTAGCTGTTGACCCTGAGAATCTCGCAATCGAGATCGAGGATGTTAAATCCAAGGGAATCGACCTTACTCCGGACAGACTTAAGATCAGTGACAGAGCTTCACTCCTGCTTCCATGGCACAGAAAAATGGACGAGCTGGAGGAACTCAGACTGAAGGACAAGAAGTACGGCTCCACAAAGCAGGGCATTGCTCCTTTCTATTCAGATAAGTACCAGAAGAAGACTGTTATGGCAGGAGAACTTTTCTATCCGGAAGAGCTGAGACAGCATCTCAAGGATCTGATGGAGTGGAAGAACCTGATTCTGACAGGCGTATACGGTGCAGAGCCATATACTATGGAAATGCTTGAGGACTGGATCAACGACAGCTGCGAGAAGATCAAGCCATACGTATGCGATACAATGCAGTTCCTTCAGCAGGCACAGAAGGACAACAAGAAGATCCTCTTCGAGGCACAGCTCGGTTCGCTGAGAGATCTTGACAACGGTATTTATCCATATACTACTTCTTCAAATACTATTGCTGCATACGCACCTGTAGGTTCAGGCTGCCCGTCAGCTAAGATAGACGATATTCTGGGAATCGTTAAAGCGTACTCTACCTGCGTTGGAGAGGGACCTTTCGTATCAGAGCTTTTCGGAGCTGAGGCAGATCACTTAAGAGAGGTCGGAGCTGAATACGGTGCAAAGACAGGCCGTCCAAGAAGAGTCGGAGCAATGGATATCGTTGCTACACGCTACGGAGTAGAGGTTCAGGCTGCAACAGAGATCGCACTCACAAAGCTTGATGTACTGAGCGGCATGGACAAGATTCCTGTATGCACTGCATATCTTGTAAACGGAGAGCAGGTAGACAGATTCCCGTTCCCGACACTGCTCAAAGACGCACAGCCGGTAATCAGCTACTTTGAGGGATGGAAAGAGGACATCTCAGGCTGCAAGGAATGGGATGAACTTCCTAATGCGGCTCAGGATTACGTAAAATTTATCGAAGAAGGCATCAATTGCCCTATAACTTATGTTTCTGTCGGACCTGAAAGAGACAGCATTATTATCAGAAAGAAGGCATAAGATGAGCGACATTTACAAGTCACCACTTTCAACAAGATATGCTTCCCGTAAGATGCAGGAGCTTTTCTCTGAGGATACAAGATATACGACCTGGCGTAAGCTGTGGGTGTCTCTTGCCAAGGCAGAGAAGGAGATGGGGCTTCCGATCACTGATGAGCAGATAGGGGAGCTTACAGAACATATTTATGACATTGACTATGATGTGGTAAGAAAGCGCGAGCAGGAGGTGCGTCATGATGTAATGGCACACATCTATGCTTACGGCAAGCTTGCACCTAAAGCAGCCGGAATACTTCATCTCGGAGCAACAAGCTGCTACGTTACAGACAACGCAGACCTGATTATTTACAGAGATGCGCTCAATCTGGTAAGAACGGAGCTCATATCGCTTTGCGCTGCTATTGCTGATTTTGCAGACAAGTACAAGAGCATGCCTACGCTCGGATATACTCATTATCAGCCGGCACAGCTTGTAACTGTAGGCAAGAGAGCATGCCTGTGGCTGGACAATTTTGTCAATGATGTTGCAGAGCTGGACTTTGTCATTTCACAGATGAAGCTGAGAGGCGCGAGAGGAACAACCGGCACCGAGGCTAGCTTTATGGAGCTCTATGATGGCGATGAGGCTAAAATCGATCAGATGAACGCTTTGATTGCCAAGGATTTCGGCTTTGAGAAGTGTTTCCCTGTTTGTGGACAGACATATCCGAGAAAGATGGATTCCCTGATCGTGAATGTTCTTTCGTCTATTGCACAGAGCGCCTACAAGATGGCAGAAGACATCAGACTTCTGCAGCACGACAGGCAGGTCGAGGAACCTTTCGAAGAAAAGCAGATCGGTTCATCGGCAATGGCATACAAGAGAAATCCTATGCGCTGTGAGAGAATATGTTCTCTTTCGAGATATCTCATATCTCAGCCTATGAATGCGGCCATGACTGCATCAACTCAGTGGATGGAGCGTACTCTGGACGATTCTGCTATCAGAAGAATCAGCATCCCGGAAGCATTCATGTGCTGTGACGGCATTCTGAGACTTGCTGTCAATGTTACTTCGGGACTTCATGTCAATGACAAAATCGTTGAGAAGAGAGTTCGTGAGTATCTGCCGTTTATCGCAACAGAGAACATTCTTATGGAAGCCGTCAAGAGAGGCGGCGATCGTCAGGAACTTCACGAAATCATCAGACAGTGTTCCATGGAAACCACTGCGAAGATGAAGAACGGAGAGGAATTCGACCTCATCAGCCTGCTTGCGGCAAGACCTGAGCTTCAGCTCAGCGAAAGCGACTTGAGTGCACTGCTGGAAGGATCACGCTATATCGGCAGATCGGTACAGCAGGTAGACAACTACCTGGCTGGTCTGAAGAAGCTTCTTGAGGAAGCTGAGGGAATAGATTCCGAAATAAAATTATAAGAAAGAACGGCTCATTACATGCATGGAAGACATAGAAAATATATGAGCTGAAAGAGGTTAAGGGAATTACAAGAGCAGTTTATAATATATCTTCCAAACCACCTGCAACAGTGGAATGGGAGCAAAGGGAGTAGAGCTATGACTAAGTATATATTTGTTACCGGAGGCGTTGTTTCCGGTCTTGGAAAAGGTATTACAGCAGCATCCCTCGGTCGTTTGCTTAAGGCAAGAGGCTTCAAGGTTGCAGCTCAGAAGCTGGATCCGTATATCAATGTGGATCCGGGCACAATGAGTCCGTTCCAGCACGGCGAAGTATATGTAACAGAAGACGGTGCAGAAACAGACCTCGATCTGGGACATTACGAGCGTTTTATTGATGAGGATCTGAATAAGTATTCCAACCTCACAACAGGCAAAGTGTATTGGAATGTACTTAATAAGGAACGCAGAGGTGAATATCTGGGATCCACTGTACAGGTGATCCCTCATATCACTAATGAGATCAAGGATTTCGTATACAGCGTAGGAAATAAGACCGGCGCAGATATTGTCATAACAGAGATAGGCGGAACTATCGGAGATATTGAGTCACAGCCTTTCGTTGAGGCGGTACGTCAGATTTCTCTTGAGGTAGGTAAGGAAAACAGTCTGTTTATCCATGTAACACTTGTTCCTTTCCTGAGCGGCAGCGATGAGCACAAGACAAAGCCTACACAGCATTCCGTAAAGGAACTTCAGGGAATGGGCGTAAATCCTGACATCATCGTTCTTCGTTGCGATGAGCCACTCGAAGATGATGTGTTCAGAAAAATCGCTCTCTTCTGCAATGTCAAGGAAGATTGCGTAGTGGAGAATATTACTTTGCCATGCCTGTACGAGGCTCCTCTCATGCTTGAGAAGTCCAATTTCTCATCTGTAGTATTGAGAGAGCTCGGACTTGAGTCCGCTCCTGCGGATCTGACAGAGTGGACAGCACTTGTTGACCGAATCAAGAGCTGCAAGGACAAGGTGAAAATCGCAATCGTAGGAAAGTACATCTCTCTGCATGACGCTTATCTTTCAGTTGCAGAGGCACTGCGCCATGCAGGATATGCAGAAGGACATAACGTTGACATTATGTGGGTTGACTCTGAGACTATCACCAGAGAAAACGCTGCAGAGGTCCTTAAGGCTGCTGAAGGCATTATCGTTCCGGGCGGATTCGGCGGACGCGGTATCGAAGGAATGATTTGTGCAGCAGAATATGCAAGAGAGAACAAGGTTCCATATCTTGGCATTTGCCTCGGAATGCAGATCGCTGTAATAGAATTTGCAAGACACGTAGCAGGCATTACAGATGCTGATTCGGGAGAATTCAACGAGCTTTGCAAGAATAAGGTCATTGATTTCCTGCCTGAACAGAGCAGTGAGATCGATATGGGCGGAACTCTGAGACTGGGTGCTTATCCGTGCGTAATTGCAGAGGGAACAGTAATGGAGAAATGCTACGGATGCAACAATATTTCCGAGCGCCATCGTCATCGTTACGAGTTTAATGTTGATTACCGTGAAAAACTCACTTCAGCAGGACTTGTTATCAGTGGTGTTTCACCTGACGGAAAGCTTGTGGAGACTGTTGAGCTCAGCGATCATCCTTTCTACGTAGGTGTACAGTATCACCCTGAGTTCAAATCCCGTCCTAACAAGCTGCATCCGCTTTTCTTAGGACTTGTAAAAGCAGCAATTTCGAACAAATAATTGCGGTGTGTTCTGCGGGATAAGAAATAGCAGAAATAGCTGTGCTAAAAATCCCGCAAAGCGTTGATTTATTAAGGAAAATTCTGTATTATAATATATGAAGATAAAGACTGTCATTGCTTATGCTTATAAGAAATGACAGTTTATAACTTTTATATAAAAAATTTGAGCCTTTTTGAGATGTGAACGACTCTTTATAAATGTAAGCAGTTAATGGATGATAATTGTTGACTTGCTGTTGCGATGCGTGTTATCATCTGTTAGATTGTAGTGTGCTTACTTTTAAGGGTAAGTTCTGCCAAAGCAGGAGTAATCCTGTGACGGAAAGCTGCAGGGTCCCAAGCGGATAGCCAGTTACCCACATAGTGGAAAAAGCGACGTAGTCGTAGAACTTAATAGAGCGAGCAGACAGTATATTGTCGCTATGCAAACCTTAAACAGATGTATGAATATTCGTGCCGTTTAAGGTTTTTTGTTTAAATCGTTAAAATCGATAAAGCTTTCCGAGATGACGCCCTTTTTTATAAATATGCATTGAGAACACGCATGCAGATACAACAGGAAAAGATATAAGAAAAGCGATAAATTGGTGAATAAAGTGACAGGGCAGGAAATCAGAAAACTAAAGCGTTCAGAACTCGTGGAGCTTCTGTTTGAAGTTTCAAAGGAAAACGAAGAACTAAAAGCCAAGATAGCAGAGCTTGAAGAAAAGCTTTCATCAAGGGAAATAAGTATTGCTAAAGCAGGTTCGATCGCAGAGGCATCCCTGGTGCTTAACGGCGTGTTCGAAGCAGCGGAGAAGGCATCGCTGCAGTATCTGGAAAATGTAAAAAGACTATACGAAGGCAAGGATAATGTTGCAGAAAAGCTTCAGCAGGAAGCAAGGCAGAAGGCCTCGGAAATTATAGAGCGCGCGAATGAGTATGAAAGAAATGTAAGGGCGCGAGCTGATGAATACAGCGAGGGAGTTCATAAGAAGGTCGAAAAGCTTCTGCAGGACTCATATGGTCTTATGACGCGTCTTCAGGCAAAGAAAACACAGAGCAATGAAGATAAGTAAGATTAATAAGATAAATAAAATTAGTAAAAGAAACAGTAACGCGACCCCGGAAAGACCTTCAGTGGAAGAGCTGCAGAAGGAAGTCAGCAGGGTCAGATATAACAGAAGATATAAAAGCGTTTTAAAGAGCACAGTATATACACTCATTGTTGTAGCGGCCATTGCGGTACTTGTTGCAACAATATGGATGCCTGTGCTTCAGATCTACGGAAACTCGATGAATCCTACGCTTACAGAAGGAGATATCGTGGTTTCGGTAAAGGGAAATAATTATGAGTCGGGCGATCTTGTGAGCTTCTATCTTGGTAACAAGCTTCTCGTCAAGAGATATATAGCCGGCGCAGGACAATGGGTCAACATTGATACGGACGGAAATGTATTCGTTGACGGACAATACCTGGATGAGCCGTATGTCAACGAAAAATGCGTAGGAGAAACAGACATCATGTTTCCTTATCAGGTACCGGAAAGCAGGATATTTGTGCTGGGAGACCACAGATTCACTTCGGTAGACTCGAGAAGCGCATCTGTTGGATGCGTAGCGGATGAACAGATGGTCGGGAAAATCGTATTCAGAGTATGGCCGCTAAATAAAATAGGCAAACTTAAATAAAAGGTGACTTATGGGGTATAAAAAACCGCAGAAGACAACTGAATACTCAAGAAGAAACAGGATACTGAAACAGGTTATAACCTGGCTTTCAGTTCTTGTTGTGTTCTGCACAACTTATGCGCTGATTCTTCCTGCACTTACGCTTGAGAAGACCACATATTGCGGACAGGACGAGCATAAGCATACAGACAGCTGCTATGAGATGCAGCTTGTTTGTGATGAAGAGCATGAGCATACAGATGAATGCTATCAGCAGGCGCTTGTATGCGGCAAGAAGGAGCATGAGCACACAGATGAATGCCATTCTAATTCTAAGGCTGATGTAGAGAGAACTCCTGACTGGGAGAAGACAATGGTAGAGGTAGAGCTCAAGGGAGATTGGGACAAGGATCTTCTTGCTATAGCCGGAACTCAGATCGGATACACAGAAAGCACAGCGAACTATGCAATAGACGATAACGAGGAGAAGAAGGGCTATACAAGATACGGCGACTGGTACGGAGATGCATATGGTGACTGGGATGCAATGTTCGTCTCATTCTGCCTTAACTATGCAGAAATCCCTGCAGAATACTTCCCACAGGATGCAGACTGCCAGAACTGGATCAAGACTTTGAGCAGTGAAGCTTATGGCCTTTACCACAAGTCGGGTGAATATACACCGGTGGCAGGAGACATCGTTTTCTTTGACTGCGATAATGACAAGAAAGCTGATCATGTAGGCATCGTCGAAGAGCTTGTGGCAGATAAGCAGAATGAATCTACAGAAATAAAGACTATAGAGGGTGATTCAGAGGACGCCGTAAAGAAGCATACCTATGATATTAAGGATGGAGACATCATGGGCTATGGCCAGCTGCCTGAGGAGCCTGCAGACCTTGCAGAGAAGACTGCAGCTGATAAAAAGGCAGATAAGAACGGCAATAACGATAATAAGGTCTTCACATATGAAGATAAGGATATCAAGGTTACAGCTACATACATGGGAGAAGGAACTCTTCCTGAAGATGCTGAGCTTGTTGTAAAGCCATATGATAAGGACGACGACACTTATGCAGCAAGACTTGAGGAAGCATATAAATTCCTGAAAGAAAACAGCAGCAACGAGGACGCTCAGATAGAGAGCTTCAGCCTTTACGATATTCACTTCGAAAGTGACGGCAGAGAGGTAGAGCCTGACGGAACTGTTAATGTTCAGATCGTAATGAACGGTGTTAAGTCAGATGAAGAAGCTCCTAATCAGGTAATACACTTTGCTGAAAAAGAAATAGAAGTGATGAGTACTGCAGTAACTGAAGAAGATGACACAGTTACATTGGAATTCGAAACTGAGTCATTCTCAGATTACGCAGTAAACTATTATGGCGGTGCGCCGATAGCATACTTTGTTAAGAATAATGGTTGTACTCAGAACACTTCATATTACTATAACGCAGGTGAGCAAAAGATAACAGCCACACAGAAGTGGGGTAAAGACGGTTGGGGTTATTATGTAACCGCTCCAGGTGCACAGACAATATCAATGCCATTCAATTATACGCTTAATGGCTGGTATGATTTCAACCATAACAGGTACTATAAGCCAGGTGAGGAAATCAGACTTACTGAACATACAGTCCTGTATGCAGACTGGATAGCTGCAAACTATAATGCATCTTCAGCAAATGCAATAAACACACCGGACTACAGCAGCTTTATCAAGAATGAAGTGTTTGACTATAATGAACTGTTTAACATGAACAGCCTTGGGCTCCAATCGGGTTCATATGTAGATGGAAATGGACATAAAGAAATCTGGAGTCTCACTCACAGTGGTAATGATACAATGACCAGGTCTGAAACCCTGAACTTTGGTTTCTTTGATACGGCTGTACAAAAGGATCAAGGATATATTTTCCTTCCTAATGGAAGAGAAGGCGGCCGAACAGGTAGTTCACAGGTAACTAAGGGACTTAATTACTATGAGGGAATTATTACCGAAGGAATTGCATCAACTAATGGTCTGTTAGACAAGCTCTTCTCACCGCAGGATGGTCTTGGAAAGAAATATGTCGGCAGTGACAGTCATCTTTATCAGTATGATGCTAATTCAGGATACTATTACTATGACAGTGTCAGAAATGCGGCAGCATATAACCAGAATCAGCAGAGATTCTATGTTTATAACTATCGTGTCATGACTGCTGCTTCTGATGCGGATACCGAAAACCATTCGGATTTTCTTCCGTTTAATGATGGTACTAATCCATCTAGCACAGTTGGTGGTGTGAAAAAGTACGGTAATAAGAGCAGAGAAGTAGATTACTGGTTCGGAATGAAGAGTGAGATATCATTCTACCTTCCAAATGGAACCAATGAGAAGGACAGCTATGGTAATTATGGAAATCAGTCAACTAAGGGCGATGACATGATTTTCAAATTTGCCGGAGATGATGACATCTGGGTATTTGTTGACGGAAAACTTGCACTGGACCTCGGTGGTGTTCATGATGTTAACTACGGTGAAATCAATTTCGCTACAGGTGAGGTTAAGCGTGGACAAGCAGGTGCAACGGCAAACTATTATCCAGATAACAATTCTGGAAACATCGGTAAGATTGGAGTAACAGATAGAGGCAAATCTGACGATGGAAAGTATGATACTGTCTTATATGACAGAATAAACCTTGGCGAGGGTGAGCATAAGATCACAATATATTACCTTGAGAGAGGTGCATCACAGTCGAACTGTGCAATATATTTCAATTTATCGCCGAGATATTCATTTGAGATCACAAAGAAGGATCAGGCGGATAAGAGGAACCTTGTAGGTGCAGAGTTCCAGATTTTTACAGATCCGGAATGCACTAAGCCAGTTAAACTCTGGGACAGCGAAAGTGCGTACAGAGCAGGGGCAGCTTCTAAGTATACATTTACAGTTGGACAGGATGGTAAACTGCATGCCTGGGGATTATCTGCAGGAAAAGATTACTATATAAAGGAAGTCGATCCTCCGGCAGGATATAAGAATGTTACTAATGAGATCATACATTTGAATATAAGTAACAAGGGCAATGCAAAGTACGAAGTGCTTAATCACGATGATAGCTGGCCTTTCGTTACAGACTATAACCAGAATGATCAGAATCATTCGGTAGCATTTACTGTTCAGAATGAGAAAATCCCTGCAAGATATTCTCTTGATCTGACAAAGAAGGATCAAGAAAGCAAGAAGCCTCTTCCAGGCGCAGAATTTGCAGTTTATACAGACGTGAACTGCAAAAATGCTGCAGAACTGTATGATAGTGAAGATGCATATAAGCAGGGACAATCAGCTAAGAATACATTTACTGTAGGTGATGATGGACTGTTACATGCCTGGGGCTTATATGAAGGCAAGAACTACTACATCAAGGAAGTGAAGCCTCCTAAAGGATATCAGGAAGCAGTTGATGAAGTAATTCACCTTGATTTAAGCAAATCTGGTACATCAAGCTATGAAGTAACAGGACAAGATTCGACTAAGAAATGGGACTTTGTTACTGATTATAGCAAGAATGATACAACACATAAGATAGCGTTCACTGTTCAAAATGAAGCAAAGGATGCGCTTGTTGTAGATAAGAAATGGTTTGATATTGATGGTAATGATATTACTGACAGTGTTGATAATGAACCAATACGGTTTAAGCTATATCAGGTAGCGGCAACTGAGAGTCATCCGGATACCGGAAATGTTACCGTAAAAATGATTTTAAGTATTCCATCATGGAGTGCATACAATACTAAAAAAGAAATCACAGTACCGAAAGGCTCAACGATAAAGTGTTCTTTTGATACAAAAGGTGATTCACCGACTAATATTGATTTAGCTTGCACTGTGAATGGAAAATCGATTAAAGCGATTCAGAATAATGAAGACTACTATGTGAACCCATGGTACAAAATTAATTTAGCACATTTTGAATTAGAAAATGAACTAGTGGCTAATGAAAATCTCGAGATTGTAGTACAACCTAATTCGGCTCATAGTTTGATTAATGATAGTACATTCAACATTGAGATTGTTAAGTCACCACCACCTGCTCCAGATCCAACGCCTGTAACTAAGGAATTGGGTACATACAGTATTTCAAAGGCTAATGGCTGGCAGTGGATGAGTGATGAACTTCAACAGACTGAACGTGACTCTGATGGTAATAAGATTACATATACATATTATGTAGAGGAACTGCCTGTAGAATACTACGAGGCTACATATGATAATAATGGTGGTATTTCAAAGGGTACAATAACTATTAAGAATACCCAGACAGAGGTACCGTCATACGAACTTCCGCATACAGGTGGTAGCGGAACCTTACCGTATACAATAGGAGGACTGATGCTTATGGCATTATCGGGAATCCTGTTATATAAAAAAATCACAGAAGGGAGGATCTAGAATCTTCCTAGAGTGAAGAAATTAGTTATAAATAGGTTAATTTATAAAAATTTTAAGAAAGGGAACAGACGAAATGATTAAGAAATTAACTAGTTTATTATTAGCACTCTGTGTAATTCTCTCAATGTCTGCAACAGTATTTGCGGCAGATAGTTCTTCAATTACACTTACAGGTGCACAGGAAGGACATACGTTTGAAGCTTATCAGGTATTCAAGGGTACTAAGGATGGAACCAACCTAAACAAAATTCAGTGGGGTGATGGCGTAGATTCAGATGCACTTCTTACTGACCTCAAGAAATTAGATGCTTACAAAGATTGCAAGACTGCAGCAGCAGTAGCAAAGGTTCTTTCAGAGCAGACTACAGCAACAGCAGCAGATGACTTTGCTAAAATCGTTGCAAAGCACCTGGTTGCAGCTAAGGCTAAGACAGGTACATCGGACGAAGATGGAAAGTGTGCAATCAATGTAGGTAATGACGGTTACTACTTTGTTAAGGACACTACAGATGTAGACGGAGAAGATGACTCAATCACAAAGTTCATCTTAAAGGTAGTTGGTAACGAAACAGTTGAAGTAAAGGCTGACAAGCCAGGCGTTGACAAGGTTATCGCTGAAGCTGACAGTGCTAACGGACAGGATGGCAAAGGAACAGCTGTAAACGTTGGAGATACTGTAACATTTAAGGTAACTTCAACAGTTCCTAAGATGGATGGATATACTAGCTATGATTTCATCGTAAACGATACAATGTCAGAGGGTCTGACTCTTGTTGATGATTCTGTTAAGATCACAATTGACGGCAAGGACTACACTGCTTTCACAGAGAAGATTGATGGACAGAAGATCACTATCACATTCAATGACTTCATCAACCAGAAGGATAATGCAGGCAAAGCCATCGTTATTTCATATGATGCAGTATTAAACAGCAAGGCTCTTACTACAGACAAGGAAAACAATACTGTAAAGCTTACATATTCAAACAACCCTAACGATACATCAAAGCATGGTACTACTCCAGAAAAGAAGACATATGTATTTGATTTCGATCTTGTAATTGACAAGTATGATGGAGCAGACTCAACAAAGGCTACAAAGCTTGAAGGAGCTAAGTTCGTACTTATGAACGCTGATGGAAAGTATTACTCATATGATGCTGATAATAAGAAGGTTGTATGGGTAGATTCTCAGGATGATGCTACACCTAAGACAACAGATGCTAATGGTGCTACTAGCTTCATAGGTATTGATGCTGGTACATATCAGCTTGTAGAAACTGAAGCTCCAGAAGGATATAACCTTATTAAGGATCCTGTAGAAGTAAAGATTACTGCTACATATAACAAAGATGGTACTCTTGCAGATTCATCAGCTACAATCGAGAACAATGGACAGTACAAGCAGACTGCTCATGTGGAGAATAACTCAGGTATGGTACTTCCTTCAACAGGTGGTATCGGTACTAAGATCTTCTACGGACTTGGTTCATTACTTGCAATTGCAGCAGTGATCCTGCTCGTATCCAGAAAGAGAATGTCAAACGACGCAAAATAATTTAAATGATTACTCTCCGGGGGCTTTGCCCCCGGAGAAAGCATCAGGGAGAGTCTTGCATGGAACGCAGTAAAAAGAACAGAAAGAAAGGTGATAATTTAATAACCACTGTTCTGGTACTTGTTCTTATTGCAGGGTTGTCCCTGCTGCTTTATCCGAGTATTGCAAACTGGTGGAACTCATTCCATCAGACACGGGTGATATCTGATTATGTAAGCACAGTTTCAAAGCTTGATGAGGATCAGTGCAAAAAAATTATGGATGATGCTCATAAGTATAACAGTAAGCTTGCTGAAGAAGGATGCAATACTATTTTGAGTAGCGAGCAGAAGAAGGAATATGATTCACTTCTGGATTTTAATGATGATGGTATAATGGGATATATAGAGATCCCTCTGATACAATGCCAGCTTCCTATTTATCATGGAACCGCAGATGAAGTACTTCAGTTTGCGGCCGGACATATTGAGTGGACTAGCCTTCCGGTAGGCGGTGAGAGTACGCATGCTGTTATCAGCGGTCACAGAGGCCTGCCAAGCGCAAGACTGTTTACGGATATTGATCGTCTGGTAGTAGGAGATGTATTCTCCCTTAAGATATTGAACGAAACACTTTGTTATGAAGTGGATCAGATCAAAATAGTTCTTCCTGAAGAGACCGAGGATCTCCAGATTGTAGAAGGAAAGGACTATTGCACGCTTATAACATGCACGCCATATGGTGTAAATACACACAGACTTCTTGTAAGAGGGCATAGAATACCGAATAACGGATATGCCGGAGTGCCGCAGGATGCAATGCAGATCGAGCCGATGATCATAGCACCTATTGTGGCTCTGCCGATGCTTCTTGTACTATTAATAGCAGTGATTCTTCCAAGAAGAAAGAATAGCGAGAGGAAATAAGATGAAGAGAGTAATAGCAGTCATGATGACACTTCTGTTGATTCTTCCCTGCGTGTCTTATGCAGCAGAAAGAATTGATGTGGACAAAGAATGCTCACTTACAATTTCATATATAGATGGTACTACTCCTGTTGCCGGTGCAATATGCAAAATTTATTATGTTGCAACAACAGACGATACCGGCGAGGTTGAAATGACCGGTGATTTTGCCAACTATAAAATAGACCTTCCACGTGGCAAAGACCATGATAAAGAGTGGAATGAGCTTGCCCTCACATTTAAAAGCTATGCATGCAGAGATAAAATTGAGCCTGTAACAACGGCAACTATCGGAGACGATGGCACTGTGACAGTTGGTGGTCCGAATACAGGTATTCTGATGCCGGGATTGTATCTCGTTGCTCCACAGGTAGCAACTTTAGGCAACTTTGAATATACAGGCCAGCCTATTATGACATTCCTCCCGGGAACAGATTCCGAGAAGAACGTAAGAGCTTATGACTGGTCTATAAATATCAAGTATAACAAAAAGGAAGTTCCACCATTTGATCCGGATGACGACCCGACGCATGTGGATATTTCAGCGGTTAAGATATGGAAAGACAAGGGTTATGAAAAGAAAAGACCGGAATATGTTGCTGTTGAACTTCTTAGAAACGGTAAAGTATATGATACAGTAAAACTTACGGAGAAGGATAACTGGAAGTATACATGGGAGAAGCTTGATGCAGAATATGAGTGGCTTGTAGTCGAAAAGCCTTTAGACCACTATAAGGTTAAAATAGAGTGCAAGGATGATACATATTATGTAATCAATCAAACTGACAAGAATAACCCACCGGGGAGTAAAGATAACTCGTCTGATAAAACAGATAAGCTGCCTCAGACAGGACAGCTCTGGTGGCCTGTTCCGGCGTGTATTGCAGTAGGTCTGCTGTTCCTTGTTATAGGATTTGTGAAGCGCAGGAGTGAATTTGATGAAGAGTAGGTCTTTTATACGAATTGGTATATTTTTCCTTGTTCTGGCAGTAGCTCTGGCAGTTTTTAACGTCGCTCAGAGCAACAAAGCGGGAAGGGATGCTGCAAAGGCATATGATTTATTATCTTCAGTGATTCAGGATGCATATGCTCCTGACATTAATCCTGACCGTGAAATGCCTGTTGAGTTTATAGACGGCATAGACTATATAGGTATCATTGAGATCGAAAGGATCAATGTTAAGCTTCCTGTAATATCCGAAGTATCAAACAGCAATTTGAATATTGCACCATGCAGATACAAAGGCTCTGCATATCAGGATAATCTGATAATAGCAGCCCATAATTTCTGGTCTCACTTCGGATATATTAACAAGCTTGCACCCGGAGATATAGTGAAGTTTACTGATATGGAAGGAAACGAATTCATATACAGAGTTTCGTATATGGAGACTATAAAGGGCACTTCTGTCAGTCTCATGGATGATGGTGATTGGGATCTTACGTTGTTTACCTGTACTATAGGTGGTGTAAACAGATATACCGTAAGATGTGAAAAAGAGTATTAGAATCTAACCCCACAGAGACAAAAATCTGTGGGGTTTAGCATTATATAAGGGAATGAAGATTCAATAATATTTTCGAGTATCATAGTCAATATTGTAGGCTTAATATTGACTATCGTGGTATAATTACAACGTAAACTGCATCCGCTTTTTCTTAAATCGGGGAAGGTGGCTGTAGGAAATATATAAAGGATAAGGTAAGTAATTATGTGTGGAATTATCGGATATATAGGAAATCGTGAGGCAACTCCAATTCTGCTGGATGGTCTGCAGAAGCTTGAGTACAGAGGATATGACTCTGCCGGCGTTGCTGTAGTAGGCAAGGAAGGAATTAAGCTTGAGAAGGTGACCGGAAAGGTGCAGTGTCTGGTTGATAGAGTTAAGTCAGTCAGCAATCTTACAGGTAAGAGCGGAATAGGCCATACCAGATGGGCTACTCACGGTGTTCCTAACGAGATCAATGCTCATCCGCATATGTCAGATAAGGGCAGATTTGCGGTTGTACATAATGGAATTATAGAGAATTTTGCAGAGATTCGTCAGGAACTGGAGCAGGCCGGTATCAAGTTCCTTAGCGAAACAGATACAGAAGTTATTGCTCAGCTTCTTGACTACTATTATGACGGAGACGTTAGGAACACTCTGCTCAGAACACTGTCAAGATTGGAGGGATCATACGCTCTGGGTGTTATATGCTCAGAGGATCCGGAGACTGTATATGTAGCCAAGGAAGCAAGCCCGCTGATTATAGGTCTGGGATCTGGTGAGAATTATTTTGCATCAGATATTACAGCGCTCATTCGCTACACTAAGACTGTCATTGACCTCAATGATGGAGAGCTGGCAGTAATCACTCCTGAGAAGGTCTCTGTTCTGAATATGCAGGGTCGTGAGCTCGA
Organism: Candidatus Crickella caballi; assembly: GCA_018064665.1. GTDB lineage: Bacteria > Bacillota > Clostridia > Peptostreptococcales > Anaerovoracaceae > Crickella > Crickella caballi. The sequence continues at coordinate 1,554 of JAGHUV010000038.1, read as the reverse complement.
GCCACAGATCAGACGCATTACATGGGACGTTTCATCTGCAGAGAAGAGTGGCTATGAGCACTTTATGCTCAAGGAGATTATGGAGCAGCCGGCAGTTCTGAAAGCAACCATCGAGCCTAGAATCAAGAACGGCAGAATCTCCTTCGAGGAGTTCGATTTTGATATCAAGAAATTTGACAGAATTCTTTTCACAGCATGCGGCTCGGCTTATCATGCAGGATGCGTGGGAATGAATATAATTGAAAAGCTGTGCAGAATACCGACTGAAGGGGAAGTCGCAAGTGAATTAAGATATGCGGACAAGGTTATGGATGAGAAGACTCTGGTCATCGTTATCAGCCAGTCCGGAGAGACAGCAGACACTATTGCAGCTATGAAGGAATGCAAGGCAAGAGGAGCATCGGTACTCGCAATCGTAAACGTTGTTGGAAGCACTATTGCCAAGCTTGCGGATTGGGTTATTTATACCTGGGCAGGTCCTGAAATAGCTGTAGCAACAACCAAGGGATATACTACACAGGTAGCAGTTCTGGATATGTTTGCTGTATGGGCTGCAGAGCAGCTCGGCAGGATTTCTGATGAGGAGGCAATCCGCCTGACTAACGAAATCAGAAACATTCCTGAGATGGCACAGAGAGCTCTGTATCTTAACTCCAATATCGATAAGCTTGCCGAGAAGTATGCAGGTGTTAATTCGTTGTTCTTCATCGGACGTAATCTGGACTACTCCATCTGTCTGGAAGGATCCCTTAAGCTTAAGGAGATCTCCTATATCCATTCAGAGGCATATGCTGCAGGAGAGCTTAAGCATGGTACTATCGCACTGATCGAGCCGGGAAGACTGGTAGTAGCACTGTGCTGCCATGAGGCACTTCTTGACAAGACGATTTCCAATATGCAGCAGGTCAAGGCTCGTGGAGCAGACCTTCTTGCAGTCGCACTTGAGAATAACCGCAAGATTTATACAGAAGCAGATAATGTTATCCCTGTACCGGCTGTAGATCCGCTGTTTGTACCTATCGTAGAGATAATACCGCTGCAGTTATTTGCATATTATGTTGCAAAGAAGAACGGCTGCGATATAGACAAGCCTAAGAATCTTGCTAAATCTGTTACAGTAGAATAACAGAGCTTTAACAGCATAATATTTATTAAGTGATTATGAGGTCATCGGCTTTTGCTGATGACCTCATAGCTTTAACATGAAAATGCAAAATGCCCTCACTTTTGGAACATGAAACCTTGAAACCCTTGAAAATAAAATGAAAAATTCCAATCACTCCTCACAAAAGCGTGATGAAGCTCGACCAATGAACGACATCGGGGAGGCGAATTGGAATTAAAATCGCTGAAACGCTTGATATTAAAGATTTTAATTCCAATACAAACGCAGATCGTAACGTTACGAGATGTGTCGGTTTCACTTTAGGCAAGAGAAATTGGAATTATTGATTTAAAAATCAATGCTTTCAGCGATTCATATTCCAAAAGTGAGGGCATAGAGGGTAACAAGAGGGGTAATTACGTCACTTGTCATTTTTCAGAATATAATAT
>JAGHUV010000004.1 GCA_018064665.1 Candidatus Crickella caballi | reverse complement strand
AATTAAAGAAGGAGAAAATCTCCAGATTGGACTTAATTCGAAGTATCTTAAAGACATTTTAAGTGCAATTGAAGATGAAGAAATATTTATTAATTTCAAGGATTCGATAAGCCCATGTGTTGTAAAGCCTCTTAAAGGAAATAAATACACATATCTGGTATTACCTATTAGAATAAATTAGTAAATAGAATTTCATATGTTATATAATATCGGTGTAACAACCGATATTATTGTTTATGAGGAAATAATAATGGCAGAGACAATAACAGCAATCTCAACAGCATTAGGTGAAGGCGGAATAGGAATAGTTCGTGTAAGCGGACCGTCTTCTAAAGATGTTATGAGAAAATTAATGAATAATACTAATGAAAATATAGAAGCTCGTCATGCTTATCTTGGAAAAGTATATAATTCTGATAATTCAGTAATTGATGAGGCTATATTTATTTACTTTGCATCACCGGCATCATATACAGGTGAAGATATGCTTGAAATACAGGCACATGGAAGTAATACTTCATTAAAGGAAATATTAAAAAGAGTACTTGATTGTGGTGTTAAAGATATAAGAATGGCGGAGCCGGGTGAGTTTACAAAGCTTGCTTTTATGAATGGCAAAATGGACTTATCACAGGCTGAGGCAGTAATAGATATTATAAAGGCCAAAACTGATTTATCATTGGAAATTGCTGAAGGACAAAGAGAAGGAAGACTTGGAGCTGCAATAAATGAAATAAGAGAAAATCTTCTTAATGTACTTGCAGAAATGGCGGTTAATATTGATTATCCTGATGAAGATATAGAGCAATATGAATATGATGGATTAATTAATAAATTAAGATGGGTATTATCTGATGTTGATCAGCTGTTGGATACAGCTTCAATAGGAAGAATTGCAAGAGAAGGAATTAAAATTGCAATTGTAGGAAAACCTAATGTTGGAAAAAGTTCTCTTATGAATGCATTACTTGGAGAGGGAAGAGTAATTGTAACAGACATTCCCGGAACAACAAGAGATACTGTTGAAGAAAGTGCTTCGTTTGGAGGAATTCCTATTGTTCTTGTAGATACTGCAGGCCTTAGAGAAACAGATGACAAAGTTGAGAAAATAGGTATTCAAAGAACAGAACATGCAATAGCTGCAGCAGATATGATAATGCTGGTTATTGATGGAAGCAAAGATATTGAAGATGAAGATGATGAAATATTAAATTATCTTGGAAAGATTAATGGTGATTCAATAATAGTAGTAATTAATAAGTCAGATCTCGGAAATAAAATTGATGAAAATAAGGTAATTGAAAAAATGCCGGGAGCTACTGTTGTTACAACTTCATTAGTAGGAAAAGATGCAATAGAATCAGCAAGAAAAGTATCTGAAGTAATTGGTAATAAAATAAATATTGGATATATAAAGTCAGGGGATAATAATATAGTATCCAATGAGAGACATATCAAGATGTTAAAGAATGCAGATATGAATCTTAATGAAGCAATAGAAATGCTTCAGAATGGAGATCCTATAGAAGTAGCAGAATTATCGGCAAGATATGCTTATGATAATCTTGGACAAATTATAGGAGAAGATGTAGGAGAAGATGTTATAAATGCAGTATTTAGTAAATTCTGCCTTGGTAAATAATAAGTAAAAGTGAAAAATAAAGATATACAGATTTATGATGTAATAGTAATAGGTGCCGGTCACGCAGCATGCGAGGCCGGTCTTATTGCGTCTCGAATGGGAATGAAAACAGTAATTTTCTGCACCGATATTGAATCAGTTGCAATGATGCCATGCAATCCTTCAATAGGAGGAACCGGTAAAGGACATCTTGTTAAAGAAATTGATGCTCTTGGCGGAGAAATGGGTATAAACACAGATAAGACTTTTATTCAGTCTAAGATGCTTAATACCTCTAAAGGTGCTGCAGTTCACTCTTCAAGAGCACAGGCTGATAAGCATAGATATCATGAGGAAATGCTTGCAACTATAAATAATCAGCAGAATCTTGAATTAGTAGTTGAAGAAGTAACTGATTTAATACTGGATAAAAGGGACAGTATATCCGCTGATAACAGTGCAACAGTAAAAGGCATTATTACGGCTAATGGAAGCGAGTATTTTTCTAAGGCTGTTATTATTTGTACCGGTACTTTTCTCGGAGGCAAAATTTTCATTGGTGACAATGTTAAGATATCGGGACCTGCGGACTTAACTCCTTCAACTGAGTTATCAAAGAATTTGTATTCTCTTGGACTTCCTCTAAGAAGATTCAAAACAGGTACTCCTGCAAGAATGCTTAGAGATTCTCTGGATTACAGTAAAATGAAAGAGCAGAAGGGTGATGAAAAAATTGTGCCTTTCAGTTTCATGAATGAAGGTAAGGAATATGAAATTGATCAGATATCATGTTGGCTTTCATATACCAATGAAGAGACTCATAAAATAATTCTGGATAATCTCGAAAAATCGGCTATGTATTCAGGAAATATTGTAGGAGTAGGTCCAAGATATTGTCCATCTATTGAAGATAAAGTTAGCAGATTCAGAGACAGAAAAAGACACCAGCTCTTTGTTGAGCCTGAAGGACTTGATACTGACTGGATGTATATACAGGGAATGTCATCAAGTCTGCCTGAAGATATTCAGCATGAGTTTTATTCAACTATTCCCGGGTTAGAGAATGCGACTATTGTTAAGCCTGCATATGCAATAGAGTATGACTGCATAGATCCGACCTCTTTAAGACCAAGTCTTGAAAGTAAGCTTATAAATAATCTTTTCTGCGCCGGACAGTTTAACGGAAGCTCAGGATATGAAGAAGCAGCATCACAGGGACTTATTGCAGGTATAAATGCAGTAAGAAAAATTAGAGAAGAAAAACCTCTGGTACTAAGAAGAGACCAGTCATATATTGGTGTTCTTATTGATGATCTTGTTACCAAGGGAACCAATGAACCATATAGAATTATGACTTCCAGAGCAGAGTACAGACTTCTTTTAAGACAGGATAATGCTGACAGAAGACTTACCGGAATAGGTTATGAATATGGTTCTGTAAGTGAGGAAAGATATAGAAGATATATTGAAAAAAAAGAAAAAGTAGATAGAGAAATAGAAAGGCTTAAGCATAAGGGTACTGATAGAAATACTTTTTATGAGCTTCTTAAGAGACCGGAATTTACCTATGATGATCTTGCAGAGCTTGATGATGAAACAAGACCTGATCTTACAGAAACAGAAAAGATAGAGGTTGAGGTAGAAATTAAGTATGAAGGTTATATAAGGAAACAGATTATTGAGGTAGAAAAGCTTACAAAGCTTGAGGAAAAAGCTCTTTATGACGATATAGATTATAATTCAATAGGTGGACTGAGATTAGAAGCAAGACAGAAATTATCTAAGATCAAACCTATCACACTGGGTCAGGCAAGCAGAATATCCGGAGTATCACCTGCAGATATAAATGTTCTTCTGATATGGCTTGAGAAGGAAAGAAGAAATAAGAACACCTGTTCATAAATATTTTGCCATATTATTAATGGAAATGAAAGATAAGGTAGAAAAAATTAAATATTTATACGGCGAGGATAAAGCTGAAAAGCTGATCTCATATCTTGATATGGTTCTTGATAGAAATCGGTTTATTAATCTTACTGCTGTAAAAGACAGAGATGAAGCTATAGAGAAACATATTATAGATTCTTTATCAATCTGTGAGCTTCCGGAATATAAGGAAGCGGAGACGATAATAGATGTTGGAACAGGTGCAGGCTTTCCCGGTGCATTATTGGCAATAGTTTCTCCGGAGAAGAAATTTATTCTTCTTGATTCAACTCTTAAAAGACTAAAGGTTATTGATGAATTTGCTGAGAGCCTGGGAATTGATAATGTAACTACAGTTCATGCGAGAGCTGAGGAAATCGCGAGAAAGCCGGAGTTCGATGCCGCCTTCGATATGTGTGTTTCCAGAGCTGTTGCTAATCTTTCAACACTGTCTGAATGGTGTCTTCCTTTCGTAAAGAAGGGTGGATGGTTTATATCCTATAAAGGTGAAAACTATTTGGAAGAAATTGAAGCAGCAAAGAAAGTGTTTACAAAGAGGGGCGGTAAGCTTGTAGAGATATATACTCCAAGTGAACAGGAAGAAGATATTTCCGGACATGTACTTCTGAAAATTAAGAAAATATAATAGTGTTTCACGTGAAACATTAAAACGGACTAAGGCAGCCTGGGTTGAAAGGCTGCTTTTTATTAGGTGTTTAGCTCAAATTGTTTCACGTGAAACGTCTAAGCAGCACAATTCAACGAATTATACTAATAAAAGCATATTATTATAGTGTTTCACGTGAAACAATTGAAACCATAAAGCACTACATATTGTGGCATAAAAGCTACAAGACACAAGTTATACATGCATTAAATTAAGGGCATAAATATCACAGAAAAACCACACTTAAAAGCGTTCAAAAACTGGAATTCTTCCCCTATTTTGAAGTATAATCTTATGAAATATTGAATCGAAAAATATGCTCAAGGAGGTTACTAATGGGCAAAGCCATTGCAATATTTAATCAGAAGGGCGGAGTAGGAAAAACAACTACCAACATCAATCTTGGTGCTTGTCTTGCGCAGAAGGGCAAGAAGGTCCTTATGATAGACATTGACCCTCAGGGAAATACTACAAGCGGAATCGGAATCAGAAAGCGTACACTTAAGCAGACTTTGTACGATGTACTGATTGACGATACAGTAGCTATTAAAAAAGTCATTCTTCCAACCAAAACGGAGAATCTTTTTATCATTCCTGCCAGTGTTGATCTTGCAGGCGCAGAGGTCGAACTAGCCAACCTGGAGCGTAGAGAAGGAAGATTAAAAAGAGTTATTGACGAAGTCAAAAAAGACTATGACTATATTCTTGTAGATTGCCCTCCATCACTTGGAATACTGACAATCAATTCTCTTACTGCTGTTGACAGTGTACTCATTCCTATTCAGTGCGAATTCTATGCACTTGAAGGAGTAAGCCAGCTGATCAGCACAGTAGAACTTGTTAAGAAAAACATGAACCCTAATCTCTATATAGAAGGTGTAGTGCTCAGCATGTTTGACGGAAGAACTATACTTTCTCAGGCAGTAGTGGAGGAAGTTAAGAATTTCTTTGGCAAGATAATGTTCGACACTATTATTCCAAGAAATGTAAGACTTGCAGAGGCTCCAAGTTATGGAGTTCCTATCATTAGTTACGATCCATCTGCCGCAGGTGCAAAAGCATATCAGGCATTCACTAAGGAATTTCTCGAAAGAGAAAAGGCGAGAAAGAAAGAGAAATAATTATGGCTAAAAAAGCAGGTTTGGGAAGAGGTCTTGACGCGCTTTTCGCAGATGCCGCACCTATTAACGAAGAAGACTACAGCGCCGGAACAGCAGAACAGATTGCTGAGAAAGCAGAACCGGCAAAGTCGGAAGAACCGGCAAAGTTGGCAAAGCCAAAGGCCAAGACTACAGAGAAGAAAAGCAAAACGGATAAAGCTGCTGCATCCGAAAAAACAGAAAAGACTGCAGAAAAGACTATAAATAAAAAAGATGCAGATAAAAATGCAGATTCTGATTCAGAGGACGTAATAATTTACGCAGATATTAACGATATTAAGCCTAATGCTGCTCAGCCTCGTAAGAAATTTGACGAGGATAAGATAAAAGAGCTGGCTGAGTCCATCAAAGCTAACGGCGTTATTCAGCCTCTGATTGTCAGACCGTCGGAGAACGGATATGAGCTGGTTGCCGGCGAAAGAAGATGGAGAGCATCCCGCATTGCAGGACTCAAGAAGGTTCCTTGCATCATCAGGCACTTTGACGACAGACAGAATGCCATTGTTGCAATTATCGAAAATATGCAGAGAGAGAATCTGGATCCTATAGAAGAAGCAGAAGGTCTCAAGTCGATGACAGAGAAATACGGTTTCACACAGGAGCAGGTTTCGGCATCTCTAGGAAAGAGCAGAGCATATATCACCAACAGCATCAGATTGCTTAAGCTTCCTGAGGAAATCAGGGAGTACGTATCTAACGGACAAATGTCCGCGGCTCACGGAAGAACAATTATCAATGTTGATGATGTTAAGAAGCAGAAGGAAATTTGCGAAAAGGTCATTAAGGAAGGGCTTTCTGTCAGAGCAACCGAGAGACTTGCCGAGAAGGCCAAGGATGAGATAAAGCCTAACAGAAAAAAGCGTGCAGGCAAGGTGAAGAAATCTCAGGACATTCTTGCGGCAGAGGCTGAGCTCAGAACACTGACAGGGACAAAGGTAAATATCTCCGGAGACGGAAAGACCGGAAAACTGGAATTTGATTACTACAGTACTGAGGAACTTAATCGACTGATCGATACTGTAAAGGACGCATTTAAATGAAAACCGATTATATAATGCAGCTGCCTGTTCCGGCGTGTGTTGTCGGAACGGACGGAAACATAGTAATGGCAAATGCTGCCATGAATAAAGTTATTCTGTATGAGGGCATAGTCGGTGCCAACTTCTTTACACTTACGGGTGTAAAGAGAGAGGCGCTTATCAATGCCAACAGTGACAGAATCTATGTTGACAGAAACGACAGAACCTTCAAGCTGAGAACAACTAAGGATGTAAGCCTGGAGGAAGACATCGTTGTATTTTTCGATGAGAAGACCAAGCGAGAGAAGTATCGTATACAGCTGGAGCAGGATCAGCCGGCAGTGATGCTTATCAACATAGATAATTTTGACGAGCTTACGGCAAGCTCCAATGATGACGGGAGAAGAGCAATCCCTTCACAGGTTGACGGCATAGTCAGAAGATGGGCGGACGAATATGATGCTCCTGCTATGAGCACAGGCGATGATTCGTATGTTGTCTTCTCGACGAGGGGCAAAGTCAGCAAGATGATCGAAACCGAGTTCAGAGTGCTCGACGATGTCAGAAAAATCGAGACTCAGAATTCGTTCCCGGTATCGCTTAGCATAGGCGTTGGAATGTCCGAGGAATCAATGGCGGAAACGACCTACCTTGCCGAAGCGGCGCTTGAACTTGCGCTGGGACGTGGCGGAGATCAGGCTGTAGTCAAGGACGGAGATTCCACCAGATACTATGGAGGAACACTCCAGACTGTTGAAAAGAATAATAACAGGGGCAAGGCGAGAGTAATTGCCCATGCGATGAAGAGACTTATCGAGGAAGCCGACAGGGTGCTCATCATGGGACACCGATGGCCGGACATGGATGCTTTTGGCGCTTCCATTGCAGCATACACCATATGCCGCAAGCTGAATAAAGAAGCATACATAATAATCGACAAGCACAACGATGCACTCGATACAATATTCGAAGCAGCTGTTGAGACTGAGGATTACAATTTCATCAAGCCGGGCAAGGCAATTGACATGATAAGCGAGCACACGCTTCTTATCATTGTAGATACCAACAGGCCGCAGCTTCTCGAGAGCGAAGAGATTGCATCGGCATGCAAGACCAAGATTATCATCGATCACCACAGACTGACTGATGACTCCATACAGAATGCTGCTATCGCATATATTGAATCATATGCAAGCTCGGCAAGTGAGCTTATGGCAGAACTGATGGAATACTTTTCGCGCAAGAGATTCATCAACAAGTTCGAGGCCGAAGCGATGCTCGCGGGAATAATGGTAGATACCAACAACTTCTCCGGCAGAACCGGAGTCAGAACATATGAGGCGGCATCAACTCTCAAGAGAGCAGGTGCGGACTCTACTGAGGTTAAGAGATTCTTCCAGACTGAGAAGGAGGACTTTAAGGCCAAAGCAAGCGCAATCGCAAATGCGGAATTCACTGACGACGGCTTTGCGTTCGCACAGACCATGGGTGAGAACGACAACACGCAGATTATCAATGCGCAGGTTGCAGATGAGCTCCTTATGGTAAAAGGGGTAAGGGCGACATTTGTTGTAGGTCAGAACGAGAAGAAGCAGACGGTTATCAGTGCGAGATCACTCGGAGAGGTTAATGTTCAGCACTTCATGGAGAAATTCGGAGGCGGCGGACATTTCACTTCGGCAGCTGCACAGGTTGATGCAGATGTGGATGAGGTCATCGAAAAACTTAACAAATATATCAAAGAATATGTAGATAAAGAAAAGGAAGAGGACTAATTATGCAGATTATTTTGAAGAAGGACATAAAGGGAACAGGCAAAGAAGGCGACATCGTAACAGTAAGTGACGGTTTTGCAAGAAACAAACTGATTCCATCAGGAATGGCTGTTGAGGCAACTGAGGCTAACAAGAGAGCTATCGCCAGAGAGAAAGCAAATCTGGCAGAGAAGATCGCAGCAGAGAAGGCTGCAGCTAAGGAGCTTGCCGGAAAGCTCGAGGCAGAGACAATCGTTGTAAAGACTAAGGTTGGCGAAGGCGGAAAGCTCTTTGGTTCCATCACTTCAATGGATATTGCAGAAGCAATCAAGGCACAGACAGGTAACGAAATAGATAAGAAAAAGATCGTTCTCAGCAAGCCTATCAAAGAAGTAGGAACAAGCAAGATCGACATTAAGCTCTATCAGGACGTTACTGCACAGGTTGAGGTTAGAATCGAAGGATAATCCACGATACTGAGTTAGGTAGAAAAATGGACGAAGAAAGAGAAGTAAGACAACAAAAAATACCGGCAGATATCGAAGCAGAAAAAGCCGTTCTTGGTGCAATGCTCAAGAGTCCGGACGCTGTTGCTGATGTAATAGATTTCCTCCGTGCGGATGATTTCTATATGACTGAGCACAGAGAGATTTACAAGGTGATGACAGATATGTTCAGAAGAAGTGTTGCCATCGACCTTACTACCGTATTCTCTGAGCTTAAAACCAGACAGACGGCTGAGCTGGTGGGAGGACTTTCATATCTTGGAAGACTGATGGACGATGCAATCGTATTCTCCAATGCCAAGTATTATGCTGCCACTGTAGCAGATAAATCCAAGATGAGACAGCTCATTAGCGAAGCTGACGCAATCAAGGACGCAGCATATTCCGAGGAGCTTCCTCCGGAAGACATTCTCGACAATGCTGAGCAGAGAATAATGGAGATCGCACACAAGACTCAGAGACAGAACTATGTCGACATCAACGAGGTGCTTGTCAGCAATATCAAAGAGATTCAGGAGCTTGAGAAGAACAAGGGAAGACTTCCGGGCGTTCCTACCGGTTTCAAGAAGGTCGACGAGATTCTCGGAGGTCTGCAGAAGACAGACCTGATTATTCTCGCCGCAAGACCGGGTGTTGGTAAGACAGCCTTTGCGCTTAACGTGGCAGAACATGCTGCATCGGTTGGCAAGAAGGTAATGATATTCAGCCTGGAAATGTCCAAGGAGCAGCTCGGACAGAGAATGCTCTCCATGACTGCCTGCGTTCCGATGGAGAATATCCGTAACGGTAACCTGTCTCATGCAGACTGGGACAGCATCAGTGATGCACAGGACAGCTTCGAAGCGGTAGACCTTGCAATTGACGAAACATCTTCGATTTCACCATCAGAGATGAAGAACAAATGCCGCAGATTCAAAGCGGAAAGGGGCGGCCTCGATCTTGTGATCGTAGACTACCTCCAGCTGATGAGTCTTGGCGGAAATAAAACAGAATCAAGAGAAAAAGAAATCGCAGCACTGAGCAGATCCATCAAGATCATGGCTAAGGAACTTGGCTGCGCTGTTGTGCTGCTGTCACAGCTGTCAAGAGGCCCTGAGCAGAGAGCCGGACACAAGCCGCAGCTGTCCGACCTGAGAGATTCGGGAGCGATCGAACAGGATGCCGACGTAGTAATCTTCTTGAGAAGAGATGACTACTACGAGAGCGACACTGAGGATGCACCTGCCAATGTCGACCCGAACGCAGGACTCACATGCCAGGTAAATATCGCCAAGCACAGAAACGGTGCAACAGGTGTTGTTACTTTGGCCTGGGTACCTAGATATACTAAATTCGGCAATCTTGCCGCAAATTATCAAGAGGAGTATTAATGCCTAAAGCTCAAATCGGTTTTGAGAATATGAATGACGCCTTCCTGCGGACTACAGAGGTTGAAAATCTGTTTATTAATGAGTTTCTGCCTGCAGCATCCGGAGAGCATGTTAAATTGTACATTTACGGAATGATGCATTCCAAGTATGTACACAGTATGGATATGCTCGAAGCAAGTGTGGTTCTCGGAATGACACCTGCTGAGGTGAAGGAGGGCTGGGAGTATTGGGCAAGGAATGGTCTGGTTCGTCTTAGCTACGATGATAACGGCGAAATAGTCGGAGTTGAATATATCAGCCTGATCAATCAGCTTTATGGCAACAAGAACAAAGCGGCAGAGCCGGAGCATAAGCCGACCGACGATACGGGCTTCCGCATGGAGAGGATTGTGAACGACGAAATCAGAGCTTTGTACGATCAGTATGAAGAGGTTACAGGCCACACGATTTCGCAGAAGGAAATAAGAAAGATCGCCGAGGCAATCAAGGAGTATCACATTTCGGTCGACGTTATGGGATATGCAATTAAATACTGCGCGGAGATTGAGAAATACAATATCGACTATATGTTCAAGGTGGCGCTTCGCTGGACCAAGGACGGATGTCGGGATATAAGCCAGGTTAAGGAGAATCTGGACAGATACAGCAGGAAGAATGAGCAGTATGCGACGATCTTCAAGGAGATGGGCTTCTACAGAACGCCAAATCCTGCAGACAAGGAAATGATAGACCGCTGGTTCGACGAGATGGGCTTTACTCTTCGCGAGGTGCTTGATGCGTGCAGGACCACAGCGGGAACAAGAGATCCTTCGCTGAAGTATGTCAACAGAGTGCTCGAGAACAAGCAGCTTGAAGCGGGTGGAATTGATACAAAAGCAATGTACAGAAACCGTTCGACAGCGGCTGCACAGACTGCCCCAAAGCAGGAAACAGCCAGAGTCAGCAAGAGAGTGCTGAAGGAATACTATGATTATCTGCGCACAGAGGCAGAGCGGGTACAGGGAGCGCATATCGATGAAGTATGCGCTAACTCGGAAGAACTCCAAAGACTGATGGAGCTTGAGAATACCCTGAATGCCGAGCTGCTGACCGGTGCAGTGATGATGGACAAGGGCAAGAGAGCGTCACTGAAAGAACAGAGAAAAGTTCTTGAAGAAGAGAAAAGACAGCTGCTCAGAGAGAATGGATATACCGAGGATTACCTCGATAGAAAGTATAAATGTGATATTTGTGGAGACACAGGAATCACGGATGAAGGGAATTATTGCGTTTGCAGCAAAGCAAGGGCAGAAGAAGCGTTTAAATGGTATCAGACAATAACACTAAAAACACAACAATAGAAAACATTAACGAGACAGAAGAGCTGGAAAATCAGAAAAAAATCGCGATTGCGTATGCCAGGTATCTGAGAGAAAACAACCTCAAGCCAGGCGATGCAACCTTTATCGAGCCGGAAGATCTTGATGTAGAGCTGATCGAAGAAAAGCCTGTGGAACCTGTAGAGATCGACGAACAGGATTTTGCGGAGGCAGTCGAAAAAGCGGAGCAGATTTCAGCAGAGGCGGTCGATAAAGCGGCGCAGATATCAGCAGAGGAACCGGCTGAAACAGTCAAAGCAGACGATGCGGTGACGGTTGCTGTTGAAACAGAGCCGGCACAGGCAACTCCGGAGAAAAGCGAACGTATTTATGAAAAGGTAGTTGCGGTTGATCCTGAAGAGGCAGGAAGCATTGTTAAGGCACTGGCATCAGTATCGGGTTTCTTTGACGATGCTGCACACGCGATCAACAAGCGTGTTAGCAGGAAAGCCTTTGATCTGCGTAAATATCTGCATGATACCTTTACGGGATACAGCAGTGCGAAGAAGACTATCTGGACATCAATACTGTCGGTATTTGTTATGTGCGCCGTACTTATGATGGTCCTCGATTCCTACACCGTGTATGAATATGCATATAACGGAAAGGTTCTTGGATATGTTGATGCTCAGGAGGATGTAACCAACGTCCTGGATGTAGCCGGAGATCAGCTGAATGAGGTTAATGAAGAGACGGGCGCAGAAATTGAATTTTCAACCAAGGACAACATCAGCTTCAAGAAGGTAGATGGAACAAGCAAGGACGTTGATGACGTTGATACAACAGTAAATAAGCTTGCGTATCTTACGGATATCGAGGTTGAGGCTTACGGAATATATGACGGAAGCAGACTGGTAACAATCGTAAAGAGCCAGGATGCGGCAGAGAAGCTTCTCGACAGGACGATGGAAGTACTCGGTGCTCCTGACAAGGGAATGGAGCTTGTTTCTGTAGAGTTTGAGAAACCGCTTGATATAAAGCCGATAAATGTTCTGCTTACAAGTGTACAGAGTGATAAAGAAGCTCTTAAGCAGATGACCGAGGGAGGCGACGTTCAGTTCTATCATCTGGTTGAGGATGGAGAAACACTCGGCAGTATAGAAGATACCTTCGGAGTAGAGAAGGATTCAATTTATGATGAAGATAACAAGAATGCGATTTCACGTATAGATACAGGAGACAAGATATGCATTCGCAAGACGGTAACTCCGGTAAGCGTTAAGATGGTCGAGACAGGAAAGATGAAGGAGATAGTTCCTTACAAGACTATTAAGAAAAAGTCCAAGGATTACTATATCGGAGATGAGATCGTAGGAGTCGAGGGTGTTAACGGAGTACAGATTTTCGAAGGAACGCTGACTAAAATTGGCGGAGAGATCGCAGACAGAGATACTGTAAGCCTCGAGGTAATAACCAAGAAGGTTGACAAGGTTGTTTACGTTGGAACAACAAAGAGACCTAAGACTGCACCGACAGGAATCTTCAAGAACCCAATGACTAAGGGAACTTATGTAGTCACATCTGCATTCAAGTGGAGATGGGGAAGACAGCACAGCGGAATCGATATGGGAGCTCCGACAGGAACACCTGTATATGCGGCAGACGGAGGAACGGTAACAGGCGCCGGATACTTCGGAGGATACGGCAACTGTATCGATATGGATAACGGAATCGCAAGTGACGGATCCAAACGAACAACAAGATACGGACATCTCAGCTATATCGCGGTCAAGACCGGACAGAAGGTATATCAGGGCCAGTATATCGGTGAGGTTGGCAGTACCGGACACAGCACCGGACCGCATCTGCACTTTGAGATCAGATATAACGGCAACGCAACAGATCCTATTCCGCTTATCTCTGACGGAGTATATTAGAAAGGAATGTAATGGCAGCAAGAAAAGGAAACAGAAGCAGTCGCAAATACAGTGCAAGAGAGGACAAGAAGAAAGCTTCTATCTCAATGAATAAGAAGCAGAAGCAGATCCTCCTGGTTGCTCTTGCTGTCATTATTATCTTCACAGCTTCGTTCGGGGTTAAGATCGCTCAGCTCAAGAAAGAGAACAGAGAGCTCAAACAGCAGGAGGCGGAGCTTGTTAAAGAAAAGAGCAAGCTCACCAAGGAGCTTAAGAATATAAATAATAAAGACTATATCGAGGAGCAGGCACGCAAAAAGCTGAGGCTGCTCAATAGAGATGAAATAATGTTTATCTTCAAGGATGAGGACGATGAATAAGCTAAAAGTCAGTCGCGCTATTATTGTTGAAGGAAGGGATGATGTCGCAGCAGTATCGGAAGCCTGTGAAGCACTGATAATCCCGACGCATGGTTTTGGGATTACAGCCGAGACATGGAAGCTCATTGAAAAGGCATACAAAGAGAAGGGCCTCATCATACTCACAGACCCGGATTTCTCAGGTGAAGAGATCAGAAGTAAGCTGAGTGCGAGATTTCCCGACTCGATTCAGGCATATATCGCCAAAGCAGACGCGCTTCTTGGAGACGATATAGGAGTCGAGAATGCAAAGCCGGAAATAATAGCTGAGGCAATCGAGCTGGCACTCACACTTGATGCAAATGCAAAGCAGGCCGATGAAAGAGAGACTTCCGTGAAATGGCAGATGAGTGATCTTGTGGAGTACGGCCTGAGCGGATACGAAGGCTCTGCAGAACTCAGAGAGAAGCTTTGCGCAAAGCTGGGAATCGGTAACGGCAACAGCAAGGCCCTGATTAAGAAACTTGAACACTGGAATATAGGAAGAGAAGAACTTGAGCAAGCAATCAAAGAAATCCAAAAATAACAGAAAATACACACCGAGACCCGAGGCGGCAAGGAATCTTCCGAAGGCGCAGAAGAGCCTTGGACAGAACTTCCTTATTGACGAGGATGTTATCGATGCCATCGTGGAAGGCAGTGAGATTGATGAGGATTGTCTTGTCATAGAAATAGGACCGGGTACAGGCGTGCTTACCTGTCCGCTTGCAGAGCAGGCCGGCCGGCTCGTTGCAATCGAGCTCGATGAGAGACTTATTGAGCCGCTGAGGGTAAAAACCTTCAGCTACGGTAATGTCGAAGTTATACATGGAGACATTCTTGAAACCGACCTTAATGCAATAATCGAAAGATATAAGGCGGAATACGGACTCAAGACAGTTAGGGTTGTCGGAAATCTTCCGTATTATATTACAACTCCGATCATTATGAAGCTGCTTGAGATGGGTACTGCAGCAGACAGTATCACGGCAATGATGCAGAAGGAAGTAGGAGACAGGATCTCCTCTGCTCCGGGAACCAAGGGCTCAGGAGTTATAACATATTCCGTCCACTATTACGCTGAGGTTTCCAAGATTGTCGACGCCGGAAGCGAGTGCTTCTATCCGGCACCTAAGGTTGATTCGGTCGTGCTGAGACTGGATGTAAGAAAGAAGCCTGCTGTAGAAGTCAAGGATGAGAAATTCTTCTTCTCGGTTATAAAGGCGGGATTTATGCAAAGACGTAAAACTCTGCTCAATTCGCTAATGACTTTGGGTGGATATGATAAAGAGCAGATCACAAAAGCTCTGACACAGGCCGAGATCGATCCCGGCAGAAGAGCGGAAAGCTTAACAATGGAAGACTTCGCAGGATTAACAGAAGCTCTTCGGGAGGCATAAGGTTGTTTGAAAAAATAAGACTGGTTTTGTCATTAATAGCGGCGCCTTTTACGAGGCTCGGATACAAGATCGGGGAATTCATTCTCAAGATATTTCCGAGGAAGGCAGCAAAATATTTTGACGCAGATCTTCATGAGCTCAAATACATATGTCTCATGTTCGTATATGCCTTCTTTATTAATCTGTATATAGAGACATTTGCAAGACTGACGACATCGCCTATAGAAGGATTCCTGTGGATGTGCAGAAACCCGCTGGTATTTCTGTACAGCGTAATTCTGATTTTTGCGACGATGACCATTGCCCTTCTCTTCAAGAAGCGCAGATTTGCATGGATGATCATCTCGATAATCTGGGTAGTAATCGGTTCGGTAAACGGCATCATCCTGCTTTCCAGAGTAACGCCTTTTACACTGTATGATCTGGCAAATTTCACAGAGGGTCTTTCGCTGGTAACCACATACTATGCGGTATGGCAGATATTCCTGATCATTCTCGGCGGCGCTTTAATTGCTCTGACTATTGTTCTCATATTTATAAGAAGCGCCAAATGGCAGAACATTAAATACGGCAAAAGTATTGCGGCGATCGTTATTGCCGGACTCTTTGCGCTGGGTTCGACCTGGGTGGCTATAAACTTTAATATTGTAGGAACATATTTCGGAAATCTTAACTATGCCTTCAGAGACTACGGATACGCGTATGGCTTCATAAGCACCTCGGTCAGCGCGGGAATATCCAAGCCTAAGGGCTACTCCGATGAGATGATACAGGAAATCCTTGAGGAGAAGACGACCTCCGGAACCGATACCGTGCTTGAAGAGAAGAACGACAGCACAGAGCATCCGAATATTATCGTTCTTCAGATGGAGTCGTTTACGACAGCACAGAGCTACTCGCATTTTACTGTCAATAACGACCCGACACCTGTATATAACAGCCTTAAGGAAAACTATACCTCCGGCTGGTTTGAAGTTCCTGCCTGCGGTGCCGGAACTGCGAACACCGAGTTTGAGGTTCTCACAGGAATAAGCGCTAAGTACTTTGGCCCGGGAGAATATCCTTACAAGGGAAAGCTGCGTGAGAATACACTGGAGAATATGGCTTATGTTGCGAAGAGCCACGGCTATGTGACAAGTGCAATGCATGACCACAGAGCGCTCTTCTACAACAGAAATGAAGTATATGCAAATATGGGCTTTGATAGCTTCACATCTGTGGAGTACATGAACAATGTGAAGTTTACACCGACGAACTGGTGCAAGGACGAGATACTTACGGGCAACATCATAGATATAATGACATCTACCAAGGAGAGAGATATGATGCATGTTGTTTCTGTAGAAGGACACGGCAGATATCCGACAGAGCAGGTGTTCAAGAATCCTTATGTAACGGTTACCATGAAGGATTCCTACGATGTTGACGAAGAGATCAAGAATGAACTCAAGTGGAAGTATGAATACTACCTCAATGAATGTCATGAGATGGATACCTTCATCGGAAATCTGATCGATGCAATCAACGCTACAGGAGAGCCGACGATCATGCTGATTTATGGCGATCATATTCCTGCACTTGATGTAACAGATGATATATATAACGGACCTGATCTCTATCAGACAGAATATGTTATCTGGGACAATATAGGACTTGAGAAGAAGGACAAAGACATTGCGGCTTATCAGGTAGGTGCGGAAATCCTTGAGGATGCGGGTCTAGCTCACGAGGGCGTAATCTTTGATTATCAGCAGACAACAAGCAGCAAGGACAAGAATTACGATGACGATATGGAGGCACTTGCCTACGACATCCTTTACGGAAAGTACTATGCGTTCAAGGGAACCAATCCGTACAAGCCTGCCAAGATGACGATGGGCTTCCATCAGATTGAGATAGATGACATCATAAAAATCGGAGATAAATACTATATTCAGGGAAGTAATTTCACTGAAAGATCGATAATCAGTCTTGACGGCAAACAGCTTTCGACTGTTTATCTGTCGCCTACACTGCTTGCGCTTAACGAAGATGTGGACGAGGAAGATATCAGCCGTCTTGAGGTAAGCCAGGTGGATAAGACCGAGGAGCAGATTCTTACAACTGTAGGAGCTAATGAGGAACTGTAGGATGGAAATCATTCACATCAAAGGATCAACAGAATATGATGTCCTTGTCGAGAACGGAATACTGGCGGATGTCGGAACACTGCTCCGGGAAAGGATCGGCGGAGACAAAGCTCTTGTTGTCACAGACGACAACGTTGCACGATTCTATCTGGATGAGGTGAGCGAGGCGATGGCGGATGAAGCTTATGCTGTCACAAGCCTTATTATCACACCCGGAGAAGAGAACAAAGACATAGAGCACTATTCTGCAATACTGAACAGTCTTGCAGAGGAGGACTTCGGCAAAGGCGATATTCTCATTGCCCTGGGAGGCGGAGTAATCGGAGACCTTGTAGGATTTGCGGCAGCGACCTTCAAGAGAGGAATGCACTGCGTACAGCTTCCGACCTCGCTGCTCGCTGCGGTCGATTCTTCGGTAGGCGGCAAGAATGCGATCAATTTGCCTAACGCCAAGAATCAGGTTGGCACCATCAGAAATCCGGACATTGTTATCTGCGACCCGAACTGCATGGAGACCTTGCCGGAAAGTGCTTTGCATGACGGCTATGCCGAAATCATCAAGTACGGCATACTTAGTGGCTACGAGATCATTGACGAGCTTCGATCCGGTGACCTTGCCAAAGTAATCGCAATGGCTGTCGGAATAAAACGCGATTTCGTGGAGATGGACGAGGAGGACACCCTGTTCAGACAATATCTGAATCTGGGACATATGATCGGACATGCGATAGAGGCGCGAAGCGGTTATGAGATTACTCATGGCGAGGCAGTTGCCAAAGGTCTTTCGATGGAGGCAAGATGCTGTGCCCTTTCCGGATTTATCGAAATGACAACATATCTCGAGATAACTGAGATCCTCGAAGAGTTCGATTTTGATCTTTCCTGCAGGTACAGTTCGGCCGAATTGCTGCCTTACATCATGAATGACAAGCGCATCAGAAACGGAATCATTCAGCTTCTCATCCCTGAGAGCATCGGATCCTGCAACATGCAGCCGATTGCAGTGGAGAAGCTGAAGGACATTATAAATCTTATTTAGAACAACATCTTATATTGAGTGAAGGCTGCTCGTCCTGAGCAGTCCTGACGCTCACCTATCTATGGAGGAGACCCTATGTCAGAAGAATTATTGAATGAAATTGAACAGACAGAAGCAATGGATTCTGCAGCTGTTGACGTGCAGAATGTTGAAATCGAAGCACAGGCAGAAGCTGTGACTGAAGAGGAACGCCCGGAGGTTGAGGGAATACTTGAGCTCGCAGAGGATGGCTTTGGCTTCCTGAGATTTGACAATTTCCTTACCTCAAGCAAAGACATCTACGTATCGCCAAGCCAGATACGACGCTTTGGCCTGAGAACGGGAGACAAGATACACGGAATTACGAGAAAGCCGCATTCCAACGAGAGATTCGGTGCGCTTCTCTATGTTAAATCGGTAAACGGGATGGACCCGGTGGAGTCAAAGAGGCGTCCGCACTTTGACAGTCTTACACCGGTGTTTCCTAACGAGAAGATTGTGCTCGAGACCTCAAGTATCGATCTTTCGACAAGAATAATGGACCTTGTTGCGCCTATCGGACGCGGGCAGAGAGGACTTATCGTTGCGCAGCCTAAGGCCGGCAAGACTGTACTGCTCAAGAAGATCGCATCTGCGATTGAAAATAAGTATCCGGACATCGAGCTGATCGTACTGCTCGTTGATGAAAGACCGGAGGAAGTAACAGATATGAAGAGAAGCCTGGATCACTCGGAGGTGATTTATTCGACCTTTGATGAGCAGTCATCTCATCATGTCAAGGTTGCAACCATGGTTATTGAGCGTGCCAAGAGACTGGCGGAGAGCGGAAAGGATGTTGTGATTCTGCTCGACTCGATCACGAGACTGGCCCGTGCATACAATATGGAAGTGCCAAGCTCCGGCAGAACGCTTTCCGGCGGACTTGATCCGGGCGCTTTGCATCCGCCTAAGAAGTTCTTCGGTACTGCAAGAAACATCGAAGAAGGAGGAAGCGTGACCATCCTTGCAACTGCACTTGTTGATACAGGAAGCCGCATGGACGACGTTATATATGAAGAGTTCAAGGGAACCGGCAACATGGAGCTGCACCTCGACAGGCAGCTTTCAGAGAGAAGAATCTTCCCGGCTATCGATCTGGCCAAATCCGGCACACGTCGTGAGGACCTGCTTCTGAGCGGCGAGGAGTTTGCGGTTATGAACGCTCTCAGAAGAGAGATGGACAAGGGCAAGACGCTTGAAACTACAGAGGCGATTATTGATAACCTCTCAAGCACCAAGTCCAACAAGGATTTCATAAACTTTATGCTCAAGAAAATGAAATAATATTCAAACGGAGAAACAGATGTCCAAACTGGATTACAGTAAAATATTTATAAAAGAAGCCTGCCCGACGTCGATAGGAGGACAGGCAATAATGGAAGGCGTGATGATGCAGGGTCCGGACCGGGTTGCAATTGCGATGAGACTGCCGTCCGGCGAACTGTATCTTAAGACCAAGGAAAAGCCTAAGCAGTCCCGCTGGATGAAGATCCCGCTTCTGCGAGGAATATTTTCCTTCGTAGCTTCGCTGATACTGGGAATGGGAACGCTGATGGAATCGGCAGATATTCTCGAAGCTTACGCACCTGAGGATTATTCCGAGGAGCCGGGCAAATTCGAGACATGGCTGAACGAACGCTTTGGCAAGAAAGCGGCCTGGGATTTTCTGATGACCATGTCTGTGGTTCTGGCGTTTGCGATAACGATTGTGTTCTTCGTGATATTGCCGACCTGGGTTGTAAACTTCCTTGGTAAATGGATCAGTAGCACAGTGCTCCTGAATCTGATCGAGGGAATCCTGAGAATAGTGATGTTCGTTGCCTACGTTGTCGCTATTCGCCGCATGGAGGAAATTAAGAATCTGTTCAGATATCATGGTGCTGAGCACAAGAGCATACACTGCTACGAGAACGGACTTGAGCTGACACCGGAGAATGCAGATAAGTACTATACCCTGCACCCACGCTGCGGAACCAGCTTCCTCGTGTTCGTGCTTCTTGTCAGCCTGCTGCTTTTCAGTTTTCTGGGCTGGCCTAATCTGCTGTGGCGTATCGCATCGAGAATTCTCCTTATTCCGGTTATTGCAGGAATAAGCTATGAGCTTCTCAAATGGGCAGGAAGAAGCGACGGCAAGCTCGTTCGAATCCTCAGCTATCCGGGGCTGATGTTACAGAAGCTGACAACGGCCGAGCCTACAAAGGCACAGCTGGAGGTCGCTTTGCTTGCGCTCAAAGCCGTATTGGTGGATGCAGACACGCCGCACATCGAGGGCTTTGTCGATGCCAACGGCAAGCTCGTGAATCAGTTCGACGAGACACTCTTTATTGACATGGAAGCAGAGGAGCCAACGGTACCGAACTTTGAATATGAGCCGCCTAAGATCGATGTGCCGGATGCAATCAGCAACAGAAAAGCGATTGAATGGGGACAGGAGAAGCTTGCCGATTGTCCTAACGGAAGGAACGAGGCGCTGACGATATTCACATATGTCACAGGTCTTACAAGGAGCAGAATGATCACTCAGGCCGATGCACCGATGGCGGCAGGGCTTTTTTCCGAATATAAGAGAAAGATCAACGAAAGAAAATCGGGAAGACCACTTCAGTATATTGTGGGAACACAGGTCTTCATGGGTCTGCAGTTTCGCGTCAATCCGGATGTGCTTATACCGCGAATGGATACGGAAGTGCTTGTTGAACGGATAATCAGTATTGCGGGAAACAAAATCGACAAAGGCTCGTGGAATAATGCGCAGCTTCTGGACTTGTGTACAGGAAGCGGATGTATAGGTATCTCTCTTGCGCACAGATTTCCGAACGTCACGGTTACATTGACAGATGTCTCTGAGAAAGCACTGGCAACTGCATCTGAAAACGCACGTATTAACGGAGTCTTTACAAGATGCGAGTTTCTTCTCGGAAATATGTTCAGAGCGGTTCAGAGTGGCAGAAAGTTCAGCATCATTACCAGCAACCCTCCGTACATCGAAAGCGATGTAATTGAAACGCTCGACACAGAGGTTAAGGATTATGAGCCGAGGATGGCGCTGGACGGCGGTAAGGACGGACTTGATTACTATAGAGTGATTGCCGTGGATGCAGATCGTTATCTTGAGGACGGAGGTCTGCTGGCGCTGGAAATCGGCTGTGACCAGGCTGCTTCGGTCAAAGCATTACTGCAGAATACGGGGAGATATCAGAAAATTGTGACCTTTGACGATTATGCGGGCTTAAATCGTGTCGTAATTGCGCAGAAATATTGATTTATTTAGTTGTTAATGCTATAACATTCTATAGCCAACGGCTTGAGTTGACCCTATCACGTGGCGGGCCAACAAGGGCTTCTATGTAAGATTAATAGGAGGTATATTATGGCTAATTTTTGGATGAACGCAGTTGGCCGCGAATCACTGATTGCAGCTGACAGCACTTGGGGCCTGCTCATGGTTATGTGCGTAGGCGTATTCTTCTCAATTTGGCTTGAGCAGAAGTACGAATGGGCTTCCAAGATTTCTGGAGCTATCATCGCGCTGATCATCGCTATGGTACTCGCAAACCTGGGTGTAATCCCAACTTCATGTGTTCTGTATGATGACGTTGTATGGGGCATCATCGTACCTATGGGTATTCCAATGCTTCTTCTCCAGTGCAACCTGAAGAAGATCTGGGCTGAGACCGGAAGAATGCTTGTTATCTTCCTGATCGGTGCAGTTGGAACAACTGTTGGTGCATTCCTTGCTTATGGACTGCTGAAGAATGCATTCGGCAATGCTGAGGATCTCGCAAGAGTAGCAGCAATGATGACCGGATCATACATTGGTGGTGGAGTTAACTTCGCAGCTATGGCTTCCCAGTATGCAGCTGGTGAGGACGTTACAGCAGCTGCT
Organism: Candidatus Crickella caballi; assembly: GCA_018064665.1. Classification (GTDB taxonomy): domain Bacteria; phylum Bacillota; class Clostridia; order Peptostreptococcales; family Anaerovoracaceae; genus Crickella; species Crickella caballi. Next base: position 903 of record JAGHUV010000004.1, on the reverse strand, counting down.
ACAGTAGCAGATAACCTGCTCATGGCATTCTACTTCTTCGTACTGATCTTCTTCGCAGGAAACAAGTGGTTCAGAAAGAACTACAAGCACCCTCTGATTGAAGAAGTTGAGGCCGGAAAAGTTGACATGGAAGAGGCTAAGACTCTTGCTGCAGCATTCTGGGACAGAAAAGACATTTCCCTCAAGGATATCGCTGTTAACGTAGCATACGCTGTAACAATCGTATGGCTGTCACAGCTTGTTGCAGGTCTGTTCGGCGGATTTGAAATTACAAACGCATTCATGAACTTCGTAGTAAGATTCCTTGGATCACAGTATGTATGGATCACTACATTCTCCGTAATCGTTGCAACATGCTTCGAGAAGACTGTAGAGGAAATGCACGGATCAAGAGAAATCGGTACATACCTTATCTACCTGTTCCTCTTCGTAATCGGTGTTCCTGCTAACATCTACACTGTAGTTACAAAGAGCCCACTGCTCCTCGTACTCACAGCTATCATGGTACTTGTTAACATGATCTTCTGCTTCGGCGCTGCTAAGGTATTCAAGTTCAACCTCGAGGACGCTATTATCGCATCCAATGCTAACATCGGTGGACCTACTACTGCTGCCGGCATGGCTATTTCCCAGGGTTGGGCAACACTTGTTGGACCGGCAATGCTCGTTGGTACTCTTGGTTACGTAATTGGTAACTACCTTGGAACTATCGTAGCAATCTCACTCGGACTGTAATAAGCACACGATAAAAGCAGTTTCGAATATACGGGAACAATGAAAACGGGAGGCATATTGCCTCCCGTCAGACTGTAGACAAAGTCCTTTTCTCCACTAACGTGGAGGGAGGGCTTTTCTAGTGTCAAAAAACAAGATCAGCGCTCAAAAAACAAGATTTATAATCTC
>JAGHUV010000003.1 GCA_018064665.1 Candidatus Crickella caballi | reverse complement strand
GTCATATCCGTTGTAGACATCGTCTCTTCACCGCTTTCCACTTCCTTTGTAACTTCTGCTAAATACGCATCACAACTAATAAATGTAGCGCCTGTAGCTTCCACTTTTTCTTTAAATTCGTTAAACGAATAAAATCTAACTGTATTCCCCCTGTTCACAAGTTCCTTCACAACAGGAAATGTTGGATTATGATGTCCATGTGCAGGGATGCAAAAAAACATTATACTTTTCATTTTTTTACCACCTTTGCAATACATTTTAACATAAATATAAGGGAGTTGGAAAGATTAGTCCACCAACATCCCTTAACAGTTATTTTATTATTATGTTAAAAACGGTTGCATTTTTACCTTAATAGCACTGAAAGTTCAGGTTTATCTCTCCATCAGATGATGCCAAAATGCTTCAATGCATCCATAATAGCAGCTTCTTTTTCCAGCGGACACCGGGGCTGTCTGGCATCTTCAGACGTTGGCTTATTATAACTCTCACCGACTTCAAGACCGTATTTACGCTTGATCTGAGAGATATACATTATATGTTCTCCCAGTTTGTTTTTTACGCCTTCAATTTACTAGACATTAAGCACATTGTCAATCGAACGCCACATTTACTCTTTATCCTTTATATTCCGATACTATTCCGAACCAGCCCGTATTGTGGTAGAGCTCCGGCGCACTGATCGTTCCGAATGCTTTGCACAGATATGCGTTGTAGACAAGGTCGAGCATAAGAACAAGGAACATTATCAACGCCAGCCTGTTGAATTTCTTATCGCCCATACGCGTTCTGAGCTTCAGCAGGAACGGATATATCACGTACATCAGAAAGAGACCCAGCAGGCCGAATGACCAGAAAGATCTGAAGCATACATATCCTCCGATGTTTCCGAAGTTTATAATCTCTGTGGAATAATCCCACATTCTGACTCCTCCGCAGTAATTATACAGATAATAGCCTGCTGCAAATTCCAAAGAAGCCGCAGCAAGTCCACAGATTACGAAGACCAGTAGCGGGTGCTTATTCTTATATGCACGATATGATGTCAGGAAGAGAAGTATGCCACCGAAAACATATATAGTGATCCACGGGCCGAACATTCCGCCTCTCTTGGTCAGCACACCGTTATTAAACAGATAAAAAATCGTCTCGTAGACAAATCCGACAACACCCGACAGAACGGCTGCTCCCATCAGAATCGCGATCTTATTGTTGAAATCCTTTTTCATTATAATCTCCATTTTGATTCTTTTATATTTATCTTTAATTGCCATAGAGTCTTTATGTGCCCTCATTCTTGTTCCGGGAAATTGAATATAATACGAACAGTATCATTGTAAGCGCAATGTGTTCTATAGCAACTGCATACGGGATCACTGTATTGAATGCCTGCATCATCAGCAGCAGCGGCAACGATATGAACAGAATTGCCTTCTTATGTACAGTGCTCGTCATGAAAGCGCATTTCGCCAGATGCGCAAAACAACAGAACGAGTATGCAACGAAAATTATCATCTCCTTGCGTCCGAATCCCGCAACTGCGAGTATTGCCGCAAGGCAAAATGCGAGTTGCAGATAGCGGAACCTTCTTACATTGAATTCTACCGAACTGTTCAAATAATTGCTGAAAAGTTTCGTGAATATATAATCAATCTCAAATAATCCTGCAAAAGTGACGCTCCATAACGCTCTCCACAATATTTCCGGCAATACAAAGGCATGTATTGCAGTGCCTATGATTGCCGTCATAAATATCAGCAGAAATAGGTCTCCCCAATCTTCCTTTTTGTTACGTTTTGAGAGGATTCCCAGCACCAATGCAACCAGTGCAAGAGGAATATCGGTAAAGCCCTTTATAGCTTCATAGAATTCATTCATTTATACTACACTTTCCGAATACTTATTTGTTATATCCGGCGTCACAGCACCGGATTAAAGCGAGGTCTAAACCAGAATGGTTTAAGCCTCATTTTTGCGAGCTGTTCTTTCTTCTGCGAACCGCCTCTGTCAGCAGATACTCGATCTGTCCGTTGATTGATCTGATGTCTTCCTCTGCCCACTCCGCGATATCATTCCACAGAGAAGGAGCCAGCCTAAGAAGAATTTGCTTTTTCTCCTTCTCTTTCATCTTTATATTCTTCTCGCGTTTCTTGATCTCAGCCTCGAGTTCATCAAGCTGCTTCTGCTTCTCGAGAAGCTTCTTTTCACGCTCATCTACACTCATTTGTAAATTGCCTTTCTATTACGGATATTAACCTACTGTCTTTTCGCTCTTAATTCGTTAATATATGGATCCGTTGTTTATTACAGGCTGCGCATCCTTGTTGCCGCAAAGTACTACAAGCAGGTTGCTTACCATTGCTGCCTTGCGCTCATCATCAAGCACAACCACTCCGTCTTCATCGAGCTGATCAAGTGCCATTTTTACCATACCTACAGCACCCTCTACGATCTTCTGTCTTGCTGCGATGATTGCTGACGCCTGCTGTCTCTGAAGCATTGCTGCCGCAATCTCCTCAGAATATGCAAGGTTGGTGATCCTTACGTCCTGAATCTCAAGACCTGCGTCTACAACTCTTTTCTGGAGTTCTTCCTGCATCAGATCAGCGATCTCCTGGCTTGAGCCTCTGAGTGTCTTCTCTCCGTCAGCTGTTGTCTCCGGTGTATCATCGAAGTCATCGTACGGGAAAAGCCTTGCGACATTTCTTACTACAAGATCACACTGTGTCGAAAGGAAGTCGCTGTAGTCCTCAACATTAAATACTGCCTTTGTAGGATTTGCAACCTTCCAGATTACATTTGTTCCGATGATTACAGGGTTTCCGAGAACATCATTGACCTTCTGCTTGTCATTGTTCAAAGTGTTCACCTTGAGCGAAATCCTCTTTCTTGTTGAAGGTGCTGAAATTTTGTCCTTCTTGCCGCTCTTACCGGAATCAGCTGCTGCCTCGAGTGCAAGATCCAGTGCCGACTGAGTCGAAGCAGGAACGATCGGTCTTGCAAACGGATTTACGAAATAGTATCCCGGCTCTACAACTGTTCCAAAGTATTTTCCAAAAAGTACAAGCACCAGAGCTTCATTAGGATTAACCTGATGCAGACCACAGAGATTTAGAATTCCGAAGAACAAGAACGCTAACGATGCCAAGATTGCAATTATACCAATTACCGGCACAGCTACCACGTTTGCTACTCCGATAATAAATACAGGAGTGCATAAAATAAGCATTAGAATGCTGACTATAAGCATCAGTATACCGCTCTTTGGTTTAATAATTTTCTCTTCAAATTTATCCATAATATCCTCCTTGTGTATAAGAAAATGCTGATATCATTTTGATATCAGCATAATATCTCTTGTATTCCATCTTGTCAAGCTATTTCTTATGCTTTTTGAGCGTTAGAAATCATTATTGCTCAACCAGATTCTCCAGCTCCTCAACGCTGAATTTATATGCAGTATTGCAGAAAAAGCACTTCACCTCTATATCCTCTCCCGCATCGATCATCTCCTGTATGTCTTCCTTGCGTATTGTCGCAAGCGCAGCAGATACTCTGTCCTTGTCACAGTTGCAGTAGAATCTAACGTCCTCCTTGTCCGTTATCTCAAGCTCGAGATTGCCGAGTAAAGCATTGAGCATATCCTCCGGAGTCATTCCGCTTTCCATCATATCCGTTACTGACGAGATCTGCGACATATTCTCCTCAAGCTTTGCGATGGTCTCCTCTTCAACGTCCGGCATCAGCTGTACGATAAATCCACCGGCGTGCTTTACCGACCAGTCAGTTTCAACCATAACTCCAAGTCCGACTGCTGAAGGTGTCTGCTCTGAAACTGTAAAATAGTAGGCGAGGTCATCACCGATCTCTCCTGTCTGGAGCTCAACAAGTCCATTGTATGGCTCCGAAAGACCGAGATCCATTACTACAGTCATCGTACCTGCACCGACTGCACTTCCTACATCCAGTTTGCCCGGACCCTTGCGAGGTATTTCCACGGCAGGATTTCCCGCAAAGCCCTTAACATTGCCCTTGCTGTCCGCTGTTGCTGTAATGTTTCCGATGGGGCCGTCGCCCTTAACAGTGAGTGTAATGATATCGTCCTCGCCCTTCATCATGCTTCCCATCATAGAGGCAGCCGTAAGCAGTCGGCCGAGAGCAGCTGTAACGACCGGATATGTCTCATGTCTTGCAGCCGCACAAGCCACAGTCTCAGTCGTGTTGGCTGCAAAAGCTCTTATTGTACCTCCTGCAGCAATGCCTCTAACAATGTAATCCTTCATTTATATTATTCCTCCTTAGTTTCATTCTTGCTCATCAATGCTATAGAGCCGAGAATCAATCCGACTCCGACGATGCTGATTGGCGAGAAGCTTTCGTCGAAAACCGCAATTCCAAGTACCGTCGCTACAACCAGCTCCATTGCCGCCATTACAGGCACCTTGCTCGATTCAGTTATTCCTCTGACGCCACTGAAGTACAGCAGGTATGCAATGGTCGTCGGAATAAGCGCGAACAGCACTCCGTACAGTAATATTGTAGGGTCGAGCGGATTTCCCACTGTCGAGAAAGGTCGTCCGACTATCAGCGTAAAAATTGAAGCGAACATAAACTGATATGTCGAAACCACCCATGGTGATGTCCTGTTGGTGGCCAGTCTTCCGAAAATATTCTGAGTCGAATACGCAAGTGCTGCTCCGAGTCCGAACAGTATTCCTGCCAAAGATAAATGAACCGATGCAAACTGTCCCGACGTTGCCGCAAGCACGCAGCCTGCTGCGCTCATAGCGATAGCGATAATCTTATTGCGTCCTATATGCTCCTTGAAGAAAATCTTTGACTCTATACTGGTGAAAATAGGTGCCGAATAAAGCAGCGCCGCAGCCAGAGCCATTCCGAGATTGCTGACCGCTTTGGCGTAGAACAGATTATTCAGCGACATCGATACAAATCCGAGAAGTATGCAGGATATGAGTGTTCCCCGATCAGTCCTGAACGCACCATGACCGTCCTTGATGATCGTAATCACCAGCAGCATCAGGAATGCAAAGAACATCCTCAGGAAAGTTGTATATTCCGATGACGAGCCTGCCTGCTCGAGCAGCTTGACGAACAGTCCGATGGTACCCCACAGGCAACCTGCTGCAATTATCAGAAAATAGTTCTTATATATCTTCATCAGATGCTTCCTCCCACACACCGACCTCGCAGTATTCGAGTCCGTCGGTCATGTCTATATGCCTCATCACTTCCACAGTATTCATTACATCGTTGAGCGCATCATGGCTTTCGACCATCGATTTCATGAGGTCGAGCTTCCAGATTGCATAGCTGAGTGCAAAGTCCCGATTCTCGTGTGTGATCTGGTCATCAAACTGCACCTGCGCATCGAAGCACGCCGGCAGCACGCTCTTGTCCATGCCATGAATTTCCATGTTGTCCTCGAGCATATATATGTCGTTTCCGCTCCAGGTTATAAATGCGTAGTCGTCCCCGCACCACTTGAGAAACTCTTCGCACACCTCTTCAAAAGGTCTTCCTGCATTGATCATCTCGTCAGTGATTCCCGTAAGCTCAGTTACTTCCTTGTGCATTTTTGTGTAGAATACCGGCTTTACAAGGGCATTATAGGTATCAACAACATTAATATCCGTAAGGTTGTCCAGTCTGGCTGCTCCTATCTGAATGATTTCTCCGGTCAGACGGAAAGGTCTTTCCACATAGAGATGTCTTGCAAGCGCAGTATTCCATTCCAAATCCAAAACTATATAGTTCATCTCTGAATTTCTGAAATTACTCCCTTCACGATTGTATCGAGCTCGCTGCCTTCACGGTAGTCCGCCGCAGCAATATGCTTGACTCTGTTCTCTTCAAGCATTTTCTCAACCTTGCGCTTGTCGCAGGTCTCGCAATCATACACGCCGATCGAATGTCCGTCATGACTGTGCACCAGCTTCATGCAAGGTATATCTGTATCACTGTCACCGATATAAATCATATTGGTGAACGGAATCCTGATATCTTCAGGCGCAAAGAAGTCATTTACTCTTGCGTCGTTCACATCGAGCACGCCCTTGGAAATACGGAAAAGATACTGAGTCTTGTTGGTGTAATTCACGACCGTTGCCGGCCAGATCGCCACTCCCGCATCGTCGTAATAGAACGAGCTTGCATATATTTTCCTGAACGCGCCCGCTTTGGCAATCGACGTGCCCTCAATCATCTCCCGCATGCCGGATGAAATAATGTAATGCTCGACTGCAACACCATGCTCGCGTCCGAATTCATTGATTCGGTCAAACCAGGTTTCGACACCCGGATTGAGATGGATATGAGCTCCATATTCGTTAAGCGTCTTCCTGTTAACAATGAGCTTACCGCGCGAATCGGCCACCATCTTGTACATCCAGGCAAGATCGCTGTCCATCTCATTCTCAGTTGCCATAGTTCCGACCTCCTTCCAGAACTCGTCCTGGTCAGGATAATCTATAGACTCCAAATAGCCCTGTGCCTGCATATTGTCCGGCGACAGGGTTTTATCAAAATCATAGCAAATAGCTACGATAGGTTTCTGTTTCTCTGCTCTCATATTCAGATCCTTTCTGAAATCCTGATATACAAATTATATCTTGCAGCACAACTTACTACAACAGCTAAATCACGTATTGGAGCTCGCTCGCGGAACCAGCTTGAGTTTTATGGCTGATATGTCCGTGTACATAAAAAACGCAGCGATGCTCCGCTACGTTTTAGCTTGCTGTTTGTATTTATTCAGTTTCCGTCTTCGTTGTCAGGAATTGAACTTATATACATCGAATATGTTCTCTACTTAGGTTATACATCTAAACTGAACAGTTCCGCCGCGTTCTGATACGTTAGCTCATGCAGACGTGTTTCGGAGATACCTGCTTTCCTAAGAGTTTCAATCAGAAGCAGCATATTTTCAAAGCCAGGAATTCCGGATGCTCCACTCTCCTTCTGCTGCCGCGTATGCGGTGCATGGTCGCTTTCAATCCATGTCGCCGTGCCGTCCAGCAGCGATACAAAAACTGCCCTTCTGTCTTCCTCCCCGCGAAGTGGCGGGTTCATTTTAAGGTAGCGGTCATGATCTGCCGCATCCTGCATCGTAAAGAGCGCATGATGCGGTGTAACACCCATTGTAATGCGCATCTTCTCTCGTGCCTTCATAATTTCTTCAATAGCACCCTTTGTACTGACATGGGCAATATGGAGTGTTCCCTCAAACCCTGATTGCTCCACAATTGTAATGGCGTCACGCACGGACTCTATTTCTGCCACAGCCGGTCTTGCCAGCGAATGTGTTTCGAATCGACCCTGAATATATCGTTCCGGTTGCAGCAGGCTTTCCTTTTCTGCATGGATAGCGACAACTCCGCGATAATTCAGCTCTTTGAGCTTACGAAAAACGGTCAGCTGCGTTTCATAATCACAGATGCCCATATTTCCCGTGCTCTGTCCGAAAAACATCTTCAAGCCAACAACTCTCGGATAAAGCTCGTTGTACACCGAAACCATCTCGGCAATCTGCTCCGGGTCAGCTGTGATGCCGGCCCAAAGGTGGTATGTGATCCCCTCGATCCCCTTCGCCAATTCAAACCGCTTTAGAATAGTTTTACGGTCGGTCAGAGGAGGGTTCGTATTCGGCATATCGAATACATGGGTAAAGCCACATGATTTCGCCACAGAAAGACCATGCTTCACGGTTTCCTTTTCCGCCTGATTCCAATCCCTCAAGTGTACATGCGGATCGATCATGACAGCTCACCACCTTCTTGCAATTCAGTAAGTGTATAGAATGTGCCTTCCTTGCAGGCAAGCCGCCCCGCACAGAAGCACTCTCCGCACAGGCCGACACCGCAAAGCGTCAGCTTTTCAACGGAAATATGTATCTTGTCCTCGCTCATGCCAAGCTCAAGCAGGCGCTTCGTCGCTGCCTCCATCATAGGACCCGGCCCAACAATATAGACGTGAACATCGCCACTTACATCATCCTCGCTGATCGTATCTAGTACGCGACCCGGTTTTCCGTCATCAGCAACGTAGCTGATCCTACCGTATGTGGAGAGAACATCTTCAAGAGCCTCTTCCTCGTGTTTAACCGGTACTCCGACCTTCATATTCATTGGAATTTTCAGTTTTTCAAGTTGCTCTGCGATCAGTGGCAGCACCGCAACGCCGCTACCGCCTGCAAGCAGCAGTGCGCGCTCAGACGGCTCAATCTGCATCGGCTTTCCGTAAAGGCCGCGCGTATAGACCGTATCCCCCTCCTTTAACGAGAAGCAATACTCAGAGAACTGTCCACGTTTACGTATGAGGAACTTGAGTGGAGCGTTTCCTGCGACAGAAAACGGCTTTTCCCCCACCTGTGGTACCCAGAGGAAAGCAAACTGTCCCGGGTAGCAATTCATTTCACCTGAAAGTGTCAGCTCACGCATGTCGCCGGAGACTGTTCTCGCCTTCAGAACAGTCCTCTTCTGATACTGCAGTTTGTTGCCTGAAACAATATATGATGTCACATCCTTACCGCTTTTGAGTGCGGCAAAGTAGTTTTCGTAGTCTTTCATTTCAAGACGGGACAGGGCAGAACCAATTCCGACACTGTCTGCACCGGCTTCAATCATATGACTCACATCAAGTGCTGTCGTTATACCACCCATACCAAGTACTATCGGATCATCTCCGACAGCGGCACGAATCTCACGAACGCACTCCAGTGCACGTTCTCTGACCCACTCTCCGGATGCGCCGCCTTTGCCGCCTTCCTGTTTGGAGAAAATCAGCTCACCGGATACAGGATCGATATGTTCCAGCGGTCCCACTGTGTTGATTGCCGCAACACCATCTGCTCCCGCGTCGATGACCGCCTTTGCAATCTCACCGATATTCTTCACATTTGGTGTCAGTTTGATAATCAGAAGGGCTTTTCTATTCGGAACATTTTGAAGTATCGTTCTGACATAGAGTGCCGCCGTTTCCAGGTCACTTCCAATTGATGCACCAAAACCGGCCTGTGCATGCGGGCAGGAGAAATTCAGCTCCAGAAGATCCGCGATTCCGTCAAATTTTGCGACAAGCGTTGAAAAATCCTCCGGATTATTCGCTGAAAGGCTGATATTCAGAATAGCACGCATCCCTCCATCGGAAAGAGTCTTTAGCTTAGGATATACCGCGTCCATACCCGGATTACGCAATCCGACAAAATTGCCAAAGTTTCCCTCCTGTGTCGAACACACAACAGGCTCACGATGACCGAAGGTCTGCACGACCTGATAGCTCTTTGTGGTAATCATATCGCAGGACGGCACCTTGTTTTCAAAGTGCACCACCATACCCGGCTCTGTTGTCAGAACGCCGGAAACGGTGGAAAGAACGATCTGTCCTCGTTTGTGATTTCCATGAAGCAATTCATACGCTCTGTTCAAATTGTTGTCTCCTTTGTCAGCTTATTGAGTCCTGCAAATACCCTATCCAGATAATCCTCCGGTGCCGGGCCTTTTTTCCATGGATGTGTCAATCCGCTCGAGCTATTGATACGAGCAAGAGACAGTGGGTAGCCTACATCCTCCATCAGCTTCATTACCTCCGGTGCAGTACCGCCCTGGCTTCCAACTCCCGGTATAAGAAGCGGGATATTTTTGTCTGCATAATATGCGGCAATTTCTTCAAATTCCTTGAGATTAGTTGCGCCGACAACTGCACCCATGCCATTATGCTCCTCATGCCACATAGCAATTGCCTTAGCGACCGTCATATAGAACGGCTCTCCGCTCTGTTCAGTCTTGTTCTGGAGATCCTTACCTCCCGGATTGGAGGTGCGGTTAAGAATATATGCGCCTTTGTTTTCAAAAGCGAACGGCATCACCGAATCTGTACCCATATATGGAGAAATGGTGACACAATCAACCGTCCACACGTCGAAAGCCTCCTTCGCATAGTTCAGCGAGCTGGTAGCAATGTCTCCGCGCTTGGAATCCAGGATTATCGGAGTATCCGAGAACATATCGCGAAGCATACGTATCACATCGGCCAGTGCCAGTGAGCCTTCAAAGCTGCCCTCCATCGGTCTGTCAAGCTGTGCATAGTAGCCGAGGTTCGGCTTGAACGCCGCCACTCGAACGTCACGTCTTTTCATCTCCGTGAGAATCTCTTCAAAGTAATCTGTGATCCTGCTCCTGATGTCTTTTTCCACATGTGGCAACGCGTCTGCAACAGGATCAAGCCCCATGCAGAGAATGTTGCCCGCATTCTCCGCGCTTTGCTTCAATAATTCCAAATAATTCATATCTATTTCTCCTTCGGAAAGCCGTTTGATTCGCCCCATGTAAATGGGCTTTCACGCCACTGTCTGAGGCTTTCTGCATTTTCTTCGCTAATATATCCATCTGCCAGTGCTGTCTGCAGCATCGTATCGTAGTTCAGTATAGTATAGAAGCTGCACTTCGGGTCAAGCGCTGCAAAAGCATCTGTTGCCTTATCAAGTCCGTAGGTAAAGATGGCGAGGCAGATATCACACAAGCCGTCTGCCTGACGGATCGCTTCGATTGCTTTGATGCTCGAAGATCCGGTGGAAATCAGGTCCTCAATCAGCAGCACCTTCTGTCCATTAAAGCTCCCGCCTGCAAGTCCCTCAATCTGGTTTCCCATACCATGATCCTTGGCAGAAGAACGCACATAGCTCATCGGCTTTCCAAGCTTGTCAGCAAGAGTAGTCGCATGTGGAATACCTGCAGTCGCCGTGCCGGAAATGTTGTCAACGTCACCGAGTCCAAGTACTTCTACCATTTCGGCAAAAGCATCCCTGATCAGCGCGCGACATTCCGGTACAGCCAGGAACTGTCGATTGTCATTATAAATAGGCATACGATATCCACTCGCCCAGGTAAATGGCTCTTCCGGACTGAGCTTGATAGCACCAAGGCTCAGTGCCGCCTTTGCCAGTTTAGGTCCGTAATAGTTCTGAATTTCAGTAATGCTCTTCATATTTTATCCCTCACTTTTTCCAAATTTCCTTGAAGGTGTAGAACTTGCCGCAGTAAGCGCATGCAAAGTGGTCGTCAGCTGTGCGCGAGAACTTGCATGGCACGTTTTCACTGTTAACCGGGTTTGTAATGCATGCTTCGTTTTTGCAAATCAGGTCATCAAAATTATAAATGCGCGGTGGCATATTCGCGCGGAATTTCTGATCCACTCTGCCATCCTTTACGATATTTAATGTGCTGCCGGGTGCTACAGCCGCCAGACGCTTAAGCTCTTTTCTGGTCATCTCTGTTCTCTCCGGACGGAAGATGATACCCTTATACTGACCGTTTGCGCCGCTGCTGATCCACTGACCGCCGCGTTCATCGTCCATACCCATTACGCTTGAAATAAGATTCATATGGCTTCGGATTTCCTTGGCAGAATTTCCTTTGCCGATATGGTCTATCACAAGACCGTTTTGGATTGGACGTACGCCCTCGCTGTATTCCGTCTCTTTCTTGGTACCTGCTGTCGGTACTTCCTGAATATAGTCCACGTCCTCAGCCTTTTCGGAGCTCAGCACCGGTACATAATCCTCACCGATAACACCTGCAATCAGAGAAATCAGAACGATACGGCAGTAGTATCCATTGATCGACTGTCGCTCCCAACCGTTAAGACTTGTTTCATCCAGCCATGTAGGAATCGTTGGGTGCTCTCTGTGTCGTGGAAGCGGATGATAGAATTTCGTTCCTTCTTTGACCTTATCGAGGAAATCCTTGCGGAATGTGATGGACTGACGCAGCACATCCTGCTTCTGCAGAATCTTGTCTCCCATACGTTCCAGCTGCGGACGGGTAAAATACCACTTGTCAGAAATATCCTCGTCCTCCAGATAATGTTCAATGGAGTCGAAGGAGCGAACCTCGAAGCCGTTTTCACGCATCAGTTCTACATAATTTTCCGGCATCTGCAGTTCATCCGGCGCAATCAGATCGACCTTGACGTGATCAAACACTTTCAGGCCGTTTGCTTTACTGTGAACTGTTCTTCCATGATAGAGGTCGCCAACCAGTGCAACGTGGATACTGTCAAAGCTCATATCGTTGTCCTCAAGGAAGGAGAACTCATCGAGGAGCTCCTGAGTTGGATGCTCGTGCTTGCCGTCGCCGGCGTTAATGAAAGCCGGTGTATACGGAAGATTGTTACGTCTGGTATATTCTTTGGTTTCCTCGCTTAGCCATCTGGTGAGACCCTCCACCGTGCTTCTTACGACGAAAATCTGATTCTGATATCCGGAAATCGTATTAAATGTGTCCGCATAAGACTCTCCCTTGTTGATGGAAGATCCGCCGGTAAGAAGTTCGCTCACCTTGGCATGGTGGAATTTTGCAGCGTTCTTAAAGCTCTCTCTCGTTCTGGTCGAATTTTCAAGGAATACAGAGTATATACCAAAGTCCGGATCGTTAATGCGAAACTGATCCTGCTTCTCCTCATCACCTTCCTGAATAGCCTTTTTCAACTCAAACACCTTCTGGAAGAGATATCTTCTTTCTTCGATAGAAAAATCCTCAATAACATTGAGGGATCTACCTTTGAAAATATTGCTCATATGAAGTCCTCACTTTCTAAAAATGATATAAAAAAATACCGGTTGAAAAACCGGAATTAAAAAACAGTTATTTTGAAAGCAGAAACATCATCTACGCAGAAGGGTGCTTTTATTTTATTTCGAACTGAAACCAACATCGAAAAAACCTCCACGCAATAAAGCTCTGCTCTCGTTTAATTTAATGTACTCGGTATAATATATATTGAGCACTTTGGATTGTCAAGAGCAAAATTGCATGCAGATAAAAAGGAACTTTACTGATTTATCCGTAAAGTTCCTCCTTTTATCATAAGTCTTTATCTTCTTACGGCTTTCGGTCTCCTCTGACTATGAAAACCAGAAATGCTGCAAGTGCACATCAATTCAATTCTTACTTGCTTTCCGGCTTCATTGTCGGGAACAGCTGTACGTCTCTGATTGTTGCGCTGTCTGTAAGCAGCATTACCAGTCTGTCTACGCCGATTCCGATTCCGCCTGTAGGTGGCATTCCAACCTCGAGTGCATTGACGAAATCTGTATCCATTGGATGTGCCTCATCATCGATTCCAAGGTCGAGCTGTCTCTGCTGTTCAGCAAATCTCTCGTACTGATCGATAGGGTCGTTCAGCTCAGAGAACGCATTCGACAGCTCCCAGCCATTGATATATGACTCGAATCTTCTTGTAATTCTCGGGTCCTTAGGGTCCTTCTTGGCAAGAGGTGAAATCTCAAGCGGATGTCCGCATACGAAGCATGGTCCGTCAAGGAATCCCGGGATATCCTCGCAGTAGTCTTCGAACATCTCAGCGATGATCTTACCACGGCTCCAGTCTGACTCGTTCTCGAAAGTCATTCCGTACTTCTTAGCTGCCTCGATTGCCTCTTCATCAGTCAGGATCTTGTCGAAAGGAATTCCGGTTGTCTTAATTACTGCCTCTGTCATGTCGATCTTCTTCCATGGAGGAGTAACGTCGAATTCCTTATCACCGTACTTGATGATAGGTGTTCCGTTAACAGCCATAGCGCACTTATATGTAACCTGCTCCATGAGGTCCATCATAGTCTCAAGGTTAACATAAGCCTTGTATGCTTCCATTGATGTGAACTCAGGACTGTGGTTCTTGTCCATTCCCTCATTACGGAAAACCTTGCCAATCTCGTATACGCCGTCAAGTCCTCCAACGATCAGTCTCTTGAGGTGAAGCTCGAGAGAGATTCTGAGAGTCATATCAATGTCCAAAGTGTTATGGTGAGTGAGGAAAGGTCTTGCTGCTGCTCCGCCTGCGATGTTGCCGAGTACAGGAGTCTCAACCTCGATAAGATCGTAATCTTCCTCAAGAACCTTTCTCATAGTTGAAATGATCTTGGCTCTCTTCATGAATACGTCTCTTACATCCTCGTTCATAATGAGGTCAACGTATCTCTGACGGTATCTGAGGTCAGTGTCCTTAAGACCATGCCACTTGTTAGGGAGTACCTGCAGTGACTTGCAAAGCAGCTGTACTTCATCTGCTCTGACACTTGTCTCGCCTGTCTTAGTCTTGAAAACTACGCCATGAACACCGATGATATCGCCTACATCATATGTCTTGAAAATCTGGTACTCATCAGCTCCGATATTGTCACGAGCTACGAAGGACTGGATTCTTCCCTGCTTGTCCTGCAGGTCAACGAATGCAACCTTGCCCATTCTTCTGAATGCCATGATTCTTCCTGCAATTCTGACCTCCTGGTCCTCCATTGCCTCAAAGTTGTCCTTGATGTCCTTGGAGTGTGCAGTTACATCATATGTCTCTACGAGATATGGGTCTCTTCCCATAGCACGCAGCTCTTCCAATTTATTTCTCTTAATCTGACGCTGTTCGCCGATCTCCTTTTCGCTTAATTCGCGCTCTTCGACCTGCTTTACATTCTCTGCCATTACTTGCTAACCTCCAGAACCTCATATTTAGCTATGCCGTCAGGAATCTGGAATTCCACAACATCTCCTGCCTTGCAGCCGAGAAGGTGCTGTCCAACCAGACAAGCGTTCGAAAGCTTGCCGTGCAGAGGATCTGCTTCTGTAGTTCCCACGATCTGATAAGTTGACTCAATTCCGAGTACCAGGTCCTTAACAGTTACTGTACGACCTGTCTTAACTGTATCGTCGCTCTCGTCGCCTTCGCCAAGCTCAACGATAACAGCTGTTCTGAGACTCTCCTCGATAGCATTGATGCGCTCTTCAGTCTCTGCCTGTGCATCCTTAGCTGCATCATATTCAGCGTTCTCGGAAATATCTCCCAGTGAGATGGCTTCTTTAAGTCTCTCAGCGTTCTCTTTACGTACGACGGTTATAAGATATTCAAGCTCTTCATTCAGGGCCTCATAGCCCGCTCTTGTCATTTCATTAGAATTATTAACTGCCATTGTCATTCCTTTCTTTGATACAGCTCAGCAGACGCTTGCGCTGTTAGTTAGCCGTTCTATTTCTCGTAAATCTTAACATTTTCACTTCCTGACAATCTTAAGATTGCAGAATACTTGAGCTTAAAAGTCATTATATCACCTACTTCAAGCTTTGTCTTGCACTCTTCGATGTCCACTATAGTGTGATCTCCTGAAGCAGCCTCTATGAAAGCTCCATCAAGAAGCGGTACCAGATCACCGGTCTCTCCGTAGTCCGCTCTTCCGACACCAAGGAGTATTCTCCTGCGGTTACCGCGATCCACATATACAGGTCTCTCGCCAAAAGCATTAACTCCGAGCTCTCCTATCGGGTGGCTTGGCTTAGTCTTGGACTCAATAACCTGTGCATCAAGTGTTACGACATCACCATACAAGCCATCAGCCTCTGTGCGGCCATATGCAGTTCTAAGATCTCCCATATCCCCTACGAAGCTCGCCTCTCCTATCCTGAGCATGTTGACCCTCTCAGGCATAACTCCGTCGAATACCGGCATCAGACTTGAGCTTGCTCCACCGGAGATAATCTCAAGCTCTCTTCCGATAGCCTTTTCAATTTTCTCTGCTATCGAGACAAGCAGCTCCATCTTCTCGCCCGTAGGCTTTACAGAGCCGGTACAGCCAAGATTGGTTCCGATACCTGCAAGATGCAGATTGTGGAGTTCATTCTCGACCTTGACTGCAACTTCAGTCATCTCATCATAATCTATAAAGCCTTCTCTCAGGTCACCTGTGTCTGCCATGAGAATCACATTATGAATCTTTCCTGCAGCAGCTGCTGCTTCGTTAATGGCTTCGAGAGTTCTTATTTCGCTCTGCAGACTGTAGTCACATACCTCTACGATTTCGTCCAGCTCTGAAAGCATTGGCACTCTTATCATGAGAAGCGGCACCTTGACGCCTGCATTCTTTGCTCCTCTGAGCTGCTCTATTCTTGACGATCCGATCCACTTTGCGCCAGCCTCCTCGTAGTCGAGCGCAGCTGAAGGCAAACCGTTGCTTACCTTAATTATTCCGGCAACGTCGATTCCGGCTTCGGTACACCAGCCGACTATCGTCTTCATGTTATATTTGAGCTTTGAGTGATCTATCCTAAGTGCAGGGTATTTATCCATTATTCTTCCTTCCTGTAAAGATTTGAATGTCTCCGAGCTTATTCTCGGAAACAAATCTCTTGATTTTCATTCCGGTTGTCTTAATAAATTCACCTCTTTTGATATTGACTCTCTTGATGTTCTTCCAGTTAGGATGAACCGAATTCAGCTTTTCTACTTCGGAATTGATGAGATCCTTAACAGCCTCTTCGGTTGCCTCGTCTCCGAGAACATCCAGAGCATGAGCCTTATCCACGCGGATAGTTACGCAGATATTCTCCTGATCATCACCCCATACCATACACTCTTCGATGTAAGGACTGCGAAGCAGCTTCTCTTCGAGCTCTTCAGGGAAAACGTTCTTGCCGTTAGGTGCGATGATTACGTTCTTCTTTCTTCCCGTGATGAACACATATCTGTCATCATCAATGTGTCCAAGGTCTCCTGTATGGAACCAGTCGTCTTCCATACATGCATCTGTTGCTTCCTGATTGTTATAGTAGCCCAGCATTACCTGAGGACCTCTGAAGCAAATCTCTCCGTTTCCGTCCTCGTCAGCATCGACGATTTTGCAGTCTGTGTACTGAAGAACTCTTCCTGCGGAGTTGTTGTTCATATATTTCCACTGGTCAGGTGTAAGCGCTACCATCGGAGCTGTCTCTGTCAGTCCGTAGCCCTGCAGAGTCTTGATTCCCAGATCTCTGAAGAACTGGAGAACCTCAGGGTTGACCTTGGCTCCACCGGCAATGAACATTCTGATCCTGCCGCCGAATTGAGCTTTGATCTGCTCGGTAACCTTCTTCGAAACATCAATGCCGACCTTGCTTGTTATTCTGTTCAGTGCGAAAATCGCACGTACAGCCTTGTCTTTCCCTTCCTTCTCCAGGGTTTTTCTGATGTTGTTGTAGAACTTCTCATAAATGAGAGGTACTGCAAGCAGAAATGTAGGATGTGCCATCTGCATATCCTTGGTGATGTACTTGATGCCACGGCAGAATGCCATCGAAGCTCCCATGTACATGCCCTCGAGGTTAGTGCAGGTGCACTCATATGTATGATGGATAGGCAGGATACTGAAAAATACATCGTCAGGTCTGACCTCCAGGTATGCCTGTGCGGAAAGTATATCAAAGCAGAGATTCTTCTGGCTGAGCATTACTCCCTTGGATGCTCCTGTTGTTCCCGAAGTGAAGATGATAACTGCGAGATCGGTGTTTCTGATTCTCAGCTCATGGAATCTTGTATCGCCTGCATCTACCTTGGCAATACCTTCTTCCTGAAGAATATTCCAGGAATACAGACCCTTCCTAGGTGCCTCATGTTCCTCTCTTGCAACACCGATTACGTATCTCAGCCCTGTTTTGCCTGATTCAAGGATTTCCTTGAACATTCCATAATATCTGTCTGCACAGCATATTACTGCCTTGATCTCACCCTCATTACATAGGTTGGCAAGCTCATCTAAGCTCAGCTCCTTGTCAAGCGGAACAGCTATGCCAATGCCTCCGAGAATCGCATGATAGGACTCTACCCATTCATAGCAATTCGGTCCGATGATACCGATATGTGCACCCTTGAGTCCGAGGTCAAGCAGCGATGTGCCAAGTCCCCTTACCTGTCTTAGTGCTTCCTTGTATGTGATGCTCGAATACTCCTTATCGCCCTTCATTATCTGATGATAAAGCGGACGATCGCCGAAGAGCTCAACGCTTGATTCGAACATCTGCTTAAGGTCTGTAATAGGCCTTCCGGTCTTATACATAACCTTAGGGTCAGTGCTGTTCTTAATTCCATCAGCATAGACCTTCATTTCAGCCATTTCGGCTTCTTTTAACGCCTGATATTCCTCATTGGACATCAGATCCAATTCGCTTACAATTACCTGTTCTTTCTTTCGTCTTGCCATTAGTTATCCCTCCATTTCGCTTCGGTCGCATCTCGGCGACCATACTTAGGCCCGGATACATCTCGGTATTCTCGGGTCGACATAACTTAAAAATTATAAACCCGAAAGCCTTGAATTTCAATATAGGCACCGAAAAAGGGCTTGCACTTTTAAGTGCTCACCCTTTGTTTTCAGTGTGAAAAAACTCTGTTGATCAGCATCAGAAACTCGATATATGCATCAGTTCCGCCCAGCTCTCTAAGCGATTCCGCCAGACCTCTGTAGTGCCACTCATGCTCCCCGACCTCTGTAACATGAAATCTGTTCCAAAGCTCATCTCCGATTGCTTCATAGTCTCTTGCAATTGCTCTCATGTTTGACAGCTTGTCTCCCATAGCAACTATTTTAACATCCGTAGACGCTGCCGCAAGCCTGTCAATAGCAAACTGCTTTCTCTCATGCCATGACTCGCTTGCGCTCTTCCCCTCTACAACAAGATCACTCTCATTAGCCACCAGCTCGGCAACTCTGTCTCCGAATTCGCTGCGAATTTCCTCGACAGTGATTTCCGTGTCCTCAACAACATCGTGAAGAATTGCAGCAGCCAGAAGTTCCTGGTCATTGGTGATCGTTGCTACTATCTCTGCAGCCTCCATAGGATGGATTATATATGGAAATCCCTTGTCCCTTCTTTCAATATTATGATGAGCCTTTATCGCCAATATCGCCGCCCTGTCAAAAAGGTCGGTATCCAGATATTTATCGCTCATTATCTCCTCCTATATTATCTGAATTTCTTTCAATTCTTCAAGAAGGCCCTGTGCTCTTTTTCTGTTACGGGCACTCTTTCCTCCCAGAGTATCGAACAGCATCGTAAGCCCTTCGACTCCTCCATCATGCTTTGCGATATATATAATGCAAAGGTTGCGAAGTCCGATTGTCGACGAAACGATGTCGAGGTCTGTGCCTCCGAGCTGCACCATCGCAAGATGATATGCATCCTCGGTATAGTCATCTATCATCTGCTTAAGATCCTTTAATGTCTTAAGCTCCATCTTATCGAAAAGCGCAATGAAAGGCATTGCATTTGCCGGCTGGATTTCTGCCTGATTGATGGCCGCAATTCTGGTATTCAGGGAATCATAAGGCTTGCTGTCCAGGAATGACTTGAAGCTGTCTCCATCGATGAGTATCTCATCCAATGCACCCTTGCTGATAAGACGTCTTACCCTTCTTCTGTATTCATTGATATCACTGATGATCGTTCCGAATTCCTCATCCGCTATTTCAAGCAGACCCGCAAGTCTCGAAAGCTTTCTGATGTATTCTCTTGGTACCTCGATATCGCTCTTGTAGCCGGTATCGTGATATATGGTCGCCCATACATGCTGCAAAGCTGTACGAAGCTGTATCTCGAAGCTGTATTCATTTATCTCAGGATGCTCCGGATCGAAGTATATCGACTTTGGAACCTTGCAGACATAGTGGAGCGACATATAGCCGAACTGATCTGTTGCCAAAGCCTTGCGCTTGTCTACTGAATTGTCCCAATCTATCGTAAACGTTTTCTCAACAAGAGATGCAATCTTATCGACCTCTGACGAATAGAAGGTAACAACCCTTGCACCAACCAGGTCAGTGATATCACTCAACGTACGATATTTGCCGCCCTTCAGCTCGAGCTTGCCCTCAAGGCTGTTCTCCTGCTTTACGCGAGACTCAAAAGCGACAACATACAGGCCCTGCTCCCTGATTAACGCGTCCATCTGTGTCCTGACTATTTCTTCCATCTTGACGAACGAACTGTAATTCTCCTTAAATTCATCCATCAGCATGTTGCAATGAAGGTCCATTTTAATCTCCTGTCTGAAATCTGTAGTAGCGGGTGTTTGGTCCCATCCATTCTGGCATAATCAATATAGCTCCGCCAAAGTCTCCTCGGCCCAGCTGTATTGAGCCATATACTCGCCTCGGAATTTATCCGCCGCCGCTTCGTCACCGTCCAGATAGTCGTAATAATCGCATGTTACGGCATCCCTGTTGATTGCAACATAACCTTTTCTCGTTCTAATCAGGTCTACATGAAGCATTTCGGTCGTGTCTATCAGGTCCTTGCGGAGTTTGCTAAGGTAAGCATCGTGTTCATCATCTTCGAACAGAATTGCCGAAACCTCATTCTTGGACACCTCCGCACCCTTGCGGTCTATGAGATATGCCACAAGCTCTTTGGTCTTATTGTATTTGAATTTCAACGGCTTGCCACGATAGCTTATGTCAAAGTTACCGAAGCAACGCACTTTGATTTTATCGTCTTCTGAATCCGGCAGCGAGTATCTTACCGTATCGACGGCCTTTCTTACAGCGTCCTCGCTTATCGGCTTCATCAGGTATCCGCTGCAATTTATATTCAGCGCGTCAAGAGCATACTCTGAATAGCCTGTACAGAAGATGATATTGATCTTAGGATTGGTCTTCTGAAGGTTCTTTGCAACAGTTACACCATCAACCGTACCCATATTGATGTCAAGAAAAGCAATATCCACCGGCTCCCTGCATGACATTTCAAGGAGTTTTGCGGAATCATCGCTTGAAAGTATCTCCGCCCCCGGCAGCACCGCTCTAACATTCTCTTCGAGTTCATTCAGCAGAATGGACTCATCATCCGCGCATAATACTCTGATCATTTCCTCTCCTTCAGCATTACCGCTGTTGCCTTGGTTCCTGCAACGTCCTCCTCTACCGATATTGTTATTTCTCCGTTCTTCTCGCAGCTGCTTATTCTGATTGTTCCCCCGGTCGGGCTCTTTGCTATGCCTTGCTTTATTGCCGCCTCAACATATCTCTGAATCGACAGCGCAGTCACTTCAAAGCAGTCTGCCTTTATATCATATTCCACCCTCAGCCTGTCGCCGTAGTTCAGCTTCTCAAGCCACAGGTAGTGTTCAATTTCCTTCAGCTCATCTTTGAAAGCTACGCTTCGTTCTCTTCCGAGCGAATCAAGCTCATATCTCAGATGTGATGCAAATTCGCCGATTCCTTCTCTCGCAAACGCAGGGTCTTTGCGGCATAGCGCGCTGATACACGCAAGTGAATTAAACAGAAAATGCGGACGCAGCTCTGAAATCATTTCCTCCCGCAGATTTGCGGATTTGTCATTTTCTTCCTTCATGCCTCTTACCCCCAATATCAATCATCAGCTACTCGAACATCGGACGGTTTTAGCCTTCTTTGTCTATTATTATATCATTGTACCGAGAATGTATGCTACAATACATACGATATGATTATTGATTATGTAGTTGCAGATCCTGTCGGCAATATTACAGTGCTCGTTAATACGAAGCCTACAGCCGAAAACAGACAGGATATTATCAGAAAAGCATTCGAGCTGGAGCCAACATGTGAGCAGGTTGGCTTTATTTCACGTGAGAGCGATCATTGTGTCAGACTCGAAATGATGGGCTATGAATTCTGTGGAAACGCTACTCTTTCGACAGCATGTTATCAGGCTTTCCTCAACAGACTTGAGCTTGGAGCCGAGGATAATTTCAAGATTATTTCATCAGGTATCGATACACCAATAGATGTAAAGGTGCGCAGGCTGGACAAAGAGATTCATGCTGACGGCAATGTATATCCTGCTTTTTCGGCAAGTCTCAGGGTTGCAAGACCTGTGATCGATACAGCAGACAAGTATCCGGTAGTCCATCTCAACGGCATATCTCACATGCTGATCCCGGAAAATGAGATATCACACGAGGAAGCCGAGGCTATCATTAAAGATACCGCTAAGCGTTACGGCGTTCCGGCATTCGGAATCATTCTTTACAAGAAGCTTTCAGACTCCGAGGTCGAGATTTCGCCCCTTGTATATGTGCCGGAGTCAAACACACTTGTATGGGAACACGGCTGTGCAAGCGGAAGTACCGCAACCGGCTATTATCTGCATGAGCTGACAGGAACGGACTCTGTTACGATAAATCAGTCGGGAGGCACAATCAAACTGGATATAAAAGACGAACTGTACCTTACTGCAACGGTATTTCTTAAATAAACGGAAGGGTCAGATGGCTGCACCATCTGACCCTTTTTCCATAAATTTTTCTATATATTATTATATCTTCCGAGAAAGTCTTTTGTTCTCTGGTTGTCAGAACCAAATACCTCTTCAGGTGTTCCCTGATCGACAATTACTCCCTTGTCCATGAAGATCACTCTGTCGCTGATGTCCTTGGCAAATGCCATCTCATGTGTAACAATTACCATCGCGATGTGAAGATCTGCAAGCGACTTAATAACCTTGAGCACTTCGCCTGTCAGCTCCGGATCGAGTGCCGAAGTCGGCTCGTCGAAGAACAGAATGTCAGGATCCTTGGCAAGCGCTCTTGCAATTGCAACTCTCTGCTGCTGACCGCCTGAGAGCTGGTATGGATACGCATCCGCTCTATCCTTAAGTCCCATCTTGTCCAGCCACTTAAGAGCCTCTTCCTTGGCTACGGCCTTGTCCTTCTTCATGACCTTTACAGGAGCATCCATAACATTCTGCAGAACGCTGTAATGCGGGAATAGATTGAAGTTCTGGAATACCAGTCCAAAGCTGGCTCCGTCTTCATAAATGATCTCTCCGCTGTCTGCAGTCTCGAGTCCTGTTGCGCATCTCAGCAATGTCGATTTGCCGGAGCCCGACGGACCGATAATTGATACGATTTCACCCTTGTCTACTCTAATGCTTATGTCCTTAAGAACCTCAAGTTCACCGAAGGACTTCTCGATATTATTCATTTCCAGCATCTTGACGCCCTCCTACTTATAATAATCCAGTTTGTTCTCGACTTTACCCATACCGAAGTCAACCACCGCATTCATTATGTAGTAGAAGACGCCCGCAACAAGGAACGGCATGAAGCTTGTCTGTGAGTTTGCTATCTGTTTGCCGATTGTGAACATTTCCTGGAAGGAAACAGTAAATGCCAGGGATGTATCCTTAACAAGAGTTACGATTTCGTTCGTAACACTAGGCATAATTCTCTTGATAACCTGCGGCAGAATAATTCTGAAGAAGGTCTGGAACTTGCTGTATCCGAGCACCTTTGCTGCCTCATACTGTCCCTGCGGAATCGACTCGATGCCGCCACGATATATCTCAGCGAAATAAGCCGCATAGTTGATTGCAAATGCGATTACTACAGGTATCAGCTTGTTCCTGGATACCGTCAGACCGAACAGATAGTAAGGTCCGTAGGTTACAGCGATGAGCTGCAGCATCAGAGGTGTACCTCTTAATATGGAAATAAAGAATCTTGTAATGCCTGAAATGATCTTGCTCTTGCTCATTCTAAGGAGTGCTACAAGCAAGCCGAGTGGCAATGAAAATAACAGTGTTAAAATGAAAATGGAGCAGGTATTTCCAAGACCTTCCCCCATTTTTAAAATCATAGTTGTCAGTGGCATAATTCCCGCCTTTACACGTACCTGATCTCGAGCGCAGATTTATGCGCTCGAGATCTTCGTCTTGGAGTATTTGATGATTATTTATAGCTTGCACACATACTGTGCTTTGATATTGTTCTGTCTTCTTTATTATTTCTGTAAGAAGAGCAGGTTGTTTTCGATATCAGGATACTTAGCAGCGATTTCTGCATATGTTCCGTCCTCTACGAGCTCAGCAACTGCTGCCTCGATCTTGTCGCACATTTCCTGATCGTCAGCTCTGAATGCGATTCCGTACTGCTCAGCGCCCAGGCCCTCATCGATAATCTTGAAGCCTTCGTTCTCAGCAACATAGCTGTCAGCTACTGGAGCGTCTACGAATACTGCATCAACTGCACCGCTGTCAAGCTCTGTGAAGCACTTGAGGAAGCTGTCGCAAGTTACGAGCTCACCGAATGTTCCTGCGAGGTCTGCAAGATCGTCCTGGAGAAGAGCTTCGCCGGAAGTTCCAAGCTGAACTGCAACTGTCTTTCCTGCAAGGTCTGCTGATGAAGCGATTCCGCTTCCGTCCTTAACGAGGATTACCTGAGTGTTGTCATAGTAAGGCTCGGAGATTACATATCCTGCTTCTTTCATGGAATCAAGAATTGTCATTCCTGACCATACGCAGTCACACTCATCTGCATCGAGCTGAACCAGCTTCTCATCCCAGTTAACTCCGAATACTTCGAAGTTCCATCCGAGCTTCTCGCAAGCTGCCTTGCAAATCTCAACGTCGAATCCGGTGTACTCACCGTCATCTCCGATATAGCTGAATGGAGGATACTCAGCGTCAATACCCATTGTGAATGTAGTTGCCTCATCAGATGTCTCTGTCTTTCCACAACCTGTGAATAATCCCATTGTCAGGATCATTGCGAATGCCATAAACAGTACTAAAACTTTCTTTTTCATTTTTCTAATTCCTTTCTTCTTTCTAATTTTAATTGGTATCTATCCGGCACTTTATCTTGCTTCAGGTTTGTCGACTTAGCTTTCTTTCACTTTATTGCTTTATCGCTTTACCTTGCTAAAGTGCTAAATTGACAATGCAATAATAGCATCACTATATATATTCGTCAACCCCTTTTTTATGTTTTCTTATTAGTACAAAGAAAGGCGTTTCTATACGGAAAAATAATGATGAATATCGTTAGATCAGCGCAGAGTATCGCAAGGATAACGTAGAATATTGCGAGAAAAGAGCAGAGTATCGTAAAAAAATCAGTAGGGCCGCGCCCTAAGGCCACGACCCTTTTATATAACGGACGTTGGTGTACCGCCCGGTATGGCATGTTTATATGCTACTCACTCTCCTCAGGGAGCTTGGTAACATCAATCCATTCCAATGCTTTTGAATAATTGAATATCTCCTCCAGTGTCAGTTCGATTGCACTGTTGTCGGATCCGCATGCAGGAAAAACTGTCTCGAAGCGCTTCATTGATTCGTCGCAGTAAATTCTTACATCATCTCTTGTGACACCAAATGCGCATACTCCGCCGATCTCATGATTGGTATATTCAGGCACCTCTTCAGGCGAAAGCATCTTTGCCTTCTCTCCGAAGAAAGCCTTGAACTTTTTGTTATCGACTTTGGCATCTCCTGCCATCTGAATAAGAATGCCTGTGCCATCCTTGAGCTTGAAGCTAAGCGTCTTGCATATACGAGATCCTTCAACTCCCACTGCCTCAGCAGCAAGATCTACTGTTGCACTTGAAACATCAAATTCCATTATTCTGTCTGCAATTCCGCATTTCTCCAGATATGCTCTTGCTATTTCAATGGACATACTATGCCTCCTCTCTGTATCGGTTTATAATTCTCTTCTTCCTTCCACAGCCTTGAGCAGGGTTACCTCATCAGCATATTCAAGGTCTCCTCCTACAGGCAATCCGTGTGCGATTCTCGTGATACGGATTCCGGATGGTTTGAGAAGCTTGGAAATGTACATCGCTGTTGCCTCTCCCTCGATGTTAGGATTGGTTGCAACGATTATCTCCTTGACGTCATCATTGCCCTGCAGTCTCGTTATGAGAGATCTCAAATTAATATCATTAGGTCCTATTCCCTCCACAGGTGAAATCGCTCCGTGAAGTACATGATACAGACCGTTGAATTCGCGTATTCTCTCCATCGCCATCACGTCCTGAGGGCTTTCAACAACGCATATAATGCTCTTGTCGCGCTCGCTGTCGGAGCAAATACGGCAAGGATCTGTATCCGTCAGATTACCGCAAACCGAGCAATAACGTAGATTCTGTTTCGCTCTTACTATTGTCTCCGCCAGTTCGTTAGCCTCAGCATCAGTCAGACTCAGTATATGAAAAGCGAGTCTCTGCGCAGTTTTACCACCTATGCCCGGAAGCTTTGACAGCTCATTTATTAACTTGTTCAATGGGCGCGGATACTGTCTCATTAGAGTCCCGGAATTCCCAGACCGCCAAAGCCGCCTGTTACCTTATTCATTTCCTGCTCAGCCAGCTCATCCATCTGTCTCAGAGCTTCATTAACAGCAGCCATTACAAGATCCTGCAGCATTTCAACATCATCAGGATCTACAACATCCTTGTCGATCACCAGCTTGGTAAGCTCCTTGTTGCCGTTTACAGTTACCTCAACAGCACCGCCACCTGCAGTTGTTGTAAGCTCCTTCTCAGCGAGAGCGGCCTGTGTTGCTTCCATCTCAGCCTGCATAGCCTGCAGCTGTCTCAGCTGCTTCTGCATATCTCCGCCGCTTGGTTTATTCTTTGGCTTCTTTCCTGCCTTCATTCCTTTACCCATTTTATCCTCCTGATAAATTCCTGTTATTGTATTTATGTTATTTTCACTATTGTTGTATTTATATTATTTCTCTTACAGTCACCGTCGCGACTATTTGTCTATCACTTCAACGCTCTGTCCAAGCAGTGCACCAAGGTCCGATGCGAGCTCATTTACTCTCTCGTCCTCGCTCATCACCTCATCCGTCTCCGCTTCATTGATCGGAGGAGCAAAGCCCTGCTCGATGGCAAGAATCTCTCCACCCTTAAGCGTCACAACTATATCCTGACCATAAAGCTTTCTTGCAATATCCTTCAGCTGGCTTAGGTTAGCCTCAGCAAGTCCCAGCTTGTTCTTCTTGACCTTAATAACCAGCTCTGAATTTGAGAAGCTCTCTGCAACAGAATTGCGACCCACTATACTTCCAAAGCTTCTTTCGATTCGCGACATCTCTGCGACTATGCTCTCCCACATGTCGTCGGCATCGTCGGCATCTACCACCGCAACACTCGCAGACGCAACATTCGCCGGCGCTTCGGCCTCGTACGAGTCTGCAAGCTCGCCTGCAGAATATTCAGCTTCCGCCAAATCCGCGTCCTTATTTGCCGCAGCAGGCACTTCCCGCTTTGTCATAGCAGGCGCATACTTCTTCTCGGCCGCTCCGACGCTCGCTCTTACCGCCTTCTTCACAACCGCCTTGGTACCGATCTCGCTCGCGTCTGCCGACTCCTCACCTGTTCCTATACCTGCAAGTCGTACAGCTACCGTCTCCAGCAGAATTCTCGGTCTGTCCGAATATCTTCCTATATTAATATATTCAGAAATAAGCCTTATTGCTCTTTCGATAGATTTAATGTCTATAGCATCTGCCTGAGCCTTGAGTCTTGCAATATTCTCGGACGATGCGCTGACTACTCTCTCAGGTCTGCTCACGTATTTCACAACCATCAGATTGCGATAATGCTCGAGCCAGTCCTTGAGTATCTGCTTAGCATCCTTGCCGCGCTTTATTATCTCATCGATATAAAGCAAAACCTTGCCGAGATCCCCATTCTGAACTTCCTTGGTCACTGCCAGGTAAAAGTCCTCTCCTGCCGATCCCGTATATTCGAGCACCATATTCTTGTCGAGATTCTTCTCGCCTGCAGCCATACACTGCTCAAGAATGCTGAGTGCATCACGTACCGAACCGTCTGCCTTGGAGGCTATTGTTATAAGGGCATCCTCACTTGCATTGACACCCTTCTTCATACATATCTTCTGCATACCTTCAACGAGCTCAGCTTCGCTGACCCTCTTGAAATTCAGCTGCATGCATCTTGACTTGATAGTCTGTCTTACCTTCTGAGGATCCGTCGTTGCGAGGATGAAGATTGCATACTCAGGTGGCTCTTCGAGAGTCTTGAGGAAAGCATTCTCTGCGCCTTGAGACAGCATATGTACCTCGTCTATGATGAATACCTTATATCTTCCTATAGTTGGAGGATATTTAACCAGGTCGGTTATTGCTCTGATATCATCAACTCCGTTGTTGGATGCAGCGTCGAGCTCAATAACATCAACGAACTTGCCTTCTCTTATTGCCTCGCAGTTGTCACAGCATCCGCATGGAACTCCGCCGTTAGCATTCTCATATCCGCCGGCTTCGTTCTGCTCGGCATTGAGACAGTTGACTGCCTTGGCAAGAAGACGTGCAGTTGTTGTCTTGCCCGTTCCTCTTGTACCCGTGAAAAGATAGGCCTGGCTTACTGTGCCGGTCCTGATCTGGTTCTGAAGGATCTTAACAATCTGCTTCTGACCGATTATCTCTTCAAATACTTCCGGGCGCTCAGCCCTGTACAATGCTAACTGCATACTTCCTCCTTATAAAAAAACCGTCGGACTATCTGCAGTACGCAGAGGCTTGTCTGCGGCACACATTGCTAACCGCTTAATGCTGCTACCTCTCGGTCCTGACATGGTTCACAGCGCCCTGTTGCGCAGGACCCCTACGCACTGCAGATTGCCCGCCGGCTATTCCGTATTATAACATACCCGACGCTCTTTTGTGTCTTTTTTAATAAAAAAAGGAGTGATTGCTCACTCCTTTTCAGCTAATTTATCCTTAACTTATACAAGCTCAAGGAATACTGCTTCAGCACAGTCTCCCTGTCTTGGTCCAAGCTTCAGAATTCTTGTGTATCCACCATTTCTATCTGCATAGCCCGGTGCGATCTCGTCAAACAGCTTTGTTACAACATCCTCATCGAAGATATACTCAAGAACCTGTCTTCTTGCGTGAAGGTCACCCTTCTTTGCAACAGTGATCAGCTTTTCAGCAACACGTCTTGCTTCCTTAGCTCTCATCTCTGTAGTTGTGATTCTGCCGTTTCTGAAAAGATCGGTTACAAGGTTTCTCAGCATGGATTTACGGTGTGCAGAATTTCTGCCCAGCTTTCTATAACCCTTCATCAATCTACTCCTTTCGATTATTCGTCATCACTTGGCTTCAGGGAAAGTCCCAGCTCAGCCAACTTATTCTTTACTTCTACAAGCGACTTCATTCCGAGGTTACGAACTTTCATCATATCCTCTTCTGTGCGCTGTGTGAGTTCCTCAACCGTATTTATTGCTGCCCTCTTAAGACAGTTGTAGGAACGTACTGACAATTCGAGATCCTCGATTGCCATAACAAGAGCCTTCTCTTTACGATCCTCATCCTTCTCGATGATGAACTTCATCTCGCTGACGTCCTCACCAAGTCCGATGAAGAGATCAAGATGCTCCTGAATAATCTTAGCGCCGATTGATACACCTTCTTCAGGTCCGATTGAACCGTCTGTCCAGATTTCCAGAATGAGTCTGTCATAATCTGTAACGTGTCCAACTCTTGTATTCTCTACTGAGAAGTTAACCTTCTTAACAGGTGTGTAGATAGAATCTACAGGGATAGTTGCAATCGGAGTGTCATCGGATTTGTTCTGCTCAGCAGGAACATATCCTTTACCCGTTGCAATATTCATCTCCATAACCAGAGTTGCATTGTCAGCAAGTGTTGCGATGTGCAGGTCAGGATTGAATATCTGTGTCTCATTATCTACGATGATATCAGCTGCTGTTACTTCCTTAGGGCCAACGGCATTGATGATTGCTCTCTTATCCTCGTCTCCGTCAATTCTGACTGCGAGTCTCTTGAGGTTCAGAATGATTTCGGTAACGTCTTCCTTAACGCCCGGAATTGTTGAGAACTCATGGAGAATACCATCAATCTTTACTGTAGTGATAGCTGCACCCGGAAGGGAACTCAAGAGTACTCTTCTCATGCAGTTACCAAGGGTAGTTCCGTAACCTCTCTCAAGAGGTTCAATGACGAACTTGCCATACTGACCGTTAGCATCAACTTCCTTAGTAATATTAGGCTTAATAATCTCGATCATTCTCTTCCTCCTGTTATTCTACATTTAAACGTGGGTAATAATTGTTGTGTCATAGGCCTTTCAAGCAAAGCCGCACTGACACCCGCGCTTGCCGGTTCTCCGACTTGTAGTCACTATCTGGAATACAACTCTACGATGTAGTGCTCCTCGATAGTAAGATCGATGTCCTCACGTGCAGGAAGTCTTGTAATCTTACCTTCAAACTTATCCTGATTGAGTTCGATCCATCCAGGAGTTGTAATAATCATATCCTTCAGCTCGCTGAACTTAGGGGATGACTGTGACTTAGCCTTTACGGAAACAACGTCACCAGCCTTAAGGGTCATTGAAGGAATTGTAGCCTTCTGTCCATTAACCAGGAAGTGTCCGTGGTTAACCAGCTGTCTTGCTTCTCTTCTTGTTGCAGCAAAGCCCATTCTGAATACTACGTTATCCATTCTGCTCTCAAGCATGATCAGGAGGTTCTCACCTGCTCCGCCTGCCTTCTTTGAAGCCTTCTCAAACAGATTTCTGAACTGAGTCTCGGAAAGTCCATATGTGAATCTTACCTTCTGCTTCTCTGTCAGCTGGATACCGTACTCGCTCTTCTTGCGACGGCTCTGTGCCGGATGTCTCTTTGATTTCTTATTTACGCCGAGGTACTGTGGCTCAATGCCATAAGCTCTTGCCTTCTTCAGTACCGGTCCTCTTTCTTTTGACATTTTCTGTTACTCCTCCTTCCCGATTAGACTCTTCTCTTCTTAGGTGGTCTGCAACCATTGTGAGGGATAGGTGTAATGTCCTTAATCATAGTAACTCTCAGACCTGCAGTCTCAAGAGCTCTAACTGCGGAATCTCTTCCGGAACCAGGACCTTTAACATATACCTCTACGGACTTCAGACCATGCTCCATAGCTGCCTTAGCTGCTACTGTAGCTGCCTCTGCTGCTGCAAACGGAGTGCTCTTACGGGATCCTCTGAATCCGTTTGAACCTGCGCTGGACCAGCTGAGTGCATTTCCGTCCATATCGGTCAGTGTAATCAGTGTGTTGTTGAAAGTAGACTGGATATGAGCCTGGCCTCTCTCAACGTTCTTACGTTCTCTCTTCTTTTTTCTTACGCCTTTTTTAGGTGCTGCCATAGTTCATACCTCCTTTCTACTTTTTCTTTCCTGCAAGACGCTTTGGACCCTTGCGAGTTCTTGCGTTTGTCTTAGTTTTCTGACCTCTTACCGGGAGGCCCTTTCTGTGTCTGATACCTCTGTAAGATCCGATTTCCATGAGTCTCTTGATGTTCAGAGATACTTCTCTTCTGAGGTCACCCTCTACCATGTACTCTGCATCGATAACTCTTCTGATCTTACCAGCATCTTCCTCTGTCAGATCCTTAACTCTGACATCAGGATTTACCTCTGCCTTAGCGAGGATGTCTCTGGATGTCTTGAGACCAATTCCGTAGATATAAGTCAGACCGATTTCGATTCTCTTATCTCTAGGCAGGTCAACTCCGGCAATTCTTGCCATTTTTTCCTCCTTTCCCATCTTCCGTCGCCTTATCCGAGAGCGATATAGACGGGTGTTCCTTGAATTGTTAAGTGTTATACCGCAGTGCTCGGCCACTGCGCACCTAATACCTTATTAACCCTGTCTCTGCTTATGCTTTGGGTTCTCGCAAATAACCATTACGCGACCGTGTCTCTTAATGATCTTGCACTTGTCGCACATAGGCTTTACAGATGCTCTTACTTTCATTTTACTTTTCCCTCCATGTGATTCTTCCGCGTGTCAAATCGTAAGGCGATAACTCAACCTTAACCTTATCGCCCGGCAGTATACGAATGTAGTTCATTCTGATTTTGCCGGAAATTGTGGCCAGCACTTCAAATCCGTTCTCGAGCTGTACCTTAAAATTTGCATTAGGCAGCGCATCAATAACTGTGCCGACAACTTCAATGTTGTTATTCTTTGCCATATTACCTCTTTCTGTTTTACAGTGTTAGAATTTCCGGCTCACCATCTGTGATTACTATTGTATTCTCGTAGTGTGCCGCCATCTTAGAGTCAAGCGTTACAACAGTCCATTCGTTGCTAAGAACCTTAACGTCGTAGGTTCCCAGTGTCAGCATAGGTTCAACCGCTAAAGTCATGCCCTCTTTGAGCTTGGCTCCTGTTCCCGGTGTACCGTAGTTAGGAATCTGCGGGTCCTCGTGCAGGTTCTTACCTGTACCGTGTCCGGTATAGTCACGAATAATTCCCATTCCGTTAGCTTCGGCATATTCCTGAACAGCGTGTCCTATGTCATGGATTCTGTATCCGACCATCGCATACTTAATTCCCTCGAAGAAGCTCTGTCTGGTCACATCGATAAGTCTCTGTGCCTCTGCACTGATTTCCCCGACAGGATATGTTCTTGCAGCGTCGCTGTTATATCCTTTATAAGTAGCTCCGATATCTACACTGACTATGTCTCCCTCCTTAAGAATCTTCTTCCCGGAAGGGATTCCGTGGATGACTTCCTCATTCACGGACACACACGCTCCTGCGGGAAAGCCTCCGTAGCCTTTGAAGGTCGGACGCATCCCGTAGTGTGCGATTGTTTTTTCGACAAAGTCGTTTATATCTTGTGTGGTCTTTCCCGGCCTGACAAACTCAGCGAGATTGTGCAAAATCTCAGAAGTAACCTTGCAAGGTTCTCTCATCAGGTCGATCTCGCGTTTCGATTTGATAATGATCATTACTTACGCCTCGATTGCATTAACGATGTCAGCGAATACTTCAGTACGATCTTTTTCTGCATTGAAGTTCTTCAGGATTCCCGTATTCTCATAGTACTCAATCAGCGGTGCTGTTGATTCCTTGTATACAGCGATTCTGTTTTCAGCAGTCTCTACAGTATCGTCTTTCCTCTGCTCGAGCTCTCCGCCGCATTTGTCGCAGATACCCTCCACCTTAGGCTGATGGTTTTTGATGTGGTAGCCTGCTCCGCATGATTTGCAGACTCTTCTTCCGATAAGTCTCTCGATAAGAGTGTCGTGACCAACCTCAAAGTTGATTACTGCGTCCAGCTTCTGTCCCTGCTCTGCAAGGAACTTGTCAAGCTGCTCTGCCTGGAAGATAGTTCTTGGGAAACCATCAAGAAGGTAACCGTTCTTGCAGTCATCCTGCATGAGTCTATCCTTAACGAGGTCTACAACCAGTTCATCAGGAACCAGCTGTCCTGCGTTCATATACTCCTGAGCCTTCTTACCAAGCTCTGTTCCCTCTTTGATATTCTTACGGAAGATATCTCCTGTTGAAATCTGAGGTACATTGTACTTATCTACAAGTTGTACTGCCTGGGTGCCTTTGCCGGCTCCCGGAGGTCCTAACAATACTGCTCTCATTTTATCTCCTTAAATTCTACTTGAGGAAGCCCTGATAATTTCTCATCAGCATCTGATTCTCAAGCTGTTGTACAGTGTCAAGCGCTACACCTACCATGATCAGCAGTGAAGTACCGCCGAAGGAGAAGTTGAATGGTGTAAATACGCTTACAATTGTTGGAATTGTTGCAACTGCTGCCAGGAAGATTCCTCCTGCGAGGCAGAGTCTGCTCATAATTTTGCTCAGATATTCCACTGTAGCAATTCCGGGTCTGATGCCAGGAATAAATCCGCCGTTCTGTCTCATCTGATCAGCAACATCTGCAGGATTGAACATAATTGCAGTGTAGAAGTATGTGAAGAACAATGTCAGAACGATGTTCAGAATTGCATATACCCATACTCCAGGGTTGCCCGATGGTGACAGATACTTAGTCACAAAATCAGTGAATCCCGTGTTAGGGAAGAAGTAAGTAATTGTCAGCGGGAACTGCAGCAGTGAGATGGAGAAGATGATAGGAATAACGCCTGCCTGGTTCACCTTCATTGGAATGTGAGTCGACTGTCCGCCGTACATCTTTCTACCAACAACACGCTTTGCATACTGAACAGGAATCTTTCTTGTACCCTGCTGCATCTGAATGATAACCATTGTAATCAGGACAGCTACGATAAGAAGAACGATTACTGCTACTACTGAAACAGCTCCATCCTTAATCTGTGTACCTACACCTCTTACTGCGGACGGAAGTCTTGCAACGATACCGGCGAAAATCAGCATTGAGATACCGTTTCCAACGCCATATTCGTTAATCTTCTCTCCAAGCCACATCAGGAAAGCTGTACCTGCAGTCAGAACGATGATAATAGTAATCATGTTGAAAGCGCTCTGATCTACGATTGCTTTTCTGAACAGACCGATTGTCAGACCGATTGCCTGAATCAGTCCAAGAGCTACGGTCATATATCTTGTAATTGTAGCCATCTTCTTACGACCCTCAGCTCCCTCTCGAGCGAGACGCTCGAAGTAAGGGAACGCGATAGTCAGTAACTGAATGATGATGGATGCAGTTACATAAGGTGTAATACTCAGTGCGAAAATTGTAAAGTTACTGAATGCTCCGCCTGAGAAGAGATCAAACAGATCGAGAAGGCCTGTTTCTCCTGTGAACATCTGCGCGAGATACTCTCTGTCGATACCCGGTACCGGAATGTTTGAACCGATTCTGAATACGACCAGCATAAGAAGAGTGAAGATGATTTTCTGTCTAAGTTCCTGAATCTTCCATGCTTTGGAGAAAGTCTTCACGAATTCCATTAGATAACCTCTACCTTTCCGCCTGCCTTTTCAATTTTCTCGGCAGCGCTCTTGCTGAACTTCTCAGCCTTTACTGTGAGCTTCTTAGTGAGTTCTCCGTTTCCGAGAACCTTTACTCCGTCCTTAACCTGCTTAACAAGTCCGGACTCGAGCATCAGCTCGATGTCAACTACTGTGTCGTCATCGAATCTGTTGAGATCCTTAACATTGATCTCTGCATATTCTTTAGCCCAGTGATTTGTGAATCCTCTCTTAGGGAGTCTTCTATAGAGTGGCATCTGACCACCCTCGAAGCCAAGTCTTACTCCGCCACCGCTTCTTGAGTTCTGTCCGTTCATACCTCTGCCTGCAGTTGTGCCCTGGCCGGTACCCTGTCCGCGACCGATTCTCTTAGGTGCCTTTGTGGAGCCTTCTGGCTTATGTAGTTCATGAATTCTCATGGTCATAGCCCTCCTTACAGCTCTTCTACTTTGAGAAGGTGTGAAACCTTGTTGATTGCTCCGCGAGTTGCCGGAGAATCCTCAAGCTCTACTGAGTGATGTAACTTTCTCAGTCCCAGTGCTTCAACAGTCTTTCTCTGCTTAGGCTGACAAGCGAGTGGGCTCTTAACTAATGTAATCTTAAGCTTTGCCATATCCTTGCCTCCTATCCGATAATTTCTTCAGGTGTTTTTCCACGACGCTTAGCAACTTCCTCAACAGTTGTCAGGTTCTTAAGACCTTCCATAGTTGCTCTTGCCATGTTTCCTGTGTTGCTTGTTCCGAGTGACTTAGCTCTTACATCCTTGATGCCTGCTGCCTCGAGTACTGTACGAACAGATGAACCTGCGATAACGCCTGTACCCTTAGCGGATGGCATGATGAGAACCTTGCCTGCTCCGAAGATTCCTACTGTCTCATGAGGAACTGTAGTTCCAACAGTAGGTACATAAATCATTTTCTTCTTAGCATCCTCTGTGGCTTTTCTTACAGCTTCAGGGATCTCGATAGCCTTACCAAGACCCATTCCTACGTGACCTTCGCCGTCTCCAACTACTACTGTTACGGAGAATCTCATGTTTCTTCCGCCCTTAACAGTCTTAGCTACACGTCTGATGTCAACGATAGTTTCTGTGAGTTCCATCTTGGACGCATCTACTGTATTACGCATTCTGTGTCCTCCCTCTAGAATTCCAGGCCGGCTTCGCGTGCAGCATCAGCGAGTTCCTTAACTCTTCCGTGGAAGAGGTATCCGCCTCTGTCAAAGCACACTTCCTTAATGCCCTTAGCGATAGCTTTCTCTCCAATTGCCTTTCCAACCTGCTTTGCAGCGTCCTTGTTTCCACCGTAAGCGATCTCAGCCTTGAGGTCCTTATCGAGTGAAGAAGCAGCAACCAGTGTTGTTCCGTTAACATCGTCAATAATCTGAACTGAGATGTTCTTATTGGATCTGAATACGCACATTCTTGGCTTCTCAGGAGTTCCGAAAACGTTCTTTCTAACTCTTGCATGTCTCTTGAGTCTTCTGTCATTTCTGCTAGTATTTGCCATTTTCTTTCCTCCTTTCCTATGCAGCTCCGCTCTTGCCTTCCTTCTTCTTAACAACTTCGCCATCGTAGAGTACGCCCTTGCCCTTGTATGGCTCTGGTGCTCTCCAAGCTCTGATATCAGCTGCGTAGTTTCCTACGAGAGCCTTATCAATGCCCTTGATGATGATTGTTGTAGCGTCAGGAGTCTCTGTAGTAATACCTTCAGGATCAACCAGCTCGATTGGATGTGAATATCCGAGCTTCAGAGTCAGAGTGTCACCCTGCTTTGCTGCTGTGTATCCAACACCTACCAGAACCAGCTTCTTCATGTAACCATTAGTTACTCCCTCGATCATGTTGTTGATCAGGGTTCTAGCCAGACCATGCTGTGATCTGTTTTCTCTTGCATCATCAGGTCTCTCAACTGTGATAACGCCGTCCTCGATCTTGATGTTCATGTTAGCGCTAACCTTCTGAGAAAGTTCACCCTTAGGTCCCTTTACCTTAATGATGTTGCCATCTTCTACCGTTACCTCTACGCCGGCAGGGATGGTTATAGGTCTAACACCAATTCTTGACATATTGTCTACCTCCTACCAAACGTAACAAATAACTTCTCCGCCAACTCCGAGCTTGCGAGCTTCCTTGTCAGTGATAACACCGTTGGAAGTTGACAGAATAGCGATTCCAAGTCCGCCGAGTACCTTAGGAACTCTTCCTGCCTTAGCATAAACTCTGAGGCCAGGCTTTGAAATCTTCTTTAATCCGATAATTGTCTTTTCCCTATTAGGGCCGTACTTCAGATCTACCTTGATGGTACCCTGAGCGTTGTCTTCTACAACCTCAAATCCGTTGATGAATCCCTCGTCGAGAAGAATCTGAGCGATTGCCTTCTTCATCTTTGAGTTAGGAATTTCAACTGTTGGGTGACCTGCTGTGTTGGCATTTCTGATTCTTGTTAGCATGTCTGCTATAGGGTCTGTCATTGCCATAACAGTAATTTCTCCTTTCTTAACGTGGTTCCCGCCTTATCGTGCCGATTATTCGCTCCCCCGGAGCCGCAACATGACGGGCCTGCGAAAATTAACGTTTACCAGCTTGCTTTCTTTACGCCAGGAATCTCTCCCTTGTAAGCGAGCTCTCTGAAGCAGATACGGCAGATACCATACTTCTTCAGTACTGAATGCGGTCTTCCGCATACTTTGCATCTAGTGTAAGCCCTTGTTGAATACTTTGGCTTTCTAGCCTGCTTAACTTTCATTGAAGTTTTTGCCATGATCTCCTCCTATATTAATTAGTAGCTTTTGCAAAAGGCATTCCGAGCAGCTCGAGCAGTGCGAATGCTTCTTCGTCTGTCTTAGCTGTTGTTGTGAACACGATGTTCATGCCCTTGATAGTCTCAACATCATCATAAACGATTTCAGGGAAGATGAGCTGTTCCTTGAGTCCCATGGAGTAGTTTCCTCTGCCATCGAATGAATCTCTGCTGAGTCCCTTGAAGTCTCTTACTCTTGGAAGTGAGAGGTTGAACAGCTTGTCAGCGAAAATGTACATTCTGTCTCCTCTCAGAGTAACCTTAGCTCCTACAGGCATTCCCTCTCTAACCTTGAAGTTAGCGATGGACTTTCTTGCCTTAGTTACTACAGGTCTCTGTCCTGCGATCAGAGAAATTTCCTTTACAGCGCTCTCCAGAATCTTAGCGTTGTCCTTAGCCTCGCTAAGTCCCATGTTGATGGTAATCTTAGTCAGCTTTGGAACTTCCATAGGATTGGAGTAGTTGAACTTATCCTGCATAGCTTTGAAAACTTCATTCTTATACTTATCTTTAAGTCTGATTTCCATTATCTACTCCTCCTTTCCTAGTCAATTACCTTGCCGGACTTCTTGGAGACTCTGACTTTCTTGCCATCCTCTACCTTGTATCCGATTCTTGTTGCTGTCTTTGCTTCCTTGTCATAGTACATAACGTTGGATGCATCGATAGGTCCTTCAAAGTGCTTAATTTCTGCTGCAGCAGTTCTTGTAGCCTTAGCATGCTTTGTTACCATGTTAACGCCCTCAACTACTACCTTGTTTTTCTTAGGGATTGTTCTCAGAACAGTACCGGTTTTGCCCTTGTCCTTTCCTGCGATTACAACCACTGTGTCGTCTTTTTTAATCTGCATCACTACACCTCCTATAATACTTCTGGTGCCAATGACACGATCTTCATAAAGCCGTTATCTCTAAGTTCTCTAGCAACAGGTCCGAAGATACGTGTACCAACCGGGTTCTTGTCGTTCTTGTCCTTAATGATAACTGCAGCGTTCTGGTCGAACTTTACGTATGAACCGTCAGTTCTTCTTGTGCCGCGCTTTGTTCTTACTACAACTGCCTTTACAACGTCGCCCTTCTTAACAGCTCCGCCAGGAGTAGCGGCCTTAACAGTGCAAATGATAATGTCACCGATGTTCGCATACTTACGGCCTGTGCCGCCAAGAACTCTGATGCACAGCAGTTCCTTAGCTCCAGAATTGTCGGCAACTCTTAATCTACTTTCAGTCTGAATCATATTATGTTGCCTCCTTACTTAGCCTTCTCGATAATCTCGACTACTCTCCATCTCTTATCCTTTGAGATTGGCTTAGTCTCCATAATCAACACCTTATCGCCGATGCCACACTCGTTCATCTCATCGTGAGCCTTGAACTTCTTAGTTCTCTTAACGCCCTTTCCATAAAGAGAATGTCTAACGATTTCTTCTGTAGCAACAACAACAGTCTTTTCCATCTTATCGCTTAAAACGATTCCGGTTCTTGTTTTTCTTCTGTTTCTTTCCATTGTTAGTTATCCTCCTTTCTTATGCGTTCTGCTCGAGCTCTTTCTCTCTGATGATAGTCTTAACTCTAGCGATATCTCTTCTAACTTCTCTCATCTTAACCGGGTTCTCAAGCTGTCCGGTTACGTGCTGGAATCTCAGGTTGAACAGCTCCTGCTTCATCTTGTTGAGCTCAGCAGTTCTTTCCTGATCTGTCATCTTTCTAATCTTTTCCAGATCCATTACTGCTCACCTCCTGCTTCCTGTTCCTTAACAACGAATTTGCACTTGATAGGGAGCTTGTGTGCTGCAAGTCTCATAGCTTCCTTAGCCTGCTCCTCAGTTACTCCTTCGATTTCGAACATAACTCTACCTGGTTTTACAACTGCTACCCAGTACTCAGGTGCTCCCTTACCGGAACCCATACGTACGCCGATAGGCTTCTTACTTACTG
Organism: Candidatus Crickella caballi; assembly: GCA_018064665.1. Classification (GTDB taxonomy): domain Bacteria; phylum Bacillota; class Clostridia; order Peptostreptococcales; family Anaerovoracaceae; genus Crickella; species Crickella caballi. Next base: position 11,991 of record JAGHUV010000003.1, on the reverse strand, counting down.
GCTTATGTGGGAAAATTTTAATGTATACTTTTCCGCCTCTCTTAATGGACCTTGTCATTGCAATTCTTGCTGCCTCGATCTGGTTGGAATCAATCCATCCGCGTCCGTCTGCTGCAAGGCCATATGTACCGTATGCAACGTAATTGCCCTTTGTGGCAATTCCCTTCATTCTGCCACGGTGCTGTTTTCTACGCTTAACACGTTTTGGCATTAACATGGCGAGTTTCTCCTTTCTCTACTATTTACTATGCTTCTGTTTCCTGTACTGCTGCCTCAGCTGGAGCCTCAACCTGAGCCTCCTCTACAGGAGCAGGAGCAGCCTTAGGTGTCTTGCGAACTCTTGTTGTTGCAGGCTTTACCTCAGGCTTTGCCTCACGACCGTCAAATCTTCTTCCTTCTCTTCTGTCAGCTCTTCCAGCATTTCTTCTGTCCTTCTTGTCATTTCTTCTGGACTTCTTATCTCTTCTGCCCTCGTCTGAAGAAGGAACTGCGCTCTTGAGGACCTTATCGAGAATCTCGCCGTGGTTGATCCAAACCTTAACACCGATCTTGCCATAGGTTGTATCAGCTTCTGCGAAACCATAGTCGATGTCCGCTCTCAGTGTGTGCAGAGGAACATTTCCTTCGCTGTACTTTTCGCTTCTTGCAATTTCAGCACCGCCCAGTCTTCCGGAGCAAACGATCTTGATACCCTTTGCGCCAGCCTTCATTGTTCTCTGGATAGGCTGCTTCATTGCTCTTCTGAAAGAAGTTCTTCTCTCGAGTGCCTGTGCTACGCTCTCAGCTGTGAGCTGTGCGTCGAGCTCAGTTCTTCTTACTTCTTCCAGTGAAACCTCTACGGTCTTTCCTGTAAGCTTGTTAAGAGCCTTCTTGCATTCTTCAATGCCTTCTCCGGCTTTTCCGATTACCATTCCAGGTCTTGCAACCATTACGATAACCTTTACCTTGTTTGCTTCAGGTCTCTCAATAACAATGTTGGAAACACCTGCGTTGTAGAGTCTCTTCTTAACGAATACTCTGATCTGATTGTCTTCTACAAGGAAATCCGCAAAGTTGCTCTTGTCAGCATACCACTTTGAGCTCCAATCCTTGTTAATTCCAACTCTCATTCCATGTGGATTAACTTTCTGACCCATTAGCGAACCTCCTCCTTCTCAGTTTCTGCTGCTTTAGGAGCAGCCTTCTTTGCAGTCTCTTCTCTTTCCTTAAGAACTACGCTGATGTGGCTTGTTCTCTTGAGAATCATTCCTGCTCTACCCTGAGCACCGGCTCTCCAGCGCTTCATTGTAGGTCCCTGATTTGTCTTGATCTCTGCAACGTAGAGTAAATCAGGATTCATGTCGTGGTTGTTCTCAGCATTAGCTGCTGCTGACTTAACAACCTTTTCAATAAGTTCTGAACCCTTACCAGGTGTGAACTTAAGAATTGTAAGTGCGTCGTTCAGGTCCTTTCCTCTTACCAGATCAGCAACAGGCTTGAGCTTACTTGAAGACATTCTTACATACTTGGCAATTGCCTTAGCTTCCATAGCTTCTCCTTTCTGTTACTACATCTTTCTGTCACCGGAGTGACCCTTAAAAGTTCTGGTTGGAGCAAATTCTCCGAGCCTATGTCCTACCATATCCTCAGTGATATATACAGGCACATGCTTGCGTCCGTCATGAACAGCGATTGTGTGACCGATCATCTGAGGGAAAATTGTTGATGGTCTGGACCATGTCTTAATTACGTTCTTCTCGTTAGCCGCATTCATCTCTTCGATCTTCTTCAGAAGCTTCTTATCAACGAAAGGGCCTTTCTTAAGCGATCTTCCCATTAATGTGCTCCTCCCTACTTACCGTTTCTTCTTCTAACGATCATCTTGTTAGAAGCCTTGTTCTTCTTACGTGTCTTATAACCGAGTGTCGGCTTGCCCCAAGGAGTAACAGGTCCCTTGCGACCGATTGGCGCTCTACCTTCACCACCGCCGTGTGGGTGATCGTTAGGGTTCATAACAGAACCTCTTACTGTAGGTCTCCAGCCCATATGTCTCTTACGGCCGGCCTTACCAATCTTGATGTTGCCGTGGTCAATGTTTCCTACTTCGCCGATTGTAGCTCTGCATTCCATGCTGACCATTCTTACCTCGCCGGAAGGAAGTCTAACCTGTGCATACTTTCCTTCTTTAGCCATCAGCTGTGCTCCGTTTCCGGCAGCTCTTACCAGCTGTGCGCCCTTGCCAGGCTTAAGCTCGATGTTGTGAATAACGGTACCCAGAGGGATGTTAGCGATTGGCAGTGTGTTGCCAGGCTTGATATCAGCGTTAACGCCGGACTCAATTATGTCGCCAACCTTCAGGCCGTGAGGAGCGATGATGTATCTCTTCTCACCATCTGCGTAAACAACGAGTGCGATGTTTGCAGTTCTGTTTGGATCGTACTCAATTGTCTTAACAGTTGCAGGGATATCATCCTTATTTCTCTTGAAATCGATGATTCTGTACTTAGGTCTGTATCCGCCGCCTCTGTGTCTTACTGTGATCTTACCTCTTACGTTTCTTCCGGAATTCTTCTTCAGGGTGACTGTAAGAGACTTTTCCGGCTTATCGGTTGTGATCTCCTCGAATGTGGAGACTGTCATACCTCTAAGACCAGGAGTCGTTGGTTTATATTTCTTGATTCCCATTTCTTACTGCCTCCTTCTTACAGATTCTGGAAGATCTCGATTTCCTTACTGTCTGCAGTAAGTGTAACAACTGCCTTCTTGTAAGAAGCTGTTGTTCCGATTGTTCTTCCCATTCTCTTCTTCTTTCCGCTTACGTTCATGATGTTAACCTTAGCTACGTCTACACCGAAGATATCCTCGATAGCCTTACGAACCTCAGTCTTGTTAGCATCCTTTGCTACCTTGAACGCATATTTCTTTTCCTCAGCCATATCCATGCTGTTCTCAGTGATGATAGGTCTGATAATTACATCGTAACCAGTCTTCATTATGCGTACACCTCCTCAATTCTCTTAGCAGCTGCCTCAGTGAGAACCAGTGTGTAATGATTTACGATTTCGTAAACATTCATGGTTGTTACCAGTGCAGTTCTAACGCCAGGGATGTTATGAGCTGACTTAATTACGTTTTCGTCCTTCTCGTCCATAACGATCAGAGCCTTCTTGTCAGCCTTGATGTTCTCAAGAACCTTGATCATTTCCTTTGTCTTAGGCTCTGCGAACTTGAACTCGTCTACTACGATCAGCTCGTTGTCAGCAACCTTAGCTGAGAGTACAGACTTGAGAGCGAGTCTCTTCAGCTTCTTGTTGAGGCTGTATCTGTAGCTTCTTGGCTTTGGTGCGAAAACGATTCCGCCGCCGATCTGTGAAGGGTCTGTTGAGCTACCCTGTCTGTGGCGTCCTGTTCCCTTCTGTCTGAAAGGCTTCTTTCCGCCTCCTCTAACTTCTGCTCTTGTCTTAGCAGATTGGGTTCCCTGTCTCTGGTTAGCCAGGTAATTCTTAACTACCTCATGAACAGCAAACTCGTTAGGCTCGATTCCGAAGATCTCGTCGGAAAGTGTAATGTCCTTAACCTTCTTGCCGGTAGTGTCTACTACGCTTACTTTTGCCATTTTCAGTTCCTCCTTTCCGCTTATTTGCCCTGACCCTTAACAGCAGGCTTGATCTTCAGAAGGCCACCCTTCTTTCCAGGAACAGCTCCCTTGATCAGCATGATGTTCTGGTCAGCTAATGTCTTTACAAGTACTACGTTCTGAACTGTAACCGTATCTCTACCCATTCTTCCAGGAGCCTTGTTGCCCTTGAATACTCTTGATGGATAAGTTCCGGCTGCCAGTGCTCCGGCCAGTCTCTTGTGCTTTGAACCGTGAGTCATAGGTCCTCTGCGGTGGCCGTGTCTCTTGATGTTACCCTGAGTTCCTTTACCCTTGGAAGTTCCGGTTACGTCGAGCTTCATTCCTTCTTCGAAATCAGCTACTGTGATAACCTGTCCAACTTCGTAAGCAGCGCCCTCTTCAGGCTTGAACTCTGCAAGGTGCTTCTTAGTGTCAACGCCGGCCTTAGCATAGTGGCCTGTCAGCGGCTTGTTGACTCTCTGAGGCTTCTGGTCTTCGTAACCAACCTGAACTGCGTCATATCCGTCTGTCTCAACGGTTTTGATCTGAACGACAGTCTCAGGACCTGCCTCAACGACAGTAACCGGAATTACGGTTCCGTCTTCGGCGAAAATCTGAGTCATTCCGATTTTCTTTCCCAAAAGTGTTTTCATATGTTTCCTCCTACTTTCATACAGCGGATCACTCCGGTTTGCTTGGTTGGTCGGTGCTTATCTCCGATACTCTTGATTGCCTCTCGTGTGATCTTTCTAATCTAGCTTAGAGCTTGATCTCAATATCAATGCCTGCAGGCATATCCAGCTTTGTGAGAGCTTCTGTTGTCTTTGTTGTTGCATTTGTGATGTCGATCAGTCTCTTGTGAGTTCTCTGCTCGAACTGCTCTCTGCTGTCCTTGTACTTATGAACGGCTCTGATGATTGTAACGACTTCCTTCTCTGTTGGGAGTGGAATAGGTCCCGATACATCTGCGCCAGTCTTCTTAGCAGCTTCTACGATCTTAGCAGCTGACTTGTCCAGAAGAGCATGGTCATAAGCCTTAAGCCTTACTCTGATTTTCTGTAGTTCACTCATTGTAGATCCTCCTGTTAATTTGTTTGTACTAATTTTCGCTATTGCTTGTACAGGACTTCGCCTGATTTTGCGGGGTCAAGTCGCTATGGAAACTACATTCCGAAGCACTTAAGACGCTTCATTTTTCAACGCTTTTCAGCGTTTTAAGCAACGTTTGGAGCATCTCGTACACTTTTTCGTGCGTTTCTTAACGCTTAGCACACGACAAAAAAGCGAAACCCTCCGCCCTCGATCCAATGTGAGGACTTCTCAGTAGAAATTATCCGATAGCGCGGTAACTTCCTACTTCTTCGCATTTAACAAGCCTTATAAATATATCTTAGAAGTGATTTTTTTGCAAGACTTTTTTAAAATATTTTTTCGTAAATTTTCGACTTTTTTATGGTGCAAAACCCAATGATTTCAAGGCTTTTCAGCGCTCCGCCTTGTACACTCTGCCACGCGTATCTTTAAGTGCCGATATTGTGTGTTTTCAGCCGTATTTTGCACTATATATAGTGGTTAATTCGACCTTTTTCGACAATAAATATGCCCAAATTTAATAAAAAAACAGAGAGCTGCCTGTGATAAGCTGCTCTCTGCCTGTTTCATCGATATTATTACTGTCTGAGGCTTTAGCCCGGTGGCCACTGCATTGCTCTCTTGCCGAGAATATGAATGTGCAGATGCTTAACAGACTGCTGTCCGTCCTCACCTGTGTTGATAACGCATCTGTATCCGTTCTCAAGACCCTCCTGTGCTGCGACCTCTTTAATCTTAAGCATCATGTGAGCCATAAGCTCAGCATTCTCATCAGTAAGATCATCGAGTGATGCAACATGAATCTTAGGTACCATCAGCATGTGAACAGGCGCCTGAGGCTGTGCATCGCGGAATACTGCGATCATTTCGTCCTGGTATATCATGTCCGTAGGGATCTGCCCGTTAGCCAGCATGCAGAAAATGCAATCTTCCATTGTGGTTCTCCTTTCCTGATTATTTATGATCTGTGATAATGTCCGCTGCGCTCAGGCGGTTATACCGCCTTGCCACGTCAATCATTTTCTCTTTTCTAATAGATAGTGTAACACAACCGGTATCTTATTGTAAGCCTTCCGCCCATTATCGCTGCTGACAATTATCTCGTCGGCGGTTCATCTGCTATACGAACCGGTGTCTACAAATTTAACATATATACTTAACATTCCGTGCATCCGAACTCCGCATCCCTATATTAAATTCCACTGTTTTACGCCAGTTAGGTGAACCGCGTCGTTATCTGTGCTATTATTTACCCCGAGGTGATTAATTATGAGTAAAATTTACATCACAGGCCATCGTAATCCGGATCTGGACAGTTTGTGTTCAGCAAGCGCATATGCGATCCTCAAGAACACGATCGACCCTGACAATGAATATATTCCTGTACATTGCAGCCCTGTTTCCGATACTGTTCTCAAGCAGATGAACGAGCTCGAGCTCCCGATTCCTTCATACAAGAAGGATGTTCATCCGAGAGTCGGTGATGTCATGCATCATACGCGCAGGTATGTTCAGTCAACCTCGCCGATCTATGCACTGGTCCAGTCATTCAAGCGCCACAAAGAATCTGTTCTGCCTCTTTATGACGGCCACAAGTTCCGGGCTCTGCTCAGCATAGATGACATCAGCTCATGGTTCCTCAGGGACAACATGGGTGAGGATCCTATCTATAGATTCCCGGTTGAAAACGTAGCCAAAACCATCCCGGGCACACTTATTCAGGCCGGCGAGTCTGAGATCATCGAGGGATACATGCTAATCGGTGCCGCTTCCCAGGAAGCCTTCGCAGATTTCGTCAGCACAGACGATCGCTGCATCGTTTTCATGGGAAACAGATCTCCTATCATAAAGCACGCTATAGAGAGTCAGGTCCCGGCAATCATCATCACGACGATAGACGGTGAACTGGATTACGATTTCAGCGGATATAAGGGGCTTGTTTATACTACGCCACTGGGAACAGCCGCAGCACTGCACCGTATGAGGCTCGTTGAGCCGCTCATCAGCATGGTTAGCTCCAAGCCGAAGCAGTTTCAGGTCAATGAGCTTTTCGATGATGCCAAAGTGGACTTCGGCAAGACACGGCTCCGTGGCATGGCAGTAATGGATGGCGATAAATACGTGGGATTTGTTACAAGAAGATGCTTCCTCGACAAACCGAGCGAGAACATCATAATGGTCGATCACAATGAGGCCGGGCAAAGCATCAACGGCATCGAAGGTGCGCGCATTCTCGAAATAATCGATCATCATCGTCTGGATGCTTTGTCCACCAAGCTGCCGATCTACATAGCGGCAGAGCCGCTCGGAAGCACCTGCACCATTGTCCTTCAGCAGTTCCGCAAGTACGGCATCGAGCCCGACGAACTCGCCGCACGCTACATGCTTACCGGGCTTCTTTCAGATACGCTTATTCTCAAAAGTCCGACGACCACACCGACCGACGTTCGCGCAGCCGAAGATCTTGCGAAAATCGCAGGCATTGAAGATGTAGCTGAATATGGCAGAAGAATATTCAACTCTGTCGAAAGCCTTGCAGCTCAGGATCCGCTCGAGAAGGCTCAGGGGGATTTCAAGGAATACGAAAGCGGCGGCATCCACATGGGAATCGGTCAGTGTGAAGTAACGACCCTGTCCGATATCGATGAATATTCGGCAAGCTATCTGGCAGCACTTGAAGAGATAAGACGCACACACAACCTCGGCTGGGTAATGCTTATGATAACAAATGTGCTTACCGAAGACAGCGTTCTGCTTGTCAGCGACAACAGGCTGAACAACGATTTGCCGTACAGGCAGATCGGTAAAAACATCTATTCAATGCCGGGAGTAATGAGCCGCAAGAAGCAGCTTCTCCCGACAATACTCTCAATAACAGGATAAACAGTGTAGAATTTCATTTATCGACATGCTGCGCTCCGCCTGTTTTATCACTTTTACAGCACGAATCTCAAACGCCCGGGCATCGGCGCACTCTCTTGTTAAGAATGCGGATATCCGGGCGTTTTACTGTCGTTGTCACTGCAACGATCAGCACAGAACACATTATTCTCTTATACTCTTGCGAGGCAGCCATCCTCCATCAGCTCACACAGCTCAGCTTCAACAAAGGCGCCCACCTCAATGCTGCTGTCATTCTCAATATATGCTCGAATATAGTTGCCGGTGTAACCGACAAGGTACTCTCTCTCATTGATCATCTGCTTCTCCTCCACGAGCACCTTGTGACGTGCACCGAGATTCTTCAGCATAAAGGCTCTCGCTGCTGCATCTGCTGCTTCGGCCAGTATTTCCGACCTTCTGTTCTTGACAGTTCCAGGTACCTCGTCAGGCAGCTTTTCTCCTACAGTTCCTTTTCTCTTTGAGTAACGGAAGACGTGGACCTTGCCGAATTCTGCCTCATGCACTGTCCTGATGCTTTCCTCAAAGTCATCCTCTGTCTCCCCGGAGAATCCGACTATAATGTCCGTTGTTATTCCGTAAAGAGGATCAAACCTGCGGATTGCTTTAACGATATCCAGGTAATCCTCCTGCGTATAATGGCGGTTCATCGCCTTGATTACTTTGCTGCTTCCGCTTTGTACAGACAGATGAAGATGATGGCAAAGCTTGTCAAATCTTATAATTCTCTCAACATCATTCTTATCTACAACAGTAGGTTCGAGTGAGCTGAGTCTTATTCTGAACTCCCTGTCTATCGAATCGAGACGGGAAATAATAAGCTCGATAGGCTTCATGCCCTCCTCTTCAGGCTTACGGTCGCACTCAAAGCCTGCTTCTGTTCCGTAAAGGGCTGTGTTGATACCGGTCAGCACGATTTCCTTATAGCCGGCATCAAGGAGCATGGTCGCCTCCGCAACGATCTCCTCAGGCGGCCTGCTCCTAACAGGTCCTCGCGCGAAAGGAATCAGGCAGTACGCGCAGAACCTGTCACAGCCCTCCTGAATTTTGATATATGCCCTTGTCATACCGGACTCGCTTGAAGCTACAAGCCCCATGTCTTCATAATAATTGAGATTATTACGTTCCAGCACCTGCACTTCATTATCGACCGATTTTCCTTCTATGTATTCATAGACCTTATTACATATTCCCGACTTTAGTCCGTTGCCGATAACCAGATCAACTTCAGGAAGTGCCGACACCTCTTCAGGCGAGGTCTGTGCATAGCAGCCTGTCACTACAACAACGGCCTCCGGGTTAACACCTTTCATTCTTCTTATATACTGGCGCGATTTCCTGTCGGCAATATTCGTTACAGTACAGGTGTTTACGATATATACGTCTGCGACCTCGTCCTCATCGACAATTTCCGCACCACGAGAAACGAAGGCTTCTTTCATAGCCTCCGTCTCATATTGATTAACTTTGCATCCCAGTGTATGGAAAGCTACACGCATTACTGATCCTCCGCGAATTCACTTACATTTTCTGTATTGAGTCTATCATTCTTGCGGAGAGCGGTCAACAGCGCCAGCTCCGATACAGCAAGCAGCATCGCAATGTAATACAACGCTGCCGGCATTTTATCATCACCCGTCTCAACACCTTTGCTGACATGCTTTGGGGAAGCGTGCTCGGATGAGATCACTTCATGAATCTCAGGCTCAGATTCCGGCTTATCATCAAAGGTTCCGAGATCTATAAGAACACTGTCCCTGTTGATTGTTACTGTATCTTTGAGCAAACTGTATCCCTCGTTTGAGTCGCACCGCAGTTCTTCGATAGTGTAAGTGTCATATGGAAGAGCCGCGAGTCGATTTTCTGCCTTTGCACCGGTTTCAACATCGTTATATCCGTTGAACCAGATTCCATCCCAGGAGCTCTTGCCTTCGTTCGTATTCTGAGTATGTGCATTCCAGCTGCTTGCTGTGTTGGCATACCCGTTCTCGTCTGTAAAGACTATATGACTCTCTCCCGTTGTTACAGAGCTGATCTTAAATGGAATGTATTTCATTTTTCTGCCTCCATCGGCAGATTTGGAGAAGCTTATGTCTCCTCTATAGACCTGTTCGGTAACTGCGTCACCGTCCGTCAGGGTCTTAAACGTCTGCAGCGTCTCCACTGTTCCTGTCTCCCGAATCGCTCTTATGAAAAGCTCTTCATTCCTCTTGTAACCTTCAGGCGCCGATATTTCTTCAATGGTGATGATTCCGATAGGTATTACATACCTGTCCTTACTGTCTCTGTATAAGTCTGCACTCCTTTCTCTGATAAGATACTTTTCCGGGTCAGCAAAGTTTATCTTTCCCTCTTCATCCGTGCGCATGATCCAGACAGCTTCCTTACCTTTGATCTTTGCTGCAGCCTTATCCTTAATTGCCGCCCTCAAATCATCGTCCGTCATATCCTTACCCGGCGTGACATCATAATAGGTAATCTTAAATTCCGCGTCCTTTAAGCTCGCTTTGCCTTGAGCCCTGCCTATTCCTGTCTCCCTGTCGACCTTCTGAATTATTAAGTCTACGGGATTGCTCTTAGGTGTATCGCTTGCTGAGTATACAGTTGTCTTGTCTCTTGTTATCTGAATCGAATGCACATCCGTATCCAGCGCATAACCACGCGGAGCCTTTGTTTCTTTAATGTAGTAATCTCCTGTTTCGACAGTAATTTCGTCTGACTTTCCGTCTGAATGCACCGTTATTACAGCCTTATCGCCCGTTTTGGTTTCGGCACCCTCGGTACACGCCTTGTCCTTATAAACCGTATACTGCGCTCCTTCGAGCGAGTAGCAGTTATTTCCTGCGCTTATAAGTGTATTCGAGGAAATTTTCTTTACGGACGCTTTACCGTATTCGGTGTCATATATTGCTCCGAAAACATCCTGATACCCGTCAACTTTGATCCAGAAAACCTCGAATTCTTCCGGTGGGTCAGGCAAAGAAGACAGTTCTTTTATCATGTCTTTAACCTTGCTCTTTACAGCGTCTCCTGTTCCAAACCACGCATCTGAGTTTCCGGAACAATTATCATACAGGTACGAGAGTGCAATATGTCCAAGTGCATAGTCGCTGCACCCCTCAACGCTCTTGCTGAACCACTTCTTCTTAGTTACCGAAGTGTATCCATAACCACCCGGAAGATAATATATGAGCTTGCGCATCTTAGCTGTTCTTCCGGTATTGTCCTCATCTATTACCGTGACATTATAGGTTCCTTCCGACGGGGTGGGCTTATCCGGCTGCACGCAATATGCGTATGACCTGCTGACCCCCGGCTCATCATCCAGATCCACTGGCTCTCCGTTGATATGCGTTACCCATCTCCAGGTTGTACAGTAGTTCCTCACACCGTAGTATTCTGTCTTTCCCATCTTGAGCGTAACGGTTGTTGCTGCGGCGCAGCTATAGTCAAAATTAAGAGCAACAACCCCTGCAAAGCTCAGCAAACACATCAGCCACGCCGCGATTCTTCTTTTCATCAGGCTTAATCCTCCTCATCCTCAGGGGTTTCTTCTCCGCTCAAATCCTCAAATGTGCTAACCTCTGTATCCGTCTCGTCATCTGTGACCTCCTGTTCATCTTCAATCAGCGAATCCGATCTTAGGTCTGCATCTTTAGCTCTCGCCGCAAAGCTCTCGCCCTGAGTCGGCACTACAGGAGTTCCCTTGCCGGGAGAATTGAATCTCTCACTCAGAAGCTCAGCCAGTCTGCGAGCCTCTTCCTCATACAAAGTGATTCCCTTGGTAAGTCGAGTATGCTCCGGATTCCAGTCGCGGATATCGATCTTCGGTGCTCCATCATTCCAGGCAACAATATTGACCTCCTTGCTCCATCCTGTCTGGTATTCTGCCAGAACACCGATATGTCCGACGATCTTAAAAACGATATCATCGCCACCTCTGTTGTTGTTATATGCCATCATTTACCTCCTTCTGTCTTCTTTAAATATTCTGACTTGTGATGTATAAATGATAATTCCGGACGGCGGATTACTCGAACATTACAGAACCTCATTCCGACATTTCAGTACCTTATTTTGACATTTGCCCTATACCTGACGTATTCAACTTAGTACGACTTTGTACGCTCGCTCTTTGCCCTCTTCCGATTGCGCTCCACCTCTACGTGCTGCTCGCATCCTGCCTCTTTGCCCTCACTTTTTTCCTCTACGCGCTCGCATCCCACCTCCTTGCCCTCACTTTTGGAACATGAATCGCTAGAACCCTTGATTTTATAATCAATAATTCCAATTTCTCTCTCCCAAAGCAAACGTGAGTCGCCTCGCCTCCTCGATGCGCAGTCCTGTTTTGGAATTATTTTCTGTAATTTCAAGGGTTTGCGCGTTTCTAATTCCAATTT